>NZ_JBQFPH010000002.1:0-892490 GCF_056534365.1 Ruegeria sp. D6 | reverse complement strand
CCGTGACCCTGGCGGCTGGCACCGAGATGGTTATGCCCGGCGACAACGTCGGCTTCACCGTCGAGCTGATCGCCCCGATCGCGATGGAAGACGGCCTGCGTTTCGCCATCCGCGAAGGCGGCCGCACCGTCGGCGCCGGCGTCGTGTCGAAAATCATCGAGTAATTCGCGTAAGCGAATATACAAAGAAAGGGCGTCCCTCGGGGCGCCCTTTTTCGTTTTTGCCTAAGCCAACAGTAATGCTAACTTCTTTCGTATTGAGACATTGCAATTAGAAAGAGGTCATAAGATGCACTTTTGGGCGCGTTCAGTTTGTCTTGTCGCAGCGGTTGCTTTCTCATCTACCTCTGCGTCCTCACAAAAGATTGCGGATCGGATCTATTTGGGCGGACCAATTGTAACGATGAACGATACGGCTCCGTCCGCCGAAGCTGTCGCAGTCAAAGACGGGCGCATTCTTGCGGTCGGGTCGCTATCTGACTTGTCGGTGCATCAGGGTGAGGAAACCGAAACCTATGATCTGGAAGGGCGCGCGATGCTTCCGGGTTTCGTTGATAGCCACGGACATGTCGTCATGGGCGGCCTGCAAGCTCTGTCCGCTAACCTTCTTGCGCCACCGGACGGGGATGTCATTGATATCGCCAGTCTGCAATCCACGCTGACTGACTGGGCCGAGGAGAATGCGCAAGCCGTTGAGCAGGTCAAAATGATCATCGGCTTTGGTTACGATAATGCTCAATTAAAGGAACTCCGTCACCCAACACGACAAGAGTTGGACATTGTGTCTGAGGACTTGCCGGTCGTCATTATTCATCAGTCTGGGCATATAGGTGTCGCAAACTCGAAAGCTTTGGAATTGGCTGGTATAACGGCGGCTTCCGAAGCACCTCCGGGCGGGGTGATCCAACGCGATGAGGCCGGAGAGCCAAACGGTGTTCTGGAGGAGTACGCGTTCTTTTCTGTTCTCGTTCCCTTGCTGGGAAATCTGGGTGAAGAGGGTCTGGCAGCATTTGCCCGAGCTGGAACCGACCTTTGGGCAAAGTTTGGATATACGACCGGGCAGGAAGGCCGATCATCAGGTCAGATTGTCGAGGTTCTCAGGAAAGTTGCTGCGGAAGAAGCTCTTCCAATCGATGTAGTAGCCTTCCCGGATGTTCTTGAGTCGAAAGAGTTTATTGGTGCGAACACTTCGAAAAGCTACGAAAACAGGGTTCGGGTCGGGGGCTGTAAACTTACAATTGATGGCTCGCCGCAAGGTTTCACCGCTTTAAGGGATCGACCCTATTATGATCCGGTTGGGAACTATGCTGCCGGCTACGCAGGATACGCAGCCATCACGATGGAGCAACTCCAGGACGCGGTGAATTGGTGTTACGACAACGATTTCCAAATCCTCGTGCATTCCAACGGTGAAGGGGCATCTGACATGCTGATTGCTGCACTCGAAGAGGCACAGATCAAGTATGGCGATCCCGGCAACCGCCCAGTTCTGATTCACGGTCAGTTTCTTCGCGAGGATCAAGTCGCAAGCCTTAAGCGCCTTGGTGTGTTTCCGTCGCTCTTTCCGATGCATACGTTCTATTGGGGCGATTGGCACCGGGATCATACGGTCGGGCCGATAAACGCAGAAAATATTTCGCCTACAGGATGGCTGCACGAGCGTGGCATGAAGTTCGGCACGCATCACGATGCGCCGGTCGCCTTTCCGAACAGCATGCGTGTTCTCGCCGCGACGGTAACCCGCCGCACACGGTCTGGTGACATTTTGGGTCCCCATCAAAGAGTCGACGTTATGACCGCCTTGAAAGCCATGACAATCTGGCCCGCCTGGCAGCATTTTGAAGAAGACGAGAAGGGGTCTATCGAAGTTGGAAAAGTCGCGGACTTTGTGATTTTGTCGGACGATCCTACTGCCGTCGATCCGGAAACACTGGCGGAGCTTGAAGTGCGTGTAACGATTAAAGGCGACGAGGTGGTCTATGAAGCGGAAGGCGATGTCAGAGAGGGAAATCTGCAATTCTCGCCATTTTCAAATGACCCTGTGATTGCACACCTTTTCATGCACGCGGTCTATCAAGGCATGAAGGTTGAAGCCCCGTGGCTTGTTAGGAACTAGCCTGTGGGTTTTGGGAACTGAGACGTCACCGAATTGGTTTTATCCGGCGACAGCTTTGGCTTCACCGTTGAGCTGATCGCGCCGATCGCGATGGAAGACGGCCTGCGCTTCGCGATCCGCGAAGGCGGTCGCACCGTCGGCGCCGGCGTCGTGTCGAAAATCGTCGAGTAAGTCGCGTAAGCGAATGATCAATCGGAAAGGGCGTCCTTCGGGACGCCCTTTTTGTTTGAGTTCTATGATCTCGAGACGTGCCCTAAAAGTGTGTAGAAATTCATTAAGTAATCGCTAGGCCGGGCTTCAGCCCGGCACATCGCTGAGACAATGAAGGCCGCTCCAAACAATGGGGCGGTCTTTTTTGTCGAGAATTGGTTGAGAAAGATTGAAAATACTCGCAAACTCAAAGAATTTTGAGAAATGACACAAGAGTTTGAAGTTCGTGACGCAGTTGAGCATCTAATTTTGATTAAGGCCCATATGCTGTCGTTGGAAGCTTACTCGACACAACTTGCGAAAACTCCTTTATGCAGTGCTGGTCTAGTTTCCTTACGGCAAGCTCACCTTGACCTCAGAATGATCATCGAAGAATTGATGTTGTTGTCTGTTTCGGCTCATCGGGATGTTGGCGAAGCAATTTCTAAGAATTTGCAGAAGAACTATAGTGCCACTCAAAAAATGAAGCTTTTGGAAAAGATCAACCCAAGGTTTTTCCCGGAAGCCATTAGGGTGGTGCCAAGTAAAGAGACAGGTATCGAAGGCCAATTCGTTTCAGTTGAAGAAGATCACCTTAGCCGAATAAAAGCAGAGGACTTTTACAACAAAAGCGGTAACTTTTTGCATGCCTCTTACAAGACTTTGACCGAGCAAGAGTTCGAGCAAGCCAAAGAAGAGTTAGCTGACTTTTTCATTTTGGCGGCCCGATTAATGCACACATTTGAGGTCGACATCTCTGGGAAGGGGTGGTTGATAGCTGGTCACTTAAACCTAGAAGAAGCGCAATTTCCGGTTGTCTTTAGTGCTCGAGTTGAAAAATAGCTTCCGTTTCTGACTGCGTGTCCCTAAATCGGGGTCGACATGTAATCTCCCCCTTGCCAAACCCCACCAACCCCACTAATACGCGCGAGTTCTCAATAAGAACATCAAGGCGGGGTGATTCCCGCCTTTTGGGTTCGATGAGGGTTGGCGATGCGCGTCTGTCCTCCTCTCAACCTCAACGCCTGATAAAAGGCTGTATCTATGCAAAGCCAAAACATCCGTATTCGGCTGAAGGCATTTGACTATCGCGTTCTGGATGCCAGCACGCAAGAGATCGTCAACACTGCCAAGCGGACCGGCGCGAACGTGCGCGGCCCGATCCCACTGCCGAACAAGATTGAGAAGTTCACGGTTCTCCGTGGCCCTCACGTTGACAAGAAATCCCGCGACCAGTTCGAGATCCGTACGCACAAGCGTCTCTTGGACATCGTTGATCCGACCCCCCAGACCGTTGACGCGCTGATGAAGCTCGACCTCGCTGCTGGTGTGGACGTCGAGATCAAGCTGCAGTCGTAAGATCGGAGGGTATAGATTATGCGCTCTGGTATTATCGCAAAAAAAGTTGGCATGACCCGCCTGTTCATGGAAGACGGCAAGCAGATCCCTGTGACCGTTCTTCACCTGGACAACCTGCAGGTCGTTGCACAGCGCACCGCTGACAAAGACGGCTACACTGCCGTTCAGCTGGGCGCCGGTGCTGCCAAAGCAAAACGCACCTCGAAGGCCATGCGCGGTCACTATGCCGCTGCCAAGGTCGAGCCCAAGCGTAAGCTGGCCGAGTTCCGCGTCTCCGAAGATGGCCTGATCGATGTGGGCGCCGAGATTTCGGCAGAACACTTCCTGGAAGGTCAGAAAGTTGACGTTTCGGGCACCTCGATCGGTAAAGGCTTCGCCGGTGCGATGAAGCGTTGGAACTTTGGTGGTCTGCGCGCCTCGCACGGTGTTTCGATCAGCCACCGTTCGCACGGTTCGACCGGTCAGTGTCAGGACCCGGGCAAGGTGTTCAAAGGCAAGAAGATGGCCGGTCACATGGGGGCTGCCCGTGTCACCACCCAGAACCTGGAAGTCGTCAAAACCGACGCCGACCGGAATCTGGTCTTCATCAAAGGCGCCGTTCCCGGACCGAAATCGGGCTGGGTCACCGTCAAGGACGCCGTCAAGAAGAAAGCACCGGAAGGCCTGCCTTTCCCGGCAGCCGTAAAAGGTGCTGCAACTGAAGCACCTGCGGAAGAAGCTCCCGCGGAAGGTGGTGAAGCATGAAACTTGATGTAATCAAACTGGACGGCGGCAAAGCCGGCAACATCGAGCTGGATGCGGACCTGTTCGGCCTTGAGCCGCGCGCGGACATCCTGCACCGTGTGGTCCGTTGGCAGCGCAACAACGCGCAGGCTGGCACTCACAAGGTCAAGACCCGCTCGGAAACCAGCTACTCGACCAAGAAGATCTATCGCCAGAAGGGCACCGGTGGCGCACGCCATGGTGACCGTAACGCGCCGATCTTCCGTGGTGGTGGTATCTACAAAGGCCCCGTCGTGCGTTCGCACGGTCATGACCTGCCGAAGAAGTTCCGCAAGCTTGGCCTGCGCCACGCTCTGTCGGCGAAAGCCAAGGCCGGTGAACTGGTTGTGATCGAAAACGCCGAAGCCGAAGGCAAGACCGCCGCTCTGGCCAAACAGGTTGCAAACCTGGGCTGGAAACGTGCTCTGGTCATCGACGGCGCGACCGTGAACGAAGGGTTCCTGAAAGCGTCCAAGAACATCGAAGGTCTGGATATCCTGCCGTCGATGGGCGCAAACGTCTATGACATCCTCAAGCGTGACACTCTGGTGCTCACCAAAGCGGCTGTCGAAGCACTGGAGGCTCGTCTGAAATGAGCGCGAAGGCAGAACACTACGACGTGATCCGCAAGCCGATCATCACTGAAAAGTCGACCATGGCGTCCGAAAACGGCGCGGTTGTCTTTGAAGTGGCGATCGATAGCAACAAGCCGCAGATCAAAGAGGCCGTTGAGGCGCTGTTTGGTGTAAAGGTCAAAGCGGTGAACACCACTGTGACCAAAGGCAAGGTCAAGCGGTTCCGCGGCCAGCTGGGCCGTCGGAAAGACGTCAAAAAAGCATATGTGACCCTGGAAGAGGGTAACACAATCGACGTGAGCACCGGTCTTTGATCCGACGCTTACTGCGACTATTCACGGCCCCGGCGGTTCAACCCGCCGGGGCCGATTTCGTTTCAGACCCTGAAACTGCGCGTGCGCAGGTGTTGGAGAAGATGCGGGCTTTCAGCGCCGAGCCCTATTTTCAGATCGCCGATGAAAAGCTGGGGCTGTTGTCGGTTTTCGACGATCTGAGATATGACCGCGCGGATGTGGACATGATCTCTCCGGCGATGCGCAATCATGTGGTCGGTAAGCTTGGTCCGCTGGGGTTTCGCCAGACCTCGGGTACGGTGTTGGAACACGTCGAGGCCGAGATGCGTGTGCACATCCCCAAGTTCCACGCCCTCGGTGCGTCGCCCTTCGACATCACGCGCTATACTGAGAAACGCCCGCAGGATTACTGTCTCCTGACGCCTACACAGGTGGCCTGCCAGTATGTGGATCACTACGTGCTGGACGAAGCGGTGCAGCGGATCGAGACGTTAATTACGAAGCACCCGATCAACCTGCTCAAACTGGCGGATTATCTGGAAGGCAAACCCAAGCACCGCGCATTTCGCAAGGTTTTGGGTCATATCCAACTCAAGCAACGTATCGCGGTAGAGTCTGAGCCGCTCTGCAGAAGGCGGTCGTTGGGGTAAGAGTTTCGTTGACTCATCAGAAACGCGTCAGAAGCACGTGCAACCCTGGAAGAGAGGCCACACATCGATATATCCGGCGGTCCGTGATTGGACGCGTCTTTGGGGAGAGGTAAGTGGCGTGCTCATGGGGGTTGTTCTTACGCGGCGACACAAAATTTTGAGCACTAAACTCTCATATTTTGCACAATTCGCTTGCTATGTCGCGCGGGTAGTCTATCCGGCTTCCAACAAACAAAAGACATGGCAGGCGCATGACCGAAACCTCTCTCTCGACCCGGGAAAACCCGGATAGAACTGCCGCGCGGGATTGGGTTTCGACGCTTGCCAAATACCGCGAACCTAATCAATGGCGCAGTTCCTTTGAGCTGGGTGTCAGCATTATCCCATTCTTTGTGCTTTGGGCGCTGTCCTGGATGGCATTATCCATCAGCTACTGGCTGGCATTTGCCATTGCGGTCCTGAATGCGGCCTTCCTGCTGCGCCTGTTTGCGATCCAACACGATTGCGGGCACGGGGCGTTCTTCAAGAACCGGACAGTCAGCGACTGGGTCGGACGGGTGATCGGGGTGCTGACCCTTACACCTTATGATGTCTGGCGCCGCACTCATTCTTACCATCACAACAGTTCGGGTAACTTGGACAAGCGGGGAATGGGGGATATCCACACGCTGACAGTGGCTGAGTACCAATCCAAGTCTCCCATGAACCGGTTCTGGTATCGCGTTTACCGCAATCCGGTCACACTGTTCGTACTTGGTCCCGGCTATTTGTTCCTGCTCCAAAACCGTCTGCCCTTGGGTTTAACTGGTAGCGCTCGGTTCTGGGTCAGCGCGATGGGCACCAATATAGCTATTCTGACCGCACTTTTTGCTGTCTACTACTATGGCGGCTTGATGCCGGTCCTACTGATTTTTCTGCCCTCAACCCTGATTGCGGCAACTGCAGGAGTATGGCTGTTTTATGTTCAGC
The DNA here is from genome assembly GCF_056534365.1 of Ruegeria sp. D6. Classification (NCBI taxonomy): domain Bacteria; kingdom Pseudomonadati; phylum Pseudomonadota; class Alphaproteobacteria; order Rhodobacterales; family Roseobacteraceae; genus Ruegeria; species Ruegeria sp. D6. The sequence goes on along the minus strand of NZ_JBQFPH010000002.1, from coordinate 885,578 downwards.
ACCAATTCGAAGAAACGCATTGGGAATCGGACAAGGATTGGCAGTTGCACGAGGCGGCCCTGCACGGAAGCTCGCATTATGTTCTGCCGCCGGTGCTACAGTGGTTCAGTGCCAATATCGGCATCCACCACGTGCACCATCTGTACAGCCGCATTCCGTTCTACCGCCTGACCGAAGTGCTGCGCGATCACGACGAGTTGGCAAACAGCAACAGGATGACCATTCGTGAGAGCATTGCCAACGCGCGGTTGCACCTGTGGGACGAAAAACACCGCCGCCTGTTGTCCTTCGCCGAGGTTCGCGCATTGTATCAGTGAGTGGCAAGCTACCTGAGTTCTTCCGGCCGGATAAGTAATACCCACTGATCGCGCGACTTGCGAAATTGGAACCTGGGGCAAATGTTGCGGTGCCTTTTTCTTTGGTCTCCATAAGAATCTTGGGCCGCACCCTATAGACACCCATCCTCAACACTGCTACACGCTCCCAATCTTGCGGCCTCGGATTCGTTCCGGGGCCTCTGATATTTGTAACCGGGGACCTTCGGGGCCCTATACCCTTGGCACCTACGGGGGCCTATCACATAGCGGGAAAATCCCCGCACTTGCTAAACGGAAGACAGAAAGCATGGCACTCAAGTCGTACAAGCCGACGACGCCGGGCCAGCGCGGGCTGGTGCTGATCGACCGTTCGGAGCTTTGGAAAGGACGTCCGGTCAAGTCTCTCACTGAGGGTTTGACCAAATCGGGCGGCCGGAACAACACCGGACGGATCACTTCACGCCGCCGCGGCGGTGGCGCAAAGCGTCTCTACCGGATCGTTGACTTCAAACGGAACAAATTTGATGTCGCGGCAACCGTCGAGCGGATCGAATATGACCCGAACCGGACCGCATTCATCGCACTGGTAAAATACGAAGACGGCGAGCAGGCATATATCCTGGCTCCGCAGCGTCTGGCTGTTGGTGACAAAGTCGTGGCATCCGCCAAGGCCGACATCAAGCCGGGCAACGCAATGCCCTTCTCGGGCATGCCCATTGGTACCATCGTCCACAACATCGAGATGAAGCCTGGTAAAGGCGGTCAGATCGCACGTGCGGCCGGTACTTACGCTCAGTTCGTTGGTCGCGATGGCGGCTACGCTCAGATCCGTCTGAGCTCGGGCGAGCTGCGCATGGTCCGTCAGGAATGCATGGCCACCGTTGGTGCCGTGTCCAACCCCGACAACAGCAACCAAAACCTCGGTAAAGCCGGTCGTATGCGCCACAAGGGCGTTCGTCCGTCCGTTCGTGGTGTTGCAATGAACCCGATCGATCACCCGCACGGTGGTGGTGAAGGTCGTACCTCGGGTGGCCGTACGCCGGTTACTCCGTGGGGTAAGGACACCAAGGGTAAGCGTACCCGCAACAAGAACAAAGCGTCCCAGAAGCTGATCATCCGCTCGCGGCACGCCAAGAAGAAGGGACGTTAATCTATGTCTCGCTCTGTTTGGAAGGGTCCTTTCGTCGATGCTTACGTGCTGAAAAAAGCCGAAGCATCGCGCGAGTCGGGCCGCAACGAAGTCATCAAGATTTGGTCGCGTCGTTCCACCATTCTGCCCCAGTTCGTGGGTCTGACCTTTGGTGTGTACAACGGCCATAAGCATATCCCCGTCAACGTCTCGGAAGACATGATCGGTCAGAAGTTCGGTGAATACTCGCCGACTCGTACCTATTACGGTCACGCCGCTGACAAAAAAGCGAAGCGGAAGTAAGTCATGGGCAAGGAAAAGAACCCCCGCCGCGTGGCTGAAAACGAAGCAATGGCGAAAACGCGCATGCTCCGTACTAGCCCGCAGAAACTGAACCTGGTTGCGCAGATGATCCGCGGCAAGAAAGTTGAGAAGGCTCTGACCGACCTGACTTTCTCGAACAAGCGTGTCGCGCAGGACGTCAAGAAGTGCCTGCAGTCTGCAATCGCCAACGCCGAGAACAACCACAACCTGGATGTCGACGAACTGATCGTCGCCGAAGCCTGGGTTGGCAAGAACCTGGTCATGAAGCGCGGTCGTCCGCGTGCCCGTGGCCGTTTCGGCAAGATCATGAAGCCGTTCTCGGAGATCACCATCAAGGTGCGTCAAGTTGAGGAGCAAGCCTAATGGGACATAAAGTCAATCCGATCGGCATGCGCCTTCAGGTCAACCGCACCTGGGACAGCCGCTGGTACGCCGACACCAAGGACTACGGTGATCTTCTGCTGGAAGACCTCAAGATCCGTGAGTTCATCAACAAAGAGTGCAAGCAGGCCGGTGTTGCCCGTGTGATCATCGAACGTCCGCACAAGAAGTGTCGCGTTACGATCCACACTGCACGTCCCGGCGTCATCATCGGCAAGAAAGGTGCAGACATCGAAGTTCTGCGCAAAAAGCTTGCTCGCATGACCGACAGTGAACTGCACCTGAACATCGTCGAAGTGCGCAAGCCCGAGCTTGACGCGCAGCTGGTTGCCGAGTCCATCGCTCAGCAGCTGGAACGTCGTGTTTCGTTCCGTCGCGCCATGAAGCGCTCGGTTCAGAACGCCATGCGCATGGGCGCCCTGGGTATCCGGGTGAACGTCGCTGGTCGTCTGGGCGGCGCCGAAATCGCACGGACCGAGTGGTACCGCGAAGGCCGCGTGCCTCTGCACACCCTGCGTGCCGACATCGATTACGCACATGCCGAAGCGATGACTCCTTACGGGATCATCGGGATCAAGGTCTGGATCTTCAAAGGTGAGATCATGGAGCACGATCCGCAGGCACGTGACCGTAAAGCACAGGAACTCCAGGACGGCCCTGCACCTCGTGGTGCTGGTGGCGGTCGTCGCTAAGGAGGGAAAGATATGCTTCAACCAAAGCGTACTAAATTCCGCAAGATGCACAAAGGCCGGATCAAGGGGCTCGCCAAAGGCGGTTCCGATCTGAACTTTGGCACCTACGGTCTGAAAGCACTGCAGCCCGAGCGCGTCACCGCGCGTCAGATCGAAGCTGCACGTCGTGCCATGACCCGTCACATGAAACGTCAAGGCCGCGTCTGGATCCGGATCTTCCCGGATACCCCCGTGACCTCGAAGCCAACCGAAGTCCGTATGGGTAAAGGTAAAGGCTCCGTTGACTTCTGGGCAGCGAAAGTAAAGCCCGGTCGTGTGATGTTCGAGATCGATGGCGTCAATGACGACATCGCCCGCGAGGCCCTGCGCCTGGCCGCGATGAAGCTGCCGATCAAGACCCGCGTTGTGGTCCGCGAAGACTGGTAAGCGATTGGGGCTATGGCCTCGCTCGTCACAAGATTTACCCTCGTCGGGAAACCGGCGGGGGTTTTCTTTTGGCTCGGCAGCCCGTGATTTCGTGGGTCCTGAAAAACGTCGACCTCCAGCCACCCCGCCTCTAGGCTAACTTGCAGGAATGGGAGGGCCCTATGGTTCAGCTGCGCAAAAAGATGCTCATTAAGGAAGTCATAACCACCGACCAGTTGGGCCAGCCTTGTGATCCGATCAGTCGGGTTGCAGCGCTGGCGGTGATGCAGAACCCTCTGGCCGGGCACTTCTCGGACGATCTTTCAGAGTTGTTCGAGATCGGCGCCATTCTGGGTTCGGAACTCGCCGCTGAGGCAGTTTCTCAGCTTGATGGGCCGCCGGTTTCGTACGGCAAAGCCGCGATTGTCGGCATGAACGGCGATCTTGAGCAGGGCGGGGCGGTGATCCACCCCAAACTCGGTGCGCCCATGCGCGCTGCGGTGGGCGGAGGTGAGGCGGTGATACCGTCCAACGCCAAGCTGGGCGCGCCGGGTTGCGCGATTGATCTTCCGCTGGGGCACAAGGACAATCCGTGGTCGTTCGATCATTTCGACACGATGACGCTGAACATCCCAGATGCGCCGAAACCGGATGAGATCGTGCTGTGCCTCGCCTATGCCGACGGAGGTCGCCCGATACCACGCTGTGGCAAAGGGCCCATCAAGACCTAAGCGGCTGGTCTTGCCGAGAGGGCTGGGGTATGCCCAGCCCATGGCACAGATTGAATCACTCTTCGTCACCCGTCTCTATCGCGCAAACTTGTCCGAATTCGATCCCAGGATCGACATGGAGGAATTGGAGAGTTCATGCCTTGTTATTGCTGAAGATGATGAGGCCGGGCAGGACTGGTGTGAAGCGAACGCGTATCCCGGCTACACCAGTTATGCTTCGCTGACCGATTTGCCTTGGCGATTTCCGATATTTGCCGATCTTGTCAAAGTGCTGGATCAGCACGTCGCGGCTTTCGCCAAGGATTTGGAGTTTGATCTGGACGACCGCGCGTTGAAGCTTGAGGATCTGTGGATCAATATCCTGCCCGAGGGCGGAATGCATGCCAGTCACCTGCACCCTCACAGTGTCATTTCGGGCACGACCTATGTGTCCATGCCGGAAGGGGCCAGTGCACTGAAACTGGAAGACCCACGTTCGGGCCGTATGATGGCCGCCCCGACGAGGCTGAAAGGCGGGCGTCGGGAATTACAGCCTTTCATCTACATGAAGCCACAGGTGGGCGACGTCCTGCTGTGGGAAAGCTGGCTGCGCCACGAGGTGCCGATGAACATGGCCGAGGACGAGCGGATTTCTGTTAGCTTCAACTATAAATGGGAGTGAAGCGTCTTAAAGCGTCAAGGTGAAAGCGCTCCAGCTACTTCGTCGGAGGATACTATGACCAAAACAGCTCTCGTCACAGGCGCATCAGCCGGAATTGGTCGGGAATTGGCACGTTATCATGCGTCGCGAGGCGGCAATCTGATCATCAGTGCGCGACGCGGAGATGCGTTAGATGCCCTCAGATCAGAGCTTGAGGCAGCCCACGATGTTACTGTCACTGCCATTCCGCTTGATCTGGGTGCTGTTGGAGGCGCGGAAAAACTTTATGAGGCCGTCAAGTGCAAAGACCTGACGGTCGACTACCTGTTCAACAATGCTGGATTCGGAGGGCATGGGGCTTTTTTGGATCGCCGCCTTTCGGACGATCTGGATATGATCCGGCTGAACGTCGAAGCCCTTGTCTCTCTGTGTCATCTGTTCGGCAGGGATATGATCAGTGGCGGTGGCGGAAAGATACTGAATGTCAGTTCGACTGCGGCGCATATGCCGGGTCCATTGCAGGCGACCTATTTTGCCACCAAGGCCTATGTTTCGAGTTTCAGTCAGGCGCTCGCGGAGGAGCTGAAAGGTAAGGGCGTCACTGTGACGGCGCTGGAGCCGGGCTATGTCGTGACCGAATTTGCTGCTGCGGCAAATCTTGAGGGCACGAAGCTTGTTGCCCAAAAAGGGGCGACCGCTGAGGCCGTGGCCAAAGTCGGCTATGACGCCATGATCGATGGGAAGCTCACGGTGATCAACGATAAGTCGCTCGCGTTTGTGCTGGGTTGGGTCATGCCGTTGCTGCCGCGACGCGCGCGCCTGAAAATGGTTCGGAAAATGCAGGAGAAAGGTGCCTGAGCACTTGGCCGCGTTTGTCGGGATCCAGAAAGGTCGCAGTAGTGATCTGCTGCCCGGTTTCAGAGGGCGGCGGTAATTTGGAAACAGGTAGTTTCATCTGCCCGAACACGGTTTGAAACTTTCCCTTGCCACCCACCCCCCAAACCCTTATACGGCGGCATCCTGCGATCTCCCGGCGTTGTCGGGCGATTCGTATGTCTATCATTCATCCACCAGGTCAAAGGTGACCCTGTAAGGGGGCCTTCTGGTGTTTTGAGCAAAGGAAAAAGGCGATGAACGCCCAAGAACTGCGTGACAAGACCCCGGACCAGCTCCGCGAGGAACTGGCCAACCTGAAGAAAGAAAGCTTTAACCTGCGCTTTCAACAGGCAACCGGTCAGCTGGAAAACACAGCCGGCATCAAAGCGGCCCGCCGCAATGCTGCCCGTGTCAAAACCATTCTGAACGAAAAGGCCGCTGCTGCGGCATCCGAGGAGTAATCAGATGCCCAAGCGTATCCTGCAAGGCACCGTGACCAGCGACGCCAACGAACAGACCGTAACCGTATCCGTCGAGCGCCGCTTTACGCATCCGGTTCTGAAGAAAACCATCCGTAAGTCCAAGAAATACCGGGCTCACGATGAAAAGAACGCCTTCAAGGTCGGCGACACCGTACGCATCATCGAATGCGCGCCGAAATCGAAGACGAAACGTTGGGAGGTTCTGGAGGCGTAAGCCCCCAGGACTTTTCATTTGTCGAAACCCTGGGGGATTTAACGAGACCAGCCCCCACAGGTCGGGAGAAACCACATGATCCAGATGCAGACCAATCTGGATGTCGCTGACAACTCCGGCGCACGCCGAGTTCAGTGCATCAAGGTCCTGGGTGGTTCCAAGCGTAAATACGCCTCCGTAGGCGACATCATTGTCGTCTCGGTGAAGGAAGCCATCCCGCGCGGCCGCGTGAAGAAAGGGGACGTCCGCAAGGCCGTCGTCGTACGCACCGCCAAGGAAGTCCGTCGTGAAGACGGCACCGCGATCCGTTTCGATCGCAACGCCGCCGTCATCCTGAACAACAACAACGAGCCCGTAGGTACCCGTATCTTTGGCCCCGTTGTTCGTGAACTGCGCGGCAAGAACTTCATGAAAATCATCTCGCTGGCTCCGGAGGTGCTGTAATCATGGCTGCTAAACTCCGCAAAGGCGACAAGGTCGTCGTGCTGGCCGGCAAGGACAAGGGCAAAGAGGGAACTATCACCTCGGTTGACCCGAAAGCCGGTAAAGCCGTTGTCGATGGCATCAACATCGCCATCCGCCACACCCGTCAGTCGCAAACCTCGCAAGGTGGTCGCCTGCCTCAGGCAAACCCGATCGAGCTGTCGAACCTGGCACTGCTGGACAAAAACGGCAAAGCAACCCGCGTTGGCTTCCGTATGGAAGGCGACAAGAAGGTGCGCTTCGCTAAGACCACAGGGGACGTGATCGATGCTTGATACCGCAAACTATACCCCGCGTCTGAAAGCTCAGTACGCCGAAACCATCCGTGCCGCTCTGAAAGAAGAGTTCGGCTACAAGAACGACATGCAGCTGCCCAAGCTGGAAAAAATCGTTCTGAACATCGGTTGTGGTGCTGAGGCTGTCAAAGACTCGAAGAAAGCGAAAGCTGCTGTCGAGGACCTGACTGCGATTGCTGGCCAGAAGGCCGTTGCAACCAAGGCGAAGAAGTCGATCGCGGGTTTCCGCGTCCGTGAAGACATGCCGTTGGGTGCGAAAGTGACCCTGCGCGGTGACCGGATGTACGAATTCCTGGATCGTCTGATCACCATCGCGATGCCTCGCGTTCGTGACTTCCGCGGTGTTAAGCCGTCTTTCGATGGTCGTGGCAACTTTGCCATGGGCATGAAAGAGCACATCGTGTTCCCGGAAATCGACTTCGACAAGGTCGACGAGGTCTGGGGCCTGGATATCGTAATTGCCACCACAGCGAAAACCGACGCTGAAGCAAAGGCATTGTTGAAAGCATTCAACATGCCGTTCAACGCGTAAGCGCCGGGAGGATTGAGACATGGCTAAAAAAGCAATGATCGAACGCGAGAAGAAGCGCGAACGCCTGGTGGCCAAATATGCCGCAAAGCGTGCCGAGCTGAAAGAAATCGCGAATGACGAGAGCAAGCCGATGGAAGAGCGCTTCAAAGCGCGTCTTAAATTGGCGAAACTGCCGCGCAACAGCTCGGCTACCCGTCTGCACAACCGTTGTCAGCTGACCGGTCGTCCCCACGCTTACTACCGTAAGCTGAAGGTCAGCCGTATCGCGCTGCGCGAGCTGGGTTCTGCTGGTCAGATCCCCGGCATGGTGAAATCGAGCTGGTAAGGGAGACATAGATATGAATGATCCTATCGGCGATATGCTCACCCGTATCCGCAACGCGCAAATGCGCGGCAAGTCCACCGTTTCCACCCCGGCTTCCAAGCTGCGCGGCTGGGTTCTGGACGTGCTGGCGGACGAAGGTTACATCCGTGGCTACGAAGCGACGACCGGTGAAAACGGTCATCCGGCCATCGAAATCAGCCTGAAATACTACGAAGGCACCCCTGTTATTCGCGAACTCAAGCGGGTTTCCAAGCCTGGCCGTCGCGTCTACATGGGCGTCAATGACATCCCGCAGGTCCGTCAGGGTCTGGGCGTGTCGATTGTCAGCACTCCGAAAGGTGTGATGTCGGACGCAAACGCTCGCTCCAACAATGTTGGCGGCGAAGTGCTCTGCACCGTCTTCTAAGGAGGTCTGCAATGTCTCGTATTGGTAAAAAACCGGTCGAGCTGCCCAGCGGCGTTACCGCCTCTGTGTCGGGTCAGACCATCGAAGTGAAAGGTCCGAAAGGCACCCGCAGCTTCACCGCCACCGACGACGTTACGTTGTCGGTTGAAGACAACGTGGTCAAGATCGATCCCCGTGGCATGTCCAAGCGTGCGCGACAGCAGTGGGGCATGAGCCGCACCATGGTCGCTAATCTTGTTGAAGGCGTAACAAACGGCTTCAAAAAAGAGCTGGAGATCCAGGGTGTTGGTTACCGGGCTCAGATGCAGGGCAACACCCTGAAGCTGAACCTGGGCTACAGCCACGATGTTGATTTCACTGCTCCGGAAGGTGTCACCATCACCGCGCCGAAGCAGACCGAGATCGTTGTGGAAGGTATCGACCAGCAGCAGGTGGGCGAAGTCGCGGCCAAGATCCGTGAATGGCGCCGTCCCGAGCCGTACAAAGGCAAGGGCATCCGCTACAAGGGTGAGTTCATCTTCCGTAAAGAAGGCAAGAAGAAGTAAGGACGCAAACAATGGCAAACAGCAAAAGAACCCTGTTTCTGAAGCGCCGCCTGCGCGTTCGGAACAAACTTCGCAAGGTCAACGCGGGTCGTCCGCGTCTGTCCGTACACCGTTCGAACAAGAACATCTCTGTTCAGCTGATCGACGACGTACGTGGCGTGACCCTGGCCGCAGCATCGACCCTGGAAAAGGATTTGGGTGTTGTGGGCAAGAACAACGTCGAAGCGGCCACCAAAGTGGGCGCGGCCATCGCCGAGCGTGCCAAGAAGGCAGGCGTCGAAGAGGCCTATTTCGATCGTGGCGGCTTCCTGTTCCACGGCAAAGTGAAGGCTCTGGCCGACGCTGCGCGTGAAGGTGGTCTGAAGATCTAAGACTTGCGGGCGGGTTTCGATCCGCCCCGATGATCCGGGGGCCTCGGCAGCAGTCGGGGCTCACTTGGATTGAACAAACGGCGCCGAGAAGCGCCACATGAGGAAAGGGATGCCAAATGGCAGAACGTGAAAACCGCCGGGGCCGTGGTCGTGACCGCGACGAAGCACCGGAATTCGCAGATCGTCTGGTTGCGATCAACCGTGTGTCGAAAACCGTAAAAGGTGGTAAGCGCTTTGGCTTCGCCGCTCTGGTGGTTGTCGGCGATCAGAAAGGCCGCGTCGGCTTTGGCAAGGGTAAGGCGAAAGAAGTACCTGAGGCCATCCGTAAGGCAACTGAGCAAGCCAAGCGTCAGATGATCCGCGTGCAACTGCGTGAAGGTCGTACTCTGCACCACGACATCGAAGGCCGTCACGGCGCCGGTAAAGTGGTTATGCGCACCGCACCTGAAGGTACCGGTATCATCGCCGGTGGTCCGATGCGTGCTGTGTTCGAAATGCTGGGCGTTAAGGACGTTGTTTCCAAGTCGCTGGGCTCGCAGAACCCGTACAACATGATCCGTGCCACCATCAACGGCCTGCAAAAAGAGCAGAGCCCGCGTTCGGTTGCCGCACGTCGTGGCAAAAAGGTTGCTGACATCCTGCCCAAGCGGGACGAAGCACCGGCTGCTGCTGAAGCAGAAGCATAAGGAGAGCGACCCATGGCAAAAACCATCGTCGTCAAGCAGATCGGCTCCCCGATCCGCCGCCCCGCCGAACAGCGCGCAACCCTGATCGGCCTGGGCCTGAACAAGATGAACCGCACCCGCGAGCTGGAGGACACTCCTTCGGTCCGCGGCATGGTCAACAAGATCCCGCATCTGGTTGAGATCATCGAAGAGCGCGGCTAAGCGCAGTCTCTTTCGCGAATTGAAAGGCCCCCGAAGATTCGGGGGCTTTTTTCGTGTTTGCGATTGTGTTTGTCCGCTTTGAGCCCATAGCGTACCAACCTCCGCATTGGTAATAGGGGTAAACTTATTCGGGATGATATCGCTTTGAATTTTCGAACCCTATTGGTGGCTCTAGGAACAACGTGCTCCACCATGCCCGCGTTTGCGGAATGCTTTGATACGCCAACATGGCATGACGAACCTCTTACACAGTCATTTTTGGACGGTTTGGGCGATGGCACGGAGCAAGACGTTAGGCGGGCCAGCTTGAATATGTTGCTTATGTCTAAAGAACCCGCCCACGAACAGCGGGATGAGTTACAGCGTCTTTTGATGCGTACGGCTTTATTGCAGTTCGATGGCGATAAAGGGGCACTAAGAAAGAAACTACAAGACGGGTCGCTTTACGATGTCATTCAACTCATTGATTTTTCCCGCTCAAACCCCAGAGACCAAAGCAGGATCATCGCAGCTTACTGGCTGAACGGGTGCGTCGAGAAAGCGCTGGAATTACTTGCCGCAACACCTAACTCACTAATAAGCCAATACTATATGCCGATTGCAGTCGGAGATTCCGAACTACTTCGCACCTTCGCACAACGTCTTGAGCCGGACGGATACCAACAAAGAAGACTGCTTACTTTTGCAAAGCTGCTTGAGAGCCCAGAATCCAAAGAGGAAACACTTCAAGAGTTTTTGGAATATCTGATTTCGGAAACGAAAGATGGTGATATCAACGATACGATTGATGGCGTTGGGCTACAGCTTGCTCTGGACGTCGCCCAAGGCCAACCGCCGAACTTGGAATTGTTTCCGATTGAAACGAGCTATGAACCTGACGAGATACAACTCAATGGAATACGGTTCGCTGCCTTTGTTGCATGGATGAATGCATCCGGGTTTTGCGATGCGACTTGGAAGACGGCTTTTGTCCTCTTAGGCACATCTGCCGAAATTATGCCGTTGAATCGCGGACTACTTGAAGCCTCAGTGATTAGGTGCCTAAAAAATCAAGACGTGTGAAATCCGACGGAGTCAAGGACGGTTTTGTCCGCAAAGTGGACATACGTTGCATTCAGAGTAGCCTGCGTACTCCCGCTTGCCATTCCCCCACCGCATATCGGCCAGACCAAAACGCGCGTTGTTAGCGATATCGAACACTCCTATCTGAGCCTTGTCCACAAAGGAACAAATGGAAACGCCCGGGGAATACGCCTCGGAACAGAAAGGAAATTAGATATGGCACATACAGCAACACTGACACATGGCGGATTCAACCTGAGCGCTCGTATTGCGAGCTTTGTTGAGCGCGTAAAAGAAAACCGCGCTCGGGCTGCAGAATACAGCCGCACCTATCGCGAACTGCAAAGCCTGAGCAATCGCGAGCTGGACGATATCGGCGTTCGCCGTTGTGATATCGCAGATATTGCACGCGACCACGCATATTGCGTGTAACACCCCAACCACTCACCGTTGAAGAGGCGCCATTTCGGCGCCTCTTTTGGTTTTTATCGCCAAGACACAACAAACCTTGCAACCAAAGCCGCAACGCTGTAGAGCGCTCCGGTGGATTTCCGTCCACGAGAATCAAAATCAAGAAATGCCGTGTTTGGCCCATCACGCTTCGGGGGTCACATCCGGCTTAGGAGAAGCGAAATGAAACTGAACGAATTGCGCGACAATCCTGGCGCCGCACCTAAACGCACCCGCGTTGGCCGTGGTCCCGGTTCTGGCAAAGGTAAAATGGGTGGCCGTGGTATCAAAGGCCAGAAATCCCGTTCGGGTGTGGCCATCAATGGCTACGAAGGCGGCCAGATGCCGCTGTACCAGCGCCTGCCCAAGCGTGGCTTCAATAAGCCGAACCGCAAGGCATTCGCCGTTATCAATCTGGGCCTGATCCAGAAATTCGTCGACGCCGGCAAGCTGGACGCCAAAGCTGCGATCACCGAGGACGCGCTGGTTGCGTCCGGTCTGGTCCGTCGCAAGCTGGACGGTGTCCGCGTTCTGGCCAAAGGTGAAATCACCGCCAAAGTGAACCTGGAAGTCACCGGTGCTTCGAAATCTGCTGTTGAAGCGGTTGAGAAAGCGGGCGGCTCACTGACGGTCACAAAAGCTGCTGCGGCAGAGTAAGCGCTTGTGAGCGGGCGCAGACCCGCTTACATAGACCTCAGAGTTTTCCAAGACGCCGCCCGAGCCGGAAAACGGTTCCGGGCGGTGTTTTCATAAGAGAGACCGATTTATGGTATCAGCAGCAGAACAAATGGCAGCCAACACAAGCTGGGCTGCTTTGGGCAAAGCCACCGATCTGCGCAACCGCATCCTGTTCACGCTGGGTTTGTTGATCGTCTATCGTCTGGGCACCTTCATTCCGGTCCCAGGTATCGACGGGCAAGCCCTGCGTGAGTTCATGGAGCAAGCGGGGCAGGGCATCGGCGGCATGGTTTCGATGTTCACCGGCGGGGCGCTGGGGCGGATGGGTATCTTTGCCCTCGGCATCATGCCCTATATCTCGGCCTCGATCATCGTGCAGCTGCTGACATCGATGGTTCCCGCGCTCGAACAGCTTAAGAAAGAGGGCGAGCAAGGGCGCAAGAAGATCAACCAATACACCCGTTTCGGTACCGTGGCTCTGGCTACCGTTCAGGCTTATGGTCTGGCGGTTTCGTTGGAATCGGGCGATCTTGCGACCGATCCGGGCATGTTCTTCCGTATGTCGACCATGATCACTTTGGTCGGCGGCACCATGTTCTTGATGTGGCTGGGCGAGCAGATCACCGCACGCGGCATCGGCAACGGTATCTCTCTGATCATCTTCGTCGGCATCATCGCCGAGGTTCCCGCAGCTCTGGCGCAGTTCTTCGCTTCGGGCCGCAGCGGTGCGATCAGCCCCGCCGTGATCGTGGGTGTGATCATCATGGTCATCGCCGTGATCACCTTTGTGGTGTTCATGGAGCGGGCCCTGCGCAAGATCCATATCCAATACCCGCGCCGTCAGGCTGGTATGAAAGTCTACGAAGGCGGCTCCAGCCACCTGCCGGTCAAAGTGAACCCGGCGGGTGTGATCCCTGCGATCTTTGCAAGCTCGCTGCTGTTGCTGCCGGTAACGATCTCGACCTTCTCGTCGGGCGCCACAAATGGCCCGGTGATGTCGTGGCTGCTGGCCAACTTCGGCCCCGGACAGCCGCTTTATCTGCTGTTCTTCGCTTCGATGATCGTGTTCTTCGCCTATTTCTACACGTTCAACGTTTCGTTCAAGCCGGACGATGTGGCGGACAACCTGAAAAAGCAGAACGGTTTTGTGCCGGGTATCCGTCCCGGCAAGAAGACCGCCGAGTATCTGGAATACGTCGTCAACCGCGTGCTGGTTCTGGGTTCGGCCTATCTGGCGGCCGTTTGTCTGCTGCCTGAAATCCTGCGGGGCCAGTTTGCTATCCCGTTCTATTTCGGCGGCACCTCGGTTCTGATTATCGTCTCTGTGACCATGGACACGATCCAACAAGTCCAGAGCCACCTGCTGGCGCATCAATACGAAGGGCTGATTGAAAAGTCCCAGCTGCGCGGCAAAGGCAAGAAACGCGGCAGAAAGGGAGCTGCTCGTCGATGAACATCATTCTTCTCGGCCCCCCGGGCGCAGGCAAAGGAACGCAGGCGCGTCACCTGGTTGAAACCCGCGGTATGGTGCAACTCAGCACCGGAGACATGCTGCGCGAGGCGAAGACCTCGGGCACGGAAATGGGCCAGAAGGTTGCTGCGATCATGGACGCGGGCAAGCTGGTCACCGATGAGATCGTGATCGGCTTGATCGAAGAGAAACTGACCACCGAAAAAGGCGCCGGTTTCATCTTTGACGGCTTCCCCCGGACGCTGGCACAGGCAGACGCGCTGTCGGCTCTGCTAACCAAGCTGGGCCAGTCGCTGCATACGGTGATCGAGATGCGTGTGGACGATGACGCGCTGGTGGACCGGATCACGGCGCGGTCAACCTGCGGCGGATGTGGTGAGGTCTATAACGACAACACCAAGCCGATTCCTGCGGATGGCAAATGCACCAATTGCGGCAAGGAAAATGACTTTGTCCGTCGCGCCGACGACAACGAAGACAGCCTGCGCACGCGGTTGATGGAATACTATAAAAAGACCTCTCCGCTGATTGGTTACTACTACGCCAAAGGCGATCTGCGTCCGGTGAACGGGCTGGCGGATATCAAGGAAGTTACGGCGTCGATTGAAGCTGTTTTGGGGTGATGCAGTCGACGACTGTTCCGGTTCCTGAAGATCTTGAAGAAGCATTCGAAAGATATGGAGAGCTTATAAAGGCGGAAAGCACTACGTTCAGGCAACGAACCTTGCCTGCTATTTGTGTGTTTACGGCTATCTTTATGTTTGGTCCGATACTCGGTTTCTTTCCACCGCTCAAATCGACAATATCGGTTGCCATCTTATTTTCTCTTCCATTCCTTGCTTTTAGATTTTTTGGAGGGAAACTCAGTGCAGAGCGTGAAGAGATACAGTGTAAATTTTCGGATCAAGGCCTCCGGATTTGCCACGATATGTCGCATCGGGTCGATGTGGTGAGGGAATGAAATTCCAACCTCACTTTGTATGGCTTGACGATCCTCTTAAAAGTCTCTACGCACCCCCATCCCTAAAGGGAATCAAGACCGCATGCGGGATTCGTCCCAATTGCCCCGACCACCTCGAATAATACTGGACCCTCTGGCGTCACTGCCACGGTCAAGTGTTGTGAAAAAAGGTTCCGGAGTTACGGAACCGCAACAAAAAGGAAAGTGACACGTGGCACGTATTGCCGGCGTAAACATCCCGACTGCAAAGCGGGTACCAATCGCCCTCACATATATCACCGGTATCGGAAACACCTCGGCCAAAGCGATCTGCGAAGCCGTAGGCATTGAAGCGCACCGTCGCGTCAATGAACTGTCCGACGCCGAAGTTCTGGCCATCCGCGAGCACATCGATGCAAACTTCACCGTCGAAGGTGACCTGCGTCGTGAAGTTCAGATGAACGTCAAGCGCCTGATGGACCTGGGCTGCTATCGCGGTCTGCGTCACCGCCGCAACCTGCCGGTTCGCGGTCAGCGTACCCACACCAATGCTCGTACCCGCAAAGGCCCCGCAAAGGCCATTGCCGGTAAGAAGAAATAAGGGAGGGTCTGACCGATGGCACGTGATAAGACTCGCGTTAAGCGCAAAGAGCGTAAGAACATCGCATCGGGCGTTGCCCATGTGAACTCGACCTTCAACAACACCAAGATCCTGATCTCGGACGTACAGGGCAACGCCATCTCGTGGTCGTCTGCCGGTACCATGGGCTTCAAGGGATCGCGGAAATCGACCCCCTACGCCGCTCAGATGGCTGCAGAAGATGCAGGCAAAAAGGCGCAGGAACATGGCGTCAAGACGCTGGAAGTCGAAGTTCAGGGCCCCGGTTCGGGTCGTGAATCGGCTCTGCGTGCGCTGGCTGCAGTGGGCTTCAACATCACGTCGATCCGCGACGTGACCCCGATCGCTCACAACGGCTGCCGTCCGCCGAAGCGTCGTCGCGTCTAAGCGATTTTGAATTAGGCTGGGGCTGTGTTTTTGCACGGCCCCAGCACGTCATTTTGAACCTCGGGCGTCTGCACCTTGTTGGTCATGGGGCGCGGACAGGAATGGAGGGATTACATGATCCATAAGAATTGGGCAGAATTGATCAAGCCGACCCAGCTTGACGGCAAGCCGGGCAACGATCCCGCACGTCAGGCAACCCTGGTTGCAGAACCGCTGGAACGTGGCTTTGGTCTGACCCTGGGCAACGCGCTGCGCCGTGTTCTGATGAGCTCGCTGCAAGGCGCGGCCATCACCAGCGTTCAGATCGACAACGTCCTGCACGAGTTCAGCTCGGTTGCCGGTGTACGTGAGGACGTCACCGACATCATCCTGAACCTCAAAGGCGTGTCGCTGCGCATGGAAGTCGAAGGCCCCAAGCGCCTGTCGATCAATGCCAAAGGCCCCGCAGTAGTTACCGCTGGCGACATCAGCGAAAGCGCTGGCATCGAGGTTCTGAACCGTGATCACGTCATTTGCCACCTGGATGATGGCGCAGACCTGTTCATGGAACTGACCGTCAACACCGGCAAGGGCTATGTCTCGGCTGAGAAGAACAAGCCCGAAGACGCACCCATCGGCCTGATCCCGATCGACGCGATCTACTCGCCGGTCAAAAAGGTTGCCTATGACGTTCAGCCGACCCGTGAAGGTCAGGTTCTGGACTATGACAAGCTGACCCTGAAAATCGACACCGACGGTTCGATCACGCCCGAGGATGCGCTGGCATTTGCCGCACGCATCCTGCAGGATCAGCTGTCAATCTTCGTCAACTTCGATGAGCCGGAATCGGCTGGCCGCCAGGACGAAGACGATGGTCTGGAGTTCAACCCGCTGCTGCTGAAGAAAGTGGACGAGCTGGAACTGTCGGTCCGTTCGGCAAACTGCCTGAAGAACGACAACATCGTTTACATCGGCGATCTGATCCAGAAGACCGAAGCCGAGATGCTGCGCACTCCGAACTTCGGCCGCAAGTCGCTGAACGAGATCAAGGAAGTGCTGTCCGGTATGGGTCTGCACCTCGGCATGGATGTCGAGGACTGGCCGCCCGACAACATCGAAGATCTGGCCAAAAAATTCGAAGACGCGTTCTAAGCGCGTCTTCACAAATGCCCGGGCTGCCGGGGACCATATGGGCACTTCCGCCCCAAGGAGAGCCGGTGACACGCATCGCCGGCCAGACAAAGCAAAACGCGAAAGAAGGAACTAGAAAATGCGTCACGCACGTGGTTACCGCCGCCTGAACCGTACTCATGAGCACCGCAAAGCTCTGTTTGCAAACATGGCTGGCTCGCTCATCGAGCATGAGCAAATCAAAACAACTCTGCCCAAGGCAAAAGAACTGCGCCCGATCGTTGAAAAACTGATCACTCTGGGCAAGCGCGGCGACCTGCACGCCCGCCGTCAGGCCGCAGCACAGCTGAAAGAAGACAAAGACGTCGCCAAGCTGTTCGAAGTTCTGGGCCCTCGTTACGCCGAGCGTCAGGGCGGTTATGTCCGTATCCTAAAAGCAGGCTTCCGCTATGGTGACATGGCCCCGATGGCGATCATCGAATTCGTTGACCGCGACATCGACGCCAAAGGCGCAGCTGACAAAGCTCGTGTTGCCGCCGAAGAGGCCGCAGACGAAGAATAAGCCTTGGCTATATCTGAGTTTCAGCCCCCGCGTCGCAGACGCGGGGGTTTTCTTTTGCTCCGTGTGAAAATCAAAGGCCATCTAAATTTAATTGCTTTCGGCTTTCAGAATACCATCCGCTGACGCTCCCGCGGACAAATTGGCGTCAGAGAAATCCTCTGTCTCTGGCAGTTCCAGATGAAGAGACGAGGTGTGATCGATTTCGATCTTTCCCCGGGTCAATGTATAATCAAGTACGTGCCCACCGGTGGTCCGGTCGTCAGAGATGAAATGCAAGTGGTAACCCGGCACGCCAATCCCGACTGCGTAGTCAGGGCAGCGGAACCCGAGAATAGTTCCCTCCACGTTTTCCAATTCAAACTCGGCCTGCGTTTTGACCACTTCCAGCAAAGGTTTGTATGGCCGTTCCTGTTTCAAAACGTTTCGATACCTAATGTGTTTGATCAATCCGGTGAAACGAACCGCATAAAACAAGTTCTTTGCATCGGCCATGTCATCCAAACCCTCCTCGAAACCGGATTTGTTAACAGGAGAATCCAACGCAAGCGAAATCGTCGGTTCAAAGTCAATGACGGCTGCGTATGGTGTCAGCGCGCCGTTATCCGCAATTGTCGCTTTGCCTTCCCCATCCAGGCGATAAGCGACACCATCCAGCACCACCATTTCTCCGTCCAGGGCGTTGAAGGTACCGAGACCGAAATCTCCGTGTTCCAGCAGCTGACCGATGGAAACAGTCCCATCATAGACCCCCTGCATGACGGCACTCAGTAGTGAGGCCTGGTAATACTCGTGGGCGTGCTCTTCCCGCACAAAGCTCTTATTTCGATGATGAGAGGCAAGGGCCGTTGCAAAGGTCAATTCCCGGTCTTTGTGCATGGTCGTTCCCTCTGATTGGATTCAGCGCCAAGTCCAACACATAACACAACTCCCTGTGAAACTTTTGCAACGCTTTGCGAAGCCATAATTCTGAAACTGGGTATTTGTACGAATAGCTCAAAAGAAAACGGTAGGTCCTCAGCATTGTCGAAGGCAGCGGGTTATGTAGCTTGCAATCTTTACATCGGCCCCGCATATCCGGTTGGCGATATTGCCGGAGGGCCGATGATGCTAAGACTATTGTGTTCCCTAGTATTGCTGATGGGTGCATTACCGGCAGCCGCAGAGACGCAGGTACCAAAAAGCCAGACCGAAATCAGCCTCGGGTTCGCCCCTGTCGTAAAGCAGGCTGCCCCGGCGGTTGTGAACATCTACGCCAAGATTGTGCGCGAAGGGCGGGCAAATCCGCTATTTTCTGACCCGTTCTTTCAGGACTTCTTTGGCCGTGGATTTGGGACGTCACGCCCCCGTGTGCAGAATTCGCTCGGCTCTGGCGTGATCCTCACTGGTGATGGGTATGTGGTGTCAAACTACCACGTTGTGGGGATGGCATCGGAAATTCAGGTCGTGACTACCGACCGTCGTGAATTCACTGCCGAAGTCGTTCTGGGTGACAAAGAAAGCGACATTGCAATCTTGCGGTTGGAAGAGGCAAACGATCTGCCTTTCCTGCAGATGCGCGATTCCGATCAGGTTGAAGTAGGAGAGCTGACGCTGGCGATTGGCAACCCCTTCGGCGTTGGCCAAACTGTTTCGTCAGGTATTATTTCAGGGCTGGCGCGCACAGGAACCGCAACCGGAAACGCACGAGGGTATTTCATTCAAACCGATGCGGCGATAAACCCGGGCAATTCCGGTGGCGCGCTGATCGATGTGAATGGTGATCTGATTGGTATCAATACTTCAATCCTGACCCGCTCGGGCGGGTCGAACGGTATCGGCTTTGCCATTCCGGCCAATTTGGTAGCCGAATTCCTGCGGCAGGCGCAGTCTGGAAACGAAAGCTTCGTAAGTCCTTGGGCAGGAATGGCCGGTCAACACATGAGCGCGGACATAGCCGAGTCTCTGGGTATGGCCATCCCTCTCGGTGTGGTGATTTCTGACTTGCATGAACTGAGTCCGCTGGCAGAAGCGGGTCTGCGGGTCGGTGACGTTGTCACTCATGTCGACGGAGACGAGGTGAATTCTCCGGCCGAGATGAAATTTCGCATGGCTGTTGCCGGGGTAGGTGGAAAGTCGGTCCTGACTCGGCTGCGGGGCGAAGACCGCTCGGATATTGAAGTGGCGCTGATCAAACCGCCTGAAACGCCTGCGGCGGATGAGACTACGCTGGACGAGGATACGGTCATGCCAGGTCTAATCGTTTCGGGTGTAAATCCGGCGGTGATCGTAAAGCTTGGCTTGTCGCTGTCTCAGACCGGCGTCGTGGTGGTTGATCCGAGCCGCTATGGCGGCCGCGCAGGATTGCGTGTGGGCGATGTCGTAAAAGGTATCAACGGAACCAGAACCGAGACACCGGAGGATATCATTCAGGCCCTGACCGATCCGGGTCGCCGGGTACAGATGGAGATTGAGCGGGGAAGCCGGTTAATCTCATTGCGGTTTCGGTTGTGATCCGTGAGTGATTTGTTCGATACCGGTTCTGCGGAACCAACCGCTTCGCCGCACAGGCCGCTTGCGGATCGCTTGCGCCCACAATCCCTGTCTGAGGTGATCGGGCAAGAGCAGGTTTTGGGACTAAATGCGCCATTGGGGGTGATGCTCGCGTCAGGTAGCCTGTCCAGCCTGATCTTCTGGGGCCCGCCGGGTGTGGGAAAGACAACCATTGCCCGGTTGCTGGCGCAGGAAACCGATCTGCATTTCGTGCAGATCAGCGCGATTTTTACCGGTGTGCCGGATCTGAAGAAGGTATTTGAGGCTGCTAAAATCCGTCGTCAGAACGGGCAGGGCACCTTGTTATTTGTTGACGAAATCCATCGTTTTAACAAAGCGCAACAGGACGGGTTTCTGCCGCATATGGAGGACGGCACGATCCTCCTGGTTGGCGCGACGACCGAAAACCCTTCCTTCGAGTTGAACGCGGCGGTACTCAGCCGGTCTCAGGTGCTGGTTCTGGAACGCCTTAGCCTTGCTGATCTTGAGCGTTTGACACAACGCGCCGAGAATGAGCTTGACCGCGCCTTGCCGCTAACGTCTGCCGCCCGCGAAGCGCTGCAGGAGATGGCAGATGGCGACGGTCGCGCACTACTGAACCTGATTGAACAGGTTGCTGCTTGGAAGGTGGACGCCGATCTGGATCCGGATGCATTGTCGACGCGCCTGATGCGACGGGCCGCAAAATACGACAAATCGGGGGATGAGCATTACAATCTGATCTCGGCCCTGCACAAATCGGTGCGCGGATCGGACCCTGACGCGGCGCTGTATTGGTTTGCGCGGATGCTGACCGGCGGCGAAGACCCGCGCTATCTGGCGCGGAGGATCACGCGGATGGCGGTTGAAGATATCGGTTTGGCCGATCCTCAGGCGCAATCGATCTGCCTGCACAGTTGGGAAACCTATGAACGGCTGGGCTCGCCCGAGGGCGAGTTGGCGCTGGCGCAGGCGTTGGTATATCTGGCACTCGCTCCGAAATCGAACGGGGCCTATGTGGGGTATAAGGCGGCGATGCGGCTGGCCAAGCAATCGGGCAGTGAACCGCCACCCAAACATATCCTGAACGCTCCGACATCGCTGATGAAGGATCAGGGATATGGTGCAGGGTATGCCTATGACCACGATGCCGAAGATGGGTTCTCGGGTCAGAACTATTTCCCGGATGATATGAAGCGCCCGGTTCTCTATCAGCCGGTAGAGCGTGGTTTTGAGCGCGAGCTGAAAAAACGGCTGGAATACTTCGCCAAGCTGAGAACGCAACGCAATCAGGGCTAGACTTGACTCTGCACCCGATGCGCGCGACAGACGCGCATGATTTCTAAGGCACTGAAACAAGCACAATCCGGGCGGATCAGCCGTGCGGAACAAGGGGCAATGGCATGAGCGGCGTACAGGTGATCACCGTAGCAGAGGGCGATGGCGACCAGAGGCTGGATCGTTGGCTGCGCCGCCTGTTTCCTCATGTCAGCCAGGGCCGGATCGAGAAGATGTGCCGCAAGGGTGAATTGCGCGTAGATGGCAGTCGGGTCAAAGCTTCGACGCGGCTAGAGGTCGGGCAGTCCGTGCGCGTGCCGCCGCTGCCAGACGCCGACCATAAGCCCGCTGTCGTAAAGCATCGTGTTTCGGACGCTGACGCAAAGATGATCCAGTCTTGCGTGATTTATGAAGACGATCACGTGCTGGCGCTGAACAAGCCGCATGGCTTGCCAGTTCAGGGTGGCAGCGGTCAAACCCGCCATGTGGACAGCCTGTCCGAAGCGTTGCGCTTTGGGTATGAAGAGAACCCGCGCCTTGTGCATCGTTTGGATAAGGACACATCTGGCGTTCTGCTGATGGCCCGTACGCGCGAGGCCGCCAAAGGGCTGACAGCAGCCTTCCGGCACCGAAACACCCAAAAGATCTATTGGGCGCTGGTAGCTGGTGTACCAACTCCGTACCTGGGCGAAATCAAGACCGGGCTGGTCAAGGCTCCGGGACATGGCAAACAGGGTGAAGGCGAGAAGATGATCGCTGTTCATCCGAGCGAGGTGAACGATACGCCCGGCGCGAAACGTGCGCATACGCTCTATGCAACGCTGTATCGCGTTGCAGGGCGGGCAGCCTGGGTCGCGATGGAGCCGGTGACGGGGCGGACCCATCAGCTGCGCGCACATATGGCGGCGATCGGCCACCCGATCATTGGCGATGGGAAATATGGCGGCTCGGGGCAGGAAAATCTCGGCGATGGCTGGGGCGCGCAGTTGGGAGGTATCATCAGCAAAAAGCTGCATCTCCACGCCCGCAGCCTGTCCTTTGAACACCCGATGACCCGCAAACCCATCTCGCTTACGGCGCCTTTACCGGATCATATGAAACACAGCTGGGATACGCTGGGCTGGACCGAAGACCTCGCTGCAGATGATCCGTTTGAGGAGTTGCGATGAACGCTCCATTGCGGCTGGTCCTGTTTGATGTGGATGGCACTCTGGTCGATAGTCAGGGTGCCATTGTTTCGGCAATGACCGCCTGTTTTCAGGCGCAGTCACTGCCGGTCCCGGATCGTGACGCCATCCTGTCCATCGTCGGTTTATCTCTGCCCCATGCAATGGCGCGTCTGGCAGCAGATCAGTCCGAGCGGATACAAAGCGCATTGGTTGACGGATATAAGCAGGCCTATCACGCGCAAAGGTTGGAGCAGGGCGCCGCAAGCTCGCCGCTTTATCCCGGTGCGCGCCAAGTGATTGAGGCTCTTCACGCTCAACCCGAGGTTCTTTTGGGAGTGGCCACAGGCAAATCTCAGCGCGGGCTTGATGCGCTGCTTGAAGGGCATGGGTTGCAGCAGCATTTCATTACTCGTCAGGTTGCAGATCACCACCCGTCCAAGCCGCACCCGTCGATGATAGAAACAGCTTTGGCTGAAACGGGCGTGCCGGCTGCGCAAGCCGTCATGGTGGGCGACACCAGCTTTGACATGGATATGGCCGCAGCCGCGCAGGTTGCCGGGATCGGTGTCAGCTGGGGTTATCACGATCGTCGGGTACTGACGGCTGCGACACATGTGATCGAAACATTCGAAGAATTGCCAGGCGCACTGGCAAAGATCTGGGGCTAAAGAGATGAGCGACTGGAAACCCAAACGCTTCTGGACGACAAGTACGGTCGTTGAGACCGACGGGGGCTATACGGTTGAACTGGATGGTCGACGGGTCAAAACGCCCGCCAAGGCTGCGCTGGACCTGCCCACGCGTGCCATGGCCGAGGCCGTTGCACGGGAATGGGATGCACAGGAAAAGGAAATCGATCCGACCACGATGCCATTCACCCGTTCGGCCAATGCGGCGATCGACAAGGTGCGGCACCAGCATGGTGAGGTTGCCGATATGCTGGCCGATTACGGCGACTCGGATCTGCTGTGTTATCGGGCGACCCATCCCGAAACGTTGCAGCAGCGGCAGTCCGCGGCCTGGGATCCTGCATTGGATTGGGCTGCGGACGCGCTGGGCGCGCGGTTGATCCCGCGTGCAGGGGTGGTGCATCAACCGCAAGCTGCCGAGGTGCTGCAAGGCCTGCGTGACCGGGTGCATGGACTGAATGTGTTCCAACTGGCGGCGTTTCATGACCTCGTTAGCCTGTCGGGATCATTGATTCTTGGTTTCGCGGCAGCCCAGAATTGGCGCAAACCGGACGAGATATGGCGCATTTCTCGACTGGACGAGCTTTGGCAGATTGAACAATGGGGCCACGACGATGAGGCACATGCCGCCGCCGAAGTGAAACGGGCCGCCTTTCTGCACGCAAAGCAGTTCTTTGACCTCTCGTTCTGAGACGGATTCTCGTCAAATCGTGAATTTGTGTCCGATTCTGCCCAAAAAGACCTATCGTTTTCCCTGATCCAGCCCTTGACGTTTGTTGATGAATACGCCCAAACTCGGGCCACTAAAGGGGAGACACCTTTTGGGTAACCTTTCTGGCGCCTATGCGCCGGATCGAACCGTTCCATTCAGGGATGGAAAATCAGGAAGAGGTAAAAATGAAAAAATCCGTAATTTTGGGCGTGGCAACCATTGCCGGCCTGGCTGCTGGCGCGGCTGCAGCGGGTACCGTTGACGACGTGAAAGCCCGCGGCAAGCTGAACTGCGGCGTTGCAACCGGCGTACCCGGCTTTGCCAGCCCCGATGCCAATGGTGAATGGCAGGGTTTTGACGTGGCCGTATGCCGCGCGGTAGCCGCTGCCGTTCTGGACGACCCAAGCGCTGTTGAGTTCATCCCGACAACCGGTAAAACACGTTTCACCGCGCTGGCTTCGGGCGAGATTGACATGCTGGCCCGTAACACCACGTGGACCTTCAGCCGCGACGTCGACCTGAAGTTCGAATTCGTCGGCATCAACTACTACGATGGTCAGGGTTTCATGGTTCCCAAGGCACTGGGCGTCAGCTCGGCCAAGGAACTGGACGGTGCAACCGTTTGTATCCAGACCGGCACCACCACCGAGCTTAACTTGGCGGATTTCTTCCGCATCAACAACATGAGCTACGAGCCGGTTCCGATCGAAACCAACGCCGAAGCGCAGCAGCAGTATCTGGCTGGTGCCTGTGACGTTTACACCACCGACGCATCGGGTCTGGCTGCTACGCGCGCCACCTTTGAAAACGCAGGCGACCACGTGATCCTGCCCGAAATCATCTCGAAAGAGCCGCTGGGCCCGCTGGTCCGTCACGGCGATCACGAGTGGGGC
This sequence comes from Ruegeria sp. D6, assembly GCF_056534365.1. NCBI lineage: Bacteria > Pseudomonadati > Pseudomonadota > Alphaproteobacteria > Rhodobacterales > Roseobacteraceae > Ruegeria > Ruegeria sp. D6. Next base: position 861,014 of record NZ_JBQFPH010000002.1, on the reverse strand, counting down.
GATGTGGTCCGCTGGACCCTGAACGCACTGATCGCAGCGGAAGAGCTGGGTGTAACCTCGGCGAACATCGACGAGATGTCCAGCGGTGCCACCGACAACCCAGAGGTAAACCGCCTGTTGGGTACCGAAGGTACGCTGGGTGAGATGCTGGGTCTGGACGCGAACTGGGCACAGCGCGCGATCAAAGTCGGCGGTAACTATGGCGAAGTGTTTGCCAAGAACATCGGCGAGGAAACCCCGATCGGTCTGGCACGCGGCCTGAACGCACAGTGGACCGATGGTGGCCTGCTGTACGCACCGCCTTTCCGCTAAGATCCACGGAAAAGGGCGCGGGGGAACCCGCGCCCTTTTTCCTTCCATAAGAAACACGCCCGGAACGATCTGAGCAGAGGCAAACTCTGCCAACATCCGGGATGCACGGGGATATACATAGGTCATGACGACACTCACTGACCCGCCGAAGGAGCACTTCCGGCTGTCCATGCTCCTTTATGATACGCGGTACCGATCTGCGACCATTCAGGTCATAGCGATGATCGGTTTCATGCTTCTGGCAGCCTGGATTATCAACAATACCATTCAGAACCTTGAAACGCTGGGCAGAACAGTCGGGTTCGACTTTTTTGCCGAACCGGCCAGCTATGATATCAACCAACGCCTGCTGGAATACGACTCGCGCGATACCCATCTGCGCGCGGCGTTTATAGGCCTGCTAAACACTCTGGTTGTTGCAGTTCTGGGCTGTATCACAGCAACGATCATCGGTGTCATGGTCGGTGTTTTGCGCCTGTCGAATAACTGGCTGATCGCGCGGATCATGACGGTCTATGTCGAGATGTTCCGTAACGTTCCAGTGCTGCTTTGGATCGTGTTCGCCATGGCGATCCTGATTGAAAGCCTGCCAGCACCGCGCGCCTTCCGAGGTGAAAACCCAGAAGCCACGATGGATCTTTTTGGCACGGTCGCGGTCACAAATCGCGGTGTCTATATCCCCGAGTTTCTGTTCTCGCGCGGATTGGGCGATATCCACCTTTTCGGTACATCAAGCCTGCGCTTTGATGTTTCGCTTGACCTGATCGCCTTCTTGATCGTGTTTGGCGGCAGCATCTTTGCGATGCGCAAGGTTTCGGCCTGGGCCAATTCAACGCAAGAAAAGACCGGCGATCGCCCGACCATCTGGCACATCCAACTGGGCCTTTTGTTCGTGCCATCAGCCATCCTGCTGGGCGTTCTGGGTTTTCACCTGGGCTACCCTGAGCTGAAAGGCTTCAACTTCAGCGGCGGTACCCACCTTCGTAACTCGCTGATTGCCTTGTGGCTGGCCCTGTCGCTGTACACTGCGGCATTCATCGCCGAGATCGTGCGCGCCGGTATTCTGGCCATTTCCAAGGGTCAGACCGAGGCCGCATCCGCACTGGGCCTGCGCCCGGGCCGGACCATGCGTCTGGTGATCTTGCCGCAGGCGTTGCGGGTGATCATCCCGCCAATGATCTCGAACTATCTGAACCTGACCAAGAACTCGTCGCTGGCGATCGCGGTCGGATATATGGACATCACGGGTACGCTGGGTGGCATCACCATGAACCAAACCGGTCGCGAGCTGGAATGCGTTCTGCTGCTGATGCTGGTCTATCTGTCCATCTCGCTGAGCATTTCGGCGGTGATGAACTGGTACAACAACCGTGTCAAACTGGTGGAGCGGTAATATGAGTGATGTTTCATTTGTCCGCACGGAAATGTTGCCGGAACAGGCACCACCCGCCTCCGAGGTCGGTGTACTGGGCTGGATCAAGCATAACCTGTTTTCAAGCTGGCTGAACGCCATCCTGACGATCGTATCGCTGGTCTTCATCTACTATGTGCTCTCCAACATCCTGTCCTGGACGTTCGAATCTGTTTGGAACGCCAATTCCCTGTCGGAATGTCGTGAGATCATGATGGCTACGTGGGGCGATACGCATGGTCATGCCTGCTGGGGTGTGATCAAGGATCGTTGGCTACAGCTGCTTTATGGGTTCTATCCGCCGTATCCGGCGCATCCGGATGCCACATGGTCGAACCCGCCTGAAACAGGGGCATGGCCGGCCTATTTCCGACCGAACCTGACCTTCATCCTGTTGTTGGTTGCTATTGCGCCGGTGTTGTTCACCAAGGTGCCGCGTAAGCTGTTGATCGTCACGGCGGCATATCCGTTCCTGCTGCCTTGGCTGATGTGGGGTGGATCGATCTGGGGGCCGCTCATGGTCGCCGCCGGATTTGCCATCGGGTATTTCGCGTACAAGTTTGCGCTTCCGGTTGCCGGGTCTCTTGCCGCGATTATCCTTGCGATTGCGCTGCCCATACTATGGTGGCTGTTTGCTGCCGGTTCCGTGGCTGACGCAATCAATGCAATCATTCCGATCGGTATCGCGCCGGTGGAAAGCCGCGACTTTGGTGGCTTTATGCTAGCGATCCTGTTGGGTGTCGTGGCCATTGGTGTTTCGCTGCCTATCGGTATCGTGCTGGCGCTGGGTCGTCAGTCCGATCTGATGATCGTCAAATACCTGTGCGTGGGCTTTATCGAGTTCATTCGGGGCGTGCCGCTGATTACCCTGCTGTTTGTGGCATCGCTGTTGCTGAACCTGTTCCTGCCGCCGGGCACTAATTTTGACATCATCCTGCGGGTGATGATCATGATGACCCTGTTCTCGGCCGCCTATATGGCCGAGGTGATCCGGGGTGGTCTGGCCGCCCTGCCGCGTGGTCAGTACGAAGGCGCAGACAGTCTGGGCCTGAACTACTGGCAGGCGCAGCGGCTGATCATCATGCCACAGGCGCTGAAAATCTCGATCCCGGGCATCGTGAGCACGTTCATCGGTATCTTCAAGGATACGACTTTGGTCTCGATCATCGGTCTGTTCGACGTGATTGGTCTGACCAACGGCATCCGCGCCGATACCGCCTGGAACGGCGTCTACTGGGAACTGTTTGCCTTTATCGGCGTTCTGTTCTTCGTGGTTTGCTTCTCCATGTCCCGTTATTCCATGTACCTGGAGCGCAAGCTTCAGACTGGCCACCGTTAAGGAGTTCAACACATGTCTGAACTTGCAATTGAACGCGAAATCGACCGCTCCAAAATGCAGGTGAGCGACGAAATCGCCATCGAAATCACCAACATGAACAAGTGGTACGGGGCCTTCCACGTGCTGCGCGATATCAATCTGACCGTCAATCAGGGCGAGCGGATCGTGATCGCGGGGCCGTCGGGGTCGGGCAAGTCTACCCTGATCCGCTGCCTGAACGCGCTGGAGGAACACCAGCAGGGCACGATCATTGTGGATGGGACCGAGCTGTCGAATGACCTGAAAAACATCGACAAAATCCGGTCCGAGGTTGGCATGGTGTTCCAGCACTTCAACCTGTTCCCGCACCTGACCATTCTGGAAAACTGCACGCTGGCCCCGATCTGGGTGCGCAAGACGCCCAAGAAAGAGGCCGAAGAGCGCGCGATGCATTTCCTGGAAAAGGTGAAGATCCCTGAGCAGGCCGACAAGTATCCCGGTCAGCTATCGGGTGGTCAGCAGCAGCGTGTGGCGATTGCCCGCTCGCTGTGCATGATGCCGCGGATCATGTTGTTCGATGAACCTACATCGGCGCTGGACCCTGAGATGATCAAAGAGGTGCTCGACACCATGATCGAGCTGGCCGAGGAAGGCATGACCATGCTGTGTGTGACCCACGAGATGGGCTTTGCCCGCCAGGTCGCTAACCGCGTGATCTTTATGGATGCCGGTCAGATTGTGGAGCAGAACGAACCGGAAGAGTTCTTCAACAACCCGCAGAGCGAACGGACCAAGTTGTTCCTCAGCCAGATTCTGGGACACTAAATTCGGATAAGAAAACCAAGAAGGCGGGGTGTCGACCTCGCCTTTTTCTATTCCAGCAGCTCGCGTGGGATCGTGAAGCCCAGAACCTCACCCTGATGCCATTCGAGCGCATTCCAGTCGGGGATATCGAACCGGATTACAGTCGTTGCACAAGTCGGATAGTCGTAGAATCTCGAATGGTCGGGCTGGTTGCGTACCAGCCGATTTGCAAATGCAGCGATGCCGGGATTATGCCCCAGCATTAGTACGGTATTGCCGGTGGCTGTGGCCAATTCGGCGAACATCTCATCGGGGCCTGTCAGATACAAGGCGGGGGTAAAGCGGATTTTCGGGGTGCTCAGCCCCAATCTGTCCCACGTTTCCCGCGTACGCTTGGCGCTTGAGCAGATAACGTCATCCGGTAGCCAGCCATTGCTTTGCAGCCACGCCCCAATCGCGGGGGCCGATTTGCGTCCTCGATTGTTCAACGGGCGGTCGTGATCTTCGGCAAAGGGATCGCCCCAACTGGACTTGGCATGGCGCATTAGGATCAGTGTGCGGGTCATGATCGGTGAAATGCTTTCATGTGATGCGCAGATTGCTCTGGCTGGCGCTCTGCGCCGGCGCTGAGAGGGCAGGCGAGCCGGGCGAGGCAGCCTTTGTTCATGCAGCTGTGTCCCGCCTTGGTATCGAGATGATCATGACAGGCTGCCACGTCATAGAAGCTGTGGGTGTTCAATGCCCCAACCGGACAGGTTGTTGCACAAGGCGCGGGGCATTCTGTGCAGGGTGACGATTGAGACACGGATGGAATTGAGAACTCATCCGCAAAATGCAACGCACCACGGAATGATATCATCATCCCTACCGTATCGTGCACCAGGGCCCCGACTGGACTGCTGAAGGTGCGACCGGACTTAAGTGCCCAGTCAATGAAGGGTGCGTATGGTGGGCCGCCGAACGGATAGTAGGCGGTGCCCCTCATGTCCTGCGCAAGCTGGCCGATCACCCGTCTGGACCAGCGATCAACCGGGTCGGGTTGGCCATCCTGCCACTCAGCCGAGGCCTTCAGAGCAGGCCAGAATGCCCCCGCAGCCCCCAGAAGGATCAGGGTTCCGTCATTAAGTTGCTTTGCTTCACTGGGCCTTGGATGAAGTGCACCCATAACTATCAGCCCAACCTGAGTGGCTGCTCGTTCGACATTGGCGTAGGTCATCAACGGCGGAAGGGCAGAGCCAGGCTCCAGCCCAGTTTTGTTGGTCGATCGTCCTGCCATTCCAATCCCACGCTCATTTGTTCGTGCCCGTCCCGAGGTTGTGCGATGTAAGTCCCCAGCATTCGGTCCCAGATAGACAGTGCAAAGCCATAATTGCTGTCATGCTCTGTTCGAAATACCGAATGATGTACGCGATGCATATCGGGTGTCACAAGAATCCTACGTACCACAGCGTCAACGGCAAGGGGGAGCTTCAAGTTTGAATGATTGAACAACGCTGTGCCATTAAGAAGGATCTCGAACAGGATCACAGCCAGGGCGCTGGCGCCGAGCAGATAGATAAGCCCGATTTTCAGGATCATGGACAACGCGATTTCAACAGGGTGAAAGCGGACTGCAGTAGTGACGTCCATGTCTCGGTCGGCGTGATGCACACGATGTAGCCGCCAAAGGATTGGCACCTTGTGGGTAATCAGATGCTGTAGCCAGATTGCAAAGTCCAGAATCAGCACACATAGAATAAGCTCAACCCACCCTGGCCAGGCGAGCCAATTAAAAACGCCCAATCCATTTTTCCCGGCATCAATGGCAGCGCCAACTGCCAATAAGGGCAACCCAATCGCCATAGTCCTGAGCATCAGTGTGTTCAAAACAGTGATTGATAGATTGGTTAGCCACCGATTTTTTCGCGGACAGGTTCGTAAGCGTTTTGGCGCAATTGTCTCTGCCGCCGCAAACACAACAAACAGGATCAAAAACACGCTTAGGCGAAATAGGGGCTCGTTCTCCATACATTCACAATCGAGCATGTTAATGCCCGGTGCAAGATGTTGAAGATCACTATGGCGTTAATCAGGACGGATCAAGGATCCGGCACCGTGTTCCGTAAACAGTTCGAGCAACACCGCATTTGGCGCGCGCCCGTCCAGAATAACGACCGCCCGAACGCCATTATGCAGCGCGTCCAGCGCAGTTTCGGTTTTTGGAATCATCCCACCCGCAATAGTGCCTTCACGCGTCATCTCACGAATTTGGCCAGCCTTGAGCTCGGTCACGACATCGCCCGCTGCGTTCTTGACGCCCGCTACATCGGTCAGCAGCAGCAGGCGGTCTGCCTTAAGAGCTGAGGCGATCGCCCCGGCTGCAGTGTCGCCATTCACATTGAAGGTTTCGCCATTCCGACCTGCGCCCAGCGGCGCGATCACAGGGATAACATCATGCGCAAACAGGTCATGCAGGATTTTGGGGTTCATCTCGGACGGTGTGCCGACAAACCCGAGCGAGGCGTCGGTCTGTTCGCACATCATCAAATGGGCATCCTTGCCCGACAGACCCACAGCCATGCCACCCTGCGCATTGATCGCCTGCACGATCCGCTTGTTCACAAGGCCCGACAGGACCATTTCGACCACTTCGACTGTGGCTTTGTCCGTCACGCGTTTACCACCCACAAACTCGGACTGGATATCCAGTTTGTCGAGCATCGCATTGATCATTGGGCCACCGCCGTGCACGACGACCGGGTTTACGCCAACCTGACGCATAAGCACCACATCGCGCGCAAAGCTTTCCATGGCTTCGTCGCTGCCCATGGCGTGGCCACCTAGCTTGATGACGACAATCGCACCGTCGTATCGCTGCAGATAGGGCAGGGCGCTGTTCAATGTGGCGGCGGTGGCGATCCAATCCCGGTTCATATCTCGTGTCTTCATGGCTGAGTGTCCCTCTGGGACCCTGTGTTAGGGCGTTTGGAGGATGGTGCCAAGACCGGATCGCGGAAACAGCCAATCTGAACGGGCCGTACCCGATGGGCGCGACCCGGCTTCCTTAGCTCATGACTTGTATATTGCTGAACAGCGTCACTCCAGATGCGCAATGATCGAACGCAGGGTCGGAATGCCGTCGCCCTTCTCGGATGAGGTCAACACGATCTCCGGGAATGCCGCAGGATGTTTTGAAAGCGCGGCGCGTACCTGGTCCAGCACCTTTTCCCGGTCTTTTGCTTTGACCTTGTCGGCCTTTGTCAGAACGCATTGAAAGGTCACTGCGCTGGTATCCAGCAGCTTCATGATCTCGGCGTCCAAAGGTTTCACCCCGTGGCGCGAGTCGATCAGGACGAAGGCACGGCGCAGGGTCTGACGTCCACTCAGATACTGTTTCAGCAGACGTTGCCATTTTTCCACGACCTTCACCGGCGCGTTCGCATAGCCGTACCCTGGCAGGTCGACCAAATAGAGTTCAGGCCCTTGCGTGAAAAAGTTGATCTCTTGTGTACGCCCCGGCGTGTTCGAGGCACGTGCTAACCCCTTGGTGCCCGTTAGCGCGTTGATCAAGCTGGATTTACCGACATTCGAACGCCCGGCGAAACATACCTCCAGCCGATCGGGGGCAGGCAGGCCATCCATGGCAACGACGCCTTTGACGAATTCGGATGGCCCGGCAAACAGCTTTCGACCGGTTTCCGTTGCGAATTCATCTGGAGTTTCAGCTAGTGGAAAGGGAAGTGTGGTCATAGAACCTGAACCTCGTCACCGGTGTGAATGGTGGCGCCTTCCAGAACTTCGGCATAAACGCCAAAATCCTGATGATCCCAGCTGCTCAGCGCACCCAGTGTGTCGGCATCCCGCTCACCCGTTTCAGGGTTGGCGGTTGTCGCCAAACACCGCGTGATGCGTTCGCGCACATGAAAAACGGCCTCGCCGATCCGGATGTCGCGGCCAATCCAGTCGAACTCATTCCACAGCGGCAGGCCATCGAACCAGATATTTCCGCGCCAGCGAGCGATAGAAAGATCCCTGCCTAGCTTCTGTTCGACCGCCCGATGCGACGACATGTTGCACAAACTGATCGAAGGAAAATCGCTGTCCGTCATGCCGCGATTAGCGGCGCGGACAATGCGGGCAGACGCAGCGCGATCTGCAGGCATCAGCGGTTTGACCCAGTCCAGAAAGGTATCCTGTTGCACGTCGGGCTCAAAGCTTAGATCGGGGCGATTGGGATGGCTCAGCGTGACCGAGTCGCCTTGCAGCTGCGCCGAGATTGCCATCAACTGAGGGGCCTTCGCGCCTCGGCTGAAATTGGCGCAGGGTGCCCATTCCGATCCATCCGCTTTCGACGCCTCATGTGCAACCGCCCAAACACGATCCCCGGGCATGGTATGCCTGGGGATCATGGTAATGCGATCAAGGCGTTCACGCCCGTGACTTTTGATCGGGTGCCGCCAAATGCTGGTGACCGAACCGCTCATTTGTCGTCCGTCTTTGGCGTTCGTTTGAAGCCTGATTTGATGTTGCCGAATACATCGGGCGTATAGCCCTGACTCCGCATGATCAGGTATTGCTGGGTAAATGTGATCGTGTTGTTCGCGATCCAGTAGACCACCAAACCGCTGGCAAATCCGCCCAGCATGAACATGAACACCCATGGCATCCAGGCAAAGATCATCGCCTGTGTTGCATCGGTCGGTGCCGGGTTCAGTTTCTGCTGCAGCCACATCGAGATACCCAGCAGCAGTGGTAGGATACCGATAAAGATCAGCGCCATGAAGCTTTCAGGCTGCGGTGCCGCCCAAGGCAGCCAGCCAAAGAAGTTGAAGATTGAGGTCGGATCCGGAGCGCTGAGGTCCTGGAACGGGCCAAACCATGGGGCTTGACGCAGTTCGATGGTGACAAAAATCACCTTGTACAGCGAGAAGAAGATGGGGATCTGCATCAGGATCGGCAAACAGCCTGCGGCCGGGTTAACCTTTTCCTTCTTGTACAGCTCCATCATGCCTTGCTGCATCTTCTGGCGGTCATCCCCTGCGGCCTCTTTCAAGGCCTCCATCTGGGGCTGCAGTTCCTTCATCTTGGCCATCGAAACGTAGGATTTGAACGCCAGCGGGAACAGGATCGCCTTGATGATCAGGGTCAGGCCGATGATGGACCAGCCCATGTTGCCGATCAGCAGATTGATGTTGTGCAGCAGCCAGAAGATCGGCTTGGTCAGGAAGAAGAACCAGCCCCAGTCGATGCTGTCGATGAATTTCTGTACGCCTTCTGCCTGGTATTCCCGAATGGCTTCCCATTCCTTGGCACCAGCGAACAGGCGTGTGGTCACTTCGGCAGTCTCACCCGGCGCTACGGTCAGCGTCGGCAGCACCGTTTCGGTTTGATAGATTTTGCGGCGCGAGTCATATTTTGCGGCTGCTTTGAAGGTCGAGCCCGGCTCTGGGATCAGCGTGGTCATCCAGTAGTGATCCGTGAAGCCGATCCAGCCATCTTCCTTGACCTGATAGACCTCGGCCTGCGCCCGTTCGTTCGGGTCGATGTCAAAATCGCGGACATCACCATAGTCAACTTCGGAAAGCGTGCCGTCCGCCATGCCGATCACACCCTCATGCAGGATGAAGAAGTTTTTCAGGCCCGGAAGGTCGCCATCTTCACCAATACCGTGGCGCGCAAGAATGCCATAGGGTGCCATGCCCACCTCGGTTTGGGTCGCGTTTTCAACCGATTGGATAACTGTGAACATGTAGTCCTGATCGACCGCGATGGTGCGGCGGAAAGTCAGGCCATTGCCATTGTCCCAGGCCAGCGTGATGGGGCTGTCTACGCCAAGCGTCTCACCCTCTTCCAATGTCCAGAGCGTGTTGGGGCCCGGGACATCCGCACCTGCAACTCCTGTACCCGGTGCCCAGCCGTAAAGGGCATAATAAGCCGATTCCGAACCAACCGGAGACAGCAGCTCAACAATAGGCGCGCCTTCTTCGATCGAGACTTTGTAATCTTTCAGAAACAGCTCATCGATCCGCCCGCCGGACAGGGACAGGCTGCCTTTCAGACGGGGGGTGTCGATGTTGACGCGAGGGGCTTGTTCCTTTGGCAGTGTTTCCTCGGCGGTCGCTGTGGCTTCACCCACGGTGCTGGTCGCGCTGGGTGTTTGCACCTCGTCGCCTTCCAGATCTGCAATTTCTGCAGCGTCCTGCGTCGTGGTTGATTCCGGCGGTGGGAACAGCACGAACCAGACAAGGATCACCAGAAAGCTGAGCGCGGTTGCAAGGATGAGATTTTTGTTCTGATCGTCCATCGGGGACAGCCACCTTGAGCAGTGAAACACACCCGGTGGGTTCAACAGAGTGCAGCCCCAAAGGTCAAGCGGAATCGCCCATCAAATCGCTCCGGCGCTGGATTTGGCGCACCGTAATTGCAGATTTCATCCCATTTTGCGACCGATCTTGGATGCACCCCTGATCTTGGCACGATGCGCCGCGATCCAATCCAGGGTCTGCTCAAATGGCATTGGCTTTGCAATTCCGAACCCCTGAACGTGGTTACTGCCCAATTGCGCCATCAACGCGTGTTCGCCGGGCGTTTCCACACCTTCAGCGAGCGTTTCGAGATTCAGGCGTTCAGCCATGGTCAGAATGGCGCTGACCAGTTGCTGCTGGCTGGGATCCTGATCGGATTTGGTGACAAACGTCCGATCAATCTTGATCCTCGAGACGTCAAACCGCTTGATCGAGGCGATCGAGGCATGTCCGGTTCCAAAGTCATCCAGGTCGATACAGCATCCAAGCGCAGCCATGCCGGTTACATTCCGCGTGATCAAGTCATCTGGCCTGCGCGAGAACACGGTTTCCAGAATCTCAACCGCCAGCCGATCCGGTGTCAAATCAAACTGATCCAACTCCCATTTCAGGCGGTCGATCAAGCCGGGATTGCGCAACTCATCGGATGAGAAATTGATACCGATCCGGGGCACAACGCATGCTGCACGATCCCAAGCTTGCATCGCTTCAAAAGCATGGTGACGCATGATTTGGCCTAGCCGCTCCATCAGTTCGGCTTGCTCGGCGAAGGGCAGGAATACCTGCGGGCTGAGAACACCTTTTATTGGATGCTCCCACCTTGCCAAAGCCTCGAACCCTGTGATGTTCCCATTATCCGTTGAAACCTGAGGCTGAAACCAGGGCCGAATCTCTCCATTGTCCAATGCCGCCTCGAACTCTTTTCTCAAATTGGCTCGGACCAGGGATCGCCGACGGGTCGCGGTTGAATAGGCACGTATGGTGGAGGGACCGCTTCTTTGCGCCTCGGATAGTGCAGCGGTGGCGGCGCCAATCCACTCATCAGCCTCGGCCTGTCGCAGGTCTGAATGCAGGCAGAACCCGATTGAGCAGGATTGGTAAACTCCTGTGCCATTCAACAAAAGCGGCTCTTCGACTGCGCTTTGGATGCGGCCAGACATTTGAATGCAGGCTTCCAGATCAAGATGTGGGGAGGGATGCAGGCCAATGAGAAACCGGTTCTGATCGATCTGCGAAAAGATGTCCTGATTTCGGATGATCGACAGGATACGATCACTGAATTGCTGCTTTACATGAGTGGCGGCAGCCTGACCGTGCAGATCCTGAAGCTCGGCATAGCCGTCCAAAGCAATTGCGATACAGGCGGCATTCTCACCTGATTTGCTGACCGATTCACTCAACGCCTCCAACTCTGATTGGAATACGTCATATGGAATCAGGCCGCTGGGGCGCATACCTGAACTGCGGGCTGTATAAGAACGGCTTCCCCAATTTCCGATGACGGCAAAAGCAAGGGGCAAACCCAAAGCCGTGGTAACAAGTGCACGTTCACCGCCCAACCAGAAGGCGGCTAAACACGCCGCGGGAATAAATGCCAGAACCTGCGGTCCGGTGAGAAATATCCGCAGCGTTTCGGAACAACGGTCGACAAAGAGGAATTTCCGCATAGGTTTTACGGCCTTCAGCTTGGGCTAGGATCGCGCAAGCCAACCGTAGGAAATCAATCTGAGTCAGGCGTTAACGTAACTGGGGAATATCGTCTGAATTTTCGTCTTTTTGAATCGGATCGATCGAAAGATTTGCGAAATCAAACAGTTTTGGGTCCAGAAGATGCGAAGGCCGCGCATTGGTCAATGCCCGAAACATCACTTGCCGCCGGCCGGGGCTGTTCTTTTCCCACTGATCGAGGATCTGCTTGACCTGCTGGCGCTGCAGCCCGTCCTGACTGCCGCACAGATCGCAGGGTATGATGGGATAGTTCATCGCCTTGGCGAATTTCTCGCAATCTGCCTCGGCCACATGGGCCAGCGGGCGATAGACGAACAGATCACCTTCTTCATTCACCAGTTTGGGGGGCATGGTTGCAAGACGACCGCCATGGAACAGGTTCATGAAAAAGGTCTCAAGAATGTCATCGCGGTGATGGCCAAGCACGACCGCGGAACAACCTTCCTCGCGCGCGATACGATAGAGGTTGCCCCGACGCAGGCGTGAACACAGCGCACAATAGGTGCGGCCCTGCGGAACTTTGTCCATCACAATGGAATAGGTGTCCTGATACTCAATCCGATGTGGCACCCCCATACGGTCTAGGAATTCTGGCAGGACTGTTGCCGGGAACCCCGGTTGCCCCTGATCCAGATTGCAGGCCAGAAGATCCACGGGCAGCAGACCGCGCCATTTCAGTTCGTAGAGCACCGCCAGAAGGGTATAGCTGTCCTTGCCGCCCGACAGGCAGACCAACCAGCGGGGTGTTTTACCTTCGGCGGTGCGGTCCACCATGCCGTACTGCTCAATGGCCTCGCGCGTCTGGCGCACGATGCGCTTGCGCAGCTTCTTGAACTCGGTAGTTGAAGGCGCACCGGCAAAAAGCGGATGGATATCGTCGGCTTCATCAAACATGGGCGGGGCCTATCGCAGTTGGGTGAACCGGGCAAGGGTCAGGGTCGTTCGTCGTCGGGCACAGGGTCATAGCCATCGCCACCCCACGGATGGCAGCGCCCGATCCGGCGCGCCGCCAGCCATGCGCCCTTGATGGCGCCGTGTTTATCAAGCGCTTCCAGTGCATAGGCGGAACAAGTCGGCTGATAGCGGCAGTTAAATCCAACCCAGGGGCTGAAGATCAACCGGTAGGCCCGGACGGGCAGGGCGAGGAGATGGGCAAAGAGGGTCATTTGCTACCCCCGTGTATTTTGCGCAGCGCATAGCGCAAATCGTCTTTCAGCGCATCAAAGGGCCGTGCAGCGGTAACCTCGGCGCGGCCGATCAACACGTAGTCCCAGCCCGCATGCCCATGAATAGGTAATACGGCTCGCGCGGCTTCACGCAGGCGGCGTTTGGCGCGGTTGCGGGCGACGGCATTGCCGACCTTCTTTGAGCAGGTGAACCCGATGCGAATGCCCGCAGCCTCATCAGCGCCACGTTTACGCGCCTGCACCATCATCGATGCAGTGCCTTGCCGTTTGGCCCGCGCGGCTTTCAGAAAGTCCGAACGATTCTGCAGTACGGTCAATGATTCAGATGCGCAAACGGACGCCGCCGGGGGCATCACCCTCGGCTGGTTGTTACCATCCTCAGGGGCCTCCGGCGGCGTCATGTTCATAACCTGAAAGGTCGAGCGGCTTATGCGCTCAGCGACTTGCGGCCGCGTGCGCGACGTGCGTTCAGGATTTTGCGGCCGGCTTTGGTAGCCATGCGCGCGCGGAAACCGTGGCGGCGTTTGCGAACCAGGTTCGAAGGCTGATAGGTGCGTTTCATCGCTCCGTCTCCAATCTATAGCGGTGGGTGCGGCGCGGATTCGCCTAGCCCTAGTGTTCGAAGCCCGTCCTCTACTGGGTAGCGGGGGGTAAGTCAAACCCCTAGGTGGGGGTTTTGGTGCGTTTTGCAACAAATCTGTAATCTGCCCGGGCAAAAGATTTCAAAAACCGGGTTCAGAGCGCGTATCCCTCACATTAAGTGCCATAAACATCAAGGCCCCGTGAGGCCTCTGTTGCAGCGCGCGCGGGCGGCGCATGTTGTGGGCAAGATGAATGAACAAGAACCTGCTACCCAGATGAACGAAACCACCAAGATCCCGCGCAACGGGCTGGCACGTCATATCCCTTTGGCGGTGATTCTCGCCGTTGCCGCCGTGGGGTTCTTTGCGCTGGGCGACTATCTGACCTTTGAAACCCTGCGCGACAATCGCGAGGCTTTGCTGGCCTGGCGCGATTCAAACTACTGGGCGATGGCTGCGGCTTTCGTGGGGATTTACATCATTATTGTTGCCTTCTCGTTACCCGGTGCTGCGGTTGCTTCGATGACCGGTGGGTTCCTGTTCGGGTTGCTTGCAGGAACGGTTTTTAATGTTTTTGCCGCAACCATAGGCGCTTCGACGATCTTTCTGGCCGCACGCTGGGGTTTGGGTGAATCTCTGACCGCCAAGCTTGAAGCCTCGGAAGGGACGGTCAAGAAACTGAAGGACGGGCTGCGTGAGAATGAAATCTCGGTTTTGTTCCTGCTGCGTCTTGTACCTGTGGTGCCCTTCTTCGTTGCCAATCTGGTGCCCGCATTGGTTGGGGTAAAGTTCCGAAACTTCCTGATCACGACGGCGCTGGGCATCATCCCTGGTGGGATTGTCTATACCTGGATCGGTGTTGGGCTGGGTGGTGTCTTTGATCGCGGCGAAACCCCGGATGTCTCGCTGTTATGGGAACCCTTCGTGATCGGGCCAATTATTGGCTTGTGCGCGCTGGCAGCGCTGCCGATTGTCATCAAATCCCTCCGTGGTCGAAAGGGCTCCTGATCCATGCAAGAGTTGAAAACCGATATCCTGGTGATCGGGGCCGGGTCAGGCGGGTTGTCTGTAGCCGCCGGGGCCAGCCAGATGGGTGCGGATGTCATCCTGCTGGAAGGCCACAAGATGGGTGGGGATTGCCTAAACTTCGGCTGTGTCCCATCCAAAGCTCTGATCGCCAGCGGCAAGGCTGCATATGCTCAGGCCCACGCGTCGGCTTTTGGCGTCGCGGATGCGATGCCACAAGTGGATTACGCAGCTGCCAAGGATCATGTGCAGAGTGTTATCGCCCAGATCGAACCCATGGATAGTCAGGAGCGTTTTGAAGGCTTTGGCGTCAAGGTAATCCGGGAGTACGGTCGCTTCATCTCACCCACGCAGGTACAGGCCGGAGATCACCTGATCACCGCCCGTCGCGTCGTGGTGGCCACAGGTTCATCGCCCTTGGTGCCGCCGCTGCCCGGGCTGGATCAAGTGCCGTATTACACCAACGAGACCATATTCGACCTGCGCGATAAGCCCGAGCACCTGCTGATCATCGGCGGAGGTCCCATCGGCATGGAAATGGCGCAGGCGCATATCCGGCTGGGCTGCAAAGTGACCGTGATCGAGGGCCTTAGTGCGCTGGGCAAAGACGACCCTGAAGCTGCAGCCGTCGTGCTGGACAGCCTTCGGACTGAAGGTGTCGAAATCCATGAAAACGCCATGGTGTCCCAGATCCGAGAAAATGCAGGCACCATTGAGGTGGTCACTGAGAATGATGAGGTCTACGCGGGCTCTCATCTGTTGCTGGCCGTCGGACGCAAGGCCAATATCGACCGTCTGAACCTCGGCGCTGCCGGGATCGACAGCACGCGGGCAGGCATCAAGGTGGACGACTCTTTACGCACGAGCAATCGCAAGGTCTATGCCATTGGTGATGTTGCAGGTGGGCTGCAATTTACCCATGTCGCCGGATATCATGCGGGGATCATCATCCGCTCTGCCTTATTTGGGCTTCCGTCGAAAGCGAAGACCGCTCATATCCCATGGGCCACCTATACAGATCCCGAACTGGCACAGGTCGGCCTGACCGAGACACAAGCCCGTGAACAGCATGGCGACGCGGTGGAGGTTGCCCGGTTCGACTATCACCACAATGACCGCGCAGTTTCCGAGCGCAAGACCAAGGGGTTCATCAAGGTGATGGTCGTAAAGGGCCGACCTGTGGGCGCGACAATCGTCGGATATCAGGCCGGAGAATTGATCAACTTGTGGTCGCTGGCGCTGGTCAATAATCTCAAGATGGGTCAGATCGCAACGATGGTTTCGCCTTACCCAACGGTCGGAGAGCTTAACAAACGTGTGGCAGGAGCCTATTTCTCTCCAAGGCTGTTTGAGAATCAAATGGTTAAACGAGTGGTCAGGTTCGTCCAGCGCTGGATTCCCTGACCCAAGGAGGAGCGCAAAGTGAACTCGCTGTCGGGCCGATTTCTGATCCTGACGACGGTCTTCGTCATGTTGGCCGAAGTACTGATCTTTGTGCCATCGATCGCGCGTTTCCGTGAAGATTTTCTGCTGAACCGGCTGGAACGCGCCCAGATCGCCTCGCTTGCTTTGTTGGCCGACGATATGCTGGCTGATGAGCTTGAAGCGGAATTGCTGTCAAATGCGGGGGTCTATAACGTCGTATTGCGCCGCGACGAGGTGCGTCAGCTCATGCTGTCTTCGCCGATCCCGACCCAGATCACCAAGACCTTTGATTTGCGTAATGCCAGCGCTTGGGTGCTAATCCGTGATGCTGTCTCGAGGCTGTTTACCCCCGAAAACGAGGTCATTCGTGTGATTGGCGCGCCGGTCAAAGACGCAGGACTGTTGATCGAGGTGACAATGGACAGTGAGCCCTTGCGCATGGCCATGACGGATTATGGGCTCCGCATCCTTGGGCTGTCCTTTGTGATCTCAATCATAACGGCCTCGTTCCTGTTTCTGGCTGTGCGCGTGGTACTGGTGCGTCCGATCAAAAGCGTTGTTGGCTACATGCAGCGCTATGCCAGCGCACCTGAGGATGCGCGCGGCATCATCTCCCCCAATTCAAAGGTGACCGAACTGCGCGAGGCCGAAGAGGCCCTGCAGATGCTTCAAACCGATCTGACCCAGGCCCTGAAACAACGTGAACGTCTGGCCCAGTTGGGCGGGGCGGTGGCCAAGGTCAGCCACGATCTGCGCAACATTCTGACCTCTGCTCAGCTGTTTACCGATCGAATTGAAGCAAGCAATGACCCCCTGGTGGCGCGAATGGCACCCAAACTTGTCAATTCGATCACGCGGGCGGTTTCTTTGTGCGAAAGCACCTTGGCGTTCGGACGCGCCGAAGAACCAGCCCCAACCCTGACCATGGTTCGCTTGCGGGACGTTACCGCAGATGTTGTCGCCAGCGAGCAACTCGCCATTGCCGATGCCTGCGTTGAGATTGTGAACGACGTACCCGAAGATCTTGTTATCCGTGCCGACCCGGAACAGATTTTCAGGGTTGTCATGAATCTTGTGCGCAATGCCCGGCAAGCACTTCTGGTCTCGGGTAAGGCGGGGCGCGTAACGGTGTCTGCATCTGAGCTTGAAGCCGACTGGTGCATCGAAATCAGCGATACGGGTCCAGGCCTGCCTCCTAAGGCCCGAGAGAATCTGTTTACACCATTTCAGGGTGGTGTTCGCAAAGGCGGTTCGGGACTTGGGCTTGCGATTTCGCAAGAATTGGTGCGGGGTCACGGCGGAGACCTGTTTCTGAAAGACACAGGGCCTGATGGAACCACCTTTGAAATAAGGCTTCCACGCGGTGATATGACTTTTTGAAGCTTTTTTGAAGAATCGACTTGCGCGCCCTCGGCCTCAGGTCTAAATACCGCCTCACCAACGCGGACCGATAGCTCAGCTGGATAGAGTACTTGACTACGAATCAAGGGGTCGGGGGTTCGAATCCTCCTCGGTCCGCCACTGGTTTCCTGTTGAACGTCACATGAACCTGACCCAACCGTCATAGTTGGACCAGAAAAGCAGTGAACGTTTGACATCAGAAGGCGACCCCAATTTTGGACATCAGTTGAATTTGACCTTTGCGTCATCAGCTAACACGCCGCTGCCATTTCATACTCCTGCAGATAGTTTGGTTTGTTCTGACTTTCCTTTCGGAAAATCAGAGCTGATTTGCAGATCAGACGGCGAAGCCGCCTGTTCCTGCTGCTCTGCCACGTGGCGAACGCGGGGGGGGGGCGAGGCAATGCTATTCGACAGGGGTGGTGCGGCCCGCAGGCGCAGCCGAGGACACGGCCCTGTCTAAAAGGGTTGCCCGAGGGGGAGGGCCGGGCCCTCACCCTGACGGCTAGGGGAGTTTGGCTTGTCCAAATCCCGCTGGCCCACGAAAGGACAGTGATGGGAAAGACGGCTTGCTGCTGTTTGCTATTGAACCCGTCTGTCAAACTTCAAAAAATAATTGTGGCAACACAGCGGACTTTCGCTGCGCTTGAAAAACCTGGCTAGGCTCTGGGCGGTGCCTTCACAGCGGTGCAGCTCCGCAATGCTGTCCTCGCGCTTCAGGCCGTCCAGCACGATCTTGATTTGCTCTTCTGCTGAAAATTGCTATCGGGTCACACGGCGAGTGTCCTTTACACCTTCTCACCGTGGCTATGCTTGGTTCCGGGTTTCTTTCTCCTCGCTACTCCTTGGCGGTTATGGTGAGTCCGAAACCCTTCTGTAATCGGGCCCGGTATTGCAAGGATATTGCGCCCGAAAGTGCTTGCTTCTGTCCGTGATCTGCGTAGTGCACTCAAATGATGCGGTTGGCTCTGACGGGGAAAGCTTATTTCCCTTGCGGCATATATTTTTATCAGGGTTTCTGTCGGCATTTCCCGCGCTGCGTCCTTTCAGGGGCGCCTTCCTCGCGGAAGAGTTGGTACTCGTTGTCTTTCAGACGGTTCTGAATTCCGTGCCGTCTATCCACATCCGATGCATGATGACTGCCAGTTTCCTCGCGAGGGCAATTTTGGCGCGCTTTGCACCACATCGGGCGGCAACACGCATCGGCCATGCCTTCAACGGAGTCCATCAGGTGGTTCTCACAAGCATCACATGCGCTGCTTCGTAAAGCGTCTATCCCACACTGGCATCGCCGGCCTTGGTATTTGATGTGACTCGATCCGTTTGTCTGGATTGGTTTCGCCATGGCGTCAGGCAAAAGCAGGCTCCCACCGAATTAGATGAACGGAGACGTTTGGGTCCCTCAATGGCAACACGGAAGGTCATTGCAACTATGGCGCCGACACCGGGAGTTGTCATGAGGCGGCGACAGACATTATCTTTGCGAGACTGATCTCGAACCTGCTTGTCCAATTCAACAAATTCTTCTGCCATCGCATCACGCGCTGACGGGAGCGGGAAGATTGCCGCCACCAGGACCGGGTTACCTGCGATCACGCAAATTGCCGCGCTCTTGACTGAAACATCAAGACCCACGAAATAAGTCTTGGTCCTCTCCTTTGAGCTTCAAATCACTACCACAATTATGGTGAATCGGCCCGATGACCGCATCTCCCTTATCAAATCAACCTAAACTAATCCATTGGCGCCGACGTCAGACACGTCTGCATGCCTGATCCGAGACGGCACATTGTTAACCCGTCAGTTCCCTCGATTGCGAGCCTCCAGCCGTTCCAGATTGATGACTGTAGACAGCATCAGTCGATCGTGGCTCCAGTCCTGTGTTTGGCGAACTGATGCTGATCCGATGGCGAGAACTAATGCAAATGAAAGTATCAGTCCAAGAAATACCGCAGGTAGTCGGGTGTCTGCCATCGGCGCTTCGGTCAACGCTAACACGCGCTGCCGCAGTACGTGCTTTGCCTTTGTTCCGTAAACCAGTGCCACATTAAGAACACGTGGATTGTTCAACGTAATCGATCGCGCGCAGAATTCCAGCAAACAGGTCGTATACTCCTTTGAATCTATGCCCTTACGAGACACGACGGATTGGTCACAGGCCAATTCGCGTAGCCGGTCGAATTGGTGTTTGAGCACCAGATAGGCCGGGTTCCAGAACAGCAAAGGTCGCAAAAGCTCGAACCCAAGCTCCCATTCCACGTCATTGGCTCGGATGTGCTGAAACTCGTGCGCCAGGGCAAATCGCAACTCATTTGGTGTGTTCAACAGATGACTGGGCAGCACGACGTGCCGGCGGCGGAGGCCACGCACAGCGAACGGTACGGTAATCCGATCTGACAGGCGAATGTCCACCTTGGCGGATTGCCGCCACAGAAAACTGGTCGTGATCGCGCTGCGGATGGCCCATGCATCGCGCATCACACGAACTGTCAGCACCGCTGCAATAAGAGCAAATGCGATCAAGGCGCAGTTTGCGGCCATGCTTGCGCCTGCCAGTACGTGGTCCAGCCACCGCTCGCGCGTGTTCAGTAGGGTTTCAAACTGTGCTGCTGGCATGGCAATGTCGCCGCGCAGATAAGCGGCCACGGCAATATCCCCCAGTGCAACAGGTTGCCCCGGCCAGACCAGTCCTGCAAGGCTCGAGACCCCTGTAGCCAAAATGGGGCTGACAAGAACGCAGATACAAAGTGCCTTGAGCAAGCGAAGCTGAGCCACAAATCCATATCGCATCGATGTCCTATCCAGCGCCGCGCGCACTGCCAACCAGATAAAGGCCGACAATCCAAGCACGACATTCAGATCAAGAAACGTGTCGAGAACCGGTTTAACCGCTGTCATTTTGCAGTCTCCTCTCTACCAGTGCTCGAATTTCCTCCAAATCATCTTCTGTCAGCCCCTCATCGTCGACCAGCCTTGCAACCAGCGTTGCGGGTGTGTCGTCAAACAGGGTCCGAGAAAGATTCTGCAGCGACCGCGACTGGTACCTGTCCTTTTCCAGCAGGGGTCTGTAGATCAGCGACTTGCCGTTCTTCTCGCTTTCGACGAACCCTTTTTCATCAAGGATACGCAGAATGGTCGCGCCGGATGTATAGGCCAAATTACGATCAGTAGGCAGGCGATCGAGGACATCACGGACCGAACCCTGACCCAGCGCCCAGAGCTCATTCATAAACTCAAGCTCCACTTCGGTCAGTAGATTTGTTGTCTTTTTTTTTCGCATCGATCTCGGTGTCGCCATTTTTTAGTATGCCTGACAGACAAGCATCCTTTCGCTGTTTCTCAAAGCTTAAACTTTCCAGAAGACGAAGACGCCCCAACCGATGGACAGGAAAAGAGGCGTCCATACAGGTTGGCCTACCAGCCCAAGCCAGGCAAGGAAGATATAGGTCGAGCCGAGCAGTGTTATGAACAGCCGATCGCCCAACGTGGTTGTCAGACCAAGTACACCGCGACGTTCAAGGCCGTCGCGGAACTTGAACCCTTCCAATAGTCCAATTAGTGCGATGGCCGCGAAGATACCCACGAACACCGCCAACGTCGCCGGGGTCCAGGCCATCCAGAAATCGGGCCAAAGAGGGGCGGTCCAAGAGAATCCCTTTTCCTCTTGCTGGCCAACATTGCCCCATCCGGCTTGCTGGGCGAATGCCATCGAAGGCAGGAAGGGGAGGGTGAGAAGAAGTCTACGCATATCGAACCTCACACACGGCCCATCGCGAAACCGCGCGCGATGTAGTTGCGGACAAACCAGATGACAATGGCACCAGGGATAATGGTCAGTGTTCCGGCGGCTGCCAGCAGACCCAACTCATACCCCGCGCTGGAGGCGGTGCGGGTCATCACGGCGGCGATCGGCTTGGCCTCGACCGCGGTGAGGGTCTTGGCCAGCAGCATCTCGACCCATGAAAACATGAAGCAGAAGAAGGCCGCGACGCCGACACCCGCTTTGATGTTGGGCAGGAAGATCGTCACGAAAAAGCGCGGGAAAGAATAGCCGTCGACATAGGCTGTCTCATCCAATTCTTTCGGGATGCCGCGCATGAAGCCTTCGAGAATCCAGACCGCCAGCGGCACATTGAACAGCGTGTGTGCCAGCGCCACGGCCAGATAGGTGTCGAACAGGTGGATTGACGAATAGAGCTGGAAGAAGGGCAGCGCGAACACCGCCGCTGGCGCCATCCGGTTGGTCAGCAGCCAGAAGAATAACTGCTTGTCGCCCAGAAACCGATAGCGCGAGAACGCATAGGCCGCTGGCAGCGCTACACAGACCGACAGCACCGTGTTGATCGTCACGTAGATTATCGAGTTGATATAGCCCCAATACCACGTCGGATCGGTGAAGATGGTAATGTAGTTCTCCAGCGTGAAGGTCTGGGGGAACAGGGAAAAGCCCGACAGGATCTCGTTCGTGGTCTTGAAGGACATCGCCACCAGCCAATAGATCGGCAGCATCAGGAACGCGATATAGAGGATCGGGATAAGGGACTGCTTCTTCATTGCGCGTCATCCTTTGTCATCAGAGTGTAGAAGACCCAGCTGACCAGCAGCGTGATGGCGAAGTAGATCAGGCTCATCGCGGCCGCAGGGCCAAGGTCGAACTGTCCCAGTGCGATCTTCACAAGGTCGATCGACAGTAAAGTGGTTGAGTTGCCGGGGCCACCGCCGGTCAGAACGAAAGGCTCGGTATAGATGTTGAAACTGTCCATAAAGCGCAGCAGAACGGCGATGGTCAGGACGGTTTTCATCTTGGGCAGCTGGATATAGCGGAATACTGACCAGGGGCTCGCGCCGTCGATCTTAGCAGCCTGATAATAGGCATCCGGGATCGACACGAGGCCGGCATAGCACAGCAGCACGACCAATGAGGTCCAGTGCCAGACATCCATCACAATGACCGTGATCCAGGCCGACAAAGGTTGCTGCGTCATGTCATAGTTGATGCCCAGGACGTCATTCAGGAAGTAGCCCAGCAGGCCGATCTTGGGCAGAGTAAAGATATTCCACATCGAGCCGACCACATTCCACGGGATCAGCATCGGCAGGGCCATCAGGACCAGACAGACCGGCACCCAGAACCCTTTGCGCGGCATGGAAAGCGCCACGATAATACCAAGCGGCACCTCGATCAGCAGGATCAGAAAGGTGAACAGGAACTGCCGTCCCAGAGCTGCCTGAAACCGGTCGGAACGCAGGATCTGTTCGAACCAGCCCAGTCCTTCCCAGAAGAACTGGTTGTTACCGAAGGTCTCCTGCACCGAATAGTTGACCACCGTCATCATCGGCACCAGCGCATTAAACGCGACCAGCGCCAGCACCGGCAGGACAAAGAACCATGCTTTTTGGTTTTCCGTTCTCATTGCGTCCGCTCCTCGGTTGCGATCCAGCCGTCGCGGTAGACGCGAGATTGTTCGGGTTTGAATTGCAGGTACACATGTGAGCCAGGGTTGGGCGCATTGTGTTCTGCTACGGCTTTCACCGGCGTATCACCGACCATGGCACTGACCACATAGTGTCGTCCGATATCTGCGACCTTGGTGACATGGGCAGGGATGCCGGTTTCGCCAAAGCTTATATATTCAGGCCGGATACCCAGATCGGTGCGGCCTCCGTCACCGTGGGTCTGGCCTTCCAGCATCACTTCATGGCCTTCGAACAGGGCCCGATCGCCCTTTGCTTCGCACGGCAGCACATTCATGCCAGGAGAGCCGATGAAATGGCCGACAAATGTGTGCTGAGGGCGTTCGAACAGTTCCACAGGGGTGCCGATCTGCACGACTTCGCCTTCCTGCATCACGACTACTTCGTCCGCGAAGGTCAGCGCCTCGGTCTGGTCGTGCGTGACGTAGATCATCGTGGCTTTGACGCGCTGGTGCAGCTCTTTCAGCTTGGACCGCAGTTTCCATTTCAGATGTGGGTCGATAACAGTCAGCGGCTCATCGAACATCACCGCGTTCACGTCGTCGCGCACCAACCCGCGACCCATCGAGATTTTCTGTTTGTTGTCCGGGCTCAGACCTGAGGCCCGGGTATTCAGCATATCCGTAACGTCCAGCATCTCTGCAATCTCATCGACGCGACGTTTGATCGTTGCAGGGTCGACTCCCCGGTTTTTCAACGGGAAGGCCAGATTTTCGCCCACAGTCATCGTGTCGTAGATCACCGGGAATTGGAACACCTGCGCAATGTTGCGTTGATCTGGGGGCAAGGCAGTAACGTTCTGACCATCGAACAGAATCTGTCCCTCGGAAGGCGTCAGCAACCCCGAGATGATGTTCAGCAGCGTTGACTTGCCGCATCCTGATGGTCCCAGCAGCGCATAGGCCCCGCCGTCGCGCCAGGTGACGTCGATTTCCTTCAGGGCGTAATCCTGTGGCCCCTTGGGATTGGGGAAATAGCTGTGTCGCAGGTTTGCAAGCTTGATTTGTGCCATGTCAGGCTATCCTTTTGCCGTCTTGGCCGAAATACCGGCAATGGGCCGGGTTCATGTAGAAGCTGTGGTCTTCACCCACCTGATAGGGATGGACACCCGAGGCCAGGGATACCCACGCCTCATCCCCATGCTGGAAGTGCGCGCTGGAATCCGAGCCCGAAAGCTCGGTCACGATGACACGCCCGGTCAGCTCCACGTCGGCGTCGGAAGAGCGGAACGGGGTCACCCGGTGCGGACGCACGGCGACCAAGTAGTCACCATCGGCTATATCGGTGACTTTCCAGCCACCACCGCCGACCAATTGCGCCTGCGCTTCAGACACAGTGATGCGCGCCACATTGATGGGCGGGTCAGAGAACACACGAGCTGCAGAGATGTTCTCGGGGTTGCGATAGATATCTGAGGTGGGGCCAAATTGGGTGACGCGCCCGTCCTCCATCAAGGCGGTGTAGCCGCCAAGCATCAACGCCTCTTCCGGTTCCGACGTGGCATAGACGACCACTGCCCCGCGCCCAGCGAACAGGTCGGGCAATTGTTCACGCAGTTCTTCACGCAGCTTGTAATCGAGGTTGGCCAGTGGTTCGTCAAGAAACACCGCGCGGCTTTCCTTTGCAATCGCGCGGGCCAGTGCTGTACGCTGCTGTTGGCCGCCTGACAACTCATGCGGACGGCGCTGCAGCATTGGGCGTAACTGCAGCAAGTCGGCGGCCTCTTCGACACGGCCTTCGATTTCGGATTTTGCCATCCCCGCCACGCGTAAGGGCGAGGCGATGTTGTCGAAAACGGTCATATGCGGGTAGTTCACGAAGAACTGGTGTACCAAACTGATCTGCCGCTTTTGCGTGTTCAGCTTGGTGACGTCCTGCCCGTCCATCAGAACTTTGCCTGAGGCGATCGGGTCCAGCCCGGCCATCATCTTGATCAGCGAGGTTTTGCCCGACCCCGTAGCGCCCAACAGCACATTGAAATGGCCAGTCTTGAGCGTCAGGTTCGTAGGCTTGATATGGATGACATTGCCAACCCGTTTGGTGGCGTCTCTAAGTTCGATCATGTCCGTGGGTTCCGGTCCTTCAGTGCGTCGCACTGGCCTTGGGGTGGGGATGCCGCACACGGCACCCCCGGTTTCGTTTGCTTACTGAGACTGCCAGCGCTGAACCAATTCGTCATAGTTGACGGTCTGGCCCTGCGGCTTTTCGTTCTCAAGCTTGGCCTTGGGCGAGCCCGGCTTTTCCAACCAGAAGGCGGCATCCTGTGGCTCGTTCAGACGCGGACCACAGCCACCGTAGACACCGGCGCTTTCGTCAGCGGCCTGCATTCGGGCCATAGTGATGTCCATCTCTTCTGCCAGACGGTCCATCGCCTCTTGCGGGGTGAAGGCGCCCGAGTTCACGTCACCGATCTGCTGCCACCAGATCTGGGCCAGCTTCGGATAGTCCGGCACGTTGATGCCGGTCGGTGACCATGCCACACGGTCGGGTGAGCGATAGAACTCGACCAGACCACCCAGCTTGGGTGCGCGCTCGGTGAACGACTCGTGGTTGACCGAGCTGTCGCGGATGAAGGTTAGGCCCACATGGGATTTCTTCACGTCGACAGTCTTGGACGTCACGAATTGGGCATAGAGCCAAGCCGCCTGAGCACGATCCGCAGGCGTCGACTTCAGGAAGGTCCACGACCCCACGTCCTGATAACCAACCTTCTGGCCTTCTTCCCAATAGGGGCCGTGCGGACTGGGCGCCATCCGCCACAGCGGCGTGCCTTCGTCATCCACGGTGTTGTTGCCTTCGGACTTCGGCTTCACCATGTCCGCGGTGAAGGCGGTGTACCAGAAGATCTGCTGGGCCACGTTGCCTTGGCTGAGCGCCGGCAGCGACTGGTAGAAGTCGTAAGACGCCGCACCCGGAGGCGCATAAGCCCGCAGCCATTCATCCCACTTGCGGATCGCATAGACCGCAGCCGGGCCGTTCGCTGCACCACCACGCGAAACGGACGCGCCAACAGGGTTACAGGTGCCCGCTTCCATGCGGATGCCCCATTCGTCGACGGGAACGCCGTTCGGTTCACCCACATCACCGGCGCCGGCCATCGACAGCCAGGCGTCAGTCATGCGCCAGCCGAGGTCAGGCGCGCGCTTACCATAATCCATGTGGCCATAGATCGTGGTGCCATCAACTTCTTTCACGTCATTGGTGAAGAACTCGGCGATGTCTTCGTAGGCCGACCAATTGACCGGAACGCCTAGATCATAGCCGTATTTCTCTTTGAACGCGGCCTTGTTGGCTTCGTCATCGAACCAGTCCTTGCGGAACCAATATAGGTTCGCAAACTGCTGGTCAGGCAATTGATACAGCTTGCCATCAGGGCCGGTGGTGAACTGAATGCCCATGAAGTCATCCAGATCCAGCGTTGGCGAGGTTGTCGTCGCCCAATCACCTTCCATCATATCGGTCAGCGGATAGGCCAACTGCAGGCGCGAATGTGTCCCGATCAGGTCGCTGTCGTTGACATAGCCATCATACAGATTCCGTCCGGTTTGTAGCTGAGTCTGTACGGCCTGAACCACTTCGCCTTCGCCGAGAATCTGATGATTGACCTTGATCCCGGTTATTTCCTCGAACGCCTTGGTCAGAACCTCGGATTCATAGGAATGCGTCGGGATACCCTCGGACAGGACATTGATTTCCATTCCCGAGTACGGTTGTGCAGCATCGATGAACCACTTCATTTCGGACAACTGTTCGTCCTTCGACAAGGTCGATGGCTGGAATTCGTCGTCGATCCAACGTTGTGCTGCGGCTTCGTCGGCCCAAGCAGGACCATGCCCCGCAATGACGGCCGCTGCCGCCACGGCGGAAAGTAGATGTCTCCGCATCTGTCTCCTCCCAAAGATTATGTGATCCGGTGCAGACCGGATGGCAAACAGCATCGATGATATTCGGCGCTGCTGTCAAACTAATTTTTTAGTAGAAAGGAAGAAGTAGATCAACCCATTGTTTTACATCTATTATTACCGTTTACGTTGGAGGGTGAACTTCATGGATCACGCCAATTAGCATCAAATACGTGCGCTGCAAACGGCCCATTCCTTCCGTTCGACCCTGGTCACCTTCTCGCGGTGCTGACCGTCAAAGCTGTCGTTCGCTGCAATCGCGAAGCTGGAAAGTAGACGATGGTCTGGGGAACGGCTCTGAGCGGAGATGTAACTTTAACGGACGATGTTGCAGCTTAACCCAACAGACCTGCCATCTATGGATTGTGGTTTCGTCAGGACCCAAGGGCGGGTGCTGATTTGGATGGCCTTTGTGTACTTCGAAGATCTCACGTGCAAACTATCATCCCAGCTCGAACATCTGATCAGTCGGACTTGGCGATCTCCAATGCTTGTTCCCTTAGCCAATTGATCGCTGGATTGAAGCGGCTGCGCTCGTGGCGGACAAGAAAATAAGGGAAGCCACAACTCGGCCGAAACGGAGCTGAACAAAGAGAGGTCAATTTCTGGACTTGCTTTGCCAGCCGCTTGGGGACAGCTGCAACTGCATCCGTCTGTCCTACCAAAAAAGGTAATGTGGTGAAGTAAGGCTGCTGGAACACAGCATTCGAACCATCTCCCTTTTCCCTCATGATCGTATCGGGTTTCAGACCCGAAGTGCCCGGAAAACTGAACTCGATTAACCGGTAAGCCGAAACGTCTTGCGGAGTAAGTGCCCGTTTTGATGACGCATGTTCTTCAAGCGGATGGCCTTGTCGGAACAGGATTTTGTAGGTTTCATCAAATAGCTTCTGAACAAGCAAATCGTTCCTGGCATCCAAATCCGCGTATAGCAGCAGATCAATTGCTCCTTTTTCCAAATCGGTAAAGCTTTGCGGCACCAGTGGCGAGACATCGAACCTTATTGCTGGTGCGGTAACGGCAAAGACCTCCATCATGGGTCCCAGGACAGCCGCGACGCCGTAATCTGTCGAAGCGATGCGGTAGCGATAGTTGGACTGTGCTGGATCAAAGGCGGAAGGCTGGAAGACGTCAGCTATCGCTGACAGGGCAGTATCGACCGGTTCATTCATGCCCAGAGCATGATCCGTTAATTGGTATCCGGACTGCGTTCGGATCAGCACCGGATCTCCAATAAGGTCGCGTACCCGGGCGAGGATTCGACTGGCGGCGGGCTGGCTGATCCCCAGATGTATTGCCGTGCGTGTCACGCTGCTTGTGCGAAGCAGGAGCTGCAGGAACCGTAGAGTCCTAACATCCAGAGAAGTTAAAATGTCATTCATTTTTTGCATGCTCATCATGCTATTTGCGTCATCCCAATTATGCCCGTCGCGAGTTAACTGACAAGTGAAGCTTAACCGGGCGCCCCCCAGATCGGGGCGCTCGATCCAAGATCGTTTGGTTGTCGAGACCATCAAACTGTATACGAAAGGGCAGCAGCTGTGATTACACGACGCATGTTCAACTCAATCGCGATTGCAACATCCATGAGCGGAGCTTTCACCTCCCGCGCTAGCACAGCGGAGGCATCCGGTGACCCAGATCAATCGGCATTTGGCTCTTATGATGTTGAAACAGTGTCCTTTGACAGCTCTGGGGAAACCCTTGTTGGAAAGTTGTTGAGACCTGCTTCGGAAGGACTTCACCCGGCAGTTGTGATCATCGGCCCTGTTGCATTCGTCAAGGAACAGTCACCGGTGCAATATGCAACCCGCCTGGCATCGCGCGGGCTGGCAGTTCTGATATTCGATCCACGCTATCACGGAGAAAGCTCGGGCTCACCCCGACGCTACGAGTCTGGTGAAGCCAAGGTTGAAGACTGCCAAGCCGCCCTCGGTTTTCTCGCAAACCAAGAAGGCATCGACGCAAACCGGCTTCATCTTCTCGGGATCTGTCAGGGTGTCAACTGGGCGATTGAAACAGCGGTGACAGACGGTCGCGTGGCCTCTCTCGGGGTTGTCGCGGGCCACTATCTAACTGAGGAAACCGCCAGAATGTACCTTGGCAGTGATGCCGAGGTTGAAGCACGCATAGATCGCGCGGCCAAAGCAGCCACCGAATTCGGAAAAACGGGGGAAGTAAGCTACATCCCGATCGTCGGCTCTGAGGATGCCCTTCTGACCGCAACTGCCATCGCAGACTGGTACCTACCATGGGATAACAGGGCCCCTTGGCTGACTTTCAAAGGGGGTTGGGAAAACCGCATCACCGCGATGAGCGAAGCTGGCATTTGGGGCTGGCGGATCGACGAAACAGCCCCTCAACTGAACCTGCCTGTATTGATGATCCATGGCGACAGAGCTGCAAGCGGTCAGGTCATTCCCCGCCGCATTTTTGAAGAAATTGCGTCAGAAAAGAAGACGCTGTATTGGATCGACGGCGCCAACCAGCTTCAGTTTTACGAAGACCCGTTGATCATTGATGCCGCCGTCAATGCTCTGGCTCCGCACTTTCTTGCCTCCAATCGAACCCTTTGATGCAAACCGCTCGGTTCATTGACGCCGCCCCGGAACAATCATTGCCGGAAAAACGGGCGGCAACATCAAGGCACAGATACACCGGAGAAATATTTGAGATGAGAGTTCTTTCGCTATTGTTCACTTGCACCACGGCCTTACCTGTTGTCGCCGAACAGGAGCTGCCGCCCTTTACCGAAGCCGTTTTGCCGATGGGAAATGATGTCTATACCGTATCGATTGGACCGGGTGGGCCAGATGAAGAGTTCAGCTCAGACGCCACTAACGGCGGGCTCTACAAGCTCACTCCTGATGGCGCGACCGAAGAAATCAAACTCTCGGATGGGCAAGGTCTGCGCAACCCAACAGGGATGGTGCGTTCCGGCAACCAGATTGTCATTGTGGATGGCATTGAGGTCATTTCTACCGCTTCGGATGGCACGGTAAACTGGCGTCAGGCTCTCGATGACGATGGTGTTTTTCTCTACGATATCGAAGCCCTCGACGACGACACCCTTCTTGTGAGTGATTTTGGGCGCGGCGCATTCCTATCGGTCGCAGCCCAAACCGGACAAATTCAACCCCACCTCGGCGATTTGCGCATCAGTGGTCTCGCCCGCTTTGCAATCGCAGAGACAGGTATTTACGCTGTGTCCTGGGGCAGCGACGACGCCTGGGACAGCGCTTTGTATTGGGTTCCGCATTCAGGCAACGGAGATACTGCTGTAGCTGTTTCAACCGGCTTTGGTAACTTGGAATCCGTTGAAGTCGTGAACGGCACAATTGTTGTCGGGGGTTACCGGGGTCACGAGAAGTACCCGAATGCGAGGCTCTTGCGCGTTGAAACTGATGGGTCCGTAGATCCGCTGAGCGTCGGGTCTCATTCGCGTGGGATTTCCGATATACTCTTCGATGGGTGGTCGATTTGGCTGACCTATTTCTATGACGCATCCTATGCGGAGTTGCCGTCTCAGACGGTGAAAAGTCTCGACCAATAGACGCACGCACTCCGGTTTTCATAGCGCCAGGCTTCCGCAGTAGCATATGGTCGGGGAGCTAACTAGCGGTCCAAAGCGGCCACTGGACATGCTGCAATGGCAGCGCACTTCCAGACATTCGCTACAGACGCGTAATGCTCGCGCTGCAGGTGGTCACGTTAATTGTTTCCCATTGCGTGCTTTAGATATCACGTTCGTTCGAGTGTTAGTCTTTTGATGTCAGATTATGGCAGCCGATCACGCCTGCATATTTCATCGCTTACAAATTTCTCCACCCATTGATCAACCCAACCGCCGCGTCTGCATAGCTCCTTGGGAACTGGTCGGATGTCCGGGCTTTCATGATCGTATGAAGTCCCAGCAACAGGCCGATCAGCAGCTTTGCCGCCTCATCCGGGTCAACATCGATGTGCACGGTCCCTTCAATTTTGGCGCGGCTGAGGATCGCAGCAAACCGTCTTTCCAAGGCGGTGAGGTATCTCTCGATTCGGGCATTCACCTCGGGGTCAGTGCGGTGAAACGAACTGATCGAATTGAAGGCAAGGCACCCCGCATCCTCGATCTTCGGCATACGTTCTGCCGAGGCGATACCCTGGAACCAATCGCTGAGGTCATTCAGCGAATAGGTGTCGGGGTCGGGGAAGTGCCGAGCCTCGGCATTGTCCAGATAAGTATCAAGTGTCTTTAGGAAGAACTTCTCTTTTCCGCCATAGGTGGTTTGCAGTGTGAACCGAGTTAGCCCGGTCTCCTGCTCCAGTTCCCGCGTGCTGGCACCATGGTATCCCCGCCGCCAAAACAGGTCCAAAGCGCCTGCCACAGCACTGTCGTGATCCGTCTTGCGTTTGCGCGCCACAGATTTCTCCTTGCTTTTTCTATCCGCATGGATAGTAATAAATTCCTATCCACTTGGATAGCATTGCGGGCGCGCGGCTGCAAATGCCGCGTGGCCCCACGTCAAACGGAGACCTGACATGACCGCCATCGACCCGACAACCGGGGCCTCAAAGCCCGTAACACTGCGCGCCATCTTCATTCTGAACGCGCTGAAAATCCTACTGGCCCTTGGCTTCTTCGCCGCGTTCAAATTCTACGGTCTACAGGTCGGAGAACTGGCAGGCCTCCAAGCCGCCAACCTGATGCTCTATACGATGCTGGGATATATGGTGACTTTGGCCTGCATCATCGCATCCATCCTCAGGCGCAGCCTGGTCGGTATCCGCGCAGCGATTGCCGTTGATTTTCTGGTCTCGATCCCGGCAACGGCGGTCATCGGCTTTATCATCGCGATCATCAGCATGGGCCTGACGTTTACGGCCTCTGTCCGCTCCTATTTCGCCTATCGCGGCTGAGGTGTTCAGATGAGTCACCCAAACACGATCGACGGCCAATGTATCTGTGGCGCGGTGCGCTATCGCGTGCGGGACAACATGGCCGCCTTCAAACTCTGCTATTGCAGCTTCTGCCAAAAGGCCTCGGGCTCGGCCCATGTTGCGAATGCGTTCACCACGCCCGATCAGATCGAATGGCTGGAAGGCAAAAACATGCTGACCACCTTCGACGTGCCCAATTCCCAAGTACGCCGGGTGTTCTGCCGGAACTGCGGGACGACGCTGCCATTCGAGACTCAAAACGGCAAGATTCTGATTGTCCCCGTTGGCAGCTTGTCCTGCCCGCCGTCCCAACCCGTCAAAGCGATCGTTGGCTGGTCGTCCCGACCTGCGTGGTATGGTGAGGCGCTGGGCCTGATCGAAGAGACTTGCAATGCAGAAAGAGTGGCTCAATGAATACCGAACAAGAGATCTCACCAGACTTCCCGTTTGACTCGAAATATGTCGAGGTGAATGGGCAGCGCATTCACTATGTCGAGGAAGGAGACGGCTCGCCGGTTCTGTTTCTGCACGGCAATCCCACCTCGTCTTATCTGTGGCGCAACATCATTCCCTATGCCGCCGGGCAGGGCCGCGCTATCGCGATGGATCTGATCGGTATGGGCAAATCGGATAAGCCGGATATTCCCTACCGCTTTGTCGACCATGTTCCCTACGTTGACGGATTCATCGAGGCGCTGGGGTTAAAGGACCTAACGCTCGTCATTCATGACTGGGGCTCGGCATTGGGGTTTCACTATGCGCACCGACATCCCGAGAACATCCGCGGCATCGTGTTCATGGAGGGCGTGGTCCGCCCGATGAGTTGGGCGGGATTTCCGCCCGATTTCCGCACCGGGTTTCGCTTGATGCGGACGCCGGGTCTGGGATGGATGATGATCTCGGGCCTGAATATGTTCGTCGAGAAAATCCTGCCAAGCGCCATAGTACGTGATCTGGCACCGCAAGAAATGTCGCAGTACCGTGCGCCCTTTCCCACAGCACGAAGTCGCAAGCCGGTTCGTGTGTGGCCTTGCGAGATTCCGATCGATGGCACGCCTTCTGACGTTCATGAGATCGTCAGCGCCTACAGCCGTTGGTTGGGAGAAACGCAAACCCCGATGCTGATGTTCCACGCCACGCCCGGAGGCACCATCGGGACAAAAGAGGTCGCCTGGTGCCATCAGACCATCCAGAACCTCGAAGCGGTGGATATCGGCAAAGGCATTCATTTCCTACAGGAAGATAACCCCCATCTGATCGGAGAAAAGCTGGAGGAGTGGTTGGCGCGATTGCCCGCATGACCCCGTGCTGCCACGTGTAGCGGCTGAGCCGTATACATAAATCAGATTTCCAGATTTTATGCTTTAACTATCACCCAATACGTTCAAAGGCCAAACACCGGAGGGAAACCCTGTTGAATCTGACGACCCCCATCCCTTTGATTCTGGCGGCTGTACTGCCCGCCTTTCTGGACCGGTGCTCCGGGTCTGATACCAGCGTCGCTTTGGGCGTATTGGCGCGCGACCGGGTGGCCTTGACCGCGACAGCCAGTGAAATCGTCGTCGATTTGCCTATTGCCGAAGGTGCCGTGGTCAAGGCAGGCGACACGCTGGTTCAGCTTGATCCAACATTGCAAAGCTCAAAACTGGCACTGGCGCAGGCTGAACTGGAAAAGGCGCAGGCCACGCTTCTGAAGCTGCAGGTGGGGCCGCGAGAGGAGGAGATTGCGATAGCCGAGGCCAAAGTCGCGGGCGCTGTTGCACGCCTTGCCGATGCCGAAGCCATCTATGACCGAAACGCCAGACTGGTCGAAAACTCGGTCGTGACCGAAGCGCAGGTAGCAAATGATCTGGCCCTGCGCGATTCCGCGCGAGCTGAACTGGCCAGCGCTCAGGAATCGCTTAAAGAGTTGCAGAACGGGACCAGAACCGAAGACCTGGCTGTTGCCGAAGCCAACGTACGGGCCGCCGAAGCGTTGGTTTCCACCGAGCAAACAGTTCTGGACGACTTGACGGTTACGGCCACCCGCGACGGCGTGCTGGATTCCCTGCCGTGGAATTTGGGCGAGCGGGTAACATCCGGCAGCCCGGTTGCCGTGATGGTCACGGGCCAGACGCCTTACGCGCGCGTCTATGTGCCCGAGCCGCATCGCGTCAATCTGAAACCCGGCGACACGCTGGAAGTACGCATTGACGGGCTGGCCGATCCGCTGGACGGCGTGATCCGCTGGATCAGCGACGACGCGTCCTTCACCCCCTATTACGGATTGAACAAGGACGACCGCACGCGCCTTGTCTATTTGGCCGAGATTGACTTGCCCACTGCAACACCCGACCTGCCCGCCGGAGTGCCAGTGCAGGTCCCCATGCCATGAGTGATATCGTCGTCTCGACGCAGGGTCTGACCCGTCGGTTTGGGGAAAACACCGCAGTCAACAATCTGGACCTCGAAATCCGAACGGGCCAGATATACGGGTTTCTCGGCCCCAACGGCTGCGGCAAGACAACCACCATGCGCATGCTGACCGGCCTACTGACCCCCAGCAGCGGGGCAATTTCGGTTTTGGGCCGATCAATGCCCGAAGCGGCTGAGCCGTTAAAAAATGAGATCGGGTACATGACCCAGATCTTCTCGTATTACCGCGACCTGACAGTGCTGGAGAACCTTCGGTTCGCGGCAGAAATTTATGGCATTCCAGTGAAGTCGGCCAAGGACCGGATTGAAGAACTGCTGCACACCTATGACCTGACAACCAACATTGATCAGCTCAGCGGCAGCATGAGCGGCGGGCAAAGACAAAAACTCGCCCTTGCAGCGACCGTCATGCACCGACCAAAACTGTTGTTTCTGGATGAACCGACCTCGGCCGTTGACCCCGAAACCCGACGCACTTTCTGGGAACAGCTGTTCGATCTGGTCGATCAGGGCGCGACGATGATCGTCTCGACCCATTTCATGGACGAGGCCGAACGCTGCCACCGGTTGGCGATCTTGCAACACGGGGTGAAGAAGGCGGACGGCTCTCCGCGTGAGTTGATGGATGATCTGCAGGCCGATGTTGTCGAAGTTGAAGGCCCGGACCTGCGCAAGGTCAAACACGCGTTGGACGTCCAGCCCATGATCCTGTCGACCGCGCAGGTCGGATCGCGGCTGCGTGTGCTGGTGGATAAATCCGAACCTCAGCCGGTGGACATGTTGCGCGGCCAACTTGCTGCGTTTCCCGACCTGTCCCTGACCCCGCAGCGACCAAATCTGGAAGACGTGTTCGTCAGCGCCACACGGGGGCCAAAACAGTGATCTCGCCACGCCGCATCGCTGCTGTACTGAAGAAAGAACTGTTACAACTGCGGCGGGATCGGATGACCTTTGCCATGGTGATCATGATCCCCCTGATCCAACTGCTGCTGTTTGGCTATGCGATCAACACCAACCTGCGCCATGTGCCTGTCGCACTGGTGGACAGGTCCGGAACCGAGTTGTCCCGAACATTGGCGCAGATCGTTCAGGCCACGCAGGTCGTAACCATCACCGAACATCTAACAACCCCGCAAGAAGCCGAGCGCGCGATCACTGAATCCCGCGTGCGCGCCGCGCTTATCATCCCATCAGACGTCAGCCAACGCCTTGCCCGAAGCCCGTCTGTCGGGCTGGGCCTGCCCAACGCAACGGACAAGACCAGCAGCCGACCGGTTGCCCATTGGATCGTCGATGGCTCGGACACGATGGTGGCCAGCGCAATCAAATCCCTGCGCACGATGCCTTTGACAGAACTGCTGAAACAACCACCAAACCGGCAGGTGCCTACCTTCGAGGTGACGCTTTACTTCAACCCTGAACAGCGATCAGCAGTCAATATCGTGCCAGGTCTTGTCGGCGTGATCCTGACCATGACGATGATCCTGTTCACTTCAGCCGCCATCGTCCGCGAACGCGAACGGGGCAATATGGAGATGCTGATCAACACCCCGATCAAATCGATCGAACTGATGATCGGGAAGATCATCCCCTATATCTTTCTGGGCCTGATACAGGTCGCAATCATCCTCGGCCTCGGGCATGTCCTTTTCGATGTCCCGATAAACGGCGGATTGGGCACTTTGCTTGTGGTGACCTTGTTGTTCATCATCGCCAGCCTGTCGCTTGGGCTGGTGATTTCCACGCTTGCGCAGAACCAATTGCAATCAATGCAGATGACTATCTTTGTTCTGCTGCCATCAATCCTGATGTCGGGCTTTATGTTCCCCTTCGACGGCATGCCGCAACCAGTCCAGATGATTGCTCAGGTTCTGCCCGCCACTCATTTTATGGACATGATCCGCGGCGTGGTCCTGCGTGACGCGTCGCTATACGAGTTGCGCTGGGGAATTCTCTGGATGATTGGATTTGCGGCATTCGGATTGTTGGCGGCCACTCTAAGGTTCAAGAAACGGTTGGGTTGAAGGCGGCCCAGAGCTGCCGTCCGTGCGGGAATTGAATGCTGCATTGAGGCTTCCCAGAATCGGGAATTGAAAGACCTCTGTTGAAAACTAAACAACTCGAGGCGCAACCGCAGCCTCATCCGAGCAACGTACGCATCTCACCGTTTTCAAGAACAGCAGTACGACGAGGATCGTGCATCGCAGTTTGAAGCATGGCATGAGCCAATTCATCGGAAGTTACACCGATGGACGGCATCAGCCTTTGGAGCGGTTTGAAAAGGTAGTCAGCCAACTTCCATGTGTTTCTCGGGCCTGACGGCGCAATATAGCCTGGACGAAAGGCGAACCTCCGTTCGAGGTCAGATGCAAACAGTTTGCTCTCCGCTTCGCCCTTAATCTTCAATGCAAAGGACATACCGCCGCCATCTGGCCGAGCACCTTGTGCGGAAAACAAGCAGAACGTCGCGCGGGGCGCAGACCTCTCGCAAGCCGCCAGCAAAGCGCACATCCATTCTACTGTGATTTCCTCGTATTCTGTTCGACTGACGCGCGCGGAATAAGTGGCAAGGCAATGGAAGACGGTGTCGATGCCATCAAGATAGGTTTCGATGGCTTGGGTATCGCCGAATGCTGCAAAGCTCACATCGTTCAGCTTTTGGTGATCTATATGGCACGGCCTGCGCCCAAGTGACACTATTTCGCGCGCAGTTTTTTCGTTCAGCAATGCCGCAAGTACCGAGGAACCCACCATTCCCGTCGCACCCGTCAGCAGGACGCGCCCAAGTGGTCGTATTGTCTTGTCAGGCGGATTGAGCACGGCGCTCTGCCTCTGCTTTCAAGCCGCGATTGAAAGCTTGGTAACCTTCCACATACATTTTTGCCAAACGCCCTCCCATCAGGAACGTGATGCCTCCTATGATTTCATCGGATTGTATGAAGCGAGTTTTGCCACTCTCCAGCGGCTCGACACAAAAGTGATGGTTATCGCGAATACCGCCCGGTCCTTTCTCTGCCCAATAGAACTCTGCCCCGTCCACGACCGAGATTGCGTGATCCAGCGTGGTCAACTTCTCTTTTGATGAATCAAGCTGAAAGTCGACGGTGATCGTCGATTCATCCGTAATCTCTCCCTTGATACCCACAAGGAACACAGCCCAGTCCTTGTAGTTTGCCGTGTCGGTCAACACCGACCAGACCACGTCCGGCGGCGCATCGATCACAATGTCGGTGTGGATTTTGTGATGTGAGAGGCTCACTTTTTCCGATGATCCGGTTTCCATGACAATCCTTCCTTTGAGGTCTCAGGCGTTCTGTGGTGATACGCGATCCCCGCCCTGATTTGTGATCTGCCCAAAACGATCCCGCATGCGCTTGGATCGAAAAAGGTAGATCGAGATGATGATGTAATTGACCCATTCCTGGGCGAAGTTCCGGTAGCGATCCGGATTTTCCAACATGTCTAAGGTTTGCACAGCACACATCGTGGCAAGCGCGGTGAACATGACCAGCATGGCAATCGGAGTGACGCTCCAGCGCTGGACGTATCCGGCCAGATAGGTGGCACCCGAAGCGGTGATCAATATCCAATGGAGAGTTTGCATGCCCGGCGGAAAGGTCGCGTTTTGCAAAGGCATAAGCGGCGCCAGCCCGGTGAAGTATTCAAGAAACCCGAGAAGCCCCCAGCCCAACATGTAGCTGAGGCGAGCACGATCAGATACTCGAAACCCCGCGAGAGTCGCTGCATGTACCTGTTCATCCCCGTCCCTCAGATCACGAATGTCTGGTCGGTCATCTCTTCCGAGAGACGCCACAAACGTTCGGTCAAACCGTGGTCTTCGCAAATTGGATTGCGGATCGCGATTCCGGTCTTGCCACTCATTTCTTCGGGGCCTGTAGGGCCGTAGTACTCGCCGCCTTTGACCTGATCAGACAAAGCGGCGAACAGAGATGGCCTCGCAGCGTCTTCATTGGAGTGCAGAAGTTGTTCGACTTGTGCCTTCATGTTAGCGCGCGTTTCTTCGTCCAAATCGTTGAACAGACCGGAGTCCGACCCGCCCGGATGCACAGTTAGCGACTTCAGCAACTTGCCCGAAGCCTTGAGTTGACGGTCCAGTTCGTCGCCGAACAGAAGGCAGGCGAGCTTTGATTGACCGTAAGCGACACCACCGTCCCGGTCGCATGTAAGATCGTCAAAGTGAATGTTCGCGTTCTTGTGGGCGATACTGGAAAGCGAGACGATCCGTGATGCGGGGTCGTCCAGGAACATGTCGATCAGCAGTGCGGTCAGCAGAAAATGTCCCAGGTGGTTGGTTGCGAATTGCAACTCGACACCATCAGCATTTGTTTGAGCTGAGTAAAGCAGAATACCCGCGTTGTTTATCAGCACATCCAGCTTGGAGTACCGGGCGCGGAAAGCCTCAGCGAACGCGCGAACCGAAGTCAAATCACTTAAGTCCAGCACGAGGATGTCGATTGATGCGGAAGGAATCCGCGCGAGAACGTTTGCTTTGGCGGCTGCGGCCTTTTCAAGGCTGCGGCACGCCATGACGACGTGAAAACCTGCTTCGGCCATACCGACTGTCGTTTCAAACCCGATTCCATTGTTTGCACCGGTGACGATCGCGACTTTTCCAGATTGTTTAGACATCTCGCATCCTGACAAATTGACATATCGTATGTGATTGTCAATGTTGACATTAAGCGCTCATTTGTCAATATGTAAATCATGAAAGATCGCTACGACTACATCCTCGAAGCCGCGAAGCAGCTTTTTCTTCGCTACGGCGTGAAGCGAACGGGCATGAACGACATCGCCCATGAAGCGGGCATCTCGCGGCAAACACTATACAAAGCATTCGCAAACAAGGATGAGGTGCTGCAGGCCACGATCCGATCGCTGGCAGACAGAGTCGTTCTGGATATCGAGGCCGGTCTTAAAAAAGCTGACGGACTTGGAGCACAACTTGATATCGTCTTCAAATATGCCGTCATTGAGCACTATGATTTCTTGCAGTCTTCGCCCAATGCCGAGGACATCATCGCTGGCGTAACTTCGACAAGTCAGAATGAGCTGGAGGCCGGCGCAAAGCGAAACACCGAGATCATCGCGCGTGTCCTGGAGCCGTATTCGAGTGCGATTGAAAGCTGTGACCTGACTGTTGATCAGTACGCGGATTTTATCCAGCGCTCTTCAACAGCGGCCAAGTACAGCGCAAAGAACAAGAAACACTTGATCGGATTGCTGTCCGCTTTGCGAATGTCGGCGTTGAAAGTCACCAGCAGCGTTCAGACGGGCTAGGCCCATAGCAGACCTTGAACAGAAAATTGAAATGCTGCGTTGGCAGCCCGCGTTGCCGACATTGGCGGCAAGCGCACAGTATCGATACAGTTCTGAAAGCTACCTAGGGCGGTCTGGGGCGTGGGGGTTACGCGCAATCAAGCTTTCTATTTCGTTTATTGCTGCAACCGGCAAGGCACCGAAGGTCAATGCCGCTGAAATACCCTCAATTTGTTCTTCTGTCCGAGCGCCTGGAATCGGTATGTATGTTTCAGATTGGCCCCAAATCCACCCGAGAGCCCCCTGCACAAGCGTTCGGCCATTTGTGGTCAGTAAATCGCGAACCGCATCGAGTTGTCGCATGAAATCTGGATTTGCCCTGCCATCCGTATAGTACTCCATCCAGCTTTCGCCGGATGCGCGCACATCATCCGATGCGATAACGGTATTCTGATGGTACTTCCCTGAAAGCAGCCCCATCGCAAGTGGTGAGCGGATAAGGGACAACAGCCCTTCCTCTTGGACAACCTGTTGCATGCGAGGCGCATCAAAAAAGACGTTCATCACGTATTCGACCGCCTTGAAGTCATCCCTGGACGAGGCCGCCCTGGCGTTTTGGGAATAGTCAGTGCTCCAACCATAGGCGCGCAACTTCCCGGCCTCTTTTAAACGGTCCAGTTCGTCAAACACGGCCTCGGCCTGGTCTATTGGCATATCGTTCACATGCAACAGCAAGAGATCAATCCGATCCCGTTCCAGCCGCGACAGACACCCATCTAGGGCAGGGCCAACCTGAGCTGGGGTGAAGGGGTCAAATGAAATCTGCCTGCTCGCTTCATCGATCCCAACCCCAATCTTTGTGACAATCAGGGTGTCGGGTCGATGCTTGAGCGCTTTGCCTAACAAACGTTCCGAATGCCCCGCGCCATAGGCGGCAGCGGTGTCAAAAAGTGTGATTCCACCATCCAATGCGGCGTGGATTGTACGAATGGAGACACCGTCGTCCGATCGGGTGTAACCCAACGACTGCTCGCCACAATACATTTTGCCACCAATCGGCCAGCACCCCATGCCAAGGGGTGAGATTTCGGTTTCGAGAAAGTTCATGTGTGAGTCTCCTGACTGATACTTCAGAAGAAACGCCATCACAGTCTTTTCATCAACAATATAAAATGTAAGTTTCATTTCATGTATGAAAGCTACTTTGACTGGGACAACCTGCGGCTTTTTCTTGCGGTTGCCAGAGCGGGCGGGCTTGGGCCAGCAGCTGAACAGACCGGCAAGAGCGCACCCACACTGGGTCGGCGCATGATCGAGTTGGAACGCAATCTGGGAACTGAGTTGTTTCACCGTAAACCGCGTGGGTATGATCTGACTGAGGACGGACAAGCGCTGTTGAAAAAAGTCGAACGCATCGAAGCGCGTGTCTTACCTGTCACGGAAAGCGGCCTTGCCACCTCACCACCGTTGGTTAAAATTTCGGCCGGGACCTGGGTGACAAGGATTTTGATCAGCGCTGTCGGAAGACTTACGGGATCAATGTCAGTTCGGCTGCGTTTCATCTCGTCAGAAGACCTACTGAACATCGGGCACAGGGAAGCCGCGATTGGTATTCGAAATCACCGGCCAGAAGAGATAGGCTTGGCCGGTCGCAAGATCGGGCGAGTTCGGTTTGGAGTCTATGCTGCGGATGAAAGCATTTCGACCTGGGTTCGCGTGATGTCCAACACACCCTCGGCCAGATGGGTGAGAGAGCATTCGCAAGAGGACGACGCCATCGAAGTTACGGCGCCACAAAATGCGCTTGAGCTTGCAAATGCAGGTCTTGCCCGAGCGGTTCTGCCAACTTTCATTGGAAACACGCAGCCGGGCCTGATACCAGTGTCACCTTTGATTGACGATCTGGAACATGATCAATGGCTCGTCACGCATCATGAAGATCGGTTTCTTGCTGAGGTGCGGCATGTCATAGATCGCGCTCATGCAGTGATGTCGGAAGCTTGTGAAAACGGTTGAACCGATGTTGGCTGTTAGCACTATTCGCCCAACAGTTCCATCAACCGCGCGTAAGCTGTTTGGCCGCGCCTGAAGGTTGGCAGACGGAAAAACTCGTCCGGTGCATGTTGGTTTTCCTCCTCATGTCCAAAGGCAAACATGACAGCGTGCAAACCCAGCTCGTCCAGTAAGGTCGACATCACAGGGATCGAGCCACCAACGCGGGTTTTATAAGCGGGTTTGCCGTAAACCTCTTCGAGAACCTGACCCGCGATGGCAGTTGCGTTGTGGCCAGCAGGTACAAGAAATGGGTCCGCGCGCCCAGGGTTGCGCGATACCTGAGCGGTGACACCCGGCGGGCATTCGGCCTCGACATGGGCGGAGATCAGATCAAAGATCTTTTCAGGACTCTGATTGGCGACCAAGCGACACGTGATCTTAGCCGAAGCAACCGCGGGCAAAACGGTCTTTGTGCCTTCCCCTTGCCAACCGCTGGTCAGCCCATTGACCTCAAGCGTCGGACGTGCCCACAGATTTTCACGTGTGGAATATCCTGGCTCGCCCAAGGTCTCTGGTGCTCCAGTCTGGGCAAGATAGGCCGCTTCATCCCAAGGCACCCGCGCAATTGCCGTGCGATCTTCATCGGTCAGCTCGATGACATCGTCGTAGAAGCCATTCACCGTGATCCGACCATTGGTCGATTTCATACTGGCCAGCAACTGGGCAAGCGCCATCGCGGGATTTGCGACGCCGCCGCCATGCATGCCAGAATGCAGATCGGATTTCGCGCTCTGAACCGAGATCTCAAGTGAGGTGAGCCCTTTCAGACCCAGAACCAGTTGCGGCGTCTCGGTATCCCACTGACTTCCATCGGCTGAAAAGATCATATCGGCCTGAAGTCGGTCGAGATTCGCCTCGATAAAGGGCGGAAGGTCGGGCGATCCGATCTCTTCTTGGCCCTCAAAGAAAAACCGCACGTTCACAGGCAGCTTCCCAGTCTTCGCCAGCAATGCCTCAGCCGCGAGGATCGGTATTAACATTGCACCCTTGTCGTCGGTCGCCCCACGCCCGTAAATCCGATCGCCGCGGATCGTCGGCTCGAACGGAGGCGAGGACCAGAGCTCAAATGGTTCGGCTGGCTGCACGTCAAAATGGCCATAGATCAGGATTGTAGGCGCATCCGGCCCGGCATGCAGCCAATCGGCACAGACCACCGGATGACCTGCTGTCTCCATCATCTGAACGTTTTCCATTCCCGCCATAACCAACCGATCAACCACCCACTGCCCGGCCTTTCGAACATCGCCCGCGTTTTCGGGTTTGGCTGATACCGATGGTATACGAATGAAGTCGCACAGCTCTTCAACAAAGCGCGATTGGTGTGTGTCGAGATATTCGGTCCAGCTCATTCCATGCCCTCTCTGATGCTGGCGCCTAACTTACGAAACTGGACGTGGCCCGCAAGCCTACGGAAATCAGTGCATCCTGACCCCAATGTAAAGCCAAACTGACGACGCCTACAGAACTGCGAGATCAGGGCGTAAATAGGCCTCAGGGTAAGACATTGGTTTAGATGGCCCTCGGGGAACAACGCCATTCCAACTGCGCCCGAAATATCCCTGGCGGCAATGCACAAGGGATCCGGAGTTTGCAACGCCGGGCAGTGCATACACACGGCATAGCCAACGCCATAAGTATGGATAGTCCAATATCCGCGCTCCGTTAAGCTTCATCCGCACATAGTAGACGGGATCATGGCGATAAAGCGTAGGGAACAGGCGCAGATCGGCCTCTGTGAAGTGAATGCCGGTTAAAAAAGGCCTGCCATCAGAAAGGAGCTGCTCCAATTGTTCAAGTGC
Source organism: Ruegeria sp. D6 (assembly GCF_056534365.1). Classification (NCBI taxonomy): domain Bacteria; kingdom Pseudomonadati; phylum Pseudomonadota; class Alphaproteobacteria; order Rhodobacterales; family Roseobacteraceae; genus Ruegeria; species Ruegeria sp. D6. Next base: position 817,688 of record NZ_JBQFPH010000002.1, on the reverse strand, counting down.
CTCGAAATAGGCGTCAAATGCTGCCGTATAGATCGTTTGATCGGACGAAAATCCGGCCTTGTAGGCGCCGTTGTTGATCGCGGTGTAGATCAAGTCATTCAAGTTATGGATGTGTTGGCGCAGTGCTTCGTCGTCCGGGTAAAGCCTCACGCGCCTCTTTGCTGGGATGGTGCCGCCAAGGGACTCTGCAGAGGCATCCAACATGCGGATAATTTCGGCGCTTTCGTTGCTCACGATTTGGCCTGATTTCTTATCATAAAGGATCGGCAGGGATTGCTCTTCGGAGCCTTCGGCACGGTAAATATCTTTGGCAAGGCGCAGTCCTCTGCCAGTTCCGGTCTCTCCGGTGCACTCTGGCAAGGTCTCGCTTGTGAGCGAAGCAATGCGGTTGGGTGCGAACTCCCACAGGTTCGGTCCTTCTGGATCGTCTTTGCCAGTGCGGTTGGGAAATGCCACATCCATCGTGACGCCGTCCTGCAACCCCAGAACACTGCGCGCCAAGGTCACGCGATGACACCACGGGCAATTCAGCGCCACAAACAGGTGATATCGGTTGGGTTCTGCAGGAAAATCCGGATCGCCAACGGCGTGGCGAAAGCCGCTGACGCCGCGCACAAATTCACCCCGTGCGCGGCGCTCAGTGATGGCAGTCTGGTCTTCTTCAATAGATGTGTCGATCATGACGTCAGCATCATCCTCTGAGTCTGTGATGCAAGATAATTGGTACGGCCAATTCTTCTTCATCACTCAAGTGGCGTTCCAGAAACGCTTTGATCGCTTTGCTTGTCGCATGGAGCTGCCCGGTCTCATCATAGGCCTGGGCCTCATCCAGAGCAGACAGTTTGATCACACGGTTCGCTGCGCGGGTGAAATCATCCAACACCTTGTTCAGATCGGCGTGATCCTGTTCCAGAAGCTCAAGCCCCGCATCAAATCGCGGGTCTGCAGTCGACAATTCAGGGAAATAGCTACGATCTTCCCAGCCGTGATGACCATGCAGGCTCCCGACCAGGTTGCCGCCATAGTGGGACAGCCGCCCAGCATAATCGTCCAACCCCAAATCGTTGTTCAACACATTTTCCGTGTCCAATCGAATACGTTCCGCCAAGTGGTGGAACATCAGGTGTGCGCCGAGCCAATGCTTGGTTTTTTCTTTGAACCCAGGGTGCGCATCCCAGCTGTCGCGCGGGTATTTTTCCAAGAGAAACCGCATTTCTTTCGGCATATCGTCTTGGCGGATAGTGTATTTATCGAGCATCGGTCGTCTCCTTTCGTGACATAGGTGGGAAATCGGATCAGCCTCACCAGTAGCGCAAAACGCACAGTGACTATGCGTCAGCGAACCCCCGCAAAGTGCATGCCGCCTTGATTAGCGATCGCGTATTTAAGTTGGTGATGTCACGTTGCGTGAAGTCAGACAGGCTGTCTTCGCCGCAAACGCCAGCGTAGACCTGCATAAATTGAGCGGTTATACCAGAGTTTCGCGCGAACCGTTACGCACCGACCTTCAATTCAAACACTGGGTTGTAATGCACGCTCTAGTGCGCGCTTCTCCGTTGGCCATTCAGATTAGAAGTGCGGGGCAAAAAAAACGCACCCCGCACCAGCTTCTAACGACCGCCCGCTTTCCCGGGCATGTTCATCCGCTTGGCCGTTCGTCGTGGCATTTTCATGCGCAGGTCACGCGGCGGTTTGGCTTTGGTCTTCACACGATTCGCAGATTTCGATGTGTCCTCCGCAGCAGGAAGGGTTCGCACAAGGGCGATTTTTGGTGGCTTAAAGGGCATATTGCACCTCATGACAAAAAGAAGGTTAAGTCGCGCAGATGCACGACTACGAATGCCCACAAGGGGCTAGCGTCGTGTGTCCATTGTCAGAGTCCTCTGCAGGAGTGTTTCGGTGCGCATTCTGCCATTTAGGTCAGCGCGCGGCGGGATCAGAAAGTATGCTGGTCCATTGTCAGAATATCCTTTGCGAGTGTTGGGAGCGTCTCAGACAACCGAGTATCTGTCAAACCTGTTCAACGAACAGCGACATTTGTCGCCTCGCTTCCGAGCGCGGCCCTGAACTGCGGTTGGTCGATCGGTATCATTGCAATTGCGCGTGGCGTCAGAGAAGAAATTTCTGCTCAACCAAAACAGACTGCAGTCCTGCATCAAGAACCTTGAGACTACCCCAATTGTTCATGCGGGCATTTCTTAGGCTTATTGCTGATCAATTTCGAATGCTCGGCGATCAAGTCAGCTAACTCTGGCCGGCATGAACCGCAGTTCGTTCCCGCATTAAGGGCGTCTCCGATATCGTCCATATTGATCAAACGCTTGTCGTGAATGGCGCGGATAAGGGTTTTTAGCCCGACTTCGAAACACGAACAGACGATTGGGCCGCAGTCCTCAGAATCAACAGATGACTGGCCAGACAGAATCTGCTGAGGCGTTACCTCAGGCAAAGTTGCCAAATAGTCTCGCATCAGGGTGATAGGTCGGCGCGAGACGAAGAGCACTGCCAGAATGCGCTGACCGTCTGACAGCGCAATTCTATAAGAGCCGCGTTTGGGATCTTCTACTGAAGTCACCGTTGCATCCGGTAAACTAAACCAAACGCGAGCGGTCTTTTCCCAGTTTTCAATAATCTGGTTCCCTGCCAACTCCATCCTGTAGCCGTTGGTTGTTCTGGCTGTCGCCGAATACTCTGCTTCAGGGAACGCTGCATCGGCTGAAACGGCGAAACCGTACCATGCTGCTCTCATACGTCGAACAGATACCGCTGTTGATTTGCTTTCCGGCTGACCAGAAATCGGGTCAGTTACACTGGGAATTATCTCGTTTACACGGGCCGACGGTGCCGTTTCTCCGGTCCAGTGAATGGGCGCAAACACATTGCCACGCGCAATAGATTCCGTAATGCGAAGCCGAAATATGCCGCTGCCGACTGAACTGCTAACTTCGACCAAATCGGCAGGACCAAGCCCCATTTGATCAACGTCCTTCGGGTTCATTTCCAAATAGGGCTCGGCAAGGTGGGCCGATAAGCGAGGCGATAATCCGGATCGGGTCATGGTGTGCCACTGATCCCGATTTCTCCCTGTGTTCAACAGGAAAGGGTAGCGTTCTGATGGCTCTGCCTTGGGCGTTCGATGGGTGACCGGCACAAACCGCGCCTTGCCATCAGGATGAAAAAACTGCCCGTCTCCGAAGAAACGACCGTCAGTTTTCCGCGATGCCGTGGGCCATCGTGTCGGGCACATCGCATCATAATCTTCGTCGTTGATGTCCGAAAAGCCAGCAATCTCAAAGTCTTTGCCAAATGAGACGGCGAGCGAGGACATGTTCGCATATTCCCTAAAAATCTGCGCCGCAGACTCATAGCTGAAGGCCTCGGCCCAACCCATGCGGCGGCCAACCTCGGCCAAGATATCCCAATCCGCTCGTGCCTGTCCCGGAGGGGTCAGAACGGCGCGTTGCCTGCTGATCATGCGGTCGGAATTGGTTGCTGTGCCGCTTTTTTCGCCCCATCCTGCTGCTGGAAGCAATACGTCTGCGAGACGCGCGGTGTCTGTTTGGGCAGTCAGGTCGCTTACAACGGTGAATGGGCAGTTATTGATCGCCGCCTTGACACGATCGGCGTCCGGCATCGTGGCCGCTGGATTGGTGTGGATGATCCAAAGTGCTTTGATCTGTCCATCTTTAACGTCGCGAAACATGTCGACAGCTTTGAGCCCTTGCTTTTCTGGCAGGATGGGCGCTTTCCAAAAGTCCCGGACGGCTGCTCTGTGGGCCTCGTTTTCGATATCCAGGTGACACGCAAGCATGTTGGCCAGACCGCCGACCTCTCGACCACCCATGGCGTTTGGTTGACCGGTAACCGAGAACGGGCCCATCCCTGCGCGTCCGATGCGTCCCGTAGCCAGATGGCAGTTCAGGATCGCGTTGACTTTGTCTGTTCCGCTGGAGGATTGGTTTACGCCTTGACTGAAAATCGTAACAACCCGCTCGGTTCCAATCCACAGATCGCAAAACGCTTCGATTTCACCTGGGGTAAGTCCGGTCTCATCCGGATCATCAAGCTGTGCGAGTTCGAGGGCTTCAGTGTACCCTACGCTGCGATCCAGAAAATCCGGTGCCACATGCCCCGATTGGTGAATTCTGGTCAGCAGACGATTGAACAACGCCACGTCGCTGCCGGGTTGCAACGCCAGATGGAGATCGGCCTGATCGCAGCTGGCTGTTCGGCGCGGGTCGACAACCACAATCTTCGTACCGCGCGCCTGACGCGCAGCTATGACGCGTTGATAGAGAACGGGATGGCACCATGCGAGGTTTGAGCCAACCAAGACAACCAAATCAGCCTCATCCAGATCCTCATAAGTCCCGGGCACGGTATCTGTGCCAAAGGCGCGTTTGTGTCCGGCCACAGTTGACGCCATACACAGTCGAGAATTGGTGTCGATGTTGGCCGACCCCATAAAACCCTTCATCAGCTTGTTGGCGACGTAATAATCCTCTGTCAGCAACTGCCCCGAGACGTAAAATGCCACGCTGTCCGGTCCATGGTTCTTGATTGCGGCAGAAAACCGATCTGCGACCAGTTGCAACGCGTTGTCCCAGTTTGTGTCTCGGCCGAAGGCGCGAGGAGCCAGCAACCGATGTTCCAGCCCAACTGTTTCGCCCAAAGCCAATCCTTTCGAGCACAAACGCCCAAAATTCGCTGGATGATCCGGATCGCCGCGAACGGTCAAGCCTCCGGCCCCATCGGGCCGCAAAAGCACACCGCAGCCGACCCCGCAATAGGCGCAAGTCGAGCGAACTTCAGGCAGACCACTTCCGTCCATCAGGCGGCGCTCCGCCGGGTAACTGCGCTGTCGTCTAACAGGATACGGTCGTCTTCAATGCGCACGGGATAGATGGTGATGCGGCCATCATCCGCGCCTTGCGCCTCGCCCGTATTCAGGTCAAATACCCAATTGTGCAAAGGACAGGTCACCGACTGCCCGTGCACGATACCCTCAGACAAAGGACCGCCCTTGTGCGGACAGCTGTTGGTCGCGGCATAGACCTCCACCTCGGCAGTACGGAAGACAGCGATGCAGCCGATATGCGTCTTGACCAGACGCGCCCCACGCAAGGGAACCTCGTCGATATGTCCGATGTCGATCCAGCTCATTCCGCGGCCTCCAATGTGAAATCTGCAATTGGCGCGTAGGTTTGCGCTTTTTCTTTGACGTGTTCGGCCCACGGGTCTTTGCGGTAGATGTTTTGCGACAATTCGAACCGCGCGACGAGGGCCGCGCGATTTTCAAGGTCGTCCACGACCTGCACCTTGACCCAGTCCATGCCCACCTTACCCAGCCATTTATACAGGCGATCCAGATATTTACCGCCTTCTCGATAGGCCTGCGTGACGGCCATCACGATCTCGATCGCTTCTTCTTCGGCAGGAATCTGACAGAGTAGCTCGGTCTCTTTGACATCCAACCCTGCGGCCCCGCCGATGCTGATCTGATAGCCAGATTCGACGCAGACTACGCCGATATCCTTGCAGGTCGCCTCGGCACAGTTTCGAGGGCAGCCAGATACGGCCAGCTTCAGCTTGTGCGGCGTCCACGACCCCCACAGGATTCTTTCAAGCTTTATGCCAAGCCCGGTGCTGTCCTGAGTACCAAACCGGCAATGATCGGTGCCGACGCAGGTTTTGACCGTGCGCAAACCTTTGGAATAGGCATGGCCAGAGACCAGCCCGGCTTTGTTCAGGTCTGACCACATGGCGGGCAGATCTTCGCCTTTGACGCCCAGCAGATCGATCCGCTGACCCCCCGTGACCTTGACGGTGGGAACATCGTATTTATCCGCCGCATCTGCAATGGCGCGCAGTTCATCGGGCGTGGTGATCCCGCCCCACATACGCGGTACAACGCTGAACGTGCCATCCTTCTGGATGTTGGCGTGTTTGCGTTCATTGACGAAACGGCTTTGTGGGTCGTCTTGGTATTCCAGCGGCCAGTCGGCCAGCAGGTAGTAGTTGATCGCGGGCCGACACACATGGCAGCCATTGGGCGTCGTCCAACCCAGTTCCTGCCAGACGGCAGCCTGACTTTTTAACTCCTGCCCTTTGATCAGGCGTCGCACATCCTCATGAGTCAGGTCGGTGCATCCGCAGACCGGCTGCGCGGCAGGCATCTGGAACGCGTCGCCCAGAGTGACCTGCAACAATTGCTCAACCAATCCTGTGCAAGTTCCGCAGGATGCGCTAGCCTTTGTGGTCGTGCGCACCGCGCCCAGATCACCCGCCCCCGCATTGATCGCCTCGACGATGTCACCTTTGCATACGCCGTTGCAGCCGCAAATCTCCGCCTCATGCGGCAATGCTGCAACGGCTGAGAGAGGGTCCGCAGTGTCGCCCCCCTGATATGCGGGTCCGAAGATCAGCGTCTCGCGCATTTCTTCTACGCTGGTGCCGTCTTTGATGAGGCCAAAGAACCAGCTGCCATCAGTGGTGTCACCATACATGACCGCGCCGACCAGCCGATCCTCTTCAATCACAAGCCGTTTGTAGACCCCGCGCGAGGGGTCGCGGAACACGATATCCTCGCGCCCCGGCCCATCCGCAAAATCCCCCGCACTGAACAGATCGCAGCCGGTGACCTTCAACTTGGTCGAGAGGGTTTTCTGAGCAAACGCAGCCTCTTCACCCAACAAAGCCTGCGCAGCCACTTTCGCCTGATCGTAAAGCGGCGCGACAAGACCGAAGACCGCCCCGTCATGTTCGACGCATTCACCTACCGCAAAGACATCCGGATCCGAAGTCAGCATCTGGTCATCCACATGGATACCGCGCCCGGTGGCCAGCCCAGCCTCTTGCGCCAGAGCTGTGTTGGGGCGGATACCCACGGCCATGACAAGCAGATCACAGGGCAATTCGGTCCCGTCGTCCAGAAGCAGCGCGCGGACCTTTCCGTCCTGTCCGAGGATTTCTTTAGAGTTCGCCTGCAGGCAAATCCTGATGCCTTTGTCTTCTAGCGATTTCTTCAGCAGGTAGCCTGCGGCCTCGTCCAGCTGTCGCTCCATCAGGTGACCCATGATATGCACCACCGTCACGTCAACGCCATGGGCAGCCATACCCGCGGCGGCCTCGAGCCCCAGCAAGCCGCCGCCGATCACGACCACCTTGTTGTCAGGGCCCATGCCCATCATTTGCTTGGTGTCTTCCAGATCGCGGTAGGCAATCACACCCTCCAGATCATGCCCTGGCAGAGGGATCATGAACGGGTTAGACCCGGTCGCAATCACCAGCTTGTCATAGGGAACGTGGCCGTTCTGACCTTCGACCACCTTCATCTCGCGGTCGATCTTCGCGACCTTTTCACCAAAGCGGCAGGCAATGCCCCGCGCGGCATACCACGCGTCGTCATGGGTGACGATCTCTTCATAGGTTTTCTCGCCCGAGAGTACCGGGCTGAGCATGATGCGGTTGTAGTTCCCGCGCGGCTCGGCGTTGAACAGGGTGATGTCGAACGTATCCGGCGCGGCGTCGGTCAGGTGTTCCAACACCCGGCCTGAGGCCATACCCGCGCCTATGACAACAAGTCTTTGCTTCATGATTTCACTCCGCTGCAATCGCCTTGGGGGCGGGTGTTTTTGGCTTGGCGCCATGTTCATATTCTTCGAGGAAATCGAGGACTTCCTGCCGGTAAGCATAGTAATCCGGATGCTCCAGAAGGGCTTTGCGCGTGCGCGGACGCGGCAGCTCAACCTTGGTGATCTTGCCGATCGTTGCCTGCGGACCGTTGGTCATCATCACCACGCGATCGGCCAGTAAGATGGCCTCATCCACGTCGTGGGTAACGCAGATCGCAGTGACCTTGGTGCGGGACCAGACCTCCATCAGGACTTCCTGTAATTCCCACCGGGTCAGGCTGTCGAGCATCCCAAAGGGCTCATCCAGCAACAGCAGCTTGGGGGACAGGGCAAAGGCGCGGGCGATGCCGACGCGTTGCTTCATGCCGTTCGACAAGTCGGAGGCGGATTTGTCCATCGCGTCAGCCAAACCGACCCGTTCCAGATAGTATTCGACCACATCCTGACGCTCGGCCATGCTGGCCTTTGGATAGACCTTGTCCACCCCAATCGCGACGTTCTCCTTGGCGGTTAACCATGGGAACAGGTTGGGGGATTGGAACACCACCGCGCGTTCGGGATCGGCCCCTTCGACGTGACGGCCATCCAGCTTGATCGCACCCTTCGAGATGTCGTTCAGCCCCGCCGCCATGGTCAAAACCGTGGACTTGCCACAACCCGAATGGCCGATCAGCGAGATGAACTCGCCCTTGTCGATCTTCAGTTCGAAATCCTCGACCACGGTCAGAGGGCCTTTGGGCGTCGGATACACCTTGTGAAGCTGCGAGAAGTCGAGGAAGCGGTTCTCGATCAGCCCCTTTTGCGCCTCGGCCACCGCCGTTGGAACACCGTGGATTGGAGTGACATCCGGGAGGATACGCGAGCCTTCGACCTTGGCCTCGATCCCCACATCCATCAGGTATTTGGTGACGTCCGCGCGCAGGCGTTTGAAAGTCTCGTCATTGTTCATCGCAGCGCGTTCGCGCGGACGCGGGATTGAGACAGGGAATTCCTGCCCCAGTGTGCCATCCGGGTTCAGGGCAATGATGCGGTCGGCCAGAATGATTGCCTCGTCCACATCATTGGTGATCAGTACGCAGGTTTTTTTGTCGGCTTCCCAAATGTGTTCGATCTCATCAGCCAGATTGGCGCGGGTCAGCGCGTCGAGCGCCGACAGAGGCTCATCCAGCAACAAAACTTCGGGGTTCATCGACAACGCACGCGCCACGTTGACCCGCTGGCGCATGCCACCCGACAGCTCGGCCGGACGGCGTGTGGCGGCATGGCTGAGGCCAACCATCTGTACATAATGCGCGACTTTCTCGGCTTTCTCGGTCTTGCTGAGACCCGGGAAGACCGTATCAACCGCCAGACCCACATTGCCGCTGACCGTCAGCCACGGCATCAGCGAGTAGTTCTGGAAGATCACGCCCCGCTCCGGGCCCGGCCCTTTGATCGGGGTACCTTTGAACGTGACCTCTCCGCTGGTTGGGCTATCCAGCCCGGCCATCAGATTGATCAGGGTCGTCTTGCCAGTGCCCGAGAAGCCAAGGATCACCAGAAACTCACCCTCTTGCACGTTCAGATCGATGCCTTTCAGCACATCCGTGCGAGCGGTGCCTTCACCGAAGGATTTCGAGGCGTTCTTGAAACTTAGGATGCTCATCGCACTCACCGGTTGTTTGTGAAGGTAAACAGGGATTGCAGCGCGTACATCACCCGGTCCAGCAGGAAGCCGATGATACCGATGGTGAAGACCGCAACCATGATCTTGGCGAGCGAACTGGAGGAACCGTTCTGGAACTCATCCCAGACGAATTTGCCCAGACCGGGGTTCTGCGCCAGCATTTCCGCCGCAATCAGAACCATCCAGCCGACGCCCAGTGACAGGCGCAGGCCGGTGAAGATCAGAGGCAGGGCAGAGGGCAGCACCAGTTTGGTGATCTTGGTATAGGTGTTCATTTTCAGGACTTTGGAGACATTCACCAGGTCCTTATCGATGGAGGCTACACCCAAAGATGTATTGATCAATGTGGGCCATAGCGAACACAGAGTCACGGTAATGGCCGAGATCAGGAAGGATTTCGCGAACCAGCCGTCATTGGTGACGTAAACGGCCGAGACGATCATCGTGACGATCGGCAACCAGGCCAGAGGCGAGACCGGTTTGAAGATCTGGATTAGCGGGTTTAGGGCTGCATTTGCAGTCGGAGACAGGCCGGCCGCGATACCAAGTGGGACCGCGATGACGGTGGCGATCAGAAACCCAAAAAACACTGTTTTGATCGAAGTCCAGATTTGCTGGTAATAGGTCGGAGCACCCGTGAAGGCGACCTCTTTCACTTTCTCCGGCTGGCCAGCGTCAATGAATTTCTGATTGCGCTTCTCGACCATGGCCTCGAACTTCGCGCGTTTGGCCGCTTTGGCCTTGGCATCCTGGTTCAGGCTGACCATCTCTTCCCAAACCTGCGCCGGCCCCGGAACCGCGCCGAGAGAGGTCTGCACCTTGGGGGCCAGCGTTCCCCACAGCAACAAGAAGGCGCAGATCGACAACAGAGGCACGATCAGCAACCGCCATATCTCGGTCATCTGAGCGCGGGGATTGTCTCCGGCAGCAGCTTTCAGGATGGGTGTGGCCCAGCTGAGTCCCAGCACCTGGAACCATTTGTCGGCTGCATTGATGCGGGTGAAAAGGCGGGCGCGACGTTCCTCTCGGGCGGCGTCTGCGTTGAATTCGGGATCGACCGTTGTCATCTGATGTGTCCTTGCGATGGCGGGGCACTTTGGGGGCTGCGCCCGGCGCGGGCCGGGCGCGGGTTTTGGGGAATTAGCCTTGCACGTCCGAGCCGATGATCTTCTGCTCGCCCTTCAGGCCTATGGACAGGCTTTCGAGATAGGCGTTGGGTGTGCGTCCGTCGTAAGCGATGCCGTCAATGATATCCTCGGCCGGGGTCGGCGCTTTGTAACCATCGCTGTCCCAGGGGAAGTCGGCTTCATTCGCCAGACCTTCGTCGACCAGCAAGCGGGCGGCTTCCAAATAGATCTCGGGTTTGTAGACGGACTTGGCGACCTCGTCATACCAGCTGTCGGGCTTGGACTCGGCAATCTGCCCCCAGCGGCGCATCTGCGTCAGGTACCAAACGGCGTCCGAGTAGAACGGATAGGTCGCGTTGTAGCGGAAAAACACGTTGAAATCGGGGACCTCACGCTTGTCGCCCTTCTCATACTCAAACGTGCCGGTCATCGAGTTGGCGATAACCTCATAATCCGCGCCCACATATTCAGCCCGGCTCAGAATCTCGACTGCTTCAGGGCGGTTGGCATTTTCGTTCTCGTCCAGCCACATCGCCGCACGTATCAGGGCCTTGGTCACGGCCAGAGTGGTGTTGGGGTACTGTTCTGCGAACTCGGCATTGAGACCAAAGACCTTTTCGGGGTTGTTCTTCCACAGCTCGTAGTCGGTAATAACCGGAACGCCGATACCCTTGAACACAGCCTGCTGATTCCACGGCTCGCCCACGCAATAGCCATAGATCGTGCCGGCCTCCAACGTGGCAGGCATCTGCGGTGGAGGGGTCACCGACAGGAACACATCCGCACCAATCTGACCGGTCACGTTTTCAGGGCTGTAGTAACCCGGATGCAGACCACCGGCGGCCAGCCAATAGCGCAGCTCGTAGTTATGGGTCGAAACCGGGAAGACCATGCCCATGTTAAAGGGCTTGCCTTCTGATTTGTACTTCTCGACGACCGGGGCCAGAGCCTCGGCGCTGATCGGATGCTGGGGACGGCCGTCGTCCATCACCGGGATGTTCGGCTTCATCTCTTCCCAAATCTCATTGGACACGGTGATGCCGTTGCCGTTCAGGTCCATTGAGAATGGCGTGATGATATGGGCTTCGGTCCCATACCCGATGGTTGCGGCCAATGGTTGTCCAGCCAGCATATGTGCGCCGTCAAGCTGTCCGTCAATCACGCCATCCAACAGCACCTTCCAGTTTGCTTGTGCTTCCAGCGTCACGAACAGGCCTTCGTCCAGAAAGTACCCATTCTCATAGGCGACAGCCAGCGGCGCCATGTCGGTCAGTTTGATAAAGCCAAAGGTCAGCTCGTCTTTTTCCAGTTCCAATTCGGCCAGTGCTGGAGACACAAGCGCCGTCGTCGCGGCGAGGCCTAAAAGAAGCTTTTTCATCTCGATCCCTTTCGGTTCAGCCCAACCCCATGGGCAAACAAAAAAAGCCGCCGACACAGTCCGCCGGGAGGAGGTGGCGGATGGTCGAGCGGCTTTGCTCTTCTAAGGTGCCCTGGATTGTGGGCGAATTCCGTCGGTGGGCGTCGTTGCCTTCCGATGTCCCGATTAAGTCAGACGCGCAGTGCGACGTCATCATTTTTTGACATCTTCACTTCGAGAATTCTGCAGCGCAGCAAAAAGAGATGCTGCGCTGCAAAAATTTTGTGCAATCTTACCCTGCGGGCTCGAAAATGCGCCGGTCGAAGAAGACGTTCCGAGACAGAATCAGGCTGCCATTGGCCGAGGCAACTGCCGTCGACTCAGACAAAGCTCCTTCAAGTTTCTCGGATGCGCCGGGTGTCTCCACACCAAGCCCTTGCAACTCGCGACGATAGAGATCACTTCGAAAGACTTTAGCTGCTTGTCGTTCCGATGTCCCGACGTCCAGCCCGTTTCTTAGCGCCAATTGATGCGCGACCCATTTGGCCTGACTACGCCACGGGAAGGTGGCAGCACCGTCAAAAAACTCGACAAACCCTTCCACACTGCGTTGCTCGCCGCGTGCAGATATGGCGAACTCACCCATTAACGCTCGGTCAATCAGCTCGGGTGAGACATTGAGGTAGGTTTTGCGTGACAGCATCTCGGACGCGGTTGTTCGGCTGTCAGTGTTTGACAGCCAGCGTCCCGCACGCCATACGGTCCGCATGAGACTTCCCAGCAAATGCGGTTCCGTCTCGGCCCAGTCGTTTCTGACTGCCAACACCTTTTCAGGTGCACAAGTCCAGATCGCCTTTCCGGGCAACAGCAGTGCGCCAACACTGTCGTCCACTGCGAAGGAGCCCCAAGGCTCGCCCACGCAAAAGGCATCGATCTCGCCTCCCGCAAGCGCCTGCGCCATGAGTGGCGGCGGGACGGTGCGGATTTCGACCTGTTTTGAGGCCAGTTTGGTTCCCGCAATCCAATAGCGCAGTAGCTCGACATGCATTGAAAATGGGAAAGGCACGCCAAACACCAAGACTTCATCGGCAGCTTTTGCCAGTGCAGCCCCAGCCACAGCGGCATCGGTGAAATCAAAACCATAGCCCTGGTCGATCAGTCGCTCGGCCAATTGCGTTCCAACACCTATAACATTGCCGTTCAAAGACAGGACAGATACCGCAGATAGCGGTGTCGCGATTCCACCAAGACCCAAAGCCATCGCAACGGGGACAGGCGATAGTAGATGCGCCGCGTCCACATGCCCAAAGGCCAGCATATCGCGCAAAGAGGACCACGATGGCGCCGGACGCAGGTCCAGCGAGATGCCTTCAGCATGGTCGAACCCCATTTCGCGCGCAACGATCAACGGGGCCGCGTCGACAAGCGGCATATACGCGACGGGCAGTGTTACGGTTCTCATGACAACAACCCCGAAGCAGTGACCAAGGCTTCGGCCACCTCGGCGACGCGGCGGTTTTGGTTCATCGCGGTTTTTCGGAGTAGCGCATAGGCTTCGTCTTCCGAAATGCCCTTGGCTTTCATCAGCAAACCTTTTGCGCGGTCGATCACTTTACGCTCTTCAAGCGCACGGCGGGTTTCTGCAAGTTCAGTCCGCATCTGGCGCAACACCTGAAACCGAGCGATGGCGGTATCGATAACAGGTTTAATTCGCTCAGCTTGCAATCCATCGACAACATAGGCCGATACACCGGCCTCAACAGCAGCTTTTGCCAATCCGCCTGCGGCGCCTGAGACGAACATAGCCACGGGTCGTTCCAATGGGCCCGAAGCAACGGTAAGTTCTTCCAACATATCTCGAGAGGGGTTGTCGATATCAATCAGGACAATATCTGGGCTATGAGTAGCAATTTTCCTTGCCAGCCCGGAGACATTGCCGATTACAGAAACGTCTACGTCTCCGGCCTCTTTAAGAGCATCTACAATCGCAAAGGCTCGTTCTTGGTTCTGCTCGACCACAACGACAGTTAGATGTTGGTTCATAGGGTCACAAGTGAGGCCAAGGCGCATTGGTAGCAATTCCAGCGCCATTTAATGCTTCATCAGGCTGCCGTTCGCCCAATTTTTCAGCTTGATTTCACACTTAGCGGAATAGCTGCACAGTTTTTCTACATGCCATCAAAGAAATCCGTAATAGCACATCGCATCATTTTTTGGTTTTTCAGTTGCGCTACCAGTTTGCTTGAGGCCCAGATTCCACTTCCATTTGCAGATCAAAACCGAATGTCCGCTTTGACAACTAATACAATGTGTTCCCGCGCCTGCAGCAAATGACCGCTTTCCGCCGATTCTTTAGAAAAGCAACGTGTTCTGGAGCAGAAGTAACGGCACAGCCAACTCAGCCGCACTTGTTTTTGGGGCTAGTAGGATTTGGACAAGCCAAACGCCTCTGGCGATCAGGGGTAAGACGCTGCCTTCCCCCTCGGGCAACCCTATTAGACAAATCCGTGTCTTCGGCTGCGCTTGCGGGCCGCACCACTATTGTCGAATAACATTGCGTCGCCCCCAAGCGCGTTCGCCACGTGGCAGAGCAGCAGGAACAGGCGCCTCCGGCGTCTGATCTGCAAATCAGCCCTGGTTTTCTCGAAAGGAAGTCAGGATCAACAAATCGGTCCGGGTTCTGGATGAAGGAAGGGACGCGAAAACGGCAAGGCTCTGTCGCTGCTGGCAGAACTATGTGTCGCCTTACAACAAGGAAATGTGGAACTTCACTGATCGTGGACTCAATCGACAACCAAAACCTCAACAAAGCGGTCGATCACGTCATTCAATTCTGACCCAAACGTCAAGCATTTCTGACCTAATACGAGTAACCGCCATTCAACGACGCTGCTGTTAGTGTCTCAAAAGAGTACAGTTTACCGTCCATCTTTCCGAATAGAATAACCGCTACTCCCGCTTTGAGGTTCCCGAAACCCAGAACTCGTTTCGCCTAGACCTGACCCGCTCGGACATAAAATCGACGAAGAGCCGGACGCGCGTGGTGTTTCTAAGATCACGATGCAGCAATAGCCAAATGTTTCGGTACGGTATCGGCTTTTGGAAGGGCGCACGGATCAGATCGGGATGGCGGTCGCCAAGATTGCACGCAAGATAGGCCATGCCAAGACCGGACGCCGCCAATGTGATCAAAGGCACAAGTTCTGAAACACGATGCTTGAGCCGGGCTTTCGGATAGTAACTGTCTTTGATCCATTTGGCTGTAATGGCCTCTTCTGGCTCATGCCAACCGATGAAATGCAACCCCTCGCCGCCATTGTCGCAGACCCGTTCGGCGTAGTCTCGCGTGCAATAGGCTGCTTGAGACATCTGGACCAACTTTCGCCCGACCACATCGTCCGTCACCTCATCCGCGATACGCAGGGAGATGTCAGCCTCTCGTCGCATCAGGTCTCGGATGTCGTTGGTGAAGTTCAAGCTCAGGATGATGTCTGGGTAAAAATCTGCGAAGGCGGCAAAATCATCCATCAACGATGTCATTGCCAATCCATGGGGAAGAGTAACGTAGACCGTGCCCGAGGGTTGCGCATCTCTGCCAACAATGACGCGAGACGCAGCGGTCATTTCAGCTTCTACCCGTTCGGCGTGAGGCATCAGATCTTCGCCGAGCTGAGTCAGGGCGAGGCCGGTTTTTGAGCGATCAAACAACCGGCTGCCGACGCGTTCTTCCATGACTGAAATCCTGCGCGTCAGCGTGGTGTGGTTCACCTGAATACTGTCAGCTGCCCCCCGAAGAGTTCCGGTTCGGGCAACCGCCAGAAAGTACTTCAGATCGTCCCAGTTCAGGGAATGGCTTTCCTTGATCGACATACATCTTGTGTTTCATTTTTGAAGCACTGTGTCCAGAAATACCTATCTACAGATCATTTATTGGCCATCCTACCTTGGGCGCATCAATCGCAAACCCAAGGACCATACCCCATGAACCAAATACAATCTGTATTGATCACAGGCGCAAATGCCGGACTGGGCCGCGAGGCGGCCCGACAGCTTGCACTGCAAAAGGGCATATCCAAAGTTTATCTGGCTTGCCGCAACCCAACGAAGGCGGAAGCCGCAATTGCAGCGTTGGAACGTGAGACCAGGCGCAAAATCTTTGAAATCGTCCTGATGGACGTGACCGATCCGGCTTCGGTTCGCGCCGCTGTAGCCGAACTTTCCACCCCAATCGACGCCGTAATCCTGAATGCAGGCGGTACGGGTGGACGGCATCCGAACAGCCTCACCAGCGATGGCGTGACCAACATCTTCGCCACCAATGTTCTCGGCCACGTGGTGTTGGTAGACGCATTATTGGAGCGTCAGTTGGTAACGTCCACAATTCTGTATGCCGGATCCGAAGCCGCACGCGGCATTCCCAAAATGGGTATGCGCCGCCCGGACTTGTCCGATAGAACAGTCGACGAATTCAAATCAATCGCTGATGGCAGCAAGTTCGGCCCCGAGGGCGATCCGATGCAGACCTACGGCTACGCCAAGCTCACCGCGACCCTGTGGATGGGAGCGATGGCACGTCAGCACCCCCATATTCGCTTTGTCACAATGAGCCCGGGTGGTACCGCAGGTACCGCTGGCTTTGACGACCTGCCGTTTATAAAACGTATTGTCTTCAAACATATTGGCGGCGTTCTGATGCCCATATTCGGGATGATGCACGGCGTTGAGGCTGGGGCAAAACGGTATCTGGACGGTTTGCTGAACCCGGAATTCAAGACTGGCCACTTCTACGCCAGTCAAACCGGCTATCCCACCGGAGCAGTCGTGGATCAAGCTAGCATCGACGGGGCTCTGTCAGACGTCACCACTCAGGATAACGCGAACCAGGCACTACGTCAGTTCGCCTGAAGCAAAGGAGAAATGAAATGGAAACCATACTGAACATCTTGGTCATCCTTGCAACTCTTATGCTGTCTAGTCTCGGCCTCATGTCAATGTTTGCACCCCGGCGCATGATTGCCAACTTTGCTATCGAGCCGGTCGGCACCACTGGACTCAGCACGATCCGTTCGGTGATCGGCGGGCTGTTTCTGGCCTCAGTGGCTTTGCTGGTGATCGGTCTGACCACTGGGCAGACACTGGGATATGTGGCTGGTGCAATCCTGATGGCGGTTGTTGCTGTCGGACGTATTGTGGGAATTCTTGCGGATGGGTTTGACAAGGCAGTTCTGCCACCGTTGGTCGTTGAACTTGTGATCATCGCGGTTTTGCTGTCAGCCTACTACCAGCTCTCCTACTAATCGCCTTCGAAATAGATGGATGGTGGCGAGAGTGAAGTGGCCGCCGTCCAATCAGCCCATCATTATTCGCACCAGCTAGCATTCGAACAGTTTCCGCTTTGTCCCGTATAGCGACCGGATCAGATCACGGGACCGAACATTCCGGATATCCAAATCTGTCATTCGTGAGGGGCACAAAGAATGTCAGCGACGAGCGCTAAGAAATGAATGCCGTGAACTGCTCGAACTGATAGTTCGATTTGACATGCAACATTATTGTTGCATGATGAAGCATGAGCGTTCATTTTGATCCGCAACTAAGCATTCTTTTCAACGCCCTTGGCGACACCACGCGGTTGTTGATCCTTGAAGAGCTGAGAAAGCGTCACGACCAGACGCTTTTCGAACTTTGTGCTCGTTTGTTGGAAGAGCATTCAGTCACAATTTCCAGACAAGGCATAACTCGACATCTGAATACGCTTGAGCAGGCAGGTCTGATCACCACGACTTGGCGGGGGCGCACAAAAATTCACACCCTGGTGGCCGCGCCGATCGCGGGTGCGATCAATCCCTGGGTGGACCTATATTCCCAAGGAGACGCACTATGAAAATGTACATGACGAGTATTTCTGTGGACGATCAATCTAAGGCTCTGGATTTTTACACCAACAAACTTGGGTTTGTTGTGAAGCACGATATTCCACCCGGCCAGCACCGCTGGTTGACACTGGTATCAGCGGAGGAAGCCGAAGGAGTGGAGTTAGGCTTAGAGCCGAATGTGCATCCGGCGAGCCGTGCCTATCAGGAAGCACTTGTGGCTGATGGCATTCCCGTTTCGGCATTCAGTGTTGACGACATTGACGCAGAGGTTGCCAAGCTCGAGGCGGCAGGGGTGGAATTTATTCAACCCCCAGTGAAGGCAGGTGGCGCGACAATGGCAGTGTTCGACGACACCTGTGGAAACCTTATTCAGCTAGTTGAGTTGCATGTCTGACCGTCAAGAATAGCAATCCCGTCAGTTAGACGACGTGGGTATGCAAGACATCGATGTCAGCTTTAGTGATGGAACACTGGGGCACGTCACACAACCCATCAACTCAGACCTCCCAGCTGAAACCAGTCGCCTTTTCGGATACGTTCCATAGCTGAACCATCACATCCTTCTCATATGCATGCGGGTTCAATGTACCCTTGCCGACCGGGCCAACAGCTTCTAAGCGGCCTGTTGGTCCGTAGAGTGCGCGTTGTTCGGTCAAAGTCTCTTCGATGGCACACATGACTTCGGGATAGGACCCTTGCTCGGCTGTTTGAACCATAGGTGTCTTGGTCATCAGCCACCAGATGAACCGCATCGTCCGGCTGCCACTTGTGCTGATCAGTGACGTTGCCGAAGAGCCGGGATGGCAAACATAGACTTCGACCTCGGTGCGCCCTGCGGCGGCAAGCCTGTCCTGTAATTCATAAGCGAACATCATTTGCGCCAGCTTGCTTTGCGAGTAGGCGGTATTCGGCCCGTAACCCTCTTCCCAGTTCATGTCGTCGAACTTGATCGTCTTCAGGCCCATGTTGTAGCCAAGACTGGCAACAACAACGATCCGACCTTTCGAGGCTTCGATCCGCTCAAACAGTAGACCACAGAGCAGGAAGTGACCGTAATGGTTGGTACCGAGCTGACTCTCGAACCCATCCTCTGTCAGCTTGCGGGTTGGCACCTGCGCGATGGCAGCATTGCAGATGAGCGCATCAATCCGGGGAACAGAATTCAGAACTTCTTCCGCAGCTTCGCGTACGCTTGTCAGCGAGGCCAGATCCATGCGAATGAAGCTCACTTCCGCCTCGCTGCCGAACTCAGTTTTCAGGTCCTCAACAGCTGCCTGAGACTTCTCAACCGAGCGGTTCAACATTACGACCTTGGCGTTCTTTTTTAGGAGCGTCCGCGCGGCCTGGAACCCGGCACCGGCGTTGGCACCCGTGATGAGGTAGGTCTTGCCGGAGAGGTCGCCGAGGCGCTCAGGCATCCAGCCTTTGGGTCCAAAGGTGGTATCGGGCATCTTTTGTCTCCTAACTGCGTCAGCGCAGGGATCGAGTGAAGAGTGTGTTAACTTGGAAATGCATATAACTCTCACCAAAGCACAGAAACAGGCGAGATCATCGCGAATACTTGCCCGATTACATCAAGGTAGTTGCCAGCATCGATCTGGAGCCATTACATCTCTGTTATGAGCAAGGATCAGATTAAACAAATCATCGCTAACCGAACCGAAACAGACGGCCTGACCGAGACAGGCATCAAGGGCGTGCGGCTATTTCGCGCCACGCAATCAATCCCCTGTGTTCCAGCCGTTTACGAGCCCTGCATCGTGGCCATTGTGAGTGGTGTGAAGGAAGCCGTTCTGGGTGGCCGAAGATACGAATATGACAACAGTCAATACCTCTGCTGCCCAATGTCGATGCCGGTCAAGGCGGGGACGCCTTTGGCCTCGCATGACAACCCTCTCTACGGGGTTATGATCTCTCTTGAGCAACGCGCCATGGCCGAGTTGGCAATGGAGATGGAAAATGCCGGGGGCGTTCTGCCTTCGGTCAAAGGAGATCTGCGGGAGCCAGGAATTAGGTTTGCACGATGGGACGATGGATTCACTGAAGCTCTGCTGCGGCTACTGCAGCTCGGAAACAGCGAGACGGATACAGCAGTTCTTGGCGAGGCGCGATTACGTGAGGTGCTCTATGCGATCCTGAGGGGAGAAGCTGGCACCTTCGCCCGGCAGGCATTCGGTGCTGGCAACGCCATCGCACGTTCAATTGCGCATGTGTCGTCACACTTGGATGCGCCGGTCTCGATTGACGATATGGCAAGCCGAGCGGGCATGAGCCGGGCCGTCTTCCATCGTAAATTCAAGCAAGTCACGACGATGGCACCAATCCAATTCGTTAAGTCGATGCGCCTCAACAACGCCGCCATGAAGATCGCGGGCGGGATGCCTGTGAACGAAGCCGCAATGGACGTTGGTTACGTCAGCCCGTCCCAGTTCAGTCGCGAGTTCAGGCGCATGTATGGGCAATCGCCGAGGCAATGGGGTAACGCACAGAAACTTCCGGTCAGTGTTGCTCAACGCTGACTTTCGAAGGGAAGGCAGACGTTGGCGCAGCTTCGGCGAAAGCTTCATTCGTCCCGCGAGGAGGCAGCCTTTCGAACTTGTTCCACAGAACGGCCATCACTCAACCAGAGATCGCTTGACATAAAACCGCTTCAGCGATGTTCGCGGTTTGCTATGGCGCTGCAATTCGAGCGATGGTTGCAAAAATCGGTCAAACTGGGAACTCTGCTGGTTTCAGCGCCAAGCTTTGTCGCAATTAACTTCATTGACTCGCCTGGCGCTCTTTTTCTGGCCAGAATTCATCCACCACGACATATGCGATGATTACAAAAAAAGCGGCGCTGGCAACTTGCAATACGCGAGTGATGCTCTTGACGTCAGCCTCGTCTGAAAACGGCGCAACCGAACCGCCATATACAATCAGAGCTGTTGTGATAGCGGAACCGGCGGCGGCGGCGAGCGGGACTTTTGACTTTCCAAGTGCTCCGAGTGTTAGGCAAAAGAAATAACACAGCAGAATGGGGGTTAGAATAACCGGAGCTATTACGTTTATTTCATAGCATATGATGGAGACTGCCGCCCCAAGTAGATTTGCCGTCAGCATTGCTTTTGCAACTGCTTTGCCTGCAGCAGGCATTGCCGCAAGTTGCTGGCTCAGCAGGGCGACAAAAAACAGAACCAACAAAGCAGAAGCGCCGGAAATAAAGAACGCCATAGCAAAGGGCACTGTGACAAGAGACATCCTGACTATTCGGCGATGTGGGTCGAAGTCCGGCGAAGTTGCAGCCTTCTTTTGAGCGGGCGTTTGAGGTTCAGCGGGTATCAACACGAACATCAGCGTCGATACGAAACCTGCGAACAGCAGGTTCAGCGGGATCCAATACACGAGCACCAAAGCCAAATCCTGAGATTGCAGAACTAGGTTCGGAATCATTAATGCCCCCATGAGGGCAATGACACCCGGCAATACTCCGGCGCCAGAGACTGACCACATGAAAGACAGGATTATTCCAATGGCCACGAGGATGAGGAACACAAGAGGATATGGTGAGAAGATTGACGACACCAGGAACGAAATGAACATCAATCCAATTGAGAAGACAAATAGCTTACCAAATGCTGCCAAAGGTAGTGCCGCAGGTGCTTGAAGAAAAAGGGCCGTGAACACCGCCCCGACAACGGCGAGGGGCCACCCAAGAAATAGGCCCAATGCAAAGACACCGGTAACACCCAGCGCAAGCCGGGTGACAGAGCTTTGATCCTCAGTACGCATAGGACAGAATTGAAACCACGCGGATGTAGGCGCGGCCCACGAGGTTCAGCAACGAGTTGTCGCTTAGATACATGATCACATCGGCCTGCCCGTTCAGTTGAAAGCGAAGATCGTCTTCGGCACTTCCAGCTTCATAGCCGGGTAAAACAATCCTGACCGGAAACCTTTCAGGCTCCCGCAAAAATCCCTTGGTGCTTGGCGGGCTCGCCAATTGCCCCGGCTCATCACCGCCACTCAAAGAAACAGCAGCACTAAAGCTCTCAATTACGCCCGGAACGATCTTACCTGGATGCATATCCAACACCACATCAACCGGAGACCCTATTGAAGCTCTTCCCAGATTGTTTTCGGTAAAATACGCCTCGATCCAGACGTCGGTTGCATCCAGAAACGTCAAAAGATCCTGGCCGGATCGCGCATACGTTCCGGGGGCAATCAGCAGATTAGAAATGACACCTGTCGCCGGAGCACGCAGTTCGGTCCATTCAAGGTTCAGTTCCGCATCCGCCAAGGCCGCCAGTGCGCGCTGGATTTTCGGGTTTTCAATCCCATCGTCACCAAGCCTTTGCTTCGCTTTTTCCAGATCAGCTTTTGCGTTCTCAAAGTTTGCCTCAGATTCTGCCAGTTGTCCTCGTGCATCATCGGCCTTTGAGACGGCAATCAACCCTTTCTTTTCAAGCGCAAATACACGTTCCGTCTGGATGCGCATCGTATCCAGATCGCTCTGCGCCCTTGCGAGTTTGGCTTGTGCCGCACTTACCTCTGCCGAAGACGCACCCACCTCTTGGGTTGCCGCTTCAAGATCAGCTTCCGCCTTTGAACGCTCGATTTCGTAGGGTCTGGAATCTATTCGAACCAGAACATCACCTGCCGAAACGACTTGGCCGTTTTCTACCAAAACTTCCGTTACCGTTCCGGTTACCTGAGGCACGATTTGGGTGGCCACAGCTTTTACTCTGGCGTTCCCGGTAAATGGCGTTTTTCGATCAGCGACCAGATACCAGACAAGAAAAATCAGAATGACAGCCAGGGTTGTCCATATCGTTTTCCTCATTTCGCCGCACCTTCAACAGTGCCCTCGGCTTCAGGTGAGGTATCAATCCAAACCTTGAACAGCTCATAGAAGACAGCAAAGAGTACCGGCCCCATAAAAACGCCGATCAACCCGTACGCCATCATACCTCCGAGAACACCGATGAGGATGACCAGCATGGGAGTCTCAAGGCCTTTTGAGATGAACACGGGTCTTAGGAAACTGTCCATTATCATGACGGGAACGGCCAATATGGTGAAGATCAAAGCAGTTCCGCCGGACATGGAACTCCAAGCGTAGATAATAACGGGTATCAGAACCAGTCCGGGCCCGATTTGGATAATCGAGAGTATGAGGCAGACAAATGCCAGTGTGGCGGCCGAAGAAATCCCAAACAAAGCCAGCAGTATCCAAACGAAAACAGCCTGAATGGCTGCTACGCCAATCACGCCTTTTGTAACGTTCCGGATCGTTGCACCTGCCAGTGTCACGAATTCACCGCCGCGTGGTGCAAAGACACGATTGGCAAAGCGCTGAAGACCCTGGACCAAATTTGGCCCCGGGCTGAACAATGCCCCCATAATCAATACGGACAGAGCTAAGCCAAGAAGCCCGATACCAATGCCCAGCACCTTTCCGAAGAGCGATTTGGTTATCTCAAGGATTTGCGCGCCGTATTTTGCAAGCGCGCCGTCAAGATTGCGCTCAAACATTCCCCAGACATCGGAGATTTTATTTCCAACCAACGGCAATTCCTTGAGGCCCTCGGGCGCAGGGGGGATTTTCAATTCACCCTTGTCTGCTTGTTCCGCGAATTCAGACCCAAGTTCTGCGGCTCCAGATACCGCAGTTGCGACTGGCCCGAGGGTCAGAACAAGGCCCAACAAAACCAAGATCGTTGTGGCAAGCTTTTTCCGCCCTCCTAGCTTGGATTGTAGCCAATCAAATGCCGGGTAAAGCGCAACGCAGAGGATCGTCGCCCAGATGACTATGCTTGCAAGCGGAGCCACCATTACCAGGGCGCTGTAAAGGAACAATCCGAGAAAGAGCAATCGTATCGCGAGGTCGACAATCTTCGCGTCCTGGGTCTTTTCCATTCCATCCCTCCACTATCTGTTTTCCAAACAATACACTCAAAAAACGTAATATGTATATTTTTTGAGTTTTCGGCGCTCATCTATCAGTTTGAAGGTACGAGTGAATCCGAGGCACGGCTTCAGATGCGCGGTCGCACTGATACCTGCGCATGAACTCAAATTGCCTTAATTTGGGATAATCTATTTGTCCGTTTTTTCGTCGTCTTGGGACAAGATTGTATCTGCCACTGTGGTCGCCGCAGTCACGAAAACACCCAAGCCTACAATGATATATACCATTGTGAAGATTTTCCCCGCCGCAGTTTCAGGTGAGAAGTCACCGAACCCTACGGTCGAAATTGTCACTACGGAAAAGTAGATCGAGTCTAGCCAACTCCAACCTTCGACAAAGTGGTAGAAGACTGAGGCCCATAAAATCATTCCGACTGTGAAGGCAAGAAGGCCTTTCACTCTACCGTCCTTGAAAGCGACGCCTATCCCACGTGTTATTCTAGTTAGCGAATTCATTGTGTCCCCGTCGTTTGAAGAATTCACATATAACAGTAATTAGATGGATGTGGGTAATTGAAGCATTTTAACCGCGTCTAGTTTAATTGGGGTGTCCAGGCGCAGTAGTCAAAGCTAATGCAATGTGCTCGTTTATGAAACGTTAAACGCGTTTCAAGCCAGCTATTTTGAAACTGGGTCAGCAGCACATCCTAAATTTGGTCCTTTAACCGTTTCTTGGTCGCCCGACCAATTCCGCAAGAGAAGTCGGCTAAATGGTCAAGGTCATTTAGGGTTCAGCAAAATAAGAAGCCACATATTCCATTAACATGATGCTTTAATGGTCTAGTCTGCCCAAGAAAGGAATCAGAACCTTAGGAGAAAAGCGTGCGGTTCATCACAAGAGGTGTAATGGTTTGTTGCGCTGTCGCGTTCGTCGCGGTTGTTGTGGCATGGCTTTTCCTGTCCTCTGCGTTGTTTTCTTCTGTCAGAACCACTTTTGTTGAAAACCTGATCTCGAAGAAACTTGGTCAGGACGTGTTAATAGAAGATGAAGTGCGTCTAGGCCTTGGTCGGCAACTGCAGGTATCCGCAGCGGGATTGGTACTACCCGGCGCGATCAAGACCGAAGCGAACCTGGCAGCAATCGACAAACTTGAGTTCAAAATTTCCGCCCGTGACCTTTGGAACAGCAAATTGTCGCTGAGTGAGCTTTCTCTCTCGGGTGTCCACCTCAACTTGATCACGGACAAAGACGGTGTCGGAAACTGGCAGCCCACTTCCCAAACGGGCGCTAAAGCCGGGGATCCGGCCAAACCTGCAAACCTGTCTGTTGCTGGAATCCTAACGGACCACAAAATTGACCTGACCGATGTCACAGTTCTTTACCAGAACGATCTAAACGGGCTTGGTCTGGATCTGCAGCTTCTTGAGCTGAATCTAAAGCGTGATACGGAAACCGACGTTGTAACCGCGGTTGGGGCTGGTTCACTAAATGGAGAGAAGTTTGATCTGAACGCGAGCATTCCCGCGGACGACCCGTTTCAGGTCGCTGTGAATTTCGAACAGATTGCGATTGCCGCCGAAGAAGTCCCTCAAGAGAACGGGCTACAAGTGAATACGACCATAGAGGTTGCCGAACTTGGTCAGCTTCTTGATATCCTGAAACTCAATCGCGTTCTGGAGGGTTCAGGAAGCATTGGTGCAACATTCAAATCAGTCGACGGCGTAGCCCGGATTGATGACCTGGCTGTATTGACTGAATTGGATGGTGGGCAAAGCCTTTCGCTGACGGGACAAATCGGAGAGTTGGGAAACCCAGAAGACGTATCCCTGACAACCCGCATTCGGTTGTACCCTGAAGATGCTGAACCCGCCCCAGCCGCGTCGCGGTATGATCTAAAACTAATAGCAGTTGACATGGTTATCGATAGCGTACCCGGGCAGGTCCCGCAGCGGCAAATGGTCATTGAAACCAACGGGTTCACATTGGATACCTCTGGTGAAGGGCCGCCCCCGATTAAGTTTTCCGAGCTTTCCAGAACACCCGAAGGCGCCTTGAGTGTTGGAAACATCAATTTGAGAATTGGGAACCCTGCTGATCCATTTATCATTTTGGACGGTTCGGTCGAAGACGCGTTGCAATTACAAGGCATATCGGCCGACGGGTTAATGGATATACCCGCAAGCAGCTTGATCTCATCAGAGCTTCTGGGACCGGATGATCAACTTGGTCGATTTTCTGGTAACTTTCATTTGAACGGCGACATCAATCAGCTTTCGCTGACAAATTTGGATGGCCAGACAAGCGAAACGGAACTTTGGAACCTTGAGGTGCATGGCTCTGTCAAAAATGTGCTCAAATTCGAGAACCTGGACTTGGCAATTCAAGTAGAAGTCCCCTCCGGAGCGGACCTGTTAGAAGCCCTATCGCTTGAACGGGTGGAAACTGGACAGGCTATCTTTGAAATTGGCCTTGCCAGCGAAGGAACCGATTGGGATGCGAATGCCAAAGTCAAGGTTGCCGACTCTGTCCTGCAAATTATGGCCGATCTTGATGATGCAACGAGTGATCCTGTACTGCAGGGTTCCATAGAGAGTGACTTGATAAAGATAGATCAGATCCGAACCATCGTTCAGGCCGCTGCACAATTGAGGAAAATTGGCGGTCCAGAGCCCGACGAGGAAGACGTCATTGAGGAATCCGGCGACACTAGTCCTCTAAGAGACGTAACACTTAAACCTATTGGGCGTTCAATTCTCTTGTCCGGTATGGATATGGATGTCGACGTTGATCTTCGGCACATAGAGGGCGCCAAAGGCATCAGCAGTTTGCAGAGTGAACTGACGCTCAACGAAAATGAACTCAAGGCCGGACCTTTGAATTTTGAATACGGAGGTGCTCATTTCGATGTCAGCGGACAAATGGATCTATCGAACGACGCGCATCTGCTCACGCTGACCGGCACAGCAGGCGGCTGGCAGCTGGATGAAATTCTTCACAACCTGAACTTCAAAAAGGGCGCAAGCGGTACCATCTATGCAGATTTTTCGGTGACCGGCGGAACCGATTCACCTAAGCATTTTGCCAACAGCATGAACGGCAATGCCACGGTCTCAATGCGTGACGGCTCGATCGAGACCCAGCTTTTGGATCTGGCAGGGCTAGGGATACTACCTTGGGTGTTTACCAAAGAGAAACAAAAGGTTGCTCCGATCACATGTTTGCGTGCACCGATTAGTATTTCGAATGGAAATATTTCGACGAAACAAACCACATTGGAGACAGATCATGTCCAAGTCGTCGTCTTTGGCGGTGTTAATGTAGCGGGCAAGGTTTTGGACCTAAACCTGCAGCCCCGCAAGATTGGCGAACCGCTTTCGAAGAGTCCCTGGCCCGTGACCTTGAAGGGCCCACTAGCAAAGCCGAAGATCAAGGTAAAAGACGGTCCCAAGCGACTGAAACGATCGGATGGTGCGGACAAAATGCCGGCAAAAAGAAAACTTTGCGTTCCGGATATTTTACAACTGCAGTAGTGGCGAAGGCAGTCGACAAAAGAACACAAATAAAGTTCAAAAGCTTAGTTAAGCGTGACCGACACATAGTTCTGCCACCAGTGACAAAACTTTGCCATTTTCGCCTCACTTCTTTCATCTGGTATCCAATTCAACTTCATCTTTTGGGATTACTTCCGGCGGAATGCGGAAATTCGCAGCAGGTGAGAGGGATATCCGGCGAACTTAAGTAGCAAGCATTCAGGCTTAGGTGACTGTGCAGGCTGTACTCTGACGAGCCGACCACTCAACCAGAGAACGCCTCACATAACTCCCACAGGACGCTCGTGTTTCGACGTTTTTAGTAAACAACCAATGGTTTTGTATCCCGCCAATGAAGGCTTCTTTTAGCGATGATGTCGTTTTTCCCAAGCCTTGTAGCCAAGCGTTCCTTTCGACCTATCTGATCATGGAAGATAGATTACTGGAGCTTAAAATGAATCGGCACCGGTAGACTGAGGGTTACGACGAAGCGATTAAAACACAATGCGCGCTTCGCCGTACACTGTAGTTACTTCAGATAAGTGTTGAGCCAATCAAAGGTGCGGTACCAGGCTAGGTTTGCCATTTCCTCGTCATAACGAGGCGTGCTGTCGTTATGAAAACCATGGTTGGCATTATCGTAGATGTAGGCTTGGTAAACCTTTTCGTTGGATTGCAGGGCGGCTTCAAAATCCGGCCAACCTGCGTTGCTGCGCTCATCAAGCTCTCCCATCTGAATCAGCAACGGCGCCTGAATTTTGGCCACATCCTCAACTGCTGGCTGGCGACCATAGAATGGCACGCCCGCCGCCAATTTTGGGTAGGTCACGGCAATTGCGTTGACCACACCACTGCCATAGAAGAAACCCACAACTCTTCCCGCCCTGGCTCTGAAGCTTCACTAAGCCTTTGATAAAAATTGACACTTTGATCACTGGCGTAGATGCGGGCTGTCGCAGAAAGTTGATCCGCATCCAACTCAAGTTGGTCATTCAACTAGACAAAATAGTCTAGTTTCTCCGTATCATTCAGGGTGTGGCAGCGCCATAGGATCGTAGACGCGAGCATGAAGCCTGAAACTTCACCTTCGGCAGACAATAGCGCTTCGCATAGTTCGGCAATGGACCGTTTGTCATCTTGGCCACGCCTATTTCAGTACGCTCCAGAAATTGGTTCAATAGATCACCCAGAAACCAATTCCGCTGCATTTCAGGGCTCCATCTGACTACTCAGGTATTCGCCTGTTCGACGATAGTGATCAACCAGGTGCCGAGTTGCGCTGTCCGCGTCGTGGTTCAGTGCGGCGTCCAAGATTTGCTGGTGCTCAGCGGCAATGTCCCGCTTCTTGTAGCTCGAACCGCCAGCCGCCAGATAGCGATAGCGAATGTTCAGGTCGTAAAGCTGCGAGCAATACCGCATCAGCAACGGCAGATTCGAATTGTCCAACAAGGCCATATGAAACTCCTTGTGAGCGTCTTCAAAGTCACGCGCGCCGTTCTGGCCGGCCTTTTTCATATGATGGTGACGCAAAACAAGCCGATCTTCCCAGGCCTCATCCGCGTTGGTGATAGAGGCGCGCAACGCGGTTTCCTCAAGGTTGCAGCGCAACAGAAGTATTTCTTCGAAGTTACACTTGCTGACTGGTGCTGCCCGAAATCCGCGCTGATCAATCCGCTCGACCAACATGTCCGAAGTCAAAAGGCTAAGCGCTTCGCGAACCGGACTAGCGCCGGTGTCCAAAAGCCCCCGAAGCTGCTCGATCTTGAGTTTTTGTCCCGGAGGTAATTCTCCGGTCAATATCATGTCGCGCAGCCTTCGATACGCGCCATGCGTGGCAGATGTCTCTTTGCCCTCAGTATCAAGCATGGCGTCCATATCCGACCGTTCCTTTGTTCGCGGCAAAACTTTTGATTGCTCTTAACTGAGGGCACTCGTTCCAGTCGATAGGCCAACTGAAAGGCTCAGCGAGCCTTCGTTGATCATCCAGCGCCGAAGTTCAAATTCGCGCGCACCGCTTTGGTGCATCGGATCGTCCTCGGCCAGTTTTCGGGCAGCCTCAAGACTGTCAGCACGATAGATAATCAGGCCCATTCCTTGCATGTGCTCACCAGTCTCATCAGAAATTGGCCCTGCAAAAGCCAGCTGTCCCGCGCGTTCAAGCTGTGCCTGATAGGCCAGGTGGTCAGGTAGCGACGCCTTTACATCTTCGGGTTTTTTGGCAGGCGTGCTGAGTACTACGTAGAGTTCCAAAGCAAGTGCACCACGGCTTTTTGCTTCTGATTTGTAGTTCGCCCAGGCAACCATTTGCGTTCTCCAAAAATATCGATATTATTTGACATATGACAAAATAGTCGGCAAAAATCAAGCGAACTGACATGGATGGTGAAAATGAAATACCTGGTGGGAGAGACTTCGGAAGGCACAGCGGTTTTTGCTGTAGACGGTGAAAACGCAGTGAATCTAACGGCTTTGAACCCTGTCGTCGGTTCGGATTTGATGGGTTTGATAGCCAAGCCTGAACTGGCCGACACACTTGCCACCAAAATTGACGCGGCAGACAGTGTGCCCGTGTCTTCCATCACTCCGGCATTGCCCGTTGCCGCTCCTGGAACGATCATTTGCATGGGGTTGAACTACACGGACCACATCAAGGAAGGCGGGTATGATATCCCGGAGTATCCGACGCTGTTTATGCGTGGGAAGAATTCGATCATGGCGGCAGGGCAACCTATGGTGCGGCCTACCTGTTCCGAGAAACTCGACTACGAAGCCGAGCTTATGCTGATCGTTGGAAAACGCGGCCGTCATATCTCGGAAGAGGACGCATTGGATTATGTCTTCGGCTACACCGTGTTTAACGACGGGTCGCTGAGGGATTACCAGCGTAAAACCGTTCAATGGACGCCCGGCAAAAACTTCGATGACACAGGCGCGATCGGCCCTTTCACTGTAACGCCGGAAGACTTGCCGGAGGGAGCATCCGGCCTGAAAATCGAAAGCCGAGTGGGGGACGAAATCCTGCAAAGCTCGAACACCGCCAACATGATCTGGGGGGTTCGTCAGGTCATCGCGACGATTTCGGAATATACTACTCTCGAACCCGGTGATCTGATTGCGTTGGGTACGCCGCCGGGTGTTGGTCACGCCAAAAAGCCCAATCCACGTTGGTTGAAGCCGGGTGAAACCGTCGAGGTCGAGATTGAGGGCATCGGCATATGCGCCAGCCCCGTCATCGACGAAAAGGACGCCGAGACTAAGGTTGCCGCAGCATGAGCGCACCAACCGGGGCAGAGCTGGAGGCACTTCGCGCAAAGGCGCAGCAAGATCATCGCGATCTGCGCGAGCGCATCCCACGTCTTTCAGACGACGCAATTGCCCTGATCCTCCGCGGATCCAGATCTCATTACGCCTGGACCGACAAGGCTGTTTCTAACGAATTGCTTGAAGAGATCTATGACATCACGATCAACGGCGCGACCAGCATGAACACGCTGCCCGCCCGCTTCGTTTTCGTTAAAAGTGCGGAAGGTAAACAGCGCCTAGCCAAGTCGTTAAAGCCGAAGAACGTGCCAAAGATGATGGATGCGCCGGTCACTGCGATCATTGCTTATGACATGGACTTCTGGAAGGAATTACCATTTCTTTTCCCGCACGAAGATCGACGGCCACTTTTCGAAAATAATCCCGAATATGTAGCCGATACAGCGTTTCGCAATGGAACGCTTCAGGGCGCTTACTTTATGATCGCGGCCCGGGCTGTCGGGTTGGACGTCGGCGCCATGTCTGGCTTTTCAAACAAGATCGTCGACGAGGAATTCTTCGCGGGCACGACGCTCAAGTCGAACTTTCTTTGCAATCTGGGCTACGCAGACGAAACAGGATTGTTTCACAAGCTGCCTCGCTTCTCATTCGAAAAGGTTTGCTCTTATGCATGAGGAGGTGACCCTGTGGCGATGAAAGTCAAACCTGTCGTAACCTACCGTACGACAGCTCAATGCCCGACTCATGCGCGGACTGAGATACCAATTCGCGATCTTGATGTTGTTGTCGATGAACCCGTCGAACGCGGCGGGACAAATCTTGGTCCGTCTCCGACCGAAACCGCAATGGCAGCCCTGATCGCCTGTACGAATGTCATCGGGCACAAGAACGCACATCGGTTGGGAGTTGACCTGGGCACTGTGACAATCGACGCGAAATGCAGGCTGGACCGGCGCGGTGTCCTGATGGAAGAGGAGATCGATGTTCCGTTTCCCGAAATCGAACTCACTGTGAAGTGCGATACGCCCGCCAGTCAGGAGGATCTGACACGCGTGGGCGAGGAGACAGCCAAGTATTGCGCCATCGCAAAACTGTTTCAAGCGGCAGGCACGGACCTGACCGTCAACTGGGTCAAAACCAACCAATAAAAATCGACAGGACCCGACTTTCTGGGAGGAGAGAAATGAAAAACTGGACTAAACGCAGCCTAATGGGATTTGCTCTGGCAGGCACCATGGCGTTGCCTCTTGCAGCAGAAGAGACCATTTCCGCCGTCGTGATTGATGGCTATCCCGATCGGGCCTTGTGGGTGAAAGAATTCACCAATTTCTTCATTCCAGAAGTGGATAAGCGGCTGGCCGACTCCGGCAACTACAAGATGAACTGGCAAGAGAACTATGGCGGTTCGATCGTAAAGCCGAAGGGCGTGCTGGAAGGGATCCAGCTTGGCCTTGGCGACATCGGCATTGTCACAACTATCTTCCATTCGTCCAAGTTGCCCAGTCAGGGGATATCGGGGTCGACCCCCTTCGTGTCATCGGACTCTCGCGCGGTAGCCAAAGCCGTGGATGAGATCGCGCGCGAATACCCAGCGATGCAAAATGAGTTCGCTGCGCAGAACCAAGTCTATCTGGCGACCGGTGTAGTGCTCGATACTTATCAGGTTTTTTGTACAGAGCCGGTCTCGGCTGTTTCTGATCTGGAAGGCCGAAAAGTGGCAGGGGCGGGACTGAACCTCCGATATCTCGAAGGTATCAAAGATGCAGCGGGGGTTCGCGGTGGCCTGACCGATTTCTACAATATGCTGCAAACCGGCCTTGTTGATTGTGCGATGCTGTGGCCTGAAGCCGCCAAGACCTTCAAGATCGCCGAAGTGGCTCCCTACATGCTCAAAGCTGACTTGGGTGCCGTGAACTCCAAGACGATCACGGTGAATTCTGACTATTGGGCAAAGTTGCCGGATGAAGTCAAAGGCGTTCTGCAGGCCGTCGCAATTGACTACCGTGATCATGTGGCCGGCATCGCTATGGACCGGGCTGCGGCCTCAAGGGACGCATACACCGAAGCCGGCGGGACGATTGTCGAAGTTTCGGACGAAGACCGAGCGGCCTGGGCCAACGCAATGCCAAATGTAGCACAGGAATGGGCAGCCACGCTGAATGAGAACGGTGAACAAGGCGACGCGATACTGGCCGCTTATCTCGGCAAGCTGCAGGACGCCGGTTTTACCGGAGTGCGTGACTGGACGGCCGAGTAACAGTCTGGCGATCCACGAAAGGGGCCTTTCATGCTGAAGACCGCAGTTGCTGGCTTGTCGCGGGTCGCCAATTCGCTTGCTATCGCCGCCAACGCATTGGGTACGCTTGTCGTCCTTGCGTTGGTGGTCATTCTGAATGTCGACGTCATTGCGCGCGGTCTGTTTTCGGCACCTCTGCGTGGCACCTATGAAATGGTGCAGTTTTCGGTCGTGATGATCGTTTTTTTGCAGCTGGCCGACGTAGTCAGAGTGGATCGGCTGACGCGCTCGGACGGGTTTCTGAACCTGCTACACCACCGCCGTCCTGGGCTAACGGCCAACCTGAGGCGCATTATCAATGCCATCTCCGCAATCTTCATGGGTCTGATTGCTTATGTAACCTTTCCCGAGTTCCTGCATATGTGGGAGACACAGGACTACTTCGGAGTTCCGGGTCTTTTTACTCTGCCATGGTGGCCGGTCAAACTGGTCATCGCGTGCGGTACTGCGCTTGCCTGCGTGATCTTCCTTCTCAAGGTTGTCACGGCGCAGGACCGCCCGCATCTAATTCGCACCCCTGAACATGACGAGGCCGCAGAATGACGCCGATTGAGATTGGCCTGATCTCGGTCATAGCCATCGTCTTTCTGATTTACGCAGGCGTTTACATTCCCATCGCATTGGGCGTGGTCTCGTTCGTGTCGATCTGGCTGATGCGGGACAATTTCACGCTTGCGCTCAACCTGCTGAAAGTGGCGGTCGGCGACAGCGCGATGGAATACAGCTTTGCAACAATCCCATTGTTTACTTTCATGGGGCTCATTGTCTCAAAAGCCGGGTTGGGCAGGGACATCTACGAAGTCATGACCATGCGATTTCGCAAGGTCAAAGGCGGTATCGGTATGGCAACCGTTGGAGCCAACGCCGTCTTTGCCGCAGTGACTGGGTCGTCAATAGCCTCCGCATCCGTGTTCACCAAGGTCTCGGTCCCGCAGATGATGGCGCAGGCTTATAACCCACGCTTTGCTGTTGGCGTGGTCGCCGGGTCTTCGGTTTTGGGGATGATCATCCCGCCCTCGGCGATGCTGATCATCTATTCCTTTGTCGCCGAGCAATCTGTAGGGGACATGTTCCTTGCGGGGGTTATTCCGGGGATCATGCTGGCGATCGCTTATGTAGGCGCGATTTGGGTTATGGGTCGTTTCACCCCTGCATTCGTCGGTGGCCGCGTTGTCGAAGACACCGAGTGGATGTCAGGGCGCGAGATAGCTTCCAAAACACTGCCGACACTGTTCATCATTACCATCGTCCTTGGTGGTATCTACACAGGTTGGTTGACTGCCGTAGAAGCAGGGGCCGCCGGAGCTCTCGTTGCGCTAATCATCGCGGTTGCCCGCAAGTCGATGTCTCCACGCGCATTCTGGGACGCGTTGCTGGAAACCGGTCACATCACAGCGGCGATCCTGTTCCTGATCACGGCCGCTTCAATCTACAGCCGCATGCTGGGACTGGCCGGGCTACCCAATCAACTGCAGGATCTGCTTGCGGGGAATTCCGCATCTTTCTGGTCGATCATGCTGCTCTATGTTCTGTTGATGCTATTTCTGGGAACATTGCTCGACACCGCGTCGATCATTCTGATTGTAGTACCGCTGTTCTTACCCATGGCCGAAGCGCTTGATATGTCGCTGATCTGGTTTGGCATTATCACCGTGGTTGGGGCTGAAATCGGTCTTTTGACACCACCTTTGGGTATATCCTGCTTCGTTATCAAATCCACGATTAACGATGACCGCATATCACTTAAGGACGTGTTCATGGGCGCGCTTCCCTTTGCGTTCGTGATGCTGATCGTTCTGTTCATTCTGATCGAGTTCCCGATCCTCAGCCTTGCCCTGATTTAAGGAGGACAAGATGCGCTCTGTCACCAAAGACAATATCACCGACGTCTTCATGGGGTACCTGTCCAAAGATACTGATCCACGGATGCGTGAAATCATGGGCTCCCTGGTCAAACACCTCCACGACTTTGCGCGGGAAACCAACCTGACGCATGACGAGTGGCGGGCCGGGATTGCGTTTCTGGAAGGCTGCGCTGCGGTGGAAACCGAGGATAGGCATGAATTCGTGCTAGCCTCGGACGTGTTGGGCCTGTCGTCATTGGTTGATATGCTGCATTCCAGTGCCGATGCGACCAGTTCGTCCGTTTTAGGTCCATTTCACGTCTCGGGCGCCCCCCCGCTGCCAATCGGTGGCGATATGAAGCGTCACTACGGCGGGCCGGTTCTACTTGCAGAGGGCGTGATCCGCGATACCGAAGGTAACCCTATTGCCGGGGCAGAACTGGATATCTGGCAAACGGCACCCAACGGCCTCTACGCCAGTCAAGATGAAGAACAGGACACCTATTCTTTCCACGGGCTGATGTCAGTTGGCGATGATGGCAGATATGCGTTCACCACAGTTAAACCAGTTGAATACACCGTGCCGTCTGACGGGCCAGTCGGTGATATTCTGCGCGCTTGTGGTCGCCATCCATGGAGGCCCTCACACTTGCACTTTATCGTCAAAGCCCCCGGGTATCGCTCACTCGTGACGGAGATTTTTCCGGACAATGATCCCTATTTAGATCAGGATACTGTCTTTGGCGTTCGGGACGATCTGGTAATGACATATGTTGAACGACCTGCATCAGAATTTCCCGATGGCATGGAGCTTTCTGGTAAGATCGCCGAACCTTTCTTGCACGTGAATTTCGACGTGACGCTTGCCAGGGTCTGAATGATATTGAGGAGGCTTGAGGTGCTGAAACATATCTCCATTTTAAGTGCAGCGTTATTTTGCAGTACCGCCGTCGCAGAACAGCGACCGATCTTTGACGCACATATTCACTACAGCCACGATGCCGTCAAACTGGTTCCACCTGAACAGGTGGTCGAAATCCTTCGAGATGCAGGCGTGCGTAAAGCGCTGATTTCCAGCTCGGATGACAATGGCACTCAGCTATTGTTGGCCGTGGCACCGGACATCGTTGTTCCGGCGCTTCGCCCCTATCGTCGTCGCGGTGAGATCAACACCTGGATGCACGATGAAACTGTAATCGAGTATCTGGAAACAAACCTGGCAAA
Organism: Ruegeria sp. D6; assembly: GCF_056534365.1. Lineage (NCBI taxonomy): Bacteria > Pseudomonadati > Pseudomonadota > Alphaproteobacteria > Rhodobacterales > Roseobacteraceae > Ruegeria > Ruegeria sp. D6. Next base: position 781,980 of record NZ_JBQFPH010000002.1, on the reverse strand, counting down.
AAACAACTACGAGGCCATCGGCGAGTTTCACGCTTACGGAGATGACATCAAAACGCCGGTCATCCAACGTATGATTGCACTGGCGAAAGAGCGGAACCTAATCCTGCACCACCATGGTGATCGCGAGGCCGTTGATTTGATCTTCGAAACATGGCCGGAAGCTCGGGTATTGTGGGCCCATTCTGGGTTTGACGATCCAGCTAGTGTGGTCGATGCGCTAGACATCTATCCCGGGCTATGGGCCGATCTGGCATTTCGTTCGGACATGGTTTCGCGAGGCCGTGTCGACCCGGATTGGAGGGCTGCGTTCCAAGCCCATCCCGATAGGTTCATGGTCGGTACGGATACGTTCGCACCTGAACGTTGGTACTACGTAGGCCCTCATGCCGATTTTTCGCGTGAATGGTTGGATTTGCTGCCGGACCAGATCGCAGACAACATTGCCTATGCTAACGCAGAACGTTTGCTGGCATCAGAATGACCCACTGCGCTGCTTGGTTTCTTATATGGTCCAGCGCGGCGGTTGCTTGTGAAGCGACGGGGCAACGCATGAATTCGGAAGTTCAAAACGCACCCAAGGTTTATCTGGCGGTCGACGAAATTCCGTTGGCCCAACCGTTTTCGGTGTTGGTTTCAGTTTGTAGTGAAACTGCTGTGGGCCAAATGCGTGTGGATGCAATCATGCCTGCTCATCAACATGGTATGAACTATACTCCCAAGGTTACTGCATTGGACCGCGGAGTGTTCCGAATTGATGATATGTTGTTTCACATGCCGGGTTTGTGGGAGCTGCAAATCGATGTCGACGTCAGTGGCCAATCGGTGTTCTACACGTCAGAAATTGCGCTGAAATGAAGCTGTGGATGACAGCTGCGCTAATTTTTCTGACCGGGGCAGTACGTGCAGATGTCTTGTTGACCGAAGACGAAATTGAACAAACGTTGTCCTTTGGGCCGTGGCCACCATCCTTACAGTCGGATCCAAGCAATAGATTTTCCAAAGACGCCACGGCAATCAAGCTCGGACAGGCTTTATTCAACGATCCGGTGTTGTCAGTCGATGGTGCATTTTCTTGTGCAAGTTGTCATGATCCTGATCAGGCATTTACGACGCCGGAGGCGCGGGCACTCGGTCGTGATTTGTTAAATCGAAACACACCATCACTGCGAAACCTTGCCGGGCTGCGCTGGTATGGTTGGGGCGGCAAAAGCGATAATCTTTGGGCAGCCAGCCTGCATCCGATCATCGAAGAACAAGAGATGGCGCATAGTGCCGAAAGCCTAAAGATAGCTATCTCTGAAAGTACCTACATTGATGATTTTGAAGCCATATTTGGTCACCTCCAGGATCAAAGCCCTGAACTTTTTCTGGTGAATACTGCAAAAGTTCTTTCTGCTTACTTAGAGACCTTAGCCACCGACCGGACGATATTTGACGATTTTCGCGATGCTTTGGAGCGCCGAGATATTGCAGCGGCTAAGGAATACCCCGAAGCAGCTCAGCGAGGTCTTCAGCTCTTTTTAGGGCGCGGGAAATGCGTATTTTGCCACAACGGTCCGAGGTTTTCCAACAACGAGTTCCATGACGCTGGTGTGCCATATTTTCTGAATGAAACCGAGGTTGACCAAGGTCGGTTCGGAGGATTGAACAATTTACTCTCAAGCCCCTACACACTGGACAGCGACTGGAACGACGATCCGGAAAAGAAAGATGCCTGGGCCGTGCGAAATGTACGCAGGAGCCATTCTGATTTTGGAACCTTTCGGACGCCCAGCCTGCGGGGAGTGGCTGAAACCGCTCCTTACATGCATGACGGCAGCTTAGATGATCTGAAATCTGTGATACGGCACTACAGCAAAATTGATACTGAAAGGCTGCACGCCGACGGTGAAGCCATTCTTTCGGAATTGAATTTGTCTGAGCAGGAGATTGCAGACTTAGTTGCGTTTTTGGTCACGCTCTCCAAGGATTCTTAATAAAGCACTGGTGTAAAGGGCTTGGGAATGGGCTAATTGGCGAGCTATCTTAGCCTTTTCATCTCTGGGTCCAATTCGCTTCCGAAATTCTTAAACCTCCGCCTTTCACAAGCAGATCCACAATTGCGTCGACCCCGCTTCTGTGACGAAGTGACGAAAACAAGAAGGGCTTTCCTTTACGCATCATTTTCGCATCACGTTCCATAACCTGCAGCGAAGCGCCAACATGCGGTGCAAGGTCGGTCTTGTTGATTACAAGGATGTCTGATTTCGTAATCGCCGGCCCGCCTTTCCTGGGTATTTCTTCGCCTGCAGCGACATCGATCACGTAGATGGTCAGATCCGCCAGCTCCGGGCTGAATGTGGCTGATAGATTGTCGCCTCCGCTTTCAATCAAAACAATATCGAGATCCGGATGACGTGTCTGCATCTCGGCGACGGCGGCCAAATTGATCGAGGCGTCTTCGCGAATTGCTGTATGCGGGCAACCGCCAGTTTCGACGCCGATGATCCTGTCCCGCGGCAGGACCTGCATGCGCATCAGCGCTTCGGCATCTTCCTGCGTATATATGTCGTTAGTAATAACTCCCACCGAACAGACATCGCGCAGCGCTTCAGACAAGGCGGCGGTCAAAGTGGTTTTTCCGGCTCCTACTGGGCCTCCAATACCTACGCGAAGCGGGCCGTTAATACTGGTCATGTGCGGAAAATCCTCGAATATTGTGTTTCGTGCCTCATGGCCGCAATGTCCCCCAAGAACGCGGTAGAGCTTAACTCGTCCAGGCTCGCCTTTTTTGCCCTTTCAGCAATCTGGGCGCACAACGGTGTCAGCTGGCGGATCAACCGCTGCGCATCGGTCTGTCCCAGTGGTACAAGGCGCGTCGCACAGGCGACAAGGTTGCTTGCGAATGCTTGCAGAAACATCTTGGTCGTCAGCAGCAAGGGAAGGTTTTGAAGTCTTGCAGCCCGTCCAATTGAGACGGGGTAGGTGAATTGCCCAAGGTCCAATTCCCAGACACCTTTGGTGACATTTCCGAAGGCCTGTCCCAGCAACTCGGTTTCCATGAGCCTTTCGGATGTCGCACAAAAGGCGCGCGCCGCGATATCGACGTCGATCAGTTCTTCTTTGTCATGCGCGTTGAAGGCCGCCACAACGAACACAGCATCATTCCACCCAGAGCCATGTTCAAGCACATCTGAAATCCAGGCTTCAGTATCCCGAGAATTCGCGACAGTTCCCCCGTCAATCGCAGCTTCAAGCCCGTGAGAGTAGGCAAACCCCCCAACAGGATAGGCAGGGGACAACCATTGTGTCAGCGTCAGGATATTGGCGTCAGTGGGTGTGGCCATGGGTCCTGCCGTGGCCATAGGCCCCGCCTTCGGGGTTGAATGGTTCATTCACCTCTCGCACCTTTGCTCCGATTTTAAGAAGCATATCACGGATGACGTGATCGACTTGGATCAACAGGCGGGTCTTTTCGATCTGACAAGGCGTGTGCCGATTGCCGATATGCCAGGCGATACGTGTCAGGTCCGGTGCTTTTACCTCCAGCAACACTTCCGGTGCTGCCTGTATTTCCACTTCGCGACCGTCGTCCAAAACCAACGCGCCACCGTGGTTCAGTGAGGTCGTTTGCGCGAGATCGATGAGAATCTGTTCGCCGCTTTCGCAGGTAAGAACCTTACGCCGCAAAAAACGGTCGTCGTAGGTCAACGAGAGACAGTCTGCCGGATCGCCATGCGTGTGATCCGAATACTGGCGCGCAGTGCAGAGCAGGGCGGTCATACCATCACCTCCTCTGCAGCGGGAATAGTCAGAGCCAGATTGAGTCCGAGAACACCCGATGCACGATCCGTTCGCGCGTCAGACCGCGGTTTTTCAGCTCTTCGTCGCTGAGCGATTGCAGGAATTCGACTTGCCGGACGCGAGATTGAGCTTCGGCTACGCTGATCAGGGCCGAGTAAATTGACGACCCAATGGATACGATTAAACCGGCCAGCGAAAAGCGCGTGTTTGTATGTGTTGCTGAGTGTGCCATTTGGACCCTCGTAAACGTTGGTCCTCCCATGGGTTTTTATATCTGTCATATTGGCCTCACTTAGAAGTGCGTATTTGGTCATTGCTGCCTTGCACGCGCCGCAACGCAGCACATTTTTTGATCAGAACAAAAAATATCGTTGCGCCATCGGCAGCGTTTCGGCGGGTTGGCAAGTCAGCAATTCGCCATCCGCACGCACCTCGTAGGTTTCCGGGTCGACCTCGACATGCGGTGTCGCGTTGTTCAGCAGAAGATCCTGCTTGCCAATTTCTCGTGTGTTTTGGACGGCGACGGTTTGCTTTGCCAATCCCAGTGTATCACCGATCCCATCCGCATGGGCCGCCTGCGAGACAAATGTGATCGCCGAGTTTTCCACCGACCGTCCGTAAGCGCCAAACATCGGCCGACTATAAACCGGCTGCGGTGTAGGGATCGACGCGTTGGGATCGCCCATTTGCGCGCAGGCTATGGTGCCGCCTAGCAGAACCATCTCGGGCTTCACGCCGAAAAAGGCCGGGTTCCAAAGGACGAGGTCAGCGCGTTTGCCTTCCTCGATGCTCCCGATCTCGTGGCTGAGCCCATGGGCAATAGCAGGGTTGATCGTATATTTGGCGATATAGCGACGGACGCGAAAGTTGTCGTTCTCACCGGTTTCTTCGGGCAGGCGCCCGCGCTGTTTCTTCATCTTGTCAGCGGTTTGCCACGTGCGGATCAAAACCTCTCCGACCCGACCCATGGCCTGACTGTCAGACGCGATGATGCTAAATGCGCCCATGTCGTGCAGTATATCCTCGGCTGCGATTGTCTCACGCCGGATGCGGCTTTCGGCAAAGGCCACGTCCTCGGGGATGGATTTGTCGAGGTGGTGGCAGACCATCAGCATATCCAAATGTTCCTCAACCGTGTTCACGGTGAAGGGCCGCGTGGGATTGGTCGAGGACGGCAGAACGTGGTTCTCGCCGCAGATCTTGATGATATCCGGAGCATGGCCTCCGCCTGCGCCTTCGGTGTGGAAAGCGTGAATAGTGCGACCCTTCATGGCCGCCACGGTGTTTTCAACAAAGCCTGATTCATTGAGCGTGTCAGTGTGAATCATCACCTGCACGTCCATCGCGTCGGCCACCGACAGGCAGCAATCAATGGCGGCCGGGGTGGTTCCCCAGTCCTCGTGCAGTTTCAGGGCACAGGCTCCGGCTTTGACCTGTTCTTCGAGCGCGGCAGGCAGCGAAGCGTTGCCCTTACCCGCAAAGGCCAGATTCATCGGGAAAGCATCCGCCGCTTGCAACATCCGCCCGATATGCCATGGACCGGGGGTGCAAGTGGTGGCCAATGTCCCATGCGCAGGACCTGTGCCACCGCCCAGCATGGTGGTCAGGCCGGAATGCAGTGCGTCTTCAATCTGTTGCGGGCAGATAAAGTGGATATGACTGTCGAACCCACCTGCCGTCAGGATACGACCCTCGCCAGCAATGGCCTCGGTTCCGGGTCCTATGATGATGTCGACACCGGGTTGTGTATCGGGGTTTCCCGCCTTGCCGATCTTGGCGATCCGCCCGTCTTTCAGGCCAACGTCGGCCTTGTAGATGCCCGAGTGATCAACGATCAGAGCATTGGTGATGACCGTATCCACAGCGCCTTCGGCGCGCGTGGTCTGAGATTGCCCCATCCCGTCGCGGATTACCTTTCCGCCACCAAACTTGACCTCTTCGCCATAGCTGGTCAGATCACGTTCGACCTCAATCACAAGATCGGTGTCGGCCAACCGCAGCTTGTCCCCTGCGGTCGGGCCGAACATCGCGGCGTAGTCTGAGCGCTTGATTTTTGCTGGCATCAGAGTGCCCCCATGACCTTTTGATTGAAGCCGTAGACCCTGCGCGCACCACTGATCGGGATCAGCGAAACTTCGCGGGCCTGCCCCGGTTCGAACCGCACAGCGGTGCCTGGCGCAATGTCCAGGCGCAGGCCACGCGCGGCAGTTCGGTCAAAGTCGAGCGCCGGGTTGGTTTCGGCGAAATGGTAGTGTGAGCCGACCTGAACCGGGCGGTCGCCGGTATTGGCGACCATCAAAGTGATCGCATCAGTGTCGGGGTTCAGGGTAATTTCACCATCAGCCGGGAACAGCTCCCCGGGGATCATTTGTTCAGCTTTGTGATCAGCGCGACAGCAGCCAGCGCAACAACCGCCAGCCCAACGCCCATCGCCGCATAATCGGTGCCGTGCGCGTGGATATGCGTTCCGTTATGGGCGGCTGCCGGGCCAGCGAAGATCAGGGCGGGGAAAAGCATGCGTGTCATATTGGTTTCCTTTTCAGCGAATGGGGTTGTGGACGGTCACCAGCTTGGTGCCATCTGGAAAGGTGGCTTCGACCTGAACTTCGTGGATCATTTCGGGCACACCTTCCATGCATTGCTCTCGGGTGATCACCTCGGCCCCGGCTTGCATCATGTCAGCAACTGAACGCCCATCGCGTGCACCTTCGACCACGGCATCGGTGATCAGGGCGATCGCCTCGGGGTGGTTCAGTTTGACGCCGCGGTCCAGGCGTTTGCGGGCGACTTCGGCGGCCATGGCGACCAACAGTTTGTCTTTTTCGCGAGGGGTCAGGTTCATGTCAAAGCATCCAGCATCGAGGTAGCGTGTCTTTGTTTAACCGTCGCAAGATCGGCATCAATGTGCCACGGAGGGCAAAGCTGTTTTCGGCAAGAACACGAGCAACCAACAGGTCATTGCGGATCATAGTCGCACCTGCGGTGTCGGGCAGCATCTGACGAATGGCATTCAGATGGCCTTCGGCTGACTCCGATACAAAGACGATCAACGCCATCGCACCCGCGCCGTTTGCAATATGCGGTTTGGACAGATGTTTGTGCCAATCACCCGAGAACTGGATCGCGTCAAGGAACACCTTTTTTCCTTGGTACCGTATCTCGATCCGATCGTTTAGACGGATATCGGTCAGCGTCTCGCCCATCGCAATGCGGCCGAAGACCAGCGGCTCTACCATCAGCATCTCGGCATCTGGCGCCATCTCGATTTTCAGGCGTCGCTCCAGAGCGCTGCCATTGAACAGAATAGTCTCTTGCGGCAACCAGTTCAGCCGGGCTTCAGTCTCAACAGTCAGATGATTGGTAATCTGGCCACATTCTTGCGGCTTGGCCTTGTAGGCGCGCTCGCACGCTTGTGTTGTCAAAGTCAGCGCCGTTCCTTTTGCTGCCTTACCGGAAAGTCGAAATGAGTCGCCTCCGGTTACGCCGCCTGCCGTGTTAAGAAGAACCGCGTCAAGATCAGGTGTGTTGGTTCTGGGGAACAGACATTTATAAGACCCGGACTGGCGAAACTTGTTCAGCACCGTTCTGTCACCCAATTGCTTGGTACTCAAACTGACGGCGCCTGCAGCGCGCGGTGGAATAGCACTGTGCATAGGCAATATGGCTGCAACGTGGGTAATAGGGCACCTTTGGAACTTTGATTGGTGCCACTTGTTTCTCTGTTGAAGGGGCGGAACACTAATCTACAGAGTCGAAATCTGCTTAATTCGACATCGCGCGGCTAAATTTTAGACAGCGACCTCGGTCTTGGATGAAAAAATAGGCGCATCGCGCCGATTTTTCGAATTGGGTTAAAGGTAAGTTGCCAAGCTTGCTGCGATGCAGAAACCGTATGGGTGCCACCGCGGAGATGACCCGGGGGTGTGTGACGGCTGCGCGAATTGGACCTCGAACACAACCGCCACACGGAACGCAACAACAGTTGCGGGGATCAGGTAGAAGAAGAGTGTGCCTTTGTGCAAGCCCTCTCTCCCGGCCCCGCCAGGAGGATCACATGAAATCGCTCAAATCCACACTCGCCGGATCGGCAGTATTTGCTGTCATGGCCACCGCCGCCTTGTCGACCGAAGACACGATCAAGGTTGGAGTGCTGCATTCGCTTTCCGGTACGATGGCGATCTCGGAAACGACGTTGAAAGACACCATGCTGATGCTGATTGACCAACAAAACGCCAAGGGCGGTCTGTTGGGTAAACAGCTTGAAGCTGTCGTGGTCGACCCGGCCTCTGACTGGCCTCTGTTTGCCGAAAAAGCGCGTGAGCTGCTAACCGTCCATGAGGTGGATGTAATCTTTGGCAATTGGACTTCGGTGAGCCGCAAGTCGGTTCTGCCAGTGATCGAGGAACTAAACGGTCTTCTGTTCTATCCGGTCCAGTATGAGGGCGAAGAAAGCTCTAAAAACGTCTTTTATACCGGTGCCGCTCCGAACCAACAGGCCATCCCCGCCACGGACTATTTCCTGGAGGAACTGGGGGTCGAGAAATTCGCTCTGCTCGGCACAGACTATGTCTACCCCAGGACCACCAACAATATCTTGGAAAGCTATTTGAAGCAAAAAGGTATCGCGGAAGCAGATATCTTCGTCAATTACACGCCTTTCGGCCATTCCGACTGGTCCAAGATCGTGGCGGACGTGGTCGCGCTGGGCGCGGATGGTAAAAAAGTCGGTGTGATCTCGACCATCAATGGTGACGCCAATATTGGTTTTTACAAGGAATTGGCAGCGGCTGGTGTTTCGGCAGATGACATTCCGGTCGTGGCCTTCTCGGTCGGTGAGGAAGAACTGTCCGGTTTGGACACCACCAACCTCGTCGGTCACCTCGCCGCTTGGAACTACTTCCAGTCGGCGGATACTGAGGCCAACGCGGAATTTGTGGACACCTGGAAAGCCACCATGGGTGATGAACGCGTGACCAATGACCCGATGGAGGCGCATTACATCGGCTTCAACATGTGGGTAAACGCCGCGACCGAGGCCGGTTCGACCGAAGTCGATGCTGTACGCGCCGCGATGTATGGGCAGGAATTCCCGAACCTGACCGGAGGCACCGCTGTGATGCTACCGAACCATCACCTCGCGAAACCGGTTCTGATCGGTGAAATTCAGGAAGACGGTCAGTTCGATATCATCAGCGAAACCGACGTCGTGCCGGGTGACGCCTGGACCGACTTCCTGCCGGAGTCGGCTGTGCTCGTCTCGGATTGGAAAGAGCTGGGTTGCGGTATGTACAACACCGAGACCAAGACCTGCGTTCAGACCCTGTCGAACTACTAACAGACCACGCAAGGCGGGTTTGTTTGCCCGCCTTGCCACAAAAGACATTCGGGTTTCACCACATGGTACGACTTTTCCTTGCGGGCCTCGCAATCCTGTGCGCCTGCCTGACTGCCAACGCTCAAGAGGTCGGTCTACAACCGATCCTGCAAGAGCATCAGGAGATCATCGCCAAAAGCTCGCGCAAGACGATCAAACCGGCGATTGATGCGATTGCGTCAAGCGGCTTGCCTCAGGCGCAGGTGATGCTTGAGACATGGGCAGCCAAGAACATGTGGATGCGCAAGTCGGACGGTCTGTTCTTTTCTGGCCAGAAAGGAGAGGGGCGGTCGTATGAATTGACCGACTTCGATACCGGAGAAGTCGTCGGTACGTTTGAGAAATCCGAGCTTAGGCAGCTGAAGCCCAACAGCGGTATCCGCGCGATGATCGGGACCGCTCTGGTCCAGTTTCAATTGACCGATCCGGATCGCGCAAAACGTCTGGCCGCATTGCAATCCATCCAACGTGATCCCGAAAGTGCACTCTTGGAACCACTTCGCGCTTCGATAGGGGATGAACCCGAAGCAGAGTTGAAGGCGCAAAAGCAGCGGCTGGAACGGTTGCTGACGATTGGTTTTGACGAAGATACCGCAGCCCGCGTGGCGGCGATCAAAGAAATGTCCGGCGATCTGGGCGTAGACGTTCGTGCGGCTCTGAACCCGTTGCTCGTCACTGCCCGCCAAGCCGCTACCGAATTGCCCCAGGACCTGAACGTCGCCGTTATTCTTGAAGCGGGCTCAGACGCCTTAACGTCTGACGAAGCATATGACTTGCTCGTTGCAGGAAACCTGGCCGCACCGCGTGTTTCGGCGGAAGATATCAGATCGGCACTGGCGGCCAATATAGAAGGTGGTCGTGTAGGTGGTACTCCCGTCGCACAGCTGAATTCAGATGCAATGCGCGCGCGTGCGTATACCTCTCTGGCAGAGGCGGGGACTGTGCCAGCCTTGGTCACGAAGGCGGATGTCAACGCTGCAGTTAACACGCATGTATTCTTCGAAACCTACAGTGAGCCATCTGCCGAGGTCACTGAAGCAGCAGAGAAAGCCCTGCAACAGATCGAACTGAAGGTCGGCCTGAACCAAACACTCGACCTGACGCTGGACGCGATCTCACTGGCGTCGATCTATTTCCTCGCCGCCATCGGTCTGGCCATCACCTTCGGCGTGATGGGCGTGATCAACATGGCCCATGGCGAGTTCATCATGATGGGTGCTTATACCGGCTACGTGGTGCAGCAGATTATCCCTGATCATACGCTTTCGATCATGGTCGCTATTCCCATGGCTTTTGCTGTCACCTTCGCGATGGGCGTCGCTATGGAGCGGTTGGTGATCCGCTGGCTTTACGCTCGCCCATTGGAGACGTTGCTGGCGACGTTCGGCATCTCAATTGCCCTACAGCAGCTGGCCAAGAATATCTTTGGCACGCAGGCGCGCCCGCTGACTGCTCCCGATTGGTTGGATGGTTCGTGGATGCTGAATGACGTGGTTTCAATCAGCTACATCCGCATTGCGATCTTCGTTCTGGCGCTTATTTTTCTGGGACTTTTCCTCTACATCATCAAGCGGACGAGGCTAGGGCTTGAGATGCGTGCAGTAACGCAGAACTCGCGCATGGCGGCGTCAATGGGGATTAATCCCGGGCGAGTGAATATGCTGACCTTTGGGCTTGGCTCCGGCATTGCCGGCATCGCCGGGGTCGCGATTGGCCTATTCGCCAAGGTCACGTCCGATCTGGGCAGCGACTATATCGTGCAAAGTTTCATGACAGTGGTTGTGGGTGGTGTTGGTAACATCTGGGGCGCGCTTGCAGGTGCGGGCATGATCGGCTTCTTGCAGAAGGGGATCGAGTGGATGAACCCGTCGAACACCCTCGCGGCCCAAACCTACATGATCATCTTCATCATCATTTTCATCCAGTTTCGGCCGCGGGGCATTATCGCCCTCAAGGGTCGCGCGGCGGGGGATTGAGCCATGGAACGCAGCTTTATCGCCAAGAACCCATCCGTGCTGGTCTTTCTTGCCATCCTGTCCCTGTTCACCCTGAGCGTGACCATCCTGTCCGAGGGTTTCGGGGTCGGTGTAATCTCGACCAGTTTCGTCAAAACGCTGGGCAAAACCCTGTGCCTTTGCTTGATCGCAGTGGCGATGGATCTGGTCTGGGGCTTCACCGGCATCCTGTCACTGGGTCACTTCGCCTTCTTCGGGCTGGGAGGCTACATGATCGGCATGTGGCTGATGTACGAACGCACCCGCCTGATCGTGGTCGACTCGCTGGCACAGGCCGAAATTCCACCGACGTCGTCCGAAGTGGTGGACGCGATTGGAACACAAGTCTTTGGCGTTGTCGGATCGTCGGAGTTTCCGTTGATCTGGGCGTTCTCCCACAGCCTGACCCTGCAACTGATCCTGGTTGTGCTGGTCCCGGGTCTGTTGGCGCTGGTCTTCGGATGGTTGGCTTTCCGGAGCCGTGTCACCGGTGTATACCTATCGATCCTGACACAGGCGATGACGTTGGCACTGGCACTGTATCTGTTTCAGAACGACAGCGGGTTGCGTGGGAACAACGGCTTGTCCGGCCTGCAGAACCTGCCGGGTGTCACCGCCTCGCAGGACGTGGTGTCGATCTGGTTCCTCTGGGCCTCGGCGCTGGCCTTGGGTCTGGGCTATATGCTGGCAGCGTGGATCGTTTCGGCCAAGTTCGGCTCGGTCATCCGCGGCATTCGCGATAACGAGGCACGGGTGCGCTTCCTTGGCTATTCAGTCGAGGTATTCAAGCTGGCTGTCTTCACCCTGACTGCTTGTATCGCAGCCATTGCCGGCGCGCTTTATTACCCGCAAGCAGGCATCATCAATCCCGAGGAAATGGCCCCTATCGCCTCGATCTATTTGGCCGTCTGGGTCGCCATCGGTGGACGAGGCCGATTGTACGGCGCGGTAATTGGCGCAGCTTTTGTCAGTCTTCTGAGCACGTGGTTCACGGGCGGACAGGCCCCCGATATTCCGCTTGGGTTTTACACGATCAAATGGGTCGACTGGTGGCAGGTGCTACTGGGCGTAACTTTTGTGTTGGTTACGTTGTTCGCTCCGCAGGGCATCGGAGGATTGTTCGACTTGTGGACCGACAGCCGCCACCCGGACAGGCATGGGGCAAATCTGGGACCGGATGACGGCGCTCTGCGCGAGAAGGAGGCCATCGAATGAGCACTTTGCTTGAGGTTAGCGGCGTTTCGGTCACTTTCGATGGTTTCCGTGCTATCAACAACTTGTCGTTTCAGATCGGCGAGGCCGAGCTTCGCGCCGTGATCGGCCCAAACGGGGCAGGCAAGACCACGTTCATGGACATCATTACAGGTAAAACCCGGCCCGATGAAGGACGTGTCATCTGGGGGGAGAAATCGGTATCTTTGTTGGGGCTGTCCGAGGCAAAGATCGCGCAGGCTGGGATCGGAAGGAAGTTCCAGAAACCTACGGTTTTCGAAGACCAGACCGTGCAGGAAAACCTGTTGATGGCGCTTCAGAACAAACGTGGCTGGCTTCACGTGCTTTTCTATCGAACCTCCGCTGACGATTTGCAAAAAGTTGAAGATCTGGCTGTCGAAATCGGTCTGAATCAGAGTTTAAGCCGCAAAGCTGGTGAACTGAGCCACGGTCAAAAGCAGTGGCTGGAAATTGGCATGCTGCTGGCTCAGGAGCCACGACTTTTGCTGGTGGACGAGCCTGCCGCTGGCATGACACCGCAGGAGCGCGAACACACCACCGACTTGCTAGTACAAGCCGCCAGAACCCGTGCCGTTGTTGTGGTGGAACACGATATGGAATTTGTCCGACGCCTGAATTGCAAAGTCACCGTTTTACACGAAGGGTCCGCCTTGGCTGAAGGCAGTCTTGATCACGTGACATCTAACCAGGACGTCATCGACGTATATCTAGGGCGCTAAACAATGCTGAAGCTAACAGATCTGACTTTGCATTATGGGCATTCGCAAATCCTCAACGGGATTTCCATGGAAGCCAGACAAGGTGAAGTGACTTGCGTGATGGGGACCAATGGTGTCGGGAAAACCAGCCTGATGAAAGCAATATCAGGTACGCATCCGCGATCGGGCGGCAGTCTGGAACTGGACGGGGAAATTCTGGGCGTCCTGCCTGCTCATCAAATGGCGTGGAAAGGTGTGGCCTATGTCCCACAAGGTCGTGAGATATTTCCTTTGCTCACAGTTCGCGAAAATCTTGAAACGGGGTATGCCTGTCTGCCTGCCAGCGAACATTTCATTCCAGGTGATATATTTGATATGTTCCCGGTCCTCAAACAGATGCAAAACCGTCGCGGAGGTGACCTTTCTGGCGGTCAGCAGCAACAGCTGGCGATCGCACGGGCATTGATAACACGACCAGGCCTGCTTCTGTTGGACGAGCCGACCGAAGGTATTCAGCCCAACATCATCCAACAGATAGGCGAAGTCATCCGACACCTCAGAACCACGAGAGGAATGGCAATCATTCTAGTGGAGCAATACTTTGACTTTGCCTATGAACTTGCCGACAGATTTATCGCGTTGCGACGAGGAGAAGTCATAATCAACGGCACCAGGGAAGACGTGACACGCGATGAGTTGCTTCAGGCTGTAACAGTCTAGTGCTGATACTTGAAATTGCTTTCGGTATTGAAGGATGAAATCCAAAATTTGGCACAATCTAAGCTCGGCACATGGTGTGATCATCTGAACAGGTTCAATTGAAACTGTATTTTCTTCTGAAACCCGATCGTGCGATGTCTTCCGGCTTGAAGTGCAAATATTTTTTGATCAGATGACGAACTTCATTTCGTCCTAAGGCTCGACGTGGACGCTCCTCCAACTTGCACCGCAATTAACGTAGTGACGGCTTTCTAGACGCACCTTTGTTGTGGAAGGCTTTTGAGCCGCAAACGGCAAAACCTGTACGCCGAAGAATTGCCAAATGACTAACAGTCAATGACTTAAGTGTCATTGGAGGGTAAAACTATGTATCGCACAACTTTCCTGTTGAATGTCACACAAACCTGATCCAACCGTCATAGTCAGACCAGAAAAGCAGGGTACTTTCGACATCGGAAGGCGCTGCCAACGTTGGGCATCAGTTGAATTTGACCTTTGCGTCCTAAGCTTTCCGCAATAGCGGGGGCGCTGCAGCCGGAGGGCGGCCCGGTTACGCGAATCTACTCCGTCCGAGGCAGGAGCAAAGCAGTGCATCTTGATGGACTGTAAGAAGCCGCATCGCGTTACAACAATCTAACCTTTGTCCTGCGCGAAACATCCAAAGTGGACCGCCTCGACGCATCGGCCTTTTTCGGTTTCGCGAGAGACATGGTAGAAAAACCGTTTTGCATTGCGGACCCGTCACCCTTCGGGATGCATTTTGGAAAGGCCTTAAAGAAAAAGGCCAGTTCGCCCGACGCTTTCACTACGCGTTGTTCGAGATCCGACAGGTATTCAACGTCCGTTTTTGTTGTTGGCGGTGTAATCAAATGCTGCCTCCAGCTCTACACTCAGACTTGCGGCCAAATCAAAAAACCGTCGTCGGACGGTCTCGGCGTAGGGATTGGCCTTCTCAATCGCTTCGAATACCTCTGGCGCATCGTGCTGAACCATGGAAATCGCCTCAGACAGCAAGTCAAAACTCTTCGTGGTCATGCGCGTTGGCAGCGGTCCCATTCGCAGAAGCACTTTGGCGATGAGGTGCGTGAGCCCTTGGACTACTGCCGCTTCTTGGTCGTGATCTTCTGGAGTTGTCATGATGACAGTCAGACCCAGTGTCTTGCGCAAAAACGCAGCAAGTCTGGCATGTTGCCTTCCCTGAATGGGGCAGACGGCAATTTTCAAACCCTTAATACCTGTCGCAGCACTCTGAGGACCAAACAAGGGGTGGGTCGCGATTATGTCTACATCGTTCGGTAGCCGCCGCCGCATGATTTCCGAGGGAACTACCTTTACTGAGCCTACATCAACAATCAGCGCGCTGGGCTTACAAGCAGCCGCGATCTCGCTGACAACTTGCTCAAATGAGGACACTGGTGCAGCAATGAGGACCACGTCAGCCTGCGATACTGAGTATAATGATGACGGACGTACTCCGAGTTGCTTTGCGGCCTTGGCAACGTCTGGGGACGGATCGTAAGCAGATATTTCGAAGTGCTGGCTAAGATGAAGGGCTGCAAGCTGTCCGAACGCACCAAACCCCACGATACCTAGTGAAGTGTTTTGATTTCTTCTGTTGTTGTTCATTTTTCGACCTTTAAATTTGCCGCCCGGCACAAGGTCGATTGTTTGTTGACCGCTGTCAGGGGCAGCGGAAACTAATGATGAAGCACCCGCAGCTATCGAAGCTGAGGATAATAGTCCTGGAGTGCAAAGAACGATTTCATCATGACAACAGCGATAAGACACCCGAGAGAGCAGAGTCAACGATATTGCTGCATAGCGGCAATCGGCTAGGGCGCTGCGTTTTAGAGTTTTGGATTCTATGCGGCCGTACGACCAACTCGATTTGAAGCCCGCATTGCGGGTAAAGTAGATGTTGCTTTTGACTCAGACTGTCCTTCTGGCAGCCGATTACTCGGCTGCCAAAGCCTTGTGCCGGCAATAACATGATGCTTTGATTGGCACTTCGGCTCGGGCAGCGGCCTTGTCCAGTTGTAGTTTTATTTGGGGCGCTTCAACCGTTTCACCGCGCCGAGTCAGGCATTCGTACAAGCCGTGCAAGCTCCAGACATTGCCTGGGTGCTGGCAGGCCCGGCTAAGCGTTGCATCCAGACCAAGGTCGGCGCGATAGACGCTTTCCGCTTCCACCATATGGCCTTGCTCCAATAATAAAGCGCCGAGCGCATGCCGAGTGGGCTGCATCCAACCCCAGGGTTCGTCATAGGGCAGCGCATCATCAATCTCGACCGATCTGCGAAGATGCTCGAAAGCGCTCTCGTGCTCTCCCTTGTGATAGGCTAGCTCACCTAGCATCATTTGCTCAGCAACCTTCAAGATGTCGAGGCACGTGTTGTTGAACAGCATTCTGGTTTCAGGCACCCGATCCAAATCTTCATAAAACTTTACCTTTTCACCATCGGCTTCAGTGATCTTGTGCTGGTTCGCCAAGGCAACGGTTCGCGCGTACCGCATCATGGCGGTAGTGACGCAGAAAAGCTCTTCATCCACTGGCAGGTCCTGATCGAGTATCTCTTGCCAGCGTCCGAACCGGATCAGAACATGTTGCTTCATAGGGATGAAACCTTCGAACCAGTCGGCCATGGGGCGAAGGGTCTCCGCAGGTAATGTCGCAATCAATTCTTCCGCCGCTTCTATCGCTGCACTCGGTTGTCCGAGGAACATCGCCCCGTAGATCTTGAAGTGGTAATTGTGGCAGCGATAAACGGAGTAGAAGTTGTCGGGGCCTTCGTGCTTCAGAAACTTCCTGTCGGCAACGATGGCCGCTTGATTGCGAAGCACCACGTTCATGTAGTCACCGCACAAAACGTCGACATGAGTAGGCATATGCAGTAGGTGCCCGGCGTCCGGAATCAGTGTGCTGAGCGCATCGCCATGGCGCAGCGCCCTTTCGGGGTGTGGGGACATTTCCATCAGATGGATATACATGTGTAGAAGCCCAGCATGTTCCCATGCGCCAGGAAGAGAGGAGAACGCTGTGTCGAGCACGCCAATTGCCTCAAGCGTGTCTGCGCCTTCGGCTGGCTTCCCGGTCCGTAAATCCCAAAGCTGCCAAGGCGTCCGGTTCATGATAGCCTCGGCAAGGACGGCGCACACGTCCAGATCATTGCTGAATTCGGCATGGACTTTGCGCATTGCGGTAGCAAAGGCATCATTCCAGGGTCTGAAATCCTCTACGTCTGGCGAACTCGGATAGCGGGATGGGATCGCCTCGATCAAGGCACGTTCAATTGGTGTCAATCGATCTAAAAGCGCGTTAGCGGCTTCGATTGATGCACTTGCCAATGCGATGCAGTCGGGCTTCTCGTCGTCCTCAAAAGTTTCCCAAGGCTTGTTGTAGTTAGGTCCGATGCAATACGCGATGCCCCAATGCGCCATCGCACAATCGGGGTCGGCGGCAAGAGCCTTTTGAAAGCAAACTATCGCCTCTTCGTGATTATAGGCATATGTCCACGCCAAGCCCCGATCAAACCATCTCTGAGCGTTATCTGACGACGTTGAAATCTTACGAGTGTAGTCGCCGAGGTCGTAGTACTCCATCGGGATTTTCCCCCACTAAATTCGCTAAGTTTATCATGGAACGCCTTGAGTCGATAGCGACGCCGCAATTTGGCGAGAAATGGAGTACCTGCTCATTCTTTTAGCTGATTTGCGCTCACTGTTGTCATGTGGGCGCTTCTGTCTGATGACGCCTGTCTTCGCTATGCGGTTCTTGGCTGTCTCCGGTTCGAGGTTTCAGTCTTTCAGGTCCGGTTCTTCCGTCTGCGTAAGCTCATCAAGATCGAGGCAAGGACAGAGACTCGGACAAAACGGCCTTTCGCAAAAAGACGTATCTGCAGGCACTTTACGTGACTGTATCTCCGATTTTCCGACTTTTAGAGACCTTGCGAACGGTAATCTCGAAGCAAAAAACACGCCTTCTGACAAGTTATCGATTCTAACATCTTATGGGCGTGGTAGAGTTTTCGAGCAATCTTGCGGGAAATAACCATGAGCCAACGTCGCCTTGCTGCAATCCTGTCTCTCGACGTCGTCGGCTTCAGTCGGATGATGCAGGGTGGCTCAAAGGCACTGCTCAAAACACTGAACACGCTGTACCGCGATTTGGTGACACCAATCGTCGGACAGCACCATGGCCGGGTGGTCAAACTTCTTGGCGATGGGGCACTAATAGAATTTCCGTCAGCGAGTCACGCACTCGAAGGGGCAATCGCGATTCAATCCCACCTTAGAGAGCCAGACCATCCATATTTGGTTCCAGAACGCATTCAGCTTAGAGCAGGCTTGCATGTAGGCGATGTCACTGTGGACGGTGAAGATATCTTCGGAGGCGGCGTAAACATTGCGGCACGTCTCCAAGCGGCAGCTGAACCCGGTGGCATTCTGGTCTCAAAAGTACTCTGCGATCTTGCCGGGTCGGATTATGCCAACCGATTGCACAGAGAGGGACTGCGGACACTCAAAGGTATTGCACAGCCGATTGAGGTATTGTCGATTAATTTCACTGATGAAGGTGTATCAAAGTCACGAGTTGATTTCGCCAAAACACAAGAAATCCGCTACTGTCAAACTGATGACGGCATTAGTCTGGCTTGGAGCGTAGTGGGTGACGGATCCCCGGTTGTTAAAGCACCAAGTTGGATTGGACATCTAGAACTGGACTGGCGCAATCCTGCGGTGGCTCCAATTTGCACTTCGGTTGCGCAACATCACCGACTAATTCGATTTGATGCACGGCTCAACGGTCTTTCCGACTGGGATGCAGAAACTTGCACGTTCGATAGGTTCGTTGATGACTTGGAAACCGTTTACGACGCGGCTGGTTTAAAGCGCGCGCCAATCCTTGCGATTTCACAGGGGTCTGCTGTAGCCGCCGCCTTTGCAGCCCGTCGACCAGACCGGGTCTCGGCAATTGTTATGATCGGTGGTTTCCCAGTAGGACGAGCAAAACGGAAGTCTCCGAAGGATGTGGCGCGGGCTCTGGCTATGAAACACATGATGACTGCAGGGTGGGACGACGAGTATCCGTCTCTACGCGATTTGATGGCGCAGATCATTGTGCCTAGCGCGAGCCAAGAAGCCCGGCGGCAATATGCAAAAGACATGAGCCAAATGATCTCGCCCGAAAACATGGGACGGTATCGCGATGTGATCGACCAAATTGATATCCGGCAAACATTGTCAAAGGTTGAGGTGCCGTGCCTGGTTTGTCATGCGACGGGAGACAGGATGCAACCGGTCGATCAGGGACGGCTGTTCGCAAAGGGATTGCCCAACGCGAAGTTCATCGCCTACGAAAGCTCTAACCATGCCATGCCGGACAACGACCCAGAGTGGCCGCGTTTCGAGAGAGACGCATTGGCTTTCTTAGCAGAGCACAACTGAAAGGTTTTGTCAGATTAACTACGCTTCACCGTGGCGCGGGATGGCGTTTGGGAATGACCAGACCAAACTCCGTCAAGTACTTCAAAAGCATTCCTGGGGTCATTCGCCCAATCGTGATCCTGGTAGGCATCGACCTCTATCCGGCGATTGAAGTAATGGTTTGCTTGGTCCGCAGGAGAACTGACCACTCAACCAAAGATCGCTTCATATTAAACCCGTTAAACATCGCTTGTCGTTTGTTTTATCCCATTTATGGCGAGCGGGTTTGAAGGTGCTGGCTGAAGTATGCGTACCCGATCCGCAGTTTGTACAGGGAGCAACTATGGCCGCTTAGGTAAACAAACGTTGGGCATGCGATGAAGTGGGCTTTTGTTCGCAGCCTATTCTGCGCGGTTGCACCTGCATCCGGTCAATTTGCGCGCTTCGCAATCGACTAGTGCCTTGAGCCGATCTACCACCTCAACGACATCGAGGTTTCGCGCTTTAGAACCCACTTATGCGTTCTATGAGCCAGTACATCGATACTGACCCGATGCCATAAGCGGCAATCACAGTCGCCCTTGGGCTAACTGGACGTGCCATCAATCGCCAGATCGCGACAAGAAGTGCCAAAGCTCCGACAAAGCTCAACTGCCCAGCTTCGACGCCTAGGTTGAAGGCAAACAAGGCTGCGGGAATATCGTTAGAGGGAAGTCCTATCTCGGCCAAAGCGCCTGCAAAACCAAGGCCGTGCAAAAGCCCAAACCCGAAACAAACGATCCAGGGCTTTTGTTTTGAAAGTCGAAAACGCCCGTCGCCGCCCTTAACAATTTCCATCGCCAAAAAAACGATAGAAAGCGCAATGACGGCCTCGACCGGCGGGCCGGGGACATTCAGAAATCCCAGCGTTGCCAGTGCCAGTGTTATTGAATGTGCCAAGGTGAATGCCGTGATTGCTCCCGCCAGTCTCCACGGATCAGGGACCAAAATAAATAGGGCGAAGACGAAGAGCAGATGATCCCAGCCTTCTAGTATGTGTTCATAACCCAACTGAAAATAGGCTATGAAAACAGACCATGTTGTCTGTTCAAAAGGTATATTTTGGATGGCAGCATCCGGGGTGAAACGAAGCGTGGCAGGCTCGGCGTGCAGAGGATGCACACGGACCAAAACGTCGTTCTTTTGTGCCGCCAGTCCGTCGATCTCGATGGATTGGCCCGCGATCTCAGCACGGCATTCGACAACCCAGGAAGAAACCCACGCTCGCCCATCGGAGATTGGGTCAGGGCCGTGTGAGGGTGTACAGCCATCCGGTAACACCGCATCAATCGCCATTGGTTGACCATAAACATCTGGTTTTCGCCAATGAACACTCCAAGTGTCCGTAGTGATTTGTCGAATTTCCAAGTATCCCGGATCAAGCGCATGCGCGTTGGCGTACCCCGTGGGCCACCCGAACAGCAGAGCAAACATCAAACTGAGTATGAAATTCATTTGACCTGACCTGTGAGATCGGGTGCTGTGATCTCATAATTGTCGGCAAGAGCCTCGTATTGCGCCTGCGCCAAATCTTCGCTCATGGCGCGACGCCAATCACGAAGCACCACACTGTGGATCTCTTGCAAGCGAGGTATCCGGCTTGGTTCAATGGCAAGCACTTTCACCAGATGGATGCCGTAACCTGATTGGACCGGCCCCATCCACTGACCTTTTTCGAGATTGGCGAGACCATTGGAAAATCCGGTTCCAAAGACCGAGTCGATTACCCGTGTCGCGGTTAGGGGCATTGATGCAGGCAGCAGTGTCGCGCTTTCCAAGCCGGAAGTCTCTTGCTCCGCAAGCAAGGCGGCCAGTGCCCTTTCAATCTCGGTCTCACTTGGTTCTTCACCAAGAAAAACTTGAGTGAACGCGACCTTATTGGGTGTCGCGTAGCGGTCCGTGTTTTGTTGGAGAAAAGCCTCTAGATCTTCGTCTTCTGGAATAACTGAAGCGGCGATGGCTTCGGTCAGAAAATCCATCTTTTGGCTCAGCCGCGACCTGATCACGCTATCTCCGCGTTCCAAGCCAAGTTTTCTTGCTTCCCTAACTAAAACTTCTTCGCGAATTGAAGCGTCGACCAACGCTTGTAGCTCAGAACCGCTTGGCTGGCGTTTCCACCTTGCTTCGAACTGTGAAGCTAACAGCGCGGCATCACTTTCGCTTATCGCTATCGTCTCCGGATCTGCAGCGGCGTCGTTATCTGGTGATATTATGTGGAACCAAATGAATATGGCAGCTCCGATCAAGAAGAAATGGAACAGAGGTTCTTTCACTATTCGCATGAAGGCTCCTGCGTGAAACGCGATACGGCATTATGTTTTATGCTGGCATCAGGCAGTTGAATAACACAAGGAATTGCAACTCAAGGTGCGCCGCTTATCATAAGAGCGTCCCGAGTTAGTGATTGCGACCTGGGTCCCCAAATCTGCACGAAGTAAGGTCACTCTGCCGGCGTGTACCAAATCGGCGAGGAATACGCGCGCTCCTGATGCGTAAGTACCGCATCTTCTGGCAGCTCCGCACCAAACCTCAGTTTGTCGTACAACACCCAGCGTGGGGTTGGGATTTCGAGCGCACGTACGTAATAGAATGCCCGCGCATTTGGATCGAAATCAGGATCAGACCAAACGGTTACCAGTTCGGCGGTTCCAATTGTATTGGTCCAGCTGGCGGTTTCCAGATCCACGGTATTCCCAACCGCAGGGATCTTGCCGTTTTGATCAGCAACACGGTTGTCCGACCATGCCACGTCATAGACGTTTTCCTGCAAAGCACCTTCGGAATCGAGCCATCCCTTTATCACCTGTACGCGATCCAGGTTGGCCCCGACCGGGTCGCGCAGAGCAGCGATCAGGAATGTGGGTGGACCTTCACCCTCGCGAGGTCGCAGATCCGAACCCATTGGAACACCTTTTGTGTAGCCCACATCCGCAAGGAAGCGAGTTTCGACATCAGCGTCGAGGAAATCCCATCCGCCAAAGAACCGTAGACCAATCCGCGGTCCAGTGCTCGCGTAGGTTTCGCGCCGCTTGAACGCATCGAAGATCGCAGCGCGAGTATTGTCGGTCGCCCAAACGGCCGTGTACCCGGAAGCTACAAGGAGGTCGCCAGGAATTTCGCCAAGATCGTTGGCGATGAAAGGATGCTTTATTCTCGTGGCCGAAGGTTCAACGCTGACGGATTTTCCGAAGAAGTTGTCTTCCTCAGCAGTTGCCAGAGACGTATGGCTGTCCGTCGCGCCACCCATGCCAAACTTATATGGATTCACGCCGAACTTCTCTTCCAACAACAAACCGCGCTTCAAGGCTTCTCGGGCGTACTCGCCGGCCAGCATGTCATCGGTTTTCAGCTCGGTTATGTCGAGGTTGCCAACGTCCCAGTTTTCGTAATCCGCGAATTCGTCGTCGGGGCTCAGATAGGGGTGCGCTTCGCCATCGCCCTTGATCTGAGTGACTTCGTAATGGGGTTCCCATTTTGCGCGGGCAGCCACATATTCCTCGTCGACCTTGCCACCGTGATAGGTGTCTTCGGTCGGGAACATCCATCCGTTCGAAAGGTTGCCGTTATGGGCGAAAGCTACCGCGCGACCGCCCGTTTTTTCTTGATAGTCATCTAGCCATGAATACAGCGTTCTTGGGTCGGTATCACCAAAGGGCGGTTGCGTGACCGGCGGCACCATCTGAAGCGCCCTGATGGGCCCATCGCGTAGCATAACATTCCGGTGCAGGTTGAAGCCCTTGGGTACAGAAGTCCACTCGAACCCTATGAACGCCGTGAAATTGCCGGGGTCGTTATGTTCTTCCGCAGCCAGAACGATTTGCTCCCATGTAAAAGCAAAAGCGTCAGCACCCGGGCTGTAGGAGTCCAGAAGGACTTCTGGCAGGGTCATTTGCGAGAAATTGGTAATGATATCGAACGCCGCTTTGCCGGCCTCTTCGCCGCCTGCCTTGTAACCTTCGTACCATTCCAAACCTTTCGGATCGGCAAGAACGCCTGGCTTGCCAGCCTGAAGGTCCGGGGCGAATCCCATTAGGTCAGTGTGATCCGTGAGAACCATCCAGTCCAGAGGCCGGGCCAGTCTTACTGGTTGACCCGTTGAAGAAGTAACCTGTTCACCTTTTGCAAAACGCCATGCTTCATCAGGCAACAGAGTGTTCCCAAAAGCACCTGCGTCCAGCGAAAGCCCGGTGTGAAGATGCGTGTCTCCCCAAAGCGGTCGCTCGGGGAAAGTGCGCTCGGCATACGGGGAATACGGTTGATCTGAGAACAAGCCTGCCGCGGCTTCTTCACTTGGAACAGCATCTGCAAGGACAGTCGATGATGCCAGCCCTAGTGAGATAGAACAAACAAAAGCTCGAAGCATATGGAACTCCTAAATCAAGATAGCGCGGTGGTGCCGATGACCTACAACTCAAGAATTAATATTCCTATTTCTCTATATAACATCAATTTTCCGTTTGTGGGGATATTCCGCTCTTGGCATTGTCACGATGGTACACTTAGGAGTTTGTCTGAAGAAGTTGGTCTAACGATAACTCCATAAGCCATCTCCTAGATTGTTGTGCTCAACATCGATAACGGAAGCTTTAGAGAAATTGCTATTCAGCACCGTTAGGATTGGCAAATGCTCGGCCGCCCTCCATTGCAGCAGCCATCTAACTTTAAGATGAAGGCCTGAGATGGATCTTGGGATGATTTAAGATCAGCAACTCGCCTCAGCCCAAACCAGGCCTTCAAATCCGCGCTTTGCAATTCTAGCTTTGCAGACTTTGCCGCTATTAGCGATTAACTGTTTAATATCCGCTCTCAGATCAAAGAAGAAAGCGAAAAAAAGCGGTCAGGCTAAGGAAAGCTGACCCTCGACGACCCGGAGCTGAAGGCCCCGCTTGCGGACAAAGCAAGGGTAAATTTCAAAACTGAAACGCGGTAATTTAAGTTGCTAATAGTATCAAGATATTCAACGCTGTGCATCAGATGGGCGCGCGTGCATTGCTCGGAAGCTTGCTTGAGGGTCCCGTTCAGCCAATCCCTGCATTGGCGAGGATCAATGTTTGCACAATGATTGGATAGCCCCATGGCCTTATCATTTCGCTTCCTGTTAGCGCCCGTTGCATTAATCGCCCTTGCGACGACGGCAGTACACGCTCAAACCGCAGACACCATATACACCAATGCGCAGGTCTATACGGTCGACCCTGAACAAGAATGGGCCCAGGCGTTTGCGATTGAGGATGGACGTTTCATTGCTGTCGGTTCAGCAGAAGAAGTCGTTGCGCTGGCTGGGAGCGAGACTGAAACGATCGACCTAGCGGGTGCGATGGTATTGCCGGGCCTTTATGACATCCATGTTCATTTCCGCAATTGGTACGTTGCTGCGGCATTGTCTGACGAGGTGATCCTACTCCCGGGCGATGCCGACCCGGAAGCGGCAACGGAGTTGATTCGCGAATTTGTAGCTGCGCGCCCAGATCTCGAATACCTTTTTGGATCTGGATTGGCCAACGAGCTGTTTGATGGAGAACCGAACACTACTTGGCTTGATGAGGCAGTCTCTGATATTCCGGCCTATATTATCACTGCAACCGGGCACGAGGCAGTGCTGAATACACCGGCGATGATCGATAGCGGTATTGATGTCGATACACCGGACCCACGGAACGGGATCATTGTGCGGGATCCAGAAACAGGAGAAGCAACAGGCTACATGAAAGAGGCCGCGATGGGTCTTTACGCGATGCCATTTCTACGCGGGCTGGATATCGAAACCCACGTTGATGGCGCAAGGGACGTGCTACACTTGCTTGCCTCAATGGGTGTGACATCTGCCAGAAACATGCATAGCGAATTGATAAATGTGCAGGCGCTACATCGGCTTGCAACGACCGAGGGGCTTCCGATCAGGGTTAGTGTGGCGTGGACCTACGATTCTCCGACGCGGGCATATCAATCCGTGGAAGACCAACGTGCTGCAATCGACACGTTTCAAGACTTGATCGCGCCACGGCTGGACCCAACCTTTATTAAGGTCAATATCGATGGCATTCCGACTGAAACCGGTGCGATGCTGGAACCTTTCCTAACGAACGCCTCGAAAGCGGAACAGTCCCAATCTGACGCGGTTTCAAAGTATGATCCTCTTGCTTCTGGTCAGGGCGACTATGGGCTAATCTTTTTCACCGAAGAGGAACTTGTGGCCGACATTATCCGGTTTGAAGAACAAGGTATGAAAGGCATGGTTTTCCACACTGTGGGTGATCGCGGTGCTAGGCTTGTTCTGGACGCAATGGAAATCGCACGAAACCAACTGGGCGAGCTGAAAGGCCGCTACCAGCTTGCCCATTCGTTTTTCATATCGGAAGATGACATGCCAAGACTGGTAGAACTCGATCTGACACCGGAATTCTCGCCAGTACTATGGTTTTCGAACCCCCACAACGATGTCGTCAACCGCGTGGTTGGCCCGGAACGCGCGCAGAGGGTTTTCCCAATGCGCTCTGTGGCTGACGCCGGAGGACGGGTCGTTATAGCTTCTGATGGTCCGTTGTTCATGCAGACCCCATTGGCATCGATCGAGGCGGCCGTGACCCGTATCGATCCTGTGGCTGACACGAGTCCACCCGATCCTGCGGTGGGCCAAGCGATCACGCTGAAGCAGGCAATTGATGCCCGCACAATCAACTCTGCATACTTGGATTTTGCGGAAGAAGAGCTTGGCTCAATCGAAACCGGCAAGCTTGCCGATTTCATCGTGCTTGACCGCAACCTATTTGAAATTCCGATCTCGGAGGTCAGTGAGACGCAGATATTAAAGACGTTCGTCGAGGGCGAGATGGTTTTTGAGGCCAAATAACGTTTTGATCCGAGTTTATTTAACTCACTGGCACCAAGGCTTCCGAAAGAGACGCATGGTCCAGGCTCTCTTGGGGGTTACAAGGCTATGCGCTTGTGAACGCACCGGGTTCAATTCGGCAAGGCCGAACGCCTGTACAAGTGTTTGTTTCAAGGCACGCCTTCAACCATGTAATTCTCGCTTTCCGTGCTTCTTTTTCATTGGCAAACCTTGCGTCATTGGGCGCGATGGGCTCGAGGCACGTGTTTGGCAAACTTGAATAATTGGCTGTTAAGCAGACAAAAGCTGCCGTTGATCGTTCAGTACGATCGGTACTCAAAAAACTATTCGGTGGGCATTCTGAGAAAGCCGCTATCGCACCTTCTTCACTTTCTGGGTTGTGCTTTTGATCTCAACGAGTGTCTCATCAGCTTGTAATGTGTTCGTTGGATCTTAGCCGTGTTCGAAGCGCCGACATACCTCGCGATAACATCGATTGCAGTCATCGGTACTGTTCACGTCTTCTGCGTGTCTTTTTTCCGCAGATTCCCGGCCCAGGCAAGCTGGCTATCTGATTTTTCATCAGGGATCGGACTTGGCTATGCTTTCCTTTTCTTGCTGCCAAAAATCGGTGAATTGTCAGCCGGTTTAGCTGCAACCGGGAAATGGGAACACTCGCTGTATGGTTACTCTCTGCTAGGATTTCTCGCTTACTACTTGTTGGAAGCCGGTCGCGAGATAGGGGTCGACAACAGGTTGTCTCTTGGCTTGGATACTGTGGCACTCGGAACCTATAACTGCTTGCTTGCCATTACAGTCATGCAAGCAACCGCAACTTCGCCTGAACTGTACGTCATAGGAACGTTGGCCTATTCGCTGCATTTATTTGGAGTGAATATTTATCTCTATAAAACCCACCCCGGGCATATGTCTGGATGGTTACGTACATATTTTGTCGCTTCACTTACGGTCGGCATATTAATCGGTCTCAACGCGGACAAAAGTAGCATGCTCTATTCAATCGCGACCGGGTTAACGGGGGGCGTGATTATAGCTCTATCTCTTCGGGTTAAACTGCCCGATCGTTCTTCAATGAATACAAAGGCTCTTTTGATTGGTGTGGCGTTCGCTGCGGTCGCAGTCGTTGTAACCCGGTACTGATCCGAGGACACTATTGGACTTTTCTTTTTATTAATGCACCGGATGTTTCTCAGCCTTTTTTGAGAGGTATGGGCAAAGCATCGGATTGCTCTTCAGGCAGCGCCCTCTACCAATTGGCTTTGAAAACACACTTAGAACTTCAGTCGGATGATCGTGCGTTTGCCACAATTGCTATTTTCTTCCGGCCACAATCCGATCCAAGATTAACGCGCAGAACAAGATTGCCAAACCGGCCAGAATTCCTTGTCCCGCCGCTGCGTATTGCAGTGCCTCTAGCACGTCCTCGCCCAAACCCTTGGCACCGATCAGCGAGGCGACAACAACCATTGCCAGAGACATCAGGATAGTCTGGTTCACACCTGCCATGATGGTTTTGTGCGCCAAGGGCAGGTCTACCCGCCATAGCAGGTAACGAGGCGTTGCTCCAAAGGCCAAAGCGGCTTCCCGCACAGTTTCAGGGACTTGTTGCAGGCCAAGTACGGTAAAGCGGATTACCGGAGGGCTACCGAAAATCATAGTTGCAACTACGCCTGCAGGCTTTCCAGATCCAATAAAAGCCACCACCGGGATCAAGTAGACGAAGGAGGGCATTGACTGCATG
Source organism: Ruegeria sp. D6 (assembly GCF_056534365.1). Taxonomy (NCBI): domain Bacteria; kingdom Pseudomonadati; phylum Pseudomonadota; class Alphaproteobacteria; order Rhodobacterales; family Roseobacteraceae; genus Ruegeria; species Ruegeria sp. D6. Next base: position 754,124 of record NZ_JBQFPH010000002.1, on the reverse strand, counting down.
AAATCTAGAATGGGCCGCACGATGGCAAAAGCACGTGGGCGACGGGCGCAGTAGATACCCAATGGAATGCCCAGCGTGATCGAAATCAGCGCCGCGGCGCCCAACAGGGCGATTGTAGTCATCGCCTTTTCCCAAAAATCCAGCAGGCCTAGATAGGCCAGCGCGGCTCCGGTGAAGATCGCCACACGGGGACCAGCCGACAGGTAAGCCAGCATGATGATCACCAAAGCTACGACCGGCCAGGGGGTATCGACCAGCACAACCTCGATCCAGTCCAGCAGGGTGCGCATCCCATAGGTCAGCCCATCAAAGAAGCCGCGCCCGGCAGTCTTGGTCCACTCGAACACCGCTTGCACACCATCGCCTACGTTCAGACGCCAGTCCCGGTTGGTTGGGAAGGTCTTGAGCACAGCCACCGCGTCCGGTTGTGCAAATTTGATCATGGACAGGATCACCACCACAGCGGTCAACGCCGTCGCCACAATCAGCCGAGAGATAGACCAGCCATGGGCTACACTTGGGTCTGAACGCCAGCGCGCGAATTGACCTTCAAGCGTCCAGTTGGCCAGCGAAGCAGCTAGAAACTTGACTGCCAGCAGAAGGGCGATCCCAATGATCAGATACGTGACACCGGTAGAGTCCGCTGTGCGCGCGGCCTCCTGCGCGCCAGCCAGAGCTCCTTCAAGTGATTCCGCCGCGCGTTTCAACGACTCCAACGTGGTCGACCCGGATTGCTCCGCCGCTGCAATCTGCTGTCGGCGCAGCTCCAGTGTCTGCTCGATCTGTATCGCCCGCTCGCGGAACTCGCGCCCAAGATCACCAAACAAACCCAGACCGATCTGGATGTAGGCCAGCGTTTCCAGAACCAAAAACCCGAGAAACCACGACCACAGCCCGCGTGCACCAAACCAGATCGGCCCGAGGATTGCTGCAGCTGTGTTTAATGTAAAGCGATAGCCTGGGGCCTGCATCATATAGGCGAAGGTCTTCTGGTAATAGGCGTTCCCCTGACCGACAAAGTCTCCTATTAGCCCATTCAGGCGGTCGGCGGTTTCCGGTTGGATCTGTTGCGTATCAACATGTTTCATATCGTTGCCCTTACGCCTGACTGTCCTGAATAGCGCGGATCAAACCCGCACGGTTAATAACACCTACCGTCTTGCCATCCTGCGTCACAGCTACGACTCCATGTCCGTCCACGCAGAGGTTCATCAGGTCGGACAGATCCATATCTGGGTGAGCCTCTTTGGCATCCTCCGGGAGTTCGCCGTGATGCGCCTCGAACTCATCGACCGGTTTCATGACCGCATGGGCGAAGATCATATTGAGTTTCGAAATTCCCGCCACAAAGTCGGCCACATAGTCGTCGGCGGGGTTGAGTATGATCTCTTCCGGCGTGCCGATCTGCACGATGCGCCCGTCCTTCATGATCGCGATGCGGTGGCCGATGCGGATTGCTTCATCCAGGTCGTGGGTGATAAACATCGTGGTTTTGTTCAGCTTGTGACTGAGGTCCATGAACTGATCCTGCAACTGCTTGCGGATTAGCGGGTCTAGGGCCGAGAACGGCTCATCCATCAAAAGGATTTCAGGGTCTGCAGCGATCGCACGGGCCAGTCCCACGCGTTGTTGCATACCGCCTGACAGCTCATGTGCGTATTTGTCTTCCCAACCGTTCAGCTCGACCAGCTCCAGCACCCGGTCCGCCTCTTCCCAGCGGCGTGCTTTTCCGGTTCCGCGAATTTCCAGCGGCATTGCTACATTGTCGCGGACTGTGCGGTGAGGCATCAAGCCAAAGTTCTGGAACACCATCGCAACGCGCCGGTTACGCAGATCGCGCAGACCTTCATCGTTCAGGCCCATCACATCCTCGCCATCCAGATAGATATGGCCGTCAGTGGGCTCCAGCAGACGGTTCACATGACGCACAAGGGTCGATTTACCCGAACCCGACAGGCCCATGACGCAGAACAGTTCACCTCGTTCGATCTCAAAGCTGGCATCAGCCACGCCGACAACGCAGTTGAAACGCTCCAGCACCTCAGCCTTGCTCAGGCCCTCGCTGTGGATAGCGTTCAAAGCCTCCTGGGAGCGAGTACCGAAAACTTTCCACACGCCTTTTGCGTCGATTGCTATTTCCGCTGTCATATTGGCCCCATTGGAATTGTGTTGGTTCGCGCCCCCGATAGTCAGGGGCGCATGGGCTTTAGTTGGTCGTCAGTCCCAGCCAACCGTCGACGATATCGCCGTTGGCGGCGATCCATTCGGCTACGACTTCATCCGTGTCACGGCCCTTGACTACGACTTCATAAGTCAGACCGCTTAGCTCTCCCGCATCCATGTCGATATTGGCAAGGAAAGAGGCCGCTGCCGGGTTGCGCTGTTCCAGCGATTTCGAATGCGCCACTGTCACGGTTTTGACCGGTTCACCCGTGCTGACATGGGATTTGTTATACCAATCGGCATCCTGATCGGGCTGAACCATCTTGTAGGTGGCCGCGTCGTGCTCGGGCTCTTCCAGAATGGTCACATCATATAAGGCGTGCACATAGTGTGGCGCGTAGCAGTAGAAGGCCGCGCCTTTCTTCTGGTCGATCTGATCTTTCAGACGGGAATAGAACACGGTTTCGTCTTCGGTGGTCGGCGTCAGAAATGTCTCGATCCCATAATCCCGCACCCGCACCTTGAACGTGTTGGTCGAGGCCCAGCCCGAGGCACCAACCCAGACCTCACCCATGCCGTCGCCATCGGAGTCAAACAGCTCTTGCGCGACGGGTGTCGCCAGGTCGTAGATCGAACGGATGTTGTGATCTTCGACCATGTAGTTTGGCACGCAAATCCCGGCGCGGCCTTCGTAACTGCCTGAGGATAAACCTACGGTGCCTTTCTGATCGACATATTCATCCGTGAAGGACGACTGGTTCGGCAGCCAAACATCCGGGTGTACGTCGATGTCACCACGACCGCCATCCATGGCGGCAAAGATCACCGCGTTTGCTCCGGGGGCATAGCCAGCTTCTCCACCCAAGCGGGTCTCAATGATCTGGCCGATCACACGGCTCATTATTTTGGCACCGGGCCAGCTGGGCTCGCCCACCATAACCTTTTCTTGTGCCATCGCCGTTGTTGCGCCGAAAGCAAAGGTCAAGGTTGCAATAAGTTTCAGTTTTTTCATGTACTTTCTCCCGTTGCGTTGAGTTGCATGCGCCTTCAGGCGCGCGCCCGCTTACGTTGCGGGTCTATGAATGGAATATCCGAGACGGTGGCTCGCAGGCGTTTCATCCGCCCGTCGAGTTGACCGATCTCAAGTTGAGTGCCGTTTTCCGCGTGTTCGATGGATAACCGTGCCATTGCGATTGCGTGTTCCAGCGTCGGTGATCGGGTGGCAGACGTTACCACACCTACTTGCCGTTCACCTGTATAGACGGGTGCACCGTGCGCTGGCACATCATCGCATCCGATTAAAAGTCCTTTGAGCGCCCGACGTGGCTCGCGTAGGTTGCGTTCCAGTGCGGCTTTTCCAGTGAATTCGGTTTTTGTCAGATCGACGGCGAAGCCAAGACCAGCCTCAAAGGCATCGACACCCGGCGCAAACTCGGCATTGGCCGCGGCCAGCCCCGCCTCTATCCGGATGACGTCCAGGGCGGCCGAGCCCATTGGCGTGATCCCAAACTCTTCCCCAGCCGCCATCACCGCATCCCAGATCGCAACGGCGTCGGATTTGGAACAGAAGACCTCATACCCCAACTCACCGGTATACCCCGAGCGTGACAGCATAAACGGCGCACCCTCGCGGTCACGTAGCCGCGCGACGGTGACGCCGAACCATTTCAGATGATCCAAGCCTGGCACATGCGGTTGCGTAAAGGCGATCTTGCGTAGCAGTTCGCGCGACTTTGGCCCTTGAATGGCCAGGTTGGGCATTGCTCCACGCAATGCATGGATCCGCACTTGCAGGCCACGCGCATCGGCCAGTTCTTGCAACGCGCGCCCGCTTTCTTCGGTGCCGCAACACCAACGGAAGATTTCGGACGCAATTCGGAACAGGGTGCCATCGTCGATCACCGAGCCGCTCTCGTCACACATCAATGTATAAGACCCGCGCCAGACCGGTAGCTTCGCCACATTGCGCGTGGTGGCCAATTGCATCAGAGCCTCGGCATCCGGGCCGACAATATCAAATTTGCGAAGTCCGCTCATGTCCTGAACAGTCACCGCCTCGCGACACGCCCAGTATTCACCCAACGTGCCGTGGGCAGGGTAACTGACGGGCGCCCATAGGTCGCGCGCAGGTGCGAAATGCTGGGTTAACGGGGCCAGACGGTCGTGAAAGGCCGACTCCTGACTGATCGACATGGGCGCGTCTTCCTTTTCACGATAGGCAACCGCACGGCGGATGGGCGTTTCGGGGCGGTAGATGCGTACATGCACATCGGTCGGGTTCCAGCCATTGATGGGATCAATGTCGTCCGGGCAGGCGGTCGAGACGCAAACCAGATCCTCAAGCGCGCGCATGGCGACATAGTCACCGGGACGCGAGTGGGATTCCTCGGTTAGAATGTGATGGTTTGTCGGGTCGATCCATGTATTCCAGAAGAAGTTGATTGCAGGCCACGCAGCCCGCTGTGAAACACCGTGAGGGGCCAAGGCATTTGACATATTATCCGAACAGTTCAGATGGCCGGGGAACCCTCGCTCCTCATACCCGCGAGCGGTACAGGCTAGCCCGAATGTGTCATGCCGACCGCAGGTATCCTGAACCACATTCAACAGCGGGCGCATCTCACGATCAAAGAACTTGTCCAGCAAGCCGGGGCCGGGATAGGCACGGCGCACCATCGACCGAGTGGCAGTTGAATCGATCATCCATTCCTGGCCACGATCCAGCCCATCAGTTCGCAGCGCCATGAAGTCAGAACACTGCTGGCCTTCAATGTCGATGATTTGAACAAATTCTCCAGCCTTCAGTTCATAGGCCAGAGCGCTGCCGCGTTGCACGGTGAATTCGTCCCGTGTATCACCCAGCAAAGGTGGCAAAGGCGGCCCTTTGACCATTGCTGGTTTGTGCAAGACTGTGATGTTCCCGGTCGCACTGCCTTCAATCAACCCTGTAACCCCGGTTGTACTTATCACCCAGACAGTAACCGTGTGGTCTGCGCGGAGAATCAGCGGCTCGGGTATGTGGTCCAGCCTGTGACAGGGAACCTGCCGACTGCCGCCATGCGCCGTAACCCAAGTCAGGAGCTGTGTACTATCAAAATCGTCCCATTTGACGTGCCCGGTTGCTGTCAAACTCAGCGCCGCCAGTCCCGACTTTCCATCATTGGTGAACGCCACAACATCCAGTGCTTGCTTTGGACCAACCCCTTCTATCGAAAGCAAATCACCGTGCTTTACGACCAGTCGAACAGCCTCACGTGGGGTAAGGATGTGCATGCGGGTGTCAGAAGCGTTCTGAAACCCAGGAAACAGGCGGCCAGGGCTGTCAAACCCCGAGTTGGTAAACGCGTGTAAGACGGATGACCCCTGCATATCGCTGCTGAATTCCCAAAATGTAACTAGTTACAGAGGTTGATGAAACTAGTTACATATGTCAACTCTTTACTCAGAAATCCGCGAAATGGACACCAAATCCTACGATGCAAAAAGCCCCAGAGCCTAAAAAACGCGCAAATCTCAGAGATGTAGCAAAGGCTGCGGGCGTGTCTGTCGCGACGGTGTCGCGCGTGTTGAACGAACCGAGTGTGGTTAAGAAAGATACTCTGGAAAAAGTTCAAGCCACCATCGCTGACCTCAAATTTGTCCCAAGTGCGGCCGCGCGCGCGATCAACTCCGGACGCACTAGATTTGTCGGCGCATTGGTCCCAACTCTGGACAACGCGATCTTTGCCCGCTTTCTTGCGGCGCTAGAGCGCAAGCTGTCGGACCACCAATTGTCACTGATCGTAGCAACCACCGAGGCAAATCTGGATATCGAAGCCAAGAAAGCCAAAAGCCTGCTGGATATCGGAGCTGAGGGGCTGATTGTCACCGGAGCCACACACAATGCCGCGCTGCTCGATCTGATCGAGCGCACTATGCTGCCAACAATCATTACGTCTTTCTTTGACCCCGAAAACCCGTTGCCGACCATCGGGTATGATAACGCAGCCGCGGCGCAACTTGCATTGCAGCACCTTGCAGATCTCGGACATCGTGACATTGCTGTCGTACATGGCCCGGTTCACGACAATGATCGCACACGAGCTCGCCTTGCAGGCATTACAACCTTTCCCTTCGCTGGAAATCTTTCAACCTTCGAAACCGAGATCAGCCATCAGGGCGGAGTAAACGTTGCAAAACACCTCGGCGGTCTAAACACCAAGCCAGATGCAATTTTATGCCTATCTGACGTCGTTGCGCTTGGGGTTTTGCTTGGTCTTCAAGCGCAAAACATCAGGGTCCCGGACCAGATTTCTATGATGGGCGTTGACGACCTTCCAATTTCGTCCGTGACCGTTCCGCCTCTGACAAGCGTGCATCTACCTGTTTCTAAGATGGGTGAACGAGCAGCAGACGCGCTAGCCGATTGGATCGCTTCTGATCAGGCACCTAAATCCGAAGAGCTCGCCACACGACTCGTTGTTCGGAGCTCTACAAAACGAATTTAGACGACCTGGACATCACGATTTGCGAAACGAACAACGCTATGGATGATGCCGAAGGCCTAGTGCGGGCTCTGATCGCCAGTCGGCGCAAACCACGGTGGATGTCAGCGAGAAGCGCGTTTGCTCATTAGTCGAGGCGCAGCGAATACCTGAGAAATTCTAAGAAGGGCGCTGACTAACCGGAAATGCCTTGACTTGCGAATGTTTATGTCTGCGCTCCTCTGAGGAAAAATAACATATAAAATCAGTAAGCTAATATCTATCAAATGGCGAAGCTGTGTGTCTCACCACACTCCTGTTGTTTAAAGTCAAACGAACCCGATCTAACCGTCATGGTTGGACCAGAAAAGCGGTGGACGTTCGTCATCAGAAGACGCCCCCAATGTTAGAAATTAGTTGAATTTGACATTTGCTTCATAAACTAACCCACCGCCCCCAGTTCATGCTCCGACGGACTGTTTGGTTTGATCTGACTTCCCTTTCGGAAAATCAGGGCTGATTTGTAGGTCAGGCAGCGAAGCTGTCTTTGGGACGAGGTAATGCTATTCGGCAATAGTGCTGCAGCCCGCAGACGCAAGCTGAGGACACGGTTTTATCCAATGGAGTTGCCTTAGAGGTCAGCCGCGCCTTTTGCGACGTTCGTAACCGTAATGATCGCGCGCTTCCTGCCACCGGACGAAACCCTTGAAGGCCTGAAAGCGTACAGTCCGCCTGAGCGAGGGCGCGACTTCCCGTTGTTCTCAGCGGCAGAGTGTTTTGTTGGCTATGCGATCAACCAAAGCTCGTTGTACAATGGCAAACCTCGGAGTGTGTGCTATTTCATCAAGTGTCGCGACCCACAGTGGAACATCAATTCCAGGATCCATCTCGCTCGATAGCTGAAGCCGAGGGTCCGCGTTCCCGATGAACAAAGGCAGAAACGCTCTGCCCACCCCAGATGCAGCCATCTGCTGAAGCACTAAGAAGCTATCTGCTCCGTTGGTCATTTCATCCGCACTGACATGATCGGCAAGCCATTTTGCTGGAAGAGAACGACTCAATGCCCCATCAAGCCGCAACCATTTTCGATTGGTGCCGCCGTCGTCGAAAACTCCAAATGACAGCGTACCTGCGCGTTCCCCAACAAGCCCTTCTTCAAGTTTTATGGAGGGTCTTACGGCGATGTCCGCAGTTAATCTCGATAAATCATGATGGCTGTTGCCGCTCAATAAAGTCAGCTCCAAGCCAGGGTATAACTGGGATATCTCTTTAAGTATTTGGGGCAAAACAAGCTGGCAAAGGCTGTCAGTTGACGCGATACGTACGTGACCTACCGGAGACCGGTTTGCTCCTACAAGCGCACGTTCGACCGATAGCACCGCATCTTCGACGCTTTCCATAGCCGACAGAACTGCTCTGGCCTCGGGCAGGGCGGAGTATCCCGAAGGGCTTTTCTGGAAAATCACACAGCTATTGCGCTCTTCGAATGCGGCCACCCTTCGCAACACGGTCGCATGCGTGACGCCCAGTGCCGCTGCCGCTGCATTGAGTGAGCCGTATTTGCTTACGGCGAGCGCGAACCGAATATCATCCCAGTTTTCGTTGTTCATAAATTAACAAGTGACGACCAATAACAAACAATTACAAGAAAAATTGTTCAAGCTAACATTCGGAGCATTAAACAGGGAGACACATCATGAAGAAGAAGTTCTCAGTATTCGCGGCAGGTCTTTTGTCATTGGCCGCCATTGGCACAGCCATCGCCCAAGAAAGTGAAAACCCAGCTGTGAAAGCTCGTACCTCAATCATGCAACTCTATGCCTTCAATCTTGGTACACTTGGCGGAATGGCTAAGGGAGAGGTCGATTATGATGCCGAGGCCGCAACTCGGGCCGCGAATAATCTTGTTGTACTGACACAAATCGATCAATCCGCGATGTGGCCCCAGGGATCTGACAATGCGTCCGATCCGACCACCCGTGCATTGCCTGCGATCTGGGAGAGCTTCCCTGACGTTGGTGCGAAAGGGCAGGCCATGGCAGACGCCGCTGTTGCGATGCAGGCTGCGGCAGGTCAAGATGTTGATGCCCTAAAAGCAGCGATGGGCGATCTGGGCGGAAGCTGTTCGGCATGTCACAAAGCATACAGAGCTCCAAAGAACTGATTGGGCACTGACGGTGCGGCGCTTTCTTTTCTTTGTCGCAATCGTCATTGTGTTGGTCGGGTTGGCCGGTTTGGTGCTGACCCGACCTCAACGAATGGAGCAATCACGACTCGACGGTTTGAACCCAGATCTTGCCCGAGGTGAAATCGTGTTCCACGCGGGGGGATGCGCATCCTGTCATTCATCGCCGGATGCGGTCGGTGAAGACAAGCTCGTGCTCGCTGGTGGTCGCCGGTTTGAGACGGAATTCGGTACGTTCATTGCCCCCAACATTTCCAGTGACCCGGAAACTGGTATCGGATCCTGGTCTGCCCTGGATCTGGCCAGTGCCTTGATCCATGGAACCGGACCCGAAGGGCAGCACTATTTCCCAGCGTTTCCCTATACCTCTTACGCCAACATGTCGGCCGAAGACGTGGTTTCGCTACACGCATTCCTCGGCACGCTGCCAGCGGCCGCAACGGAAAGTGTTGCGCATGACGTAGGTTTTCCTTTCAGCGTTCGGCGCGGATTGGGGGGATGGAAGCTCTTGTTCATGTCATCAGGCTGGGTGGTTGAAGGTGATCTGACCGACCAACAAAAACATGGCAGGTATTTGGTCGAGGCGCTGGGTCATTGCGCTGAATGCCATACCCCGCGAAATGGTTTAGGGGGCCTGAAACGAGACCTTTGGCTGACGGGTGCACCAAATCCAAACGGGAAAGGTCGTATCCCCGGCTTAACCTCAGACCAGCTTGATTGGTCAGAGGCAGACATTGCCGAATACCTAAAATCTGGCTTTACACCAGACTATGACAGTGCGGGTGGTGAGATGGTGGAGGTCATCGAGAACACCTCACGGCTGACGGATGAGGACCGTTTGGCGATTGCCGCCTACCTCAAGGCTGTTCCTGTTTCGTCGACCGGGCTTTCATCCGAATAACAGTCGTTTGGCGCCACGCAGCGGCGACCAGATGCTGTCGCCAATAGGATGCCGTAAGACCTATTCCCTTTTCGCCAAACACCTGTTTTACGTTTTGAACATCGGAGCTCACCAATCACCCGAGTTTCTGTTCATGATTGACTGAGGGTCGCGGCCAAATGACACAAAAATTCGCTCTTTGGTCTATCCCGATATCCATTGCGGTACTGGCCCTGAAACTGTTGGCTTGGTGGCTGACAGGTTCGTTGGCTTTGTTGTCAGACGCAATGGAATCAACCGTGAATGTTGTCGCGGCTTTGTTGGCGTATTTCGCAGTTCGGGTTGCCAATAAGCCTCCTGACCAAAACCACCCCTTTGGTCATAAAAAAGCGGAGTATCTTTCAGCCGTGGTTGAGGGCGCGCTGATTGTATTGGCGGCGTTCTTGATCATCAAAGAAGCTGTACTGGTGCTCCCGAACCCGCATCTTGAGGATGCGCCGCTGCTTGGAATTGCCGTCAATATCGTTGCAACGGGTGTGAACGGTGCATGGGCCTACCTCTTGCTTAGGACAGGTAGGCGCGAGGGATCGCCCGCCTTGCAAGCGAGCTCCCGCCACATTTTTACGGATGTTATGACTTCTGTTGGTGTCGTCGCAGGACTGATACTAGCGCTTGTCACCGGCTGGTTGATCCTTGACCCGATCCTGGCAATTCTTGTTGCGCTGAACATCTTGTGGGAGGGCTGGAAAGTTATTCGGGCATCCGTCGATGGCCTGATGGATGTGAGCCTGTCGGAACATGACTTGCAGACTGTTTCTAATGCAATCGAAGCAAACCTCGGCGCAGCCTTAGAGTATCATGACCTAAAAGGGCGCAGATCCGCGAATGTTATCTTTGTAGAGTTTCACCTTGTTGTGGACGGCACAATGCCAGTCAGCGCAGCGCACGATATATGTAACGACATAGAGGAAGAACTAGAGTGTCTGTACCCGGGTTCCGTCTTTGTCATTCACCTCGAACCTGATGACGAGTTGAAAGGCGACGGGGTTAATCCCCACTGAACTGCTCATTTGGATCTGCAAAGAATCTATTGGTTTGACTGATCTGATTAAGACGTTCGGCTTGAAATTCGTCAGACCTAAGCCCGATGTGGGAAAGTCGGGCCGGTAGTAGCCTGTCTCCAATGTCATGAAGCGTGACGATCAAAATTGGAGGCGAAAATGAAAATTCAAAGAAAGCTGGGTCAACTTCTAGGTACCGCGGCGTTGGCTTCGTTGATTGCCGCGACGCCTTATGTGCCAACCTTTGATAAGGATGGTCGCCTACTTTTTGAACCGTCATATGCCTTTGCCAAAAGCGGCAAAGGGAAAGACGGGGATGATCGTGACGATGACAGGGATGATGATCGTGACGATGACAGGGATGATGATCGCGACGACGATCGGGATGATAATTCGGGGTCGGGTAATAGCGGCCGTGGTGGCGACCGAGATGATGATCGTGATGACGATAGAGACGATGATCGAGACGACGACAGAGATGATGACCGGGACGACAATTCGGGATCAGGAAAAAGTGCTCGCGACGACGATGATGATGACGATAATGACGATGATGACTCCAAACGCTCCAATAAGGGCAGCGGAAAGAAGGATAAGTCTAATTCAGGGGGTAAATCGTCGGGTTCGGCTGGGATAACAAAGGTCGAAACGAACGCCAACGGCATTGAAGTGCGTTACGCCGACGGAACCAAGGAAGAGATCGAACACGGGCGGTATGAGAGAAAGAATGCTCAGAACCGGACTGTTGAGGAGCGCGCCGCGACCGGTGCTGACGTTTCAAGGCTTCGGTCCTTGGCGAATGGTATCTCAATCGACAATGTACGCTCATCTGGGCAAGGCGGCACTGCTGGAAGTCGACCCACGAAAATCGAACGCCAAGGCAACAATATCGAAGTAAATTATGCCAATGGTTGGAAAGAGGAGATCGAGTTTGGGCGTTACGAGTTGAAAGACCCTTACAACCGGACTGTTGTTGAAAGAAACGCAACGGCCTCTGATCGCCGGAGGTTACAGTCGGTCGCCAACTGAGCTGCAATTCCAGTCGATAATCCGTTGGCGGCTTCTTTTTGGTGAGGGGCCGCCACCGTCGTCAAAGAGACCGCAGCTATTCTCCCTTGTTCCAAACATCATGTGCAATGAGCGCGGCCTCTACCCGATTTCGCGCATGAAGCTTGGACAGAACTGCGGTCATGTAGTGCTTCACGGTCTTTTCCTGGAGGTCTAACTCGTCAGCGATTTCACGATTACTCAGTCCTTTGGCCACACGTCTCAGTATTTCTTCCTCACGATGTGTAAGGTCATCTAGAATGCTGCTGTTAACAGACATGCCGGTGTCAGCGTTGATTTGAAGAAGTACCCTCGAGGCCAAGCCAGGAGAAACGAACCCTTCACCTGCGGCGATGCTTCGTAAAGAAGCGGTTAGTTCGCTCGCGGTTACTCCCTTCACAATGTACCCAATCGCACCCGCCTCCAAGGCGTCCGCGACATCGCCGCTGTTCTCTGAGACCGTCAAGATTGCAATGACGGGTGGATTTGCCATTGCCGCGATTTTACGTGTCGCGCTTATCCCGCCACCGGGCATCGAGAGGTCAAGAATAGCTATGTCCGGCTGATGCGCGCCGACCAGCGATACTGCCTCTTCAGCACTGGACCCAGCGGCTAAAACTTCGAAGCCATCAGCTTCATCCAACGTGCGTTGCAAACCATCCCTGAATATCGGGTGATCATCGGCTATTACGACAGATGTGGTCATGATGTGCCTAACTTTCTGGGAAATAGTGTCATAGCTATGGTGGTGCCTTCGCCCGGCCTCGATGCGACGTCGAACCTGCCACCAATACTCTCGACCCGATCTCGCAAGCCCATAAGCCCCTGGCCACCATTGTCTCGCAACGCGGTTTCTTCTGACCTGTCAAATCCTGGTCCGTCGTCTGTGATCTTTACAACTATGCGGTCGTTCTGCGCCTCAGCGATAACAGTGCACTTGGAAGCTGGAGCATATCTCGCCGCATTGGAAAGCGTTTCCTGGAGGAACCGAAAAACGCACAGTTTGTCGGACAATGACAACTCCGGAGCCTGGCTACCCAGGAATGAAATATCCGGTCGCAACGGGCTGTGTTCGGCGTGATCCTCTACGGCTCTCTTCACAACATCGACGAGTGGCAGGCTATCGATATCTGGCGCGGACAGCCCTCGCGAAATTGCACGAATTTCAGCCAGCGATTTTTGCAAAGACTGCTGAATTTCCACTGCCTCTTTAGGCCTTTCCGACTCTTTGGAAAACGCCGCCTCCAGTCTAAGGGCGGCGAGCGACAGGTATTGCGCAGGGCCATCATGTAGCTCAGCTCCAAGATTCTTGAGGAACCGATCTGTTTGCGTGGTATATCTTTCTGACGCCTCGACCACACGCGACCGCAGCAGCGCATTCTGCTCAGCCATCTTCTCACTTTCTTTCAACCGCTGTTTAAGAAGAGACCCCTGTCGTCGAATTGTTTTGTCGCCAATTGCGACGATGGAATACAAAACAATTGTACTTGCCAGAAATGCGGAGCCGACGACCAACCAACTTGTTCGCCTAGCCTTGGCTAAGTCTAACTCAAGCTGGTCAGCTCTTTCGTAGAACTCCGCAACTGCGATGATTTCGCCGGACCAGAGTTCGCGGATGGGGCTGTAAACTTCAAGCAGTGGTATCCCCAATGCCGCCTCGGCGGCGCTCTCGGCATGATCAAGCTCTTCGAAAGAGCCGGAGATATCACCGTTCCACGCTCGCCTTAAATCATCCGTTGGATTGAAACGGTTTCCTATGATGTCTGTATCCGAGGCATGCGCAATCACACCACCTTGCTTCCAGAATTTGTAGGAAACGATACGGTCACGCATTGGCTGGGTCATGAATATCTCATCCAGCGCCAGGCTCGCCTGCTCAGAAAGGCGGTCGCCATGTGCCAATTCCTGGCTGAGCGGGGAAACTACGCTTTCCATATACAGCGCTGCGGAGTTGGCGGAGTTTTGCACGACTGCGTTCTGAATTCGATTAGACACCCAGACCCCAACGATTGCGGTAGCAGTACCCATCACGAAGATACTTGCCGCAAGAAAGACTCGCGACAACGACCAATTGCCAATCGTCAGGTCAGTTACTTTCGCTCTCATCGTGAAATCGACTATGAACTACAATCTGTTACCGCACCACAGACCTTGGTCTGAGGTGATCTGGCTAAATCTCAGACCCTGAGTTTCCGCCCAGTGTCCAGAGTCAGATATCATCCATCGTTCGCAGACTTTGCAGCATCGGGCAGTGAACGTTACCACTATCACAATTGGCAGTAAGCTCACTCAAGGCGTGCTCCAGACGTCTGAGCTCATCAATCTTGCTTCGAACGCTAGAAATATGCGCCTCGGCCAGCTCTTTCACCGACCGGCAGTCTTCGGCACTTCCTTCTGACAGCTCTAAAAGCGCCTTTGCGTCTGGGAGAGGAAATCCCAGGTCGCGGCACCTCTTCAAAAATCGAAGTCTTCCCACATCGCTTGCTGCATAGAGGCGACGATTGTTCAGAGCTCGCACAGGTCTTGGTACGATACCTTCGCGTTCGTAGTAGCGGATGGTTTCTATGCCAACCCCGGATTGCCGGGAAGCCTCACCTATCGCAATCATGTGAAGTGCCTCCACTTGATCCTGTAGTTACTACAGGTGTTATACGCTCTGAATACCGGTGCTTCAACACAATCAAATCGAGCATCTCGGGAGCAAAAGATGAAGAAATACGTGAACCTCAGCTACTTGGGATCGGTTTCAGCTCTGGGCGTCGCAACATGCTGTGTTCTTCCAATGGCCATGATGTTGTTAGGCTTGGGCGGCAGTTGGTTGGCAGTATTCGGAAAAATAGCGGCGGCAAGCTACTGTGTTCTCGCCGTCTCAACAGCGCTGGCCGCGGTTTCGTGGTTCTTAGCGCATCTAAACGGGACGTTGGCAAATCTGAAATGGTGGCTTGTCGGAAGCACGGCGACTACCGCGTTGGCATGGGTCATCGTGTTCAATGAGGCTCAAATCAACGACTATCTAATCATGCAGATGTGAGACAATGACAAATCAAACTGTGGTGCTCGATAGCATTTTGACCTGCCCTCGGTGTGGGCACGTTGAAACCGAGAAAATGCCAATTGACTCGTGCCAGTGGTTTTATGAATGCAAATCATGCGAGGCAGTTTTGAAACCGCTGGCAGGCGATTGCTGTGTCTTTTGTTCCTACGCAACTGTACCATGTCCGCCAATTCAGTTGGGGGATAGCTGCTGTAGTAAGGCCACTGCGGCTAAAGGTTTCGACCCCCAATGAAAATAAATGAGCTAGACCGATTTTTACCTTGGCTGCTAGGGAAAAGATTCAATCACTAAATCCGCTCATTTTTCACTTTTCAGATGCGACAAGTGTTCTTGCGGGGCTAGTGTAACGGCTCAACAAAGGTTTAAGAGGTCTTAGTCTTTCTAAAACTAAGAGTGTCAGAATTCGCCAGCACAACTTAGGTTTTTTTGTTTCTACTTTGTTTCCTCAGTCCGCCCAACGAACCCTTTAAAAACTGCAAGGGTCTCTTCGCTTACATGATGCTCAATGCCTTCAGCGTCATGCTCTGCGACTTCCGGTGAAACGCCCAAGGCGATCAGGAACTCCACGACAATCCGGTGACGCCTTCTACAAGCTTCCGCCAATTGACGCCCGGCATCGGTCAGTTGAAGTGAGCGGTAGGGAATTTGTTCTATGAAACCTTCTCGTTTCAAACGGGCCAAATTCTTCGAAACCGTAGGTTGGGTTACGCCCAACCGCTCGGCTATTTCGACCGGGCGCGCCGTGCCATTCTGATGGATCAACTCCGCAATAAGTTCAACGTAGTCCTCAACCATTTCGCTTTGGTGCGCCTGTCGCACAGCCTCAAACCCGCTCGCCTGGGTATCAATACTACGATCTGAATCTTGCGGTGTCGTTTCAGTCATCGGCTCACGATTAGGTCGTTAATCCAGTCACTAGTGTATGCACCTGAAAGCCGAACTTGACAATGAGCATGCCTTCATCAATAAATTAGACAAGGCTAACTTTAATAGACAGTGCTATGAAATATCTGATAGCGTCCACACTTCTTTGTGCATTGCCAGTGATCGCGGATGCCACGGCGATTGAAGAATCTCCTTGGGCTCCGCGCGCTGCCGCGTATCGACTGACCTTGTTCATGGGAAATCTAACCCCGGTTCCCTGGGATGAAATTGAGAGGAGTTGGACCTCGCCCGCACCTGGCAGTGACATTCAGGTCGCTCCATTGTCACGCGTTTCCGACAAAGAGGCGCTTGCGATCAACCAAGCTATGGAAGCCGAAGATCTCCAGGCGCTGTTCGAAGCAAGCACAATTGCCATTGCTGAGGGAATTCTGCGCCATCTGGATGTCGCAAAGACCGCGCTGGGTCAGCCTGAGGCGGCCCGCGAGGTTGCACAAGCGGCAGCTCTGTTCCGCGCATTCGAAGATGGTATCAAGGCTGCGGATGCGTCGGCGGCTCGCGATCTGGGCCGGGCATGGCTGGTTCTGAACTCCACCCTTGGCAGCGCAGGAGTACTGGGCAATGGTGCACAAACGGTGGATGTCGACCAATTTGCGGAGGCTCAGGCCATTGTCGCTGCCTATATTCGTGCCAACTATCTGCCATCCGAGTATGCCCAACGCGACAAGTTAACACCGCTGCCTGAAACAGTTGTGCTTTCCGGCGAACAAATCACAATGCCCGCCACGCTGCCGCCAGGGTCGAACATCGGAGATCAGGCGCAGCTGCCGCAGCTGGTTCTTCAGTTTGAAGAGGCGGGTGAGGATGAAGCCAATCTACCGCTGGTGGCCTATGGCGATATGCTGTTCGATAGCCCTGAAATCTTCGGCGGCCCGGCGCGCGAGTTAGGCATCGCCTGCTCGACCTGCCACAACCGCTCCGACGTGAACCGGGATTTCTTCATTCCGGGCCTTTCATCCCATCCGGGTGGGATGGATGTGGACGGATCGTTCTTCAATCCAATGTTCAATGACCGGACCGATGATCACTTGGACACGCCTTCCATGCGTGGCATCCGCTTTACCGCACCTTATGGCCGCGACGGGCGCGAACCCAGCCTGCGCCGGTTCATCCGAAATGTGATTGTGACCGAATTCGCGGGAAAGGAGCCAACGCCGTTTCAACTGGATGCGCTGGAAGCCTATGTCAAACAGTTCGACTTTCTTCCCAACCCTAAGATCGATCGGTCCGGCAAGCTGACCGATCTGGCGTCAGACGCCGCCAAGCGCGGGGAGGTGCTGTTCAACTCAAAGTTTGCCGGACTTGGTGACAAATCCTGCGCTTCGTGTCACAGGCCTGACCGTCAGTTCCGCGATGGTCTGACCTACGACATCGGCAGCGCTGAACCACCATTCCCCGGCGGCACGGCTTCTGCGTTCGAAACCCCGACGCTGCGCAACGTCAATTTCACTGCACCTTACATGCATGACGGATCGCTGCCGACGCTGGCCAGCGTTGTTGACTGGTTCAATGACACCAAAAATTTGGGTTTGGACGAAGCACAGCGCGCAGATCTGACGGCCTACGTCGAAGCTGTTGGAGACGGTGAAGACCCCTATCAAGTATTCGAAGGTCGCAACAGCGTATTCCGCTTGTCCTGGGAGGAGCTGACGACATTCGCCAGCACGCTCGATACCCTGCTGCCGATGCAGGATGCCGAAAACATAGCGGTTCTGATCGACACGGTAGCTCCTGATCTGGCCGCGGATGCCAGTGTCATGGTCAATCAGAACGCCAAGCCCGAAATCTACGAATTCGCCGCGATCCTGCGAGCGGTTGGCGATGCCAGCGCCGAAGGAAACTGGACCGAAGCCATCCGCCAGTGGGAACTGTTCAAGTCCATGCAGGCCGAAATTGACGAGAGGATGTTCTGATGTTGTCGCGCCGCAATTTTCTGGTCGCTGCAGCCGCATCTGCAGCCCTGCCCGTAATGGCTGCAACTGATCAGGGGCTGAAGCTGGCCTTCATCCCGCAGGAGAACCCCGAAAAGCTATTGGGTGACATCAACGTCATCACCGGCTGGTTTTCAGAGCAGATGGGCGTCCCGGTCACGGGGTTTGTCACGTTCGACCACGCTGCTGCCGTTGAGGCGCTGCGCAACGGTGATGCCGATATCTCGTTCATGGGAGCGTTGCCCTTTGTGTTGGCCGAAGACCAGATCGGCGCCGTACCGCTTTTGTCCGAGGTATATCGCGGGCAACCCAGCTATTCGGGCCGGGTCTTCGTTCGGCGTGACAGCGGAATCGAAACGTTGGCCGATCTCCGGGGACGTGACATTGCCTTTTCCGATCCGGTCTCGGAATCCGGTTACATCTATCCGCTTGATCTGTTTGTGCGCGCCGGGCTGTTCTCGGGCACGGGCGATGCCGACAGCTTTTTCGGGCAGAAATTCTTTGCTGGCGGATATCAGCAAGCGATGCAGGCCATGGCCAACGGACTGGTCGATGCGGCAGGCGCGAGCCAGTATGCAGATCTCTATCTGACCCCGGATCAGCAGGCCGAGGTCAAGGTGCTGGCGGAATCAGAA
Organism: Ruegeria sp. D6; assembly: GCF_056534365.1. Taxonomy (NCBI): domain Bacteria; kingdom Pseudomonadati; phylum Pseudomonadota; class Alphaproteobacteria; order Rhodobacterales; family Roseobacteraceae; genus Ruegeria; species Ruegeria sp. D6. The sequence goes on along the minus strand of NZ_JBQFPH010000002.1, from coordinate 735,762 downwards.
CAAATTCCCAGCCACGCAATCATTGCCCGCCCTGATCTGGACGCCGGGCTGCAGGCAAAGTTCATTGAAACCATGCTGCGCCTCAACGAGAGTGAGAACCGTCATCTGTTGGCCTACCTCTATGGCCCAGACGGCTATCTTCCTGCTGACCCGTCGGTTTACGAAGGCGTGCGCGAGACTGCGCGGCGGTATGGGTTTCTGAAATGAACCCTATAGTTTCACTCAACGCGGTATCGCAGCACTTTGCCAGTGCGGCAGCTCTTTCAGATGTTTCGCTGTCGGTGCAGCCTGGTGAAAGCGTCGCGCTACTCGGTCCTTCGGGTGCGGGCAAATCAACGTTGCTGGCGTTGTTGGATGGTCGTTCGAGCGGTTGGCAGGGCGAGGCCCAGGTGCTGGGCAAGTCACTTTTGGCAACAGGAATTCCATCCCGCGAGGACCGTGCCAATACTGGCTTTGTCTTCCAGGAATTCGCATTGGTTGATCGGCAGAGTGTTTATCAGAATGTGATGAACGGTCGGATGGGCCGGATGACTATCTGGTCCTCACTTTGGGGTCGGTTTCGGGAAGAGGACCACATGTGCGTGACACGAGCGCTTCAGGATACGGGGCTGTCAGACCTGGCAAGCCGCCGTGCCGATCAGTTGTCGGGTGGACAACGGCAGCGCGTTGCGATTGCCAGATGTCTGGCACAAGAACCCGAGTTGATCCTTGCGGATGAGCCCGTCAGCAATTTGGACCCTGCTCACGCCGAACGCATTCTGAGCTTGATCACCAGCTCTGCACGTAGTCGCGAAATCGGCGTCATTTTCAGCTCGCATCAGCCCGACCTGTCACGCCGCTTTGCTGAGCGCATCATAGGCCTGCGAGACGGCGTGGTATTGTTCGACAAACCGTCGGCTCAGTTGACCAGCGGGGACATCGACGAGCTGTATCACGGCGCCAGTGTAACATCGGGACTGCGTGTAGTCAGTTGATGTGCCGATCTGTCATTTGGATCATGCTGGTACTGGCGATCCTGTGGTCGCTGACCAGCGGGGATATGGGATTGGGCAAGCTGCCAGGCGCAGGGCCCCGTCTGGCAGAGTTTTTGGGGCGTATGATCCCACCTGACCTGTCCGTTTGGCGCGAGGTTCTGACCGGGCTGGCGGAGACACTGAGGATCGCCATTCTGGGAACATTGTTCGCTGTGATCCTGTCGGCGGGACTGGCCGTTTTGGCCTCTGAAACTATGGTGCCCGCAGCGATCTGGCGTCCCGTCCGTGCCTTGCTTGCGGTTATCCGGTCGATCCCACTGATCCTGGTCGCTATGCTAATGGTGGGCGCTGTTGGGTTGGGCCCGCTTCCCGGTATACTGGCAATCACATTTCACGCGACCGGCATGTTGGCAAAGTTCTATGCAGAAGCCATCGACAATGTTGCCACCGCTCCTGTGGCGGCGCTTGAAAGCGCAGGGGCCAACAGAATTCAACAGTTGCGTTGGGCAATCTGGCCGCAGATGGCGCCTGTGATCATGCGCGATACCGTATTTCGGTTTGAGCTAAATCTGCGCGAAAGCCTGATACTGGGCATTGTCGGTGCCGGTGGCATCGGGTTGTATGTACAAACCTACGTACGGTCGTTTCAGTATGAAAAGGCTGCGACCGTGACGTTGGCAATCATCGTTTTGGTTTTATTGTCAGAGGCACTGAATACGGCCTTGCAAAAGCGCTTCAGTTGAAGCCCCGCTATGCATTTCCGTGTGTATGCGTGGCGGCCATTCGAGCCTTCAGCTTCCCATTGCGGAAGGAACGTACGCGCGCGTTCATCCAGTGGCGGAATATGAAGCGATAGAGCCAACCACGAATGCTCCCGAAACTTTGCGCATGGTCAGCATAGAACGCATCCGGAGTATCAAAAACGCCAAAATCCTGCACGATGCCGGTTTTCTGAATGTACGTGTCACGACCTTCCCATTCGACCTGAGGGTCGCTCAAACAACCGGTGCCCGCCCCGTAACCGCACAGGCTTTCTGTTTCTGCAAAGTTACGCTGCAACGCCTCCAGGTATGGCTGATCCAGAATAAATCCCTCGAGGTTGACCCAACGATCGCCTACTTCAACTTCGACCCACGAATGCAAGATTTCTTCTGGCGCCAGCGGATAAATCAATTCGGGGACCACACCCCTCTGCAACTCTTTGTGGATCATAAAGCCATGCAAACGGCATCGAATACCGCTGCCGCGAAACAGTGCCATCAAAAGCGTGCCCTTGGTATTGCATTGCCCAAAGCCGTTAGCGAGCACCTCTGAAGCCGGGATATCGTCAGCACGGTTGTAACCAAAGGCAATCTCGTTACGCACGAAATCATAAATAGCGCCAATTCGATCCGAGACAGGCAGATCGGGCCAGCGCCGTTCCGTTATGAGTCCCAAAATTGCGGGTGTTTCAAAATCAAGCAGAGGTGTGGCGGTTAACAACGGGTCTCGGTTCAGCATTTGGTCTCTCGTCGAATCAACTCAGAAAGACTTGTAATTGCTACAGTGACTGTAGCTTCAAGAGGCTATTTCCAGTTCGCAACAACGCTGCCCACGGTTACGCGCCGATGTCTTCGTGATCAGTAAGACATTCGGAATGATCGCGTAAAACTTCGAGTACACGACAATCCGAGGTGTTGCCGCCACTGCATTCATGCACCATGCGCTCCAGTTCGGTCCGCAACGCTTCTAGCCGCGCCATTCTTTGCTCAATTTGTTTGAGTTGTCGGCGCGCAATACTGTCGGCTTCATGACATGGGCGATCCGGATCGTCGGACAAATCAAGCAGTTCGCGTATCGCCTCAAGCGAAAACCCCAATTGGCGGGCGTGACGGATAAAAGCCAGGCGATCCAGTTCGGTATGGCCATAACGCCGCTGGCCACCTTCGGTGCGCCCCGGTTCCGGCATAAGTCCGATCTGCTCGTAGTAGCGGATCGTCTGAACCTTGGTTCCGGTCTTTTTTCCAAGCGTTCCGATCGTCAGCATCTGGGTCTCCTTTCAAAGCTACAGCTTATGTAGGCTCGGGTTGACGCCGCACAATAGCACCTTCCAGACGTTGGACCTGTGACACCCAGCCGCAGGCTCAAAATCCCCTTTGAACCTCTAGCAGGTAGAGGGTGTACATGCCGTTCTGAACCAAGAATCACAGGCGGACGGCTAACTTTGAAACTGACCGTATTTCAAAAAATCTTATGGGTACTGGCTGGTGTCGCAACGGCGGCATTTGCCTATCTGATGCTGTGGTCAGAGTATAGACCTGCGCGGATTGAGGAGGGGTCTGTCCCGTTCGAAGCCAGGTTCGAACTGACAGATCACTCTGGCGTTGTTCGTACTCAGAACGACTTTGCAGGCAAGTGGATGTTGGTGTTTTTCGGGTTCACCAACTGCCCGGACGTATGCCCGACAACACTGTCTGAGGTAGCAGCAGTGCAGGAAGGGCTGGGAAGCCAATCAAACCAAGTGCAACCTATCTTCGTATCCATTGACCCCGAACGCGACACCCCGGCAGTCCTGGCCGAGTATGTACCACTTTTCGATGCGGGGATCATTGGGCTTACAGGCACGCCAGAACAGATTGCGCAAACGTCCAAGACCTTCCCGATATTCTACGAACGGATCGAACAAGCCACTGCGCCGGATGGATATACGATGGGGCATACCTCTCATCTGTTTCTGTTCAACAAGGACGCTGGATTCGTCCAGTCCTGGTCATATGGCACGCCTGCCGAAGAAATTCTTGCGGATCTGAAACAGAGACTCTGAGCACCATGACCCGGTTTTCCAAAGATACACTTCTCGGCTTGGCCTGGGCGATTGCCTTGGTTGCTTCTCTTTCTGTTCTGTTCATTGGAGAGATCCTGGGGCAGACGCCCTGTGTGCTTTGCTGGTTCCAGCGTGCGTTCATGTTCCCATTGGCGATCGTACTGGGGCTTGGCCTGTGGTGGCAGGACCAGAACGTGGGCCGCTACGGAATAGTACTGGCATTGGGGGGCGCTGCTGTCGCCTTGTGGCACATGGGCCTGTATGCTGGCCTGATCCCCGAAAAAATCCAACCATGCTCGGCGAGTGGTCCGTCCTGCACCGACGCAAATCAATCTGTTTTGGGCATCCCGATTCCGCTGATGGCGCTCGTTTCATTCGTGCTAATCGGCGTTCTGTGCGCCCTTTCACTCAAGGAGAAACAAGTATGAACAGACGAGGCCTGATTTTGTCCGTTCTCGCATTTGGTGGTGCCGGTTTCGGAACTGCCGCCTGGTACGTGAACCGAACGACTGCTTCAGGCAATACCGAGCCTGTCGCACCCGAAATCGCTGAAACACTTATCCGTTCTTACTCGCCTGTTCTCGGCCCTAAAGACGCACCGGTTACAATTGTCGAATTTTTCGATCCGGCTTGTGAAGCCTGCCGTGCCTTTCATCCGGTCGTGAAGGACATAATGGCTCAGCATGGAGACGCCGTGCGTGTTGTGATCCGGTACACCCCTTTCCATGGCGAAGGCTCAGAGGAGGCGATCCGCGTGCTTGAAGCGGCACGCATGCAGGGGGTCTTTGAACCGGTCCTGGAAGCCGTGCTGCGAGAGCAGCCCAAATGGGCCGCGCATGGTGCGCCTGAGCCTGGTCTTATTATTCGAATTGCAGCAGCGGCGGGACTGGATGCCGAGGCAGCGCAGGCACAAATGCTTGCGCCCCAGACAGTTGGTGTTCTCAATCAGGATCGCGCTGATGTCGAAGCGGTCGGTATAAGGCAAACTCCGACATTCTTCGTCAATGGCAAATCTCTGGATCCGTTTGGTGAGGCTGAATTGAGACGCCTGGTCGCTGCAGAAGTTGCAGCACTGCAAAGCTGAGCAGTAGCGAGAGGTACTATGAGACTCACTGCAAAAAATACACTTCTGGCAGGTATGCTTGCCGCATTCGGCACCACTGCCATTCTATCGGCACCTGCACTGGCAGGGGGCGGCGATGTTGTCGTTGAAGGTGCCTGGTCGCGCGCGTCTATCGGCACCAACCGGCCGGGGGCCGCTTACATGACGATCCGCAACACCGGCAATGAGGCCGTCACGCTGACGTCTATCCGCACCGATCTTGCGATGATGCCCGAGATCCATCAGACATCGACCAATGCAGAGGGCGTCAGTTCCATGGCACCAGCTGGCGAGCTGGAAATTGCGCCGGGTGGTTCCGTAGCGCTTGAGCCGGGCGGGCTCCACGCTATGCTCATGCGGCTGCAACGCCCTATGACCGAAGGCGAGAGTTTTGCGCTGACTCTGATCTTTGCTGATGGCACAGAAAAGACCGTCAACGTGCCGATATTTGGTATTGCTGCGCGAGGCCCCGAGAACTGATGCAGCGGCGACGCGTTCTCACATTCGGGGCTGCGGGACTTGGTGCAGTCGGCCTGACACTCTTTGCTGGATGGTGGCAAGTGGATGGGCCGGGAGCGGCTCAATCTGATCGTCTTCGTCCCCTTGCGTTGTCGGAGATGAACTTTCGCATGGTTGATCACGAAGGGACCCCCGTCACCCCGCAATCGCTGGTTGGACGTGCAACAATGGTGTTCTTCGGCTTTACCTACTGCCCGGATGTTTGCCCGACGACTCTTTCGGATATTTCCCTCTGGCTGGATGATCTGGGCAATGACGCGGATGAATTGAACGTCGTGTTCATAACCGTAGACCCTGAAAGGGACACGGTCGATGCCATGGCCGATTATGTCAGCTACTTTCATCCGGCTGTCCGTGGGTGGGTCGGCGTTTCGGACCAAATCGCTCAGGCCGCAGACGATTTTCGCGCCACTTATGAAAAAGTTCCAATGGAAGATGGCGACTACACAATGAACCACACTGCAAGTGTATTTCTGTTTAGCCCCACAGGCGAATTTGTCAGCACCATCGACTATCATGAGCAGAGAGAATTCGCTGTGCCCAAGATCCGTCGTGCTTTGAAAAGTGGAGCGGATAAAACATCATGAACGCACGGTTTCTAGCAACCTCGGCAATAGCGATCAGCAGCGTCTCAATTGCTTCGATCGTGTTCATTGCCTCGAACCGGTCTGAAGTGACGGCGCCTGCGCCCACGGTCTTTCCGGTGCCCAAGCTTCCTGCGGAATCGCAGATCACATCGGCTCCGTTGCTGAACGTACCATCAGCAGAACTCGCTCCAAGCCCCGTTTCGTTTCGACCTGCTCAACCGGAACCCATTCAGGCAGAGGAACCTTTGCCACCTGTTGAACCGCCTTCACGGACATGGACGCGCGAACTTGCGTTGGGTGACACGCTCGACAGTTTGCTGTCTAAAGCCGGGATCAACGCAACCGATCGGGCCGAAATCGCACTTGCGCTTGGCGCTGAATATGATTTGCAGCGTTTGCGCCCGGGCCACTCGATAACAGTCGTTACAACCGCAGCGGATCAACCGCAGAGCGTGGAGCTTGCGGTGGAAGATGGTGTAAGAATCGAGGTGATTCTCAGCGAAACGTTGTCCACGCGCGTGGTCTCGCCAGAACCCGACACCGTCATTCTGGCCCGCAAAACAGAGATCGAAACTTCGATTTCAGATGCGCTGAGTAGCGCAAAGATTCCGGTTCGTTTTGCGGTGGATCTGGCGCAGATGCTGAGCGGGACAGTGGATTTTCGGAGGGACCTGACAGGTGGTGAAGCTCTCCGTCTTCTCTGGCGCGAAAAGAGCATCGATGGCGAGAGAACAGGCCAGCCAGAACTCATTTTTGCGGCGCTGGAAGTTGATGACCAACTTTATGAAATAGCATGGCCAGATGCCGAAAATGGCCGCGCCACAATTTATGTCGATGGTGAGCTTCTTCGCGTCTTCTCGCAGCCAGTCGAGGGCGCGCGCCTGAGTTCAGTCTTTGGTCGGCGGAAGCACCCGGTCTACGGAAATGTTCGGATGCATACAGGTGTCGATTTTGCTGCCGCACGTGGTACTCCGGTGCATGCGACGGCCCCGGGCCGCGTGTCTTATATTGGTTGGCGCGGGGGGTATGGGCGTGTGGTCGAAATCGCTCATGGATCGGACACGGTCACGCGATACACGCATCTTAGCGCAACCGCCGATGGTCTGACCAAAGGTCAGCGCGTGGAGGCGGGCCAGGTAGTTGGTCGTGTCGGGTCGAGCGGCACCGCGACCGGCCCAAATCTTCATTATGAAGTATTGGTCGACGGGCGCCCTACAGACCCGCTTTCTGACGATCGACTTGCTGCCGCTGCGAATGACAAGGTAGAAAACGAAGCAGCGCAAAAGCGATTAAGTATTGCACGGGCACAGCTTGAGAAGCAGCTGGGCGATCTCACTGCCAAGAGACGCGAAGCTAACTCGTGAGAGTTCTTTCAGAACGCCTTCAGACGCGCGGCTATCAGTTTGACCGTTTGAACGCCTGAAGTGAACTGCACCGCAAATGAACAAAATCAGAGGATGTAAGATGATGGCAATCGCGGGTGCCTTGGTTGGCGCCGTTTGGGGTGGGGTCCTGGCAAAGCGCCGGAATGGCAACAGCCTTGATATTCTTCAGTATGCTGCAGGATACGCCATCGTTTGTGGCCTGATTGCGTTCTTTCTGTCGATCGTAGTTGTGCGTCTGGTGTCCTAGGCTGATCCGATTGGTGGTTGAAATTGAAAGCGCTGCTCAGGATTGTGCTTGGGTTGGTTCTGGCAGCCCTGTTCATCGCTACTGTCTGTTTCAGCACGGCTACATATCTCATGCTGGCTTCTCTTCCGGACTATGAGGAAGATTTTAGGTTAGAGGGTTTGAAAGATTCTGTGGACGTCCTGAGGGACTCTATGGCGATCCCACATATCTCGGCTTCATCCCCGTCCGATGCCTATTTCGCACTTGGTTTCGTTCATGCGCAGGATCGATTGGGTCAGATGTTAAGGGAACGGCGGTCCGCTTCGGGCAAAGTACCGGTTCCGCGATATCGCGATATGGATCCAGTTTTGTCCGAAATGCTGATTGCCTATGCAGCTGGCGTCAATGCCTGGATCGGGGAGGTGTCAAAAGACCGGCGTGGCCGGGAGGCACCAGAACTGTTGTTGTACGATGAAAAGACCATCATGGCCTGGCGGCCAGAGGATAGTCTCAGAATAACTCAACAGTTCTTAGGCAATCTGCGGCAGGCCGAGAGTGGCGGCGCGTCAATTCCAGGCGACAGACCGAAAACACCTGGATTGCTCAAGAGCACGCCAAAAGCTCGGCTTGGTGCCTGGGCATTGACCAGTGAACGAACGGTTTCCAATTCCCCAATTCTCGCGGTCGAGACTAGCGGGCCGCTTTCGCTCCCATCAACCTGGTACATGGCTGATCTTCAATTTCCCTCGGGGGCAGTAGCAGGGGTGACTTTGCCCGGCGTTCCGTTCGTTGTTCTGGGTCGTTCAAATGACGTTGCTTGGGCCTTGGACTCAAATGCCGGGCAACCTGAATTGCAAAACGGCACATCCGAACGGGTAGATAGCGATATCTTTTTGAAAACTCTTTACCGACTGACACAGGTAGTCACCGCAAAAGACGCCGTGAAGTTGATCTCTGAAATGCCTCTGTTCGGGTTGGAGACCGTCGTTATTGACAAAGAAGACGTCATGACCTGGCCGGGCATCTCCGATGAAGATGCAATCCTGCTTCGGCAGCAAAGGCTCAAAGAACTTGATGCGCGCCAACGCGTTTTTTCAGTTGATGGTGTTATGGCGGTACAACAAGATACCGTTAGTTCAGCAGCGCGTAGCTTGTTGCCTCTGATGGCAGCGGACTTGTGGCGTTCTGCACCCATGATCCCCGCAACCGACGACCCGCTCGATGGAATCCGACAGGATGCCTTGAACCGCTTGGCTGAATGGAACGGTGAAATGGATCGTTTTTCACCGGAGCCATTAATATTCTGGGCATGGGCGCGTGCTTTGCAACGCCGATTTCTACAGGATGAATTTCCTGCGGCGCGTGATTTGTGGACAAATCCGAATCCATATTTTCTTGCCGCGGTTCTTTCAAATAGAGACGAGGCCGCGATGTGGTGTGACAATCGCACCTCAACTCGTGTCGAAACCTGCGACGAGTGGATCGTTCTCGCACTCGACGATGCGCTCGTCTGGATAACCGAGCGCTACGGTCCCGACCTTTCTTCGTGGAGCTGGGGAGCTGAACACATTGTGAATCTGGATTGGTCTGCGGTTAGCCCAGCCGGATTCCTCAATGGGTTGTTATCTGCGCGGGAACCGAAGTCCGGAGGACCTTATTCATTGCTCTCGTCTCAATTCGGGATGTCTGACGAAAAACCGTTTGCAACAAATATCGGCACGAATTTTCAGGCCGTCATGTCTGTTTCAGAAGACAAAGGCTTCTTTTTTCTGACACCATCCGGGCAGTCGGGACACCCGCTTTCGCGGTTCTACAAGAACTTGTTTTCTTCATGGATGCGCGGTGATTACAGGATGATGACAATGGATCTGGCAGTAGCAGAGGGTGGGGCAGTGGGGCGATCCAAACTAACCCCCCTCATTCAGGATGAAGTTGACTGATTAAAGTGCGGCGCCGGGAAACCAGATCAGTGTCAATGTCCCTCATCTTCAGGATGAAATGCCACACAAAGCCCAGGACTGATTGATATATCGGGCACCACGCCACAGTGATAGATTGCGAAAATCGGCTGTGGGTTGCTGATTTCAATGGGCATCCCACAGCACACGCGATCTTAGGTTCCGCGCGCCTGATTACTGCCCATGCGCCAATTCAGCATTTTCACCTGGCGTTCCAACGGTTTCTGTTCCTGTTGAGTGTATGTTACCCTCCGAGGCTTTCAGAAGCCGCAAGGCGTTAGCCACGACCAGCAAGGACACTCCGACATCTGCGGCGATTGCACCCCACATTGATGCCAATCCAAAACCGGTAAGGGTCACAAACAGTGCTTTGGTCGCAAGTGAGAAGCCGATGTTCTGACGGATGATCGACATGGTTCGACGTGAATGATCGATCAGCCAGGGTACTTTGCCGATGTCATCAGTCATCAGAGCAATGTCTGCAGTCTCAATAGCAGCATCAGATCCAACTGCACCCATCGCAACTGCATAATGTGCCCGAGCCATCGCAGGCGCGTCGTTGACGCCATCGCCGATCATCGCAACCATCTCGTGCTGTTCTGCCAGTTCCTCAATCGCAGCGACTTTGTCCTCCGGCAGAAGTTGGGCCCGGACTTCGTCGATGCCGACTTCGGCTGCTACCGCTCTCGCTGTTTGTTCGTTGTCACCAGTCAGCATGATGATTGACTCCACGTCCTGCGCATGAAGCCGGGCAACGATGCTTCGGGCTTCGGGTCGAATGCGGTCCCGCAGCTCAAGCAAACCGGTTAACCCGTTCTCATCCCCGACAACAACAAGTGTGCTTCCCGCGTTTTCGATTTGGTTGCGCAACTCGGCAGGGATGGACGCGCCAAAGCCTTTCTCTACAGCGAAGCGGTCGGAGCCAAGCCAGATATCTCCACGCTCGGTACGGCCTTCCAGACCACGACCGGGAACGGTTCGGATGTCTTCAGCCGCCGATATCAAAATGTCGGTCTGTTCTGCCCGGGTCAAAATGGCGCGGGCCAGCGGGTGTGAAGACCGAACCTCGAGGCTTGCAGCGTTCGCCAACAGCTCCTGCTCGGATGCGGCGCCCAGCGGATAGACATTGGCCACTTCAGGCTCGCCCATGGTGATCGTGCCTGTCTTGTCCATGGCCAGTGCGGTGGTACGCCCGGGGGCCTCGATATATGCGCCGCCCTTAATCAGAACCCCAGCCCGGGCCGAAGCGGTCAAAGCCGCAACGATTGAAACCGGTGTGGAAATGACGAGCGCACAGGGGCAGGCGATAACCAGCAGAACAAGTGCATTGTAAAACCAGAAGCCCCACGATGCGCCAAATACAAGCGGTGGGATCAGGGCGATGGCCACTGCGACGACCATAACGATGGGCGTATAAATCCGCGCAAATTTTGTAACCCACTGCTCAACCGGCGCACGGCGAGCATGAGCATCACCGACCATCCGGATGATCTTGGCAAGCACGGTGTCTGACGCTGTTTTCGTCGCACGTATTTTGAGGGTGCCTTCACCATTGATTGTGCCGGCATAGACCTCATCACCCAGCTCTTTGGGAATCAGCGCGCTTTCACCTGTGATTGGAGCCTGGTCAACGGCACCGGCCCCTTCGATGACTTCCCCGTCAAGTGGAATGCGATCCCCACCGCGAACGATGAAGCTGTCACCGACAAAGACATCCGCCGCCGGGACCGTTGCCTCAGAACCGTCAGCACGAACCAGCCGAACCGTCGGGGGGGCCAGATCAAGCAGCGCGGATACCGCGTTCCGAGCACGTCCGACACTCCAGCTTTCCAGATAAAGAGAGAGCGAGAAGAAAAATGCTACAGTTGCGGCTTCAAAAAACTCACCCAGAGCGATGGCACCAGCGACGGCAACAACCATCAAAAGGTTCATATCCGGCGAAAGTCGACGCGCCGAAGACCAGGCCTTAGGGGCCACCAGCCAGACGCCAAACAAGATCGCGACCGCGAACAAAGCTGCCTCGGGCAAAGGCATCGGAACCTCACCATGTCCCGAAAACAGCCCGAGCGCACCGCCCATGCCTGTTTCGAAAATGTGCCAGCCAAAACCCGCTGCCCAAAACCCTCCGCTGAGGGTGGTGAACTGCCGCTGACGCGCGATATGCGCCGCCTGGTCCTGAGCGGCATTTCCGTCATCCCATGGTTTGGCGGTCATACCAGTACTGGCAACCAGCAGCATGACATCTTCGTCAGATATCTTGGCAGCACTTTCAAGAAGCGTCATTCGACCGTTGATGACATCAAATGCGAGATGCTCTTCACCACCAACTTTCGGGCCGATAACCCGGTTCAGGATCGCAACCTCTTCGGCGCAATCAAGGCCAGAGACCTGAAAGCTTCTGCCACCTTCAGGAATTGGACCGGCGGGGGCGATGTCGCCACACCCGCCGCTACCGCATGCGTGGTGACCATGTTTGTTTCCGTGGCCATGGTCGTGGCTATGGGTATCGGATGACATGATTGGACCTCAAGAATCTCTATGGTCCTTTGTAAATAGTTCCTACAGTAACTAGAGCTTCAATACCTTTTATTTTTTTTCATCCGGGTTCTTTGCCTGCGATATTGTTAGTTCATTTCGTCTTGCGGGCCGGCCGTGTGGATGCAATCTAATTGCAGATGACGCAAAAAATTTGGAACAGATCAATGCAGAAACGGATCGCAATTACCATCACGTTAGTCTCGATTACGGCTGGTTGCTCAGCCCAGTTCACTGGGGCCAAAAGCAAAGCACTTGAACCAGGCAACGTGCCAGATTCGGTCGTAGCGCTGGCAGGGCCGGCGCAGGATTTGACCACAGCGCGCCTCCTGCCCGAAGACAATTGCTTTTGGTATGAGCACAGCGGACCCGTCGAGACGACATTGGTACCATTGCGCGCGACGAATGGCGCTCCGATCTGCATTGCGCGCGACGCCTGATCGAAATGAGGGCAGCGACGTCCATGTACGCTGCCCAATATTCATGAGCGGGCTGTGACGCTATCTTCGGCAGAGTATAGGAAAGCGGTCGAGCCGGTTTTCACGTTTGGGTAGAGGTCATTGATATGAGCCATGATCATTCGCACACATCCAGAACTTGCGCGACCGCCGATGCTTCTTGGCTCAGGCGTGCCGTGAATTCTGAGATATGTGTCTCGGTCTCCAACGTATAGATAAAGGGCACGAGAGCCGAGAGCATTATTCGGCCCGGGCTCCATGCCATTCCGGAATTCCGCGTATTCGGGGTTGCGCTCGATCATTGAAGCGGTTGGTGTCCAGTGTGGCCATTCGACCTTTCGGCGGATAACATAGGTGCCGGGCTCGTAAAGATTCCCACGCGCGATCGCTACGCCATAGCGCATTGCGGTCCCGCCTTCTTCGATATGATAGAGATAGCGCGCGACGGCATCCACATGGATGTCACCTGGAACCAAACCATCATTTGCCGCGACGCGTCTTGGTAAAAAACGGTCATGAACACCCCACGGATTTGAGGTCATTGGATCGTAACCAATTGGCGTGACCTGACTGTCCCAATAGGTCTTCTGCGATGCGGTTGGCCAGGTTTTGGCGATCAATGGACTGGCCGCAGACGCCGAGAACAGCGCTGTGGTGGATTGAATGAAATGGCGCCTTGTAAGCATAGGTCTCGTCCTGGTTCACAAGTTTAACGTATTTGGATCGCACTATCGCGAATTAATCCGAATCTTAAAGCCTCTAGCAGCTAGAGCTTCAAGAGGTTTCAGGTAACGCTTGGTTTACCCTGTCGATCAAGTGACCGGTTGCGTGAATCCTGCTTCGGTCGAGTTTACATTGGAATAGGTCGCAAAGACAATTGACACAGGCGAAGCCGCCATTGTAGCGGTGAATTGTTTTCGGTTCCTGATGGCTGAAGCCAAAAGGATTAAAAGGGAATACGGTTCGGTGTTTTCAATGGCGCCAATTCCGTAACTGCCCCCGCAACTGTGAGCGGAGAGCGATGCCAAGACACCACTGGTTCGTAATGGAACCGGGAAGGTTGGCGGAGCGAGCACCCGCGAGTCAGGAGACCTGCCGTAAAGCGCCGGGCTATGCCCAGACTGAACCTGTCGGCCTTACGGTCGATTCAACCTGACAAGCCGCCGGGTGAGGCGGTAGGGAGAAAGAACATGCATATCGAACCGGGCATCGTGAATGGTGCCAAAATCGCGCTTTCCTATGTTACCGCCGCAGGTGCGGCTATTTACGCAGCGAAAGAAACGTTTTCCACATTGCGTGCGAATGGACCTGCATCTTTTGTTATGCGCTCGGTGCTCGCCACCGTTGGGGTTTTCCTTTTCTTCGAAGTCCTGCCGCATTTCCCGGTTGGTGTCTCTGAAGTCCACTTCATCCTGGGGTCGACGCTGTTTCTGCTTCTCGGTGCTGCACCCGCGGCTTTTGGATTGGCAGCTGGTCTCCTGATTCAGGGTGTGTTTTTTGCCCCGTTCGATCTTCCGCAGTACTTCATCAACCTGACCACTCTGCTGGTGCCGCTATTTGCGCTACAAGCACTGGCCAGCCGCATCATCGCACCCGGCACAGCATATGTTGACCTCAAATATGGCCAAGCTCTTGCCCTAAGTGCGACGTATCAGGGAGGAGTAGTCGCATGGGTTGGGTTCTGGGCCTTCTACGGCCAGGGTTTCGGCGCAGAAACCATGGCGTCGGTTCTGTCCTTTGGCGGTGCTTATATGCTGGTAATTGTCATTGAGCCGATTGCTGATCTGGCAGTGCTTGCGGCAGCCAAGGCGATGCGCGGTTTGAACACTACAGGTCTGGTGACTCCGCGTTTGTACAACGCTGCGAAAGCTTGACCAAAGTTTGAAGCGGTGTCCTAAACTTGGGTTGCTGCGAAACAACCAGTAGCCGCAGGACCAAAATTTTATTGTGGCGCGTCTCTAGGGCGCGCCACATTGTTTTTAGCCGCTAGAAACCTGTACCCAACGATCAGGGTGATTTGGGTCCTGTATTCGTAGGAAAAGATACCTCGTTTCCTTCCACGATTTGATCCTGTTGGTGACATTGTCCAGAATCAAATCGCCTTCACTCGAGCGATAAACTAAAACTGCATGGCCACTGCGATTGGTGTCTAAGACAGTCGCAATAAGTAGCTTCGTAGGATCCAAGCCGTTCTGCATTAGTTCAAACTTCTTTTGCAAAGCGAAATCTTCGCAATCCCCTGACCCCTGCATTGGTAGTGTCCAGTATTCCTTTGTCCCGTATTGGTTTTGATCCGAAACGGCGCGGATCCTCCGATTGACGCGCAAGTTAATCGCTTTAACGATCTGTTTCTCCCGCGCTTCTGGCAGACCAGAAGTACGAGTATTCGCGCACGCCCACGAATAATCTTTGCAGAGTGATTTGGCACCCGATGGCGCCTGAACCTCTCTATCTAGTTTGATCCAGGGAAGCTCAGAAGCTTGCAATGAAGCGGCGGAGACAAGGTAGCTGCATATGATACAGGCCAACGATAGATAAACTGGTAACCTTTCCGAGATTTTTTTCTGAGCGGAAGTAGGTTTTGTCATATCTGCTTTCCCCATACTCGTTTCTCCTGGGTATCTGAAGCTACCGAGCCAAGAGAACTCTATTTCAATCTTTTATGTTCATCGACGCATTACAACAGCTTATTCAATTTAAAATGCAGAGCAGCAAAGTTCGCGAGCGCGCAGTTTTTAGTCGTGATTGTGTGCGTGAGCTTAATTGAGATTCTTGCAGCGGCATAGAAGAAAGCCGGCTAGTAGTTCTGGGTTAGAAACGCTTGAGGTTTGGGACGGATTTGGATGACGCGTCAAGCTGAACATCTTTGTGCAATGACATGGGTATCAACCGTTCGCCGGGGCGCACCCTAACAGTGTATCTGCGATTATATGTTTCATGCGGCCAGATGTAACTGGCAATTGCAGATTTCCCCTGACCAAGGTGTGCAGGTTTTGATTGGAAATTCTAAAACAATGACTTCGTCGCTACACTCAGTCCTCTGTTAACGCGCACAGCGACGGGAGCGATGAGTTGGGCAGGCTCAGTGGCCTACGAGCCATATTGCGTCAGGTTTCTATTATGCGTGTAAGTTTCGTACGATCGACTTTGGAGGCATGACGCTTGTCCATAGGAATGTGCTTAATCGAAATCACATTTGGAACGTCAAAACCAAGCGCAGATTTAGTCCAATCGTCGATGTGATCCGCGGAACCTTGGACGCAAAGTGTGGGGCCTGCTTTGGTATTGACGAGCGCGCATCGATCTACACCTGGCCATCGCTGTGCGGCGACTTCGATAGCAAAGGGGAAGAGCGTACCTGAAAAGACTTCAATTTCGGACCCGACGCGCCCCCATAACCATAAACGCCCGTCATCATCCAGCGCGCCAGCGTCACCGGTCCGGTGCCAAATGACGTCACCTTCCTTGATTTTGTTGTTCTTTGAGTGGGTCGGGGTCAAATACCCGTCATTCACATGTGCGCCGGCGACCTGAATTTCATTGTCGCGGATGCGGAGCGTGATTTCGGGCACCGGGTATCCCACAAGAAGACCCCTTCCAACAGCCATGTCGCGGTGATCCTTCACCGAGATATCCGCGGCGTCGAGATGGGCAATCGGTTCAGCCTCGGTCGACCCATAAACGCACACAACCGACAGGCTGTGCCGGGTTCTCAACGCCTCGACAAGATTCGGAAACACCGGGCCGCCGCCGGTGAACACCGTGTGCAATGGCCCGGTATCCTCGGATTGAACCAGTTTTTCACATAGCGATGGTGGGATGAGGGCCCGGGTGATCTGTTGCGTTTGAAGCCAGCTTTCCAACTGCACCGGCGACAATTGGTCCAGCTTGCTGAACCTCCAGTTGGGCAGAACACTTGTGCGCCCGGCCGCCAGATTGATCAGGGTGAACACCGGAAAGGCCACCAGATCGCGCTCGGCCTTGCGGCTGTCGAGGAGGGGTGCGATGGCATCGTGCTGCGCCATCAGAAACGCGTGCGAGCGCGGAATGGCCTTGGGCTGGCCGGTTGTACCAGAAGTAAAGGAAATAAGGGCGATATCGTCCGGTTGTACCTTTTGCGCCACCGGGTTGCTGCGGCTTTTACCAGGCGTCAGCAGGGGCAATGCCCAGAGATCCGGAACCAGAAACTTCAGCAAAGAATACGCACCCGCTGCACAGAACGCTTTTGGCTTCGTTGTTCGGGCGGCGTGGCGCAGACCGGCCAGCCCCAAGGCTGGCTCTGGTAAGACAACGGTTGCGCCAAGGGTCCAAAGCGCAGCCAGACTTGCATATAGGTCCGCGTTGACTGGCATGGCCAAAAGCACACGATCACCTGACTGGATACCCTTGTCCTGCCACCGACCTGCCAAGTGCTGAACGCGCGTGTGCAGGGTTTGAAAGGTGATCTCGCGGCCCTTGCTGTCCACTATGGCTGTCCGGTCAGGAACCCGTTTAACCGCCGCGGCGAATTGGGACAGTAGGTCAGTCATTCAGTTTCCGTCCAAGCAAAGTATAGCGCCGGAATATTGTCGCGCCTTCCGCTGCACTGCGCTCGGCGGAGGTGTTGTCATCATGGATCAGCGCATGAATGGCGGTTTCGTACCCCATCTTGAGCGCCGCCTTGTGAAACCGGTGAGCCAGATGCCGTCCGGCGCCCGGTTCGAGACTTGCATAGGTCTTGAGGATTGCGGATGCCGGATTGGGGCCTTCGGCATAATTGGGAATGCCAAACAGAAACCCGGCCAATGTCCCGTCATGGCGGCGCGCAAAAAGGATCAGGTCGGGCTTCATCATCGGCACAACTGGCATATACATGGCCAGAAAATCTGCCTCGGCAATCGGCTTGTAGAACGCGTTGTTTGAGAACGCACGGGTTGAAAGTTTAAAGACCTGACGAAACAGGGCCTCGGGGTCTGTTCCATCCCATTCTTCCACGACAAAACCATTGGTTTCTGGCGGTGCTGATCCAGCGGCGGTCCGCAACGGCACCCGGGCCGAAAAATACCGGCTGATCTCTGTAAATCCTGCCGACTGGAAAACCCCCGGCTCATGAAGTTTGTTGGTAGGCTCCATCAGGAACGGAGCGGACCCGTCGCTATCCGAGACGAACCGGTAACTGTGCCAGGTATCGCCTGACATCGGCCCGATGATGCGATCCAGGCCTGCGTCTTGCACCCTCTCGATCCCTTTGCGCAGGATTTCGGCACCGGCTTCGGACGTTTTGCAGGAAAAATCGCCGAAGGTCGCAGCGGGAACGCCGTCCCAGTTCGGACCGTTCAAATAAACGGTCAGCTTTGCATCCGCTGTTTTGATTGTCTCTTTGGTCATGAAACGACTCCGGTAAAGTACCCTGCACCAAGCGATCCAGCAACGATCCAAACGTAGTAAATCAAGGGCAGGGTGAGGGCCAACAGTGTCAACCTGAGCACTCGGTCTTTTTCGAACCAATGTGGTCGGAGCAGCGGCACTGCGACTGTACAAAATAGCGACAACAGGGCCAGAATCGTCAGTGGTTCGGCCCAGTTCGACTGTTCAGAATTCATGGAAACAGCCCAAGCCCGAATGAAATAAAGGACAGCCGCAGCAAGCGGCATCAAAATAGGAATAGGACGCAGCGCCACAGCAGTGAGCCCCATAGCCAACCCCATCGCACTGAGCCCAAAAAAGGAAACTGCATCCCATCCCGTTGCATTTCCCACCGCAAGCCAACCAAATCCCAAAAGCCCCAAGGCGGCTATGATATCCAGATCGGGGTACTTACTGTCACTAGGAGAAGCGGTACGCGCCCAGCCATGTGCGGCAAGAACCATGATCGGCAGTACTGTGTTCTGCAGCTTTGCGGCGGCCAGCAGCAAAAAAACCGCGACAACATAGACACGGGTCGCATGTTTGGTCAGGCCCAGTTTGGTTCCCACTACGCCGAAACTGGCAAGGGCGGCAAAGAACATGGCGGCCAACAGCGCGAGCTCTGCCAAAGAGCTGAAATAGTGGCCGTTTAGGAAAATCAACAAGCCAAGCGGCAGGAACAGGTTGTCAAACCCGCGCCAGCTTTGTGCCTCGACTAATGTACCAAAAGCCGCAACCATAAGGCACAACATCATGATGTTAGATGGCGGGAGTTTCGATAAGAACAAAAAGCAGATGATCGCAACCAATAGTGTTACGACAAAAAACACCACTGATCCTTCTAAGCTCTTGTCGCCATCTTCTACCACGTAGCGTTTGGTTCCATACGTGGTCCCGGCAAGCGCAGCGGCTGCATCCGCGAGTGTCAGAACGGCGATTGGCAGTATGTAGAACAGCGTGTTTTCCCCGGCTAGCAGAAAGCAAAGCCCAACTGACAGGGCGAGCAGAAAGTCGCCGTAGGACGTACGATCCACACCATGCAAAGTTGCACCCAGACCCGACGAAAAACGAGGCAGGCGCAGCACCAGCATCACCAGGATTGTGGCCGCAATCAGCATGTAAACCGGCCAGCGATCGGGAAACAACCAGGGCAGCAACAACGCAAAGAGGCCGGTGCTGACATGCATAAGCTTGCGCTGCACTTCGGGTTTCAGGCCCGCTGTATTAGCCAGATTGCGTATAATCATCATTACGCCGACCAGAGCCAGCACCGACCCCGCCGCCAGCAGAATCTGCCCAATAACAGTCACGGTTGAAACTCTTCGACGACGAAATCCGAATAGAAGAATGCCATGTCGCGGGCCTTCTGCTGTGTTTCGATGTCGGTCAGGGTTTCAACCTTGTTTCTGAATTCCGGCGGAACCCTCCGGGGTGCCATCATGTTCCAATAGACTAGTCGGGCATTTGGCTCTGCAGCGGTCAGGATCGACCCGTAAACCTGATGGAAGGTCTCGGGCGACATGTACTCGAAGATGTCGGACAGGTTGAATCCTCTGGCTTTTTCGTCGGTCGACACAAAAGCCTCAAGCGATCCAAGGCGGATGTCGAGACGATCCAACCGGGATCGGATTGTCTCATAATGCTCGGAACGCCACGCCATCGGCAGCGCGTCGCCATGATCGCCTTTGAGAATCCAGTGCAGATAGGGATTTTGCGAGGGATCGGTGGTGACTCCCGCATGACGGATGCGGCGGGCGACATGTTGGGCCGGGCTACCCTCTACATGGTCGAAAAACGCACTGTCCCGGCCCATGCGGCCCATGACGAGGCGAGAGAAGAAGATGTTCAGCAAAAGACGCCATCGCACCGTGTTGAACCGCGTGTCGAAGAATGTCAGTCGCTCTGCGGGCGAGCGGGGAACAAACACTGCGTCGATGGTTCGGCGTGAATGCACAAGAGGCAGTAGCCAAGTTCGAAAGATGCGAAAATAGCGCTCGAACTTGCCGACGCCACCGATGCCGTGTTTTTCGACTTCCGTGATCAGAGTCCGCCAGAAAGCGCGCGTTTCGGCATCTGTGGCTTCCAAAACCTGGTTCAGCAATGCGCCCCGTCGGGTACTTCGCCGCGAGCCGGTGAGTTCAATGAATTCGGGATGGGTCAGCACTTTATAGGCCGCGATCCTGAGCTTAAGGCAGGCGATCTGGGCCGGTGAAAGATCCAGAACGACAATGCGCGCGGGATCGAGTGTCAGCATTGCCAGCGCATTATCCCCGGCAGAGCAGATGGAGACCAATGTCTTGCCCGCACAATCGCCCAGGGCGGAGGTGAGAACATCCGCGTCTTCCCACAGTTGGGCATAGCGGATATGGTCGAAATCCGCCTTTTTCTCAATCTCACTGCTATCCATCGCACCGCTCCACCGCGCCGCTTGCCCCGTCGACCCGGATCATCTCACCATCTTCGATCCAGTTGGTTGCGCCTTTCAAACCAACCACGCAGGGGATACCCAGTTCGCGTGCGACAATCGCAGAATGTGACAACAGAGACCCCCGTTCGACGACGATGGCGGATGCGTTCGAGAATACGGCGATCCAGCCCGGATCGGTGTGGCGCGCCACGAGTATATCTCCGGGGTTTAAGGCCTCGGTGCGCGGGTCGCGGATCACGCGCGCGCGCGCCTTGATCTGACCTGCAGAACAACCTGTGCCGTGCTTCATCCGTGCAGTGTCCGCCTCCGCTTCTGCGTTCTCGGACCAAACCGGGGCGATGGCGGGGCCACGGATTTCGATGCGTTCCGGCGGATCTGGGCGTCGGGACGAGGCTTCGTCTTCCAGTTTGCGCTGCGCAACGATGCCTTTCAGATCAGGTGACAGGCTATAACCTTCGACTGCTCCGAGAACTTCATGTGTTGTCAGGAAGAATACATCCTTTGGCGATGAAAGCAGGTCACGGGCAGCGAATTCGCGGCCGATGCCCAGAAACACGCGCCGCGCATAACCAAATATGCGCGTGCGTTCAAAGCGCAGGTTTTCACGGTCGCGCACCCGCGCCTTGGTCCAGCCTAAAATCCATTTGGCGAAGTACCGTTGGAGTGGGTTTGACGGAAACAGAGCCTTCCAGTCCGGTTCATCGCCGTCCTGACGCCCGGAAGGTGGACGTTCAGCGCTGGCTGCAATGGCCAGCAACAGACTGGTCGGGTCATCGCGTAACGGAACGCTTTCCAGCTTGAGCTCTTCCGTACACCGGTCGCCGAACTTCTCAAGATACGCATCAACCTCGGCTTCGATTTGCCGGTGTCCTGACAAAACCGACAGATGTGCATTGGCCTTCAAAGGAGCGGCAAGCCCTGCCTGCCGAACCAACTCTCCCATCCGGGCGATGCGTTGCGCGGGTTCCGCCGAAACGATATCACCTTGCCCGATCATGAGGTCGTTGTGCAGGGTCAACCCGGCCTCGCCCAGCCACTTTTGCAACAGGTTGCGCGAGCCGCCAAAGGCAATCATGCACAGGAAATCGTTGATCAGCGGGGCATCCCACCGATCCAGCAGAGTGCTTTCAATGCGCCGGTATTCCGCAGCCAGTTGGGTCGCGTTAGAGGCATCCACGTTCAGCCCCGTCTGTAATATGTCGTTCAGCCTGCGGTAAAAATCACGCCGGGTCTGCGGTAGGCGGATGGCCTGCCAGATCAGGCCGCCCGCAACCTTGGCCAGTTTCGCGTACTCCACGATCTTGTGCCAGCCGGTGGTGGGGGGTGGGGCAAGAGCATCCGTGACCTCACGCGGCATCGGTTCAGAAACGCCCATCATCGTTTCCATATAGTCGCGGTTCAGTGAAAACCCGGGCAACAGTGCCAGCGCGCGATACCAGTTGATCAGATTGTAATAGGCGCGCCCGTCCACCCGCCCCAGTAAATTGTCAAACACAGTGGGGTTCAGCGCGACCGTGTGCCGGGACACGCCCAGCAGCCTAACGAAAGCGCGATATACCTGAGAATACACGTGCAGGGCAAAGGAATAAGTCAGCGGGCTGACGATGCCCGGATAGCTTTCGACGATATTGGAATTGTCGAAAATGGTAAGCGTCTGATCTTCGAGCGGGGCAGGGCGCAGGGCCGTGGTGATCGGCCGGGCCTGCAGAATATGCAGCCCTTGCGCATCAATGGCCCATTCGATGTCCTGAGGAGAACCGAATAACGCCTCGGCCTTTCGGGCGAGGGCCGCGATGGATCGCGCCTCCGTGACGGTCAAATGTGCAGGGGCGTCAGGAGCGCTTTCCGGTACGCCATCTGCATCGATGACCCAGTCTTCTCCGTCCGCTTCCCCTGACACAAGCTGCTCTGCAAGCCCGTCAATCGCTGAGATCACGACCACATCGCGCCGGCCACTGACCGGATCGGCGGAAAAGGCTACCCCGGCCGCTTTGGCATCGATCATGCGTTGCACGATGATCGCGGGGGCCTCGGCCTCGCCGCCGGATTTGACCGCGCGGTAGGTTTCGACCGTTGATGAGAAACCGGATTGCCAAACCTGCTTGGCCGCCGCGATCACACTCTTGCCGGGAACATTCAGGACCGTTGCGAACTGTCCCGCATGGCTGTGGTCCACGGCATCTTCGGACTGGCCAGAACTGCGTACCGCGTAAGGCCCGGACCCGAGTGTTTCAAGCGCGCTGGACACAGCCAGTCGCAGGCCTTTTTGCGCGATCGGGCCCGATTGCCCCATACGAAACGCGTCATTTGTGATGACAAAGAATGCGGGCGGGGAAAACCCGTGCTGTGTCAGATGCGACAGGGCTGCCGCTTTGCCTCCAACCACAGAGATGTCATTGGCATCCATTTGGTCGACGATGAAAGTCATGCTACGGCTCCGATCAGGTAGGGTAGGAAACCAGCCGTGGCATAGCAAAAAAATACCCACAGACCGGAAACAGTGTCCATCCTGTTTTGTGCTTTCACAGTGGGTGTCTGACCGTAGTGGAATACAGCAACCCCGCAGGGAACCAGCGCCAGTGTGCCGATCAGGGCGCTTGGCCAGCCAACCCCGCTGGCGCTGCCTGTGCCGACGAGAAGCGCGTAGGATAGCAGAATGCAGCCGATCCAGATACGTCCTGCTAGGCGCGGACCCCATTTGGAGGAATAGGTGTCGACCCCTTCAATCTCGTTTTCGGGCGCCCACAGTTTGCGCCCGATCTCAAGGACGCAGCCATTCACAAAGGACAACGCCAGGAACAGCCATAGTGAGGGTGCTGCGCCGCCTGCCGGCAGCCATTCGAGGCCAGTCAGCAATAGATCGATCAAGGGCATGATTGCCATGTGGCTTAGCAGGTACAGAACCGGCCGGGCCTTCAGCCAGGCCGGGACACCGAATTCAACTGTCATCGCAGCGAGCCAGATCCAAACCGCGCCCAACAGCCACAAAACCGACGGGTGCCAGAACCAGGAAGCCGCAAGTGCAATTGGAATGGTCAGTAAGCCCAAGCTCAAAACTTCGCCTGGTGAGACCAATCCGCGTGGGATTGGCCTGTTGGGTCGGTAACGTCGGTCATCCTCGGCGTCTTTGAACTCGTCACAGACCCGCATCTGGAAGAACAGCGCCATGGCCAGCACAAAACCGGCGGCAAAGGCAGGCCACTCGGGCAAGGGGCGGTCTGCCAGACGGGCAGACACACAAATGCTGGCCGAGGAAAACACCAGCAGCAGGGGGACGGTTTTCTTAAGCGGAAAGCGCTCGGATTGGTAAATCCAAAATCGGTTCTGAAAGCTCATCTGTGGCGGGCCAGACTTTCATGGGCGCGGGTGAAATGACCGGCAGCAATCGCGGCGACAATGGAGATTTCGCCGCATAAGCACGTGGCCGCAGCAACTTCGGCCAAAGCCGTGCCACACCCGCTGCCCCGTAGACCGAGTATGTTCAGCGCTGCTGCCTGGCTTGGCAAACCGGTTCCGCCGCCGACCGAGCCGACAAGGATATTCGGAAGCGTAACCGAGCAGAATAGATCGCCGCCCCTAGGTTCCATACGCGTGACGCCCATTGCACTTTCGGCAACGCAGGCCGCGTCCTGTCCGGTTGCGATATAGAACGCAGCCAGCCCGTTGGCATAATGCGCCTGTGCGCCAAACTGGCCAGACAAATGTGCGCCCAGATTGGCGACACGGCCATAGTCCAGCATCGCCTCGACCGTCGTTCCCAGTGTCTTTTCGACAATCTCAGCCGGAAGCGTAACCGAGGCGCTGACTTTCCGCCCGCGCCCCGTCACCAACCCCAGCGCCGAGGCCTTTTTGTCGCCCGAGAAATTACCTTCGACATACCAGTTCTCAATCGCAACAGGACAGCTATCCGTGATTGCGTGGCAAAGGGCGTCGGTGGCGATGGTCACCATGTTCTGACCTGCAGCATCACCAGTGGTATAGCGGCAAATCAGGAAAACGACGTTGGTGTCAATGAATGGCTCCAGCGATACAAGCTTGCCATGACGGGTCGTCGCTTCGGCCGCAGATTTGAGCCTGTCAACATTGGTCACCACCCAATCCACAAATTGCCCCGCTCTTAGCAGGCTATCGAACACAAAGGCCGGGGTCCGCAGCACGCCTTCGTATAAAACAGCGGTACTGATACCGCCCGACCGAGCGGCGGCGTAGGCGCCCCGGGCATAAGATGCGACCAGCGCTGCCTCGGTTGTTGCGAGGGGGACATGAAAGTCGCCGTTGGCGTTCATTCCGTTCAGGCGTAAGGGGCCAATAACCCCGACTGGAAGCTTAACCGTCCCGATGAAATTCTCGATATTGGCGCCATAGGTTTCGGCATCTTCGATAGCCGCCGAATCTGCAATTTGTGCCTGATCCTTGTCGCTGGCCGTTGGTTTCAACTTCTCCCAGAATCGTGCGACCATCTCCTTGGTCGGCTTGCGAGATGGGCGTAAGGTTGAAAACTCTGCATCGCTTGGCGCCATCTGCTGAGGTATCTGGTCAGCATCAAATCGTGCTTTTATGCGTTGAAGCATTTCCCGGACATGAAACGGAATTACCAATAGCGCGCTCCAATAGATTTTCTGTGCAACGCTGTTGCAATCAAAAACCGCTGCGAGGCAAGTTATCAGTCGTTTGATCGAAATCCAGTCAAATGTTCATCGATCAAGTGTTTGATCCTAAAGGGTCTCGCATTTGTCGCAGTTGAAATTACCGGTAGGCCTGAGGACGATGATCTTGGCACGACACGCATCGCCAATGCGGGCCCCCAACTCACGCGGGGCCGGCACGTTTAGTGAACATCTCAGTCGCAGCAAAAAGGACGCGGAAAACCTACATTCGCAGCAATTTTAAATAATGTATTTCAATCCTGATAGGGGCCGGATTTGTCAAAAACGAAACAATTCAAAGAATTATCGGAAGCTCAAGCGTAACGCTCGCTCCTCTTTCGACCTGGTTGATTAAGACTGATCCGTCGTGGCGCTGCGCCACCGCAGAGACGATTGACAAACCCAGACCACTGCCTTCGGAATATTCCAACTGGGAGAACCGACTAAATGCAGCTTCGCTTTGGTCGGGCGAAAGGCCAGCGCCGTCATCAGCGACAGTAAGCCTAACGTTTCCGCCGTCAGAACGCAGCACGACTGAAATGCGGCTCAGTTTAGCGCCACCGTGCTTAACAGCATTGTCTAACAGGTTCTTTAGAGCTTCAGTTAGAAACACCTGATCACCTGATACTGTGACCGCCGTCTCTGGCATCGTGACATCAAACTCGATGCCTTTTGCAAGAATGTGAACTCCCATTTCTGCGCAGGCTTCTTCGACAACCGAGCGGAAATCAATTTCAACCATTTGATCTTGGTGCGTCGGTTGCCTGAGCCGTTCAAGTGATAGCAGTTGTTCAGCGACTGTTGCTGAGTTCTTTGCCGCTGCAACAAGCTCGATGATGCGCTTATCTCGGTCTTTATCGGTTTTCGCATCTCGAAGCGCTTCGGCCATCGACTGAACGGCGGCCGCCGGGTTCCGTAGCTGATGTGCGGCTTCGGATATGAACACCTGATGGGCATTGATACTTTTTTCCACCTGTCTAAAGAGTCGGTTCAAGGTTTTGACGACACCTTGAACTTCGGCCGGTACAGGGCGTTTTATCTCACTCAGGTCATCTGGGGAGCGCAGGTCGATTGCGTCCTGTAAATCCAGGAGGGGCCGCAGGCCGCGAGCAACTCCGAACCATACCACAAATGCCAGAGTGGCAAGTAGGATTCCCATGAGAATTCCTGCGCGGATTGACAGCTCATTTGCAAACGCGTTGCGATCCGCCATACGTTGCCAAACTGTGACCGTCGCATCTCCTATCAAATTTTCTATGGTCACACGTTCTGTCAGCTTAAGAACTCGCACCGGCTCGTCGCGATAGAGTGCTTCGAAAAACTGCGGCCTGTTCGCCTCTTGTGTAGACGGGTTCGCGGGTGCCGGAGGGTATGCATAGCCAGTCACGTAGATGCCACCCGGGCCCGTAACATGATAAAAGATCTCTCCGCCCGACGCGTCGCGGATCAAGCTGCGCGTGGTGGGCGAAAGTGCGTCACCTCCTGAAATCGCGACATCTCGTGAAATTGCAAGACCGGCAGATAGCAGGCTGTCGTCAAACAGCTCCTGAGCCGTTTCCTGGGCAATCATAAAGCGCCAAAGCCCAAGAAGGATCGCAAGCAACACCAAGGGTGTCAGGATAAGAATGAAGAGTCGTAGCCTGAGGGAGCCGTGCCTGATCACTTCTGCACCTCAAGAAGGTACCCCAGACCGCGCGCTGTCTTGATCTTAATGCCGAGATTCTGAAGGCGTTTTCGTAACCGCGACACATGAGGTTCAACAGCTGAGTCATCGACATCGGCCCCAACGCCATAGACATAATCTGTGAGTTGGCTTTTAGGAACAATTCTGCCCCGACGCTCCAACAGGCATTCAAGCACCGCTATTTCCCGCCGTGGTATATCAATGACTTCGCCCTGAACACTAACCTGACGCGATGCGCGGTCGAATTCGAGGCTACCGATGCTCTCCCGCGCTCCGTAGTCAAGCTCTTTGCGCCGAGAAAGTGCTCGGACGCGTGCTTCTAACTCGTCCATTTCGAAGGGTTTGACCAGATAGTCATCTGCGCCCATATCCAAACCGGTCACCCGGTCGCTTGTTTCGGTGCGCGCTGTTAGCAGGATCACGGGCGCACTGTCACCACGTTCGCGAAGCGACCTCAGGATGTCCAACCCTGACCGGCCGGGTAGGTTGATATCCAAAACGATCAAATCCGCGCCTTCTTGTTGAAGGTAAAGGTCAGCCGCATCTCCGTCAGTCAGTATATCTGCCGCATGACCTCGGTCACGAAGGCGATAAGCAATGGCATTGGCGAGTGGCTCATTGTCCTCGACTATGACGATCCGCATTAGGTCTCCTGCAAGTTTCGCGCAAGGTTGGCGCTCCATGATTGCCAGATGGGAGGGGGAATCAACCCCACAGTTCTATTTGCGATCACGGTAGCGCCGGGGGCGATGACGTGATTGTCTGGTCAACAGGGAGGAACCAATGACCATTTCCAACTTCACCCGTCGCGCCGTCGTGGGGCTGATCGCCGCCGCCGGTATCGCTGCACCTGCCGCTGCCGAGGTTGATTTCTCGGGCAAGACCATCGAATGGGTCATCCCGTTCTCGGAAACGGGTGGTTCGGCGAAATGGGCCAACTTCTTTGCGCCGCTTCTGTCCGAAGCTCTTCCGGGTCAACCGACCGTGGTCGTGAAATTCATGCCGGGTGCTGGTTCGACCAAAGGCGCAAACTGGTTCCAGGAACAAAGCCACGATGATGGAACCTTGTTGTTCGGCACTTCCGGTTCAACTCAATTCCCTTATCTGCTGAGCGATCCGCGCGTGCGTTATGAATACAACGACTGGATCCCGGTTATGGCGTCCGGGACGGGTGGTGTCGCCTATCTGAACGCAGAAGATGGTGCCAAGTTTGATGGCTCCGCAAATGCGTTGAAAGACACGAACTTCATCTACGGCTCGCAGGGCGCAACGCGTCTGGATCTCGTGCCGCTGTTGGCATGGCAAATGCTGGGTATGAACGTTGAGCCAGTCTTTGGCATCAAAGGCCGTGGCGATGGTCGTCTGATGTTCGAACGTGGCGAAGCTAACATCGACTATCAGACCTCATCCGGTTACTTGGGTGGATCGGCCCCGCTGGTTGAGGCCGGTCAGGCTGTGCCGATGATGACCTGGGGGGCGCTGGATGCCGATGGAAACATTGTCCGTGATCCGACCTTCCCTGATATTCCAACCTTCAAAGAGGTTTGCGAGGCAACGGATGGCTGTGAAACCAGTGGCGAGGCGTGGGACGCTTGGAAAGCGTTCTTTGTCGCGGGTTTCCCGGTTCAGAAGTTGGCTTTTCTGCCGGGTGATACACCACAGGAAGTGGTTGACGCCTACACTGCAGCGTTTCAGGCTGTGACCGAGCGCGGCGACTTTGCTGATATTTCGTCCAAACGCGTCGGTAAGTACCCGGTATTTGTGGGCGACGGTTCCAAGGCGGCGCTGCAAACCGCAACAAACGTCGACGACAATGCCAAAGGCTATGTTCTGAACTGGCTCAAAGAAGCCTATGGTGTCGAGCTGAACTAAGCCCACACACCACAGCGCGCACCCCAATGTCGGGTGCGCGCTTTTTCAAACACAAGACAGTATATGAAAGGCGGCCGCTATGGAGGTTTTCGCCACCGCTCTTCCTGCGTTCAGTGATGCGTGGGGTCTGATCCTGCAACCTATTGTTCTGGGGTATCTTGTTCTCGGTGTCGTTATGGGACTGGCCGTAGGTGTTTTCCCGGGACTTGGCGGTATTGCCGGCTTGTCCCTGTTGCTCCCTTTCATGTTCGGCATGGACCCGATCCTTGGGTTGGCGCTGATGATCGGGATGGTTGCTGTTGTTCCAACCTCTGACA
Source organism: Ruegeria sp. D6 (assembly GCF_056534365.1). Classification (NCBI taxonomy): domain Bacteria; kingdom Pseudomonadati; phylum Pseudomonadota; class Alphaproteobacteria; order Rhodobacterales; family Roseobacteraceae; genus Ruegeria; species Ruegeria sp. D6. Next base: position 706,883 of record NZ_JBQFPH010000002.1, on the reverse strand, counting down.
CCTTCGCATCAGTTCTGATGGGCATCCCCGGCAGTTCCGCCTCACAGGCTACGGTGCTGGACGGCTTCCCGATGGCGAAAAAAGGTGAGGCCGCGCGAGCATTGTCAGCAGCTTTTGCTTCATCACTGTTTGGCGGTTTGGTCGGCGCAACTTTTCTGACCATGTTCATCCTGGTCGCGCGTCCCATCGTTCTGGCGTTCGGCCTGCCCGAGATGCTGATGATCACAATTCTTGGCCTTTCGATGGTCGCCATTCTGGCTGGGCGTATCCCCTTAAAGGGCGTCGCAGCTGCTGGGCTTGGGTTGATGGTTGGCACAATTGGTGAGGCGGACGCTGGCGGTTCGCTCCGTATGGCAACCTATGATATTCCGTATCTGACAGATGGTTTGAAGCTGGTCATCGTTGGATTGGGCATCTTTGCCGTTCCCGAAATCGTCTCGCTGCTGCGGCAGGATCGATCGATTGCCAAAGGGGCTTCGCTGGGGGCGGGTTGGCTGGACGGCGTCAAAGACTGGGCCGCGAATATCTGGCTGTCTGTTCGCTGCTCGATCATCGGGGTGGTCGTTGGCGTCATTCCCGGCCTAGGCGGTTCGGTCGTCGACTGGATCGCTTACGGCCATTCGGTTCAATCGACCAAAGATAAAAGCAACTTCGGCAAGGGCGAAGTGCGTGGCGTCATCGGGCCGGAAAGCTCAAACAACGCCAAGGAAGGCGGCGGGCTGGTGCCTACGCTACTGTTCGGCATTCCCGGCTCGGGCTCGATGGCGATCTTCATCGGTGCAGTGGCTCTGTTGGGATCTGGTGACATCGAGGTCGGTCCAAGCATGCTCAAGGACAATCTCGACATCACCTATTCGATCGTTTGGCTTTTGGCGCTTGCCAACGTCGTGGGCACCATCCTGTGCATCGCGGCTTCCGGAGGCATCGCCAAGCTGACAACGATCCGCTTCACCTATCTGGCACCTTTCCTGTTCATGCTGATCAGCTTTGCAGCCTTCCAGTCTGGTCAGAACTTCGAAGACCTTCTGGCGCTGTTCGTGATCGGCCTGATCGGGATCTTCCTGCGCCGGTTCGATTGGTCGCGCCCGGCCTTTCTTATTGGGTTCGTGCTGTCGAACCCGGTTGAGAAGTTTACCAATCAGGCATTCCAGATTGCCTCATTCCGATTCCGCAAAAGCTTTGGCGAGGGCATGGAGTATGTCTTCAGCCCGATCGTGATTGTTCTGATCTTGGTTACTGTGGCTTCGGTCATTTTAGGAATTCGGCAGGCTAAAATGATCATGGCCGAAGGTGAAGTCCAGTCTGGCAGCAAGCGCGCGCCGTTGATCTTCCTGCTGGTGATCATGGCCTACCTAATCGCGGCATTGATCAACGCCAACATGATCCCAGACTACAACATGACCGACAAGATCATCCCGTTGGTGATTGGCAGTGTGTCCTTGTTCTGCTGCGTGATCCTGCTGATCCAGATGATGCGGAGACCCGAGGGTGATGCAATCTTTGCCGATAAGGAAATTGCCGGTGAAGATGCGAGCGCTCCGCATGGGCTTTGGTCGACGTTGGCGTGGTTTGCTGGTCTTATCGCGGCAACGTGGGTTGTTGGTTTCATCCTAGCCCTGATCGGGTTTCTGATTGCCTTCTTCCGCATTCGAGCCGGTTCAAGCTGGCAGATGACGCTGATCCTGACAGCCTGTGGCATCGGTTTCATGTGCGTCATGGCAGGCGCTCTGAACCGGGATTTCCCACCGGGACTGTTGCAAGACATGGTGAGCCTGCCATGGCCACTGAAATGAATGCTCCACTGAGGTCCTGCCTGCGAAGCAAACAGGTCGGACAAAGCTGAAAACACAACAGTTTTTGACGGTTTGTAGAGGAGGGGTTCGAGATGACCCAGACAGCAATCCCGTATATTTTCATGCGTGGCGGCACTTCGCGGGGGCCCTATTTTCGTCGCTCTGACCTGCCCGTGGATATGGACACGTTGGCTGATGTGCTGGTCGCTGCCCTAGGGGCCGGGCAGGCGTTTAACATTGACGGAATCGGTGGCGGTAATGCTGTGACGACCAAGGTAGCCATGTTATCTGTCAGCGATGATGAATGGGCCGATATCGATTATTTCTTCGCGCAGGTTTCGGTTGAGGAAAAGCTGGTCGACTTCAAGCCAACTTGCGGAAACATTCTTTCCGGCGTCGCTCCGGCCGCAATTGAAATGGGTTTGTTTCAGCCTCAAGGCGATGAGACCGTGGTCCGGATACGCGCAGTTAATACGGGTGCGCGAGTGGTTGCCAAAGTGCAGACCCCGGGTGGTGAACTGGCCTATGAGGGCGATGCCGAGATTGCCGGAGTTCCTGGGCAATCTGCACCGGTACAACTGAGTTTTATGGGAGTTGTGGGTTCGGCAACAGGTGCATTTCTGCCCACCGGAAATCTGCGCGATACGGTGCAAGGGGTCGAACTGACCTGTATGGATGTCGCGATGCCTATGGCTATGGCCCGCGCCACCGATTTTGGACTAAATGGGTATGAAAGCGCGGAAGAACTGGACGCCAACCGCTCTTTCTTTGCCCAGATGGAGGCAGTTCGGATCGAAGCCGGGGAACTGATGGGTATGGGGGATGTATCGAAATCGGTAACCCCCAAATTCGGGCTGTTGGCACCAGCCAAAGAGGGCGGAACCCTTGCAGTTCGGTATTTCATGCCATGGAAAACTCACCCGACAATGGCCGTTACGGGTGCGCAGTGCATGGCGTCTTGTGCTTTGACGCCCGGAACCGTCGCTGATGGGTTGTTGGACCGACCTAAGGCAAGCCCGGCTGAAGTTGTGCTGGAACACGCTTCTGGGAAGATTGATGTGCTGGTGGACTTCTCGAATGACGGGGACTTCAACGTAAACTCTGCTGGTCTGGTGCGGACTGCGCGAAAGCTTGCAGATGGGCATGTCTATATACCCGGATCTGTGTGGAGTGGCAGTTGAAACTGGGGCCTCCGTTATGTATACTAAGGTATACAATATGAAGGTGCCACGATGAACAATTATTCTGAATGCCTCGATATTGCGCGTCAGGAACTCAGGCTGGCGCAGTCGGTCCTGCGGCGGGACATTGCGGAATACCCGACACCGATCGCCGGGTGCGATGAGCAGTTCAACCATTTGCTGGATCAAAGCGAGCGGGTCCGCAATGCGCTTGCAGCACTCGATACGCTGCATTTTGTGCCGACGCCAAGAAAACTGAATACCGGGCAGGGTTTGGAAAGTCGATGAAGGTTCACATTCTGGATGATTGGTTTGATACACTGCAGGGCTTGCCTTGTTTTGGAAAGCTATCCGACCACGAAGTGAAGATCTGGACAGATCATGTCGAGGATACCGATGAATTGGCGGCACGGTTGCAGGAGGCCGAGGCGTTGGTTCTGTTTCGCGAACGCACCAAGGTAACCCGCGACTTGATCGAAAAGCTGCCGAACCTGAGATTGATAAGTCAGCGCAGCGTGTATCCGCACGTTGATGTGCAGGCATGCTCGGACAACGGTGTTCTGCTGTGTTCAAACATGCATGGTGGAACGCCTTCGTATGCTGCAGCCGAACTCACTTGGGCGCTGATCATGGCCGGGATGCGCGATTTACCTGCGCAGATGGCCTCGGTCAAAGCGGGGCGGTGGCAGGCCGGAGTTGGCAAGACGCTGAGAGGGCGGCAGCTGGGACTGTACGGCTATGGCCGTATCGCACGCGTTGTCGCGGGCTACGCCGAGGCATTTGGAATGAATGTAGTCTGGTGGTCCTCAGATGAAGGCCGGGTTCGGGCGCAGGCAGATGGTGTTCAGGTCGCCGCGAACCGCGAAGCTTTCTTTGCCAACAGCGATGTTGTCTCGATCCATGTTCGCCTAAAGCCAGGCACAAACGGCATCATTACTGCGTCAGACTTCGCGCACATGAAGCCGGGATCACTGTTTGTGAATACATCTCGTGCTGGCCTTATTGCAAAAGGGGCATTGCTTGGGGCGCTGAATGCCGGCCATCCCGGGAAGGCCGCAATCGATGTCTTCGATTCCGAACCCCTCAATGATCCGAAAGACCCCTTGCTTTCGCATCCAAATCTGATTGCGACGCCGCATATCGGCTTTGTGACCGAGGATGAGTTTGATCTGCAATTTTCGGACATTTTCGATCAAGTGAACGCCTACGCTGCAGGCGCTCCGGTTCACATGATCAACCCCGAGGTTTGGACCAGCGCAGGATAAGGTTGGCCGCTATCGGCGCACCGATGATTACCAACACGATCCTTGTCAGATGATGCGTGATCACAAAGCCCAGATCCGCGCCTGAGACGATGGCCAGAACTGTCATTTCTGCCTGCCCGCCGGGGGCAAAGGCCAAAAATGCCTCGACCGGTTGGCCCAGCCCCAAGGTGGTGACAACGGCAGTGAAAGCGGCCGCCAGAACGGCGAGGACAATGACATAGGCGAAGCCCGCCGCCACCACACGGCGTAGTTCGACCCATGTGACACCTACGAATTTCACGCCGATTCCGCAGCCGATAAAGAACTGAGCCGCAAGGATGGCCTCGCGAGGCGGTCGGGTGTGAATGAAGTCGCCTAGTGACAACGCAGCCGTCAGGATCATTGGCCCTAGAATCGACGCTCCGAACAAGCCGATCCGCTCACCGCCTTTCCAGCCGACAAAGGCAGCAAGAACCATCAGCGCCAATTCATGTATCGGCAGGTTGCGCGCGGGCTCTCCGATTGGGTTGGTGAGTTGGGCGTCGTAAAACACCGTAAGAAACAGAGGGGCCAGCGTTACAATAATCAGAACGCGGGTTCCGTGGATCAGGGACAGCGTTCGCGGGTTAGCGCCAGCCTCGGCCCCGAAGATGATCATATCCTGCAATCCGCCGGGCATGGCCGCGTAAAACGCGGTCGTGGTATCAAAGCCCCAGACCTTGCGGAAGAATGGCACTCCGACCAGCGCGATCAGCAGGATAAAGAACGGGATCAGTGCAATCGACGCTGCCATCTTCGGCAGTTCTGCAAATAGGGCTGGGGTAATCGAAGCCCCCACAGCCACGCCAAGTATGGTGCGCGCCGCAATCGAGACCTGACCAAAGCCTTCCATTGGCGCATGAGCCAGAGCCGCAATCAGACACACGCTCATCGGGCCGAACAGAAAAGGTAATGGCAGATCCAACGCCCAGAATAGCCCTGTGCCAAGAAGTGCCAAGCCCAGTGTTAAGGCCCGCTTTGCGAGGAGAGAAGGTGTTTTGTTCTGGGTGGGCAAAGTGCAGCTTCCGACAATATTGACTCACTATGTATCCAAATGTATACAAATGGACGCAAGAAGACAAGTGAGCACGCGATGACCATTCAGGACGACCCCTTACAGCCTGGCCCGCAAGGCAATTCGGCGTATCAACGCCTGTTGGATGAGATTCGCGAGGGCACCCTTTTGCCCGGCGAGCGCCTGCGCGAGATTGAGCTGTCTGAACGGTTGGGTGTCAGCCGAACACCGGTGCGCGAGGCGATCCGGCAGCTGGAGACCGACGGCCTGGTCACGCATGTACCACGGCAGGGCGCGACCGTCCGCAGTCTGGATTACGCCGAGGTGATGGAGCTCTATGAGATGCGCGCAGTGCTCGAAGGCACTGCGGCCCGTCTAGCAGCGCGTGCGGCGTCGGATGTCGAATTGGACGAGTTGGACGTTTTGAATGATCGTTTGGCCGAGGCTGGCACAGGTCCCGACGCGGCTCGGATCAACCGGATATTTCATGCCACACTTTTGGATGCAGCCAAGAACCGATTTCTCGCGAAATCCATGTTGTCCTTGCAGAAGGCGCTGCTGATCCTTGGGCCGTCGCAATTGTTGGACGGAGATCGGGCCGAAGCGGCAGTCGCTGAACATCGGCGTATCATGGCCGCGCTGAAGGCACGTGATGGCGCGGCGGCCGAGACAGAAATGCGCGGGCATATTCAGGCCGCACAACGAATGCGTATCCGGGCGTTGCAGGAACGCGATCGGACAACCGACGAAAATCACTAGGTAGACAGGATATGGCCACCCAAAAGGAAGCTTACGATATCGCTGTGATCGGTGGCGGGAACGCTGCTTTGTGCGCCGCGATGACCGCCGCGGAAGCCGGTGCCCGCGTTCTGATACTGGAAACCGCACCAAAACCCTATCGCGGAGGAAACTCGCGCCATACGCGCAATTTTCGCTGCATGCATGGTGGCCCTTTGGGCCCGTTGATCGAAGAGTATAGCGAAGACGAATATCTCGCGGACTTGATGAAGGTCACCGGCGGCAAAACTGACGAGCATCTGGCCCGCCTCGCGATCCGCACTTCCGAGGAATGCCTGCCATGGATGGAAGAGCACGGTGTCAGGTTTCAACCCTCTCTTTCCGGAACACTTTCTTTGGCGCGGACAAATGCCTTTTTTATGGGAGGCGGGAAGTCTCTGGTGAATGCTTATTACCGAACTGCGGCGGGTTTGGGTATCGATGTTTTGTATGAAGCCGCCGTCACGCATTTGGAGCTGAACGGGGATCGGATCGAATGGGTCGACTATACCTATGAAGGTCAAAACCACCGGATAATGCCAAAGGCAGTCATCGTCGCCTCGGGCGGGTTTCAGGCCGATACGGATTGGCTGACCCGTGCATGGGGTGAGCCTGCAAAAAACTTTCTGATCCGAGGCACTCCTTATAACCGAGGCGTGGTCCTGGCTGATCTTCTGGACCAAGGCGTCGAGAGTGTTGGCGACCCGACCCAATGCCACGCCGTTGCTATTGATGGGCGTGCACCGAAATTTGACGGTGGTATTGTCACCCGTCTGGATTGCGTGCCGTTTTCGATCGTCGTGAACAAGGATGCCGAGCGCTTCTACGATGAGGGCGAGGATGTCTGGCCCAAGCGCTATGCAATCTGGGGGCGCTTGGTGGCAGCCCAACCAGATCAAGTTGGCTATGTGATCATCGACGCCAATTCGTTGAATCTGTTCATGCCGTCGGTGTTTCCACCGCTGAAGGCAGATACGTTGGAAGAACTGGCCGGGATGATGGGCCTGCCTGCCGGAAAGTTGACCGCAACAATCGCTGAATTCAACGCCGCCTGCGGAGATACAAGCGCCTTTCATCCGACAGAGCTGGACGGCGTTTCAACATCTGGCTTGAACCCGCCCAAGACCAACTGGGCGCGTCCGATCACCGAGCCGCCATTTTACGGTTATTCGCTGCGTACGGGCGTAACCTTCACCTATTTGGGCCTCAAAGTCGACGATGCCGCGCAATGTTCGAGCGCCGACGGCAAGATCAAAAACATGTGGGCGGCTGGCGAAACCATGGCGGGCTCGATCCTTGGGCAAGGCTATCTAGCCGGTTTCGGCATGACCATCGGAACCGTCTTTGGACGCATCGCAGGACGTGAGGCCGCCGCTTATGCAAACTGAATTGATACAGGAAGCCCGCCGTCAGGCTGAAATTTGCAACGCCTGCCGCTATTGCGAGGGCTATTGTTCGGTCTTTCCGTCGCTTCATGCGGAACGCGCGTTCTCGGATGGGGACATCACGCAACTGGCCAACCTGTGCCACAACTGCCGCGGCTGCTACTACGCCTGCCAGTACACAGCCCCGCACGAGTTCGACCTGAATTTGCCGAAGGCTCTGGCCGAGGTACGGAGGGACAGCTGGGAAAGCTTCGCATGGCCGCAGCCGCTGGCGCGCCGATTTCACACCCAGGGCGGGGCGATTGCGCTGGCACTTGTGGTCGGATTTGCCCTGTTGTTCTGGGCAATTCGCGCGATAGGTTCTAGCGGAGGGGACGGGTTTTATGCCGTTCTGTCGCATAATGCGATGGTTGCGATTTTTGCTCCGGCATTCTTGCTGCCACTCTTTAGCATTGCCATCAGCCTAAGGCGCTATTGGGCCGAGGTGGGGGGAAAACCCATCAAAATGGCGGACCTGCTGGCCGCCTTCAAACGAGCGGGTAGAATGCAGGATCTTGCCGCAGGTCATGGTGAAGGCTGTAATTTTGAAGAAGAAGACCGGTTCAGTCAGGCGCGACGTCATATTCACCACGCGATCAAGTATGGCTTCCTGCTTTGCTTCGCGTCGACCTCGATTGCAACGGTTATGCATTATGGCTTTGGAATGCATGCGCCGTACGGGTTCTGGTCTTTGCCCAAACTATTCGGAATCTCCGGCGGTGTGTTGTTGACAGTGGGTTGCTGCGCCATGGCAATTCTCAAGCAAAGGTCCGATCGCAATCTCGGTGATGCTTCGGCATGGGGCGGCGATATCGGTTTCATCCTGTTGCTGGGATTCGTCGGTTTTAGCGGACTTGCTCTTTACGCTTTCGGATCAACGGCTTTGATGCCCGCGTTGCTTGCTATTCATCTTGGATCGGTCCTGACATTCTTCCTGCTAACGCCCTACACCAAGATGGCCCACGGTTTCTATCGGCTTGCTGCTCTTATCAAAGATGCGCAACGGAAAAGAGATAGTTACTAGGCTGCGGCGACCCTGTCGCTCCTTGGGAAACGGTGAAAAAGTAAACTTAAATCGCAGCTTGAGGTCTGACTTTGGGATCAGACAGGGCGGTCCCACCTTGGTGTCGTTGAAGCAAATTGCCCTCCCGTACGTAGAGCGCAATCACGATCATGATGCAGCCTTGCGACCAGCACCTCTAGATCGCGCAGCCCGGGCCGATAATGGCCCGGGCCACTCCCAGTTTGCTTTAGCTGGCCAGGCCGCAGGAGGAAGAGTCGCTGTTGTTGGTGGTGTCTGTCTCCGTCACACCATCGGCCGGATTGGCATTGACGGTGATCTTGAAGGGGATCTGCTCGCCACCTTTGACCTCGTCCGGGAATTCGAGCGATAGTGTGGTCTCATCCCCGTTTGGCCCCAGTGCCGGTGTCGGCAGATCGACCACCACGCCGCTCTGGAAGAAATCGACCCGCGTGGTCGAAGGCCCGGCAGCCCCTGCACCAATGTTACGCACGATGATCCTCAACTTGCGCGGCTCCTCACAATACCAAGCCGGGAAGGGTGGCGGGCCGGGAGGGAAGGGCTGCACCGGGATCAGGTCCGGTTTGTCCTCGGGTGGAGGCGGCGGCGGAGGTGGCGGTGGCGGGGGCGGTACCTTTTTGATCAGCCGAGGCACGACTGGTTCGACATCGATGGTTTCCACTTCGCCTTCACCATGGGCGGCGGTGTAGACCGCGACCACGTCCAGCGGTGTTTCGCTGTCGATAAAGACAAACCCTTTCAGGAAACAGCATTCGGCCACCCGCAGGTGTCGTGCCACATCCTCGCAATCGATCTCCATCGATTCCCAGGGACCGAGTTTATTCTTCGTTCTGGCCGAGACATTACCCGGTTTTTCGTTTGGCAAGGCCGACGACACCCGTTTACGAAAACGCACAGCATCTCCGCTGCCGTTTCCGATGTTGATTGCTGTGTGATAGCGGCCCTGGGACAAAATGCGGCCCTTGGAACAGCCGCAGACGAACTTGACAGCGTAACGATAGGTCATCTTCGGTTCTTCCTCCTCGCAGCAAGGGGTGTCATCTTCGGCGCGGTTCACCTCCATTCGGCGAAGGGCGACGTTGTTGTCACCAAGTGCCAGTCGATCGACAGGCAGACTGCCTGCGATCGTCTCGACATTGCTGCGGTCTTCTGGCGTATCCACGCTGGCAAGAATGTATTCCTCGCACAGGTCCTCGGGGCACCATGGGATCGGGCCGACGATCACTTCGTCGCCACAATGCACTGATTGGCCGATAGGTTCGCCTACGATCAGCGGATCCCAGTCATCCGGCCATGTGGTGCCCTTGCCTTCGGTCGCGCGGGCTAATGACAAAGTCACTGATTGGGCTGGGTAGTTGCCGCGATTGCCGATCCGGACATACAGATAATTCTCGACGCAGCGGCGCGGAGTCTCGTGGTCGGTGCCGCCGTCAGGACGGTGCCGATTCCAGATGCTGGGAGCATTGTTGCCCGGTTGGTGCCAAGGGTATTCACCCTGTCGTCCGTCATCAATGAAGACGTCAACATCAGGCGGGGATCCGTTGTAGAGCGCCTGCTTCTCAAAGCCCCAGCGTACCACTTTGTGTGCCCAGCCTCCGGCTGCACCGTCGAATTGAGCAGTGTTCTCGTCTGATTCCTGCAAGGCGCGGGAAAAACCTTCGACTGTGTTGGGCACGATCCCGGCCAAAAGCGGCACCGCCTGCAGGATCAGATAGATCGTGTAGCGGCTGGCATGCAGCCTGTCGTCCAGTTCTGTGGAATCACCTCCGAGAGATCGATAGATTCGGCCCAAAGTAGTGGCATTGATCTCGGTCGACCGATATCCGCCCACGTCCATCGTGCCACCCCAGCCCCAACCCGAGGCGACCGACCGATCCCATCGCCGGGTGATTAGGTTGCTGAAGGGGAAGGTACGGAAACGATCCGGCGCAATACCTTGAGGATCGTAAAGTATTGCCGCCAGCGCGTCACCAAAGCCATGACAAAAGCCGAAATTGGGCCAATTGAGATGATCCCATAGCACTGCGTGCCCGAATTCATGCGCCGATACGCGCGAGTCTGTGGCCATGCCGACTGTGGAGCCATTTGCCGCAAGCGCATAACGAAAGCGTAGCACACCATTGCCTATGGCATTGCCTGGCGCCTGAGCATTCACCGGTCCTGCAATGGGATTGAACCAGCGGTGATCAACATCCACCGGGAAGGTCACCCCGTCGAAATAGCTGGGCAGATCGAAGCCCAAAGACTGGACGAAGCGATACAGGAAATCATGGTTGTAGTACGCACAGACCGCCGCGAAATCGTCGCTGTCGGCGGGATAATCAAAGATCGATGCGGCACCGGCGTTTTCAGTCGGTGGGGCGATGTTCGGTGTGTCAAGATCCCGTACCGCCACCAATTCGCCGCTTAGTTCCACCGGTGCGCCACCGCCCGGTAATATCAACCGTTCCAGCGCCACCAGTTCGCGTTGCGCATCCAAAAGCGCAACCGGGGCCGTCGGATCAAGCTCTGAATCTCCTGAAAGTGATATCGGGTCATCTGTGAAGACGTAGCCCGAAACACACCCCACCAATGGCCGGATGTAAAGCACCGCGCCGGTCTCCCAATCGACCAATGCTCGCCAGTTCAGCTCTCCGTAGTCGGGAATTTTGCAGCCAAAATGCACAAGGCTTACGAAACGCCATTCGCCGTCCTTGATGCCCTTTGGTACACGACCAATCTCTGGCAGCGGGGTTAACTCGGCCCCTTCGATCTCGCCCGGTTCTTTGTGTGGCAGGCGATGTTCTGCGTCGTAGCGATAGACAAAGTCCCGGGTGTCATTAACCTTGAATTTTGTGAACTTGGCCCCTTTCACAGCTTCGCGCAGAACCGTGCCAGCTTGTTTGTCGCGGCCAGCAGGCGGAGTAGGGGCGTTGCTGAGTTCGATATCGGCAGCAACACTTGAGGACGAACCGGTGACCACATTGTCTGGGCCGGCCATGCGCAGTGTCAGACCGCGCTCCCAGACCGGGATGCCGTGATGTGTCTGACGAAATGTGTAGACCAGAAAGGACTGTACTGCCTTGGCTTCTTCCAGCCGCAGCTTGCTGCCCTCCTCGCGATTATACTTGCCTGAAACACTCTCGCCGAGCCTGTCAAGAAAATCAGGCTTTATCCGGTAAAGCCCCGCCACTTCGGCGGCATAAGCCTGCGCCACATCCAGCGCACTGGTTCCTGTAGAACGCCCTCCAAGAGGGTCGCCATGATGCTGAAGTCCAATGATCGCGCCGTCTGGCGCGCGTTCAAATACTGTTTCGGGCATGTCTGCCTCCGTTCAAAATCATTCTAAAACGCTGGGCAAGAAGCCCCGGATCGCCCGGCCGAACGGCAGAAAAAAAGAACTTGTTGTAATAAAAAAGAATAACGAAGCGCGATGGCCGGAGAGACCCAGCGGCGATCCTGCCAACAAAGCTATCGTAGCATTTATTGCCGATTCCCGCAAAAATCTGCCAGCTAAGCCGGAAGGCGCGATCACCTTTGTTTTGCTATCGCCGCTCACCCGAGGCTCTCGGTCAAGGCGGAGCTGTAGCTGTAGGTATGTAACGGTTAGCGCCGTACAACTGGCATCGAATTAGTAACGCCATTGCGGATGTAATCACTGTGTTGCTGAAGAAGAGGGTCATCAGACTAGGAAGCCATGAATATCCTCTACGCGGACATTCACATTGATGGCCTAGAATGGTGCGACCGGATTTTCGGGAAATACCGTCCTATCGCACCGCTGCATTGCCTGACCAGTCGTTCGCGACAACGCTTGGCATTTTGGGCGCTATTTGAAATGGTGGCGCGGAATTGCGAGCGCGGCGAGATGAGTTTTCCGCATTCCTGTTGCATAAGCTACATCAGCTCTGTTTGGGCATACCCAAGCAACCATCTTGGGTTGGAGCACAAAGATGGTAACCTGATCTGCAAGACGATTGCAGGAGAAATGCCATGAACAATTCGTCGCAGCTTTGGGGCACCATGTCAGTGCGCGATCACCTTCGACCGAGCGCTTTCGTCGCCGAGTTGGTGCTTTTCGAGACACTGGTGATCCCCCGGCCACCGCAAGGAGCGACCTGGCCTGCAAAATGGAACCCGGAGCGCCAGGACAAGATACTAAGCTGGATTCCCAGAGATCTTTTGATGGAGGTTTCCTGGGACAACGCGCACCACATGGAGTGGAAAAAACGAAAGATCGCTACGGACGCCGAAATGGATGTGGCCGATCTTCAGCAACAGCCCGGATTCGAAGCAGCGCAAAAGGAAGAGGATTTCGATGCGCCTGCGTTTCACCTAACCCGTCGGGTTCTTCAGGATTTCGTGGATGCCAAACGGAACCGGGCGCTGATCAAGGGAATACCTCTCACCGAGGTCGCAGTTATCCCGGCCTATGATGGCCCTCAGGCTTTCCTTGATGACACTCCAGAGCAGGAACCTTTGCTGCGCGCGTTTGGTTGGGAATTCCTGGTTCCTCATCACGAAACTGCTGAGGGCAAGACCCGCTCTCATCAAGACCAGATCAAGGCCGCGCTTGATCTTTGCGCAATGCCTGAGGTGCAGGAACACCGCAACGCCTTGCGTGCCTGGACATCGGTCGAAGCTTTGAGAGGAACCAGCAAACAAGAGGCGCGCGAGCGCATGGAGACGCTGGTTAAGGCCTACGCAAAGGCTGTTGCAGCCACCAAAATACCAGTCAGATTGAAATGGGGCGCGGGCATCGCTGAATTCATTGGTGCGATTGCAGCACTGTCGATCAATCCTGCATTCGCACTGCTCGGGCCCGCGATCAAATTGGGCGAAACAGCAGTCGAGCCCCATGTTGAAAAGGCGGCAGAGATTCCCGATGCCATAAAACCCGCAGGATTAATCCATGCCATGCGAGAAGAGTTCACAAATGCTCAGGTCGCACACCTGAACTTTGACGACGCTCAACGGACCAGGATTGAAGATCACTGGCCCAATGGTTCCCCATATCTGTTCCTTTAGCGGATTATGAGAATCCCATCATCAGCATAAAGGCATACGCATTGGGCGTAATCACTGGTCAGTTGCGATAACTCGAAACAGACGAATTGGACTGGTTGACCAGTTTGAAATGCGACCAATCAAACGTGATATTAAAGACAACGTTCCAAAGCATCGCTGCCAAGGAGAAGAACACCCCAAGCATCAATGATTTCTGCGCGTCGATATGTGTGAGTAGCGGAAGTATTAGGGCAATACTTATAAGCGCAAAGATCTCGAACAACACCGCGTGCACAATCCGACCGGCAAAGCTCATGAAAGTTCTCCTCAATTCATATCGTTGGGCAAGTAACGGACTGTTGTTGCGATCCATAAAGCTGCCTACCATACTGATAATAGATAGATGGAAAGAGGGTTCTGATGCGCGCGTCATTCGAGCAGTTGGCGGCGTTCGTTACTACCCATAACGAAGGTTCCTTTTCCGCCGCAGCCAGAAAACGCAACAAAGCACAATCGGTGATCAGCACTTTGGTCGCCAATCTGGATGTCGAGCTTTTCGATCGCAGCTTAAGATATCCCTCGCTTACCAAAGCAGGAGAGGCGTTGATCTCGCCGGCCGAAATTCTGTTGGAACGGCGCAGCCGTTTTCTAGCGGTCGCAGATGCCTAGTCCATGACATTGGAAAACCGCGTTACCCTCGTCATGGCGCCGCACACCAAACTGGCCAATCTGGGAGAGATCATTCGCAGCTTCAGTGAAGAATTTCCTTCTGTCGATGTGGAGATACGTGCCTTTACTGCCGCTGAGATTCAGCGATTGATCGTCGATGGTGTGGTGGATTTGGGGGTTATTCTGGAACCTGAGGGCATCCCCCAGGCACTAGACTTTTGCTCATTGGGCACGCTCAGGCTGGTGTGTGTCAGCCATCCCGAAGGTCCGCTTGCTCAAATGTCGTCAGTCTCTTGGGAAGAATTGCGACTACATCGTCAGATATTATTGAAGGAAGCCGATAATCCCAACAGCGCTATCCTTAAGGCATCGTCGTCTATTTGGCAGGTCAGCACTGCATCGGAAGCCATTGATCTTGTGCAGGCCGGCCTAGGGTGGTCGGCGCTGCCATTGCACGCGGTGGACGTCTTTGTTCAGACCGGAGCGTTAAAAATCCTGCCACTGCAATTCGAGACCAAGAACTACGCCGAACGCTCGGTGGATATGATCTGGTCTTTCGAAAGGCCTATAGGTCGAGCGACGGTAAGGCTTAAGGAGTTGCTCGCTGAAAAAGCCGTTATTCAAAATTCCAACGTGACTTAAGCCTCATTTCGAAGCTCCTCGGCGAATGAGGTAATGGTGTGTTTTGGCGCTCCAAGAATCCCACGGGTTTCTCTGTCCACTTGCTCTTCCCGCAACTGTTGCACAAACGTCAAAACGTGTTCGATGAAAACGGCCTGCTCTTCCGGCAGCCCCATTTCATCAAGAGCATCCATGGGTAACTCAACCACCTCCGCCTCCGGGGCGAAAGAAGCGAGAAATTCTTTGGCCGCTTCGGTATACGTGACGGCCTGTTGACCCTGCACGGCAAATTCCATGTTTTTGGCAGCATCGTTACCGATGGCATTGTGGACGAGTTCTGCAAGATCGCTGGAATTGGTGAACCAGATTGGATGAATGTGATTTCCGATTACGGCCAATTGATTGTCCATCAATAGCTTGGGCAATGAATCCAAAAAGAAGGAGCAAAAGAAAAGAGTATAAGGAATGCCAGATGCTTTGATGGCATTGATCCCGCCCGTGCGTATCGCGTTGGTGCCATAGGCCATGCCCTCGGTCGAAAACTGCGGATACGCGTAGTCGACCCCTGCAATTTGCATGATGTGCTGAACATCGACCTCTTTTGCTGCCGCGATAATGTTAATTACGCCTTCCCGCTCTGTGTGGAATGGTGCGGTGGTGTCCAGAGATTCGGTATTCAGCGTAATGTACAGCGTCTCAGTGCCGTGAAGGGCTGATCTCAGGCTGGCCAAGTCCGACACGTCGCCCTGGATAAGCCGAACCTGCGTGGGAAGCATTGATTTTGCCGCCTCAGGATCACGCACGATGGCAGTTACTTCTGCACCTTTCTCAACAAGTTTCGCGGTCACGCGATGCCCCAAATGGCCTGTGGCACCGATGATTGTGATCTTCTTGGTCATAGTGGCATCTCCTGTGTTCTGCCACGCTTCGACAATTCAGGATGCGATGTGTTTAGTTATGATCTATCTAGATGATAGATACTATTCACAGGGCGATAAGACGAAACCAGCAGCGCCATCGCGTTAGTATCGGTCACTAAACTCTTGAACATCCGTTCCGACCAATGCAGCGCGCCGGAAGTCAAAAGAAAGACCTCGGGAACAACGATCCATTCCCCAATCCAGACGCCACCCGATCGTTCATGCTCATGATGGGTCAGTTCACCTATTTGTCCGGCCCGTTGGCGTCCCAGCCGAGCGACGGCCTCCCCAAATTCCGATGCGCGTTGATTTCGTTTGTGGGCCATCGCTGAAGACGATCCTTTGCCAGGTTCATGAACTTCGGCGAATTCACCGATGTCGGATGATGACAGTTGATTGACGTTGTGGGCGATTTTGCACAGCGTCCCGCAAAGCGAGCCAAGGGCGGTGACGATGTCAGCGATACCGTCACGAGCGTTCTGCCAGTGCGGTTCGACGACGTTCAGACCGAGTGAATGAGCAACATCCTGTTTAATCTGGCGACCAATGCCATTTTCATATTCGCGCAAGTCTCCGACGGGGCCACCAATCTGAACATTCAATCCACGTTTTGCCGCCTCTTGAAGTGCCTCAGACCGCCGACCCAGTTCAGATCGCCAGACTTCAAGCTTCGTCGCAAGGCGAATGGGCACAGCATGCTGACCATTGGTTCTTCCCATCATCATTGTGTCTGGATGGGCGGAAATATGATGAGCGATCGCAGCCATGACATCGCCGAGGGTGCTTTGTATTTGCTCAAGCCCCAGTTTCATCTGCATCGCCAACGCCGTGTCCATCACATCCTGCGTGGTCGTACGATAGTGCACATGGGCCGAGTGTTCTGGCAATAGTTGGCGCAACTGTTTGGCCAGTCCTACGATGGGGCGGCCAACAAACATCATCTCTTTCCGCAATTCCTCATGGTTCAGATCGCAGATCGAAATCTCCTCAATTGCTTCAGCAGCCTCAATCGGGATTAGAGCAGCCGCAGCTTGATGCGCCGCAAGAACCTGTTCGACCTTAAGCCAGGCGGATATCGTGGCGTGCTCGAACCAGATCGACCGCATATCGGCGCTGGAAAAGCAATCTCGGTAGATACTGTATTCAAGCATCTTCGAGCCCTCCACGAGAGATGCGGCGTTCTTTGACGATACCTCGGATTCG
The DNA here is from genome assembly GCF_056534365.1 of Ruegeria sp. D6. Taxonomy (NCBI): domain Bacteria; kingdom Pseudomonadati; phylum Pseudomonadota; class Alphaproteobacteria; order Rhodobacterales; family Roseobacteraceae; genus Ruegeria; species Ruegeria sp. D6. Next base: position 689,969 of record NZ_JBQFPH010000002.1, on the reverse strand, counting down.
GAACGCCATGGCAGCAAAGCCGACGATGATGAACGCAAGAGCTATGGGGCGTTCGACAAATATCAGTGCGCCGCCTTCGGACATCAGTAGGGATTGGCGAAAGGTTTCCTCGGCACCCTTAGCCAGCACAAAGGAAATTACGAACGCTGCAACGTTGAAGTCGTATTTCCGCATCAGCCAGCCGGCGAACCCCGCTACGGTCATGACGGTTACGTCAAACATCGATCCACTGGCTGAATAGGCTGCGACAAACGCGGTTAGGAAGATCAGTGGATACAGCACATTGGTCGGAATCTTCAGGATCAGGCGGGCAACTTGTGTGGCGCCGAAATAACCGATCAAGCCATAAGCCAGAATACCCAGCATGCCGCATGCGAAAAGTTTGTACACCAGCTCCTTATCCGTCAGGAATAAGGTCGGACCAACCTGAATGCCGTGGATCAGGAAAACGCCCAGCAATATTGCCCCGATGGTCGAACCTGGAATGCCCAGCGTCAGCAATGGAGCCATTGATGGACCGGACACAGCATTATTGGCAGCCTCAGGTGCGGCAACGCCTTCTAGTGCCCCCTTGCCCCACATCTCGGAGTTGTTCGCGTGGCGTTTGCCTTCTCCATAAGAGATGAACGCCGCGATCGCCGATCCCAGGCCGGGCAATACACCGATGCCTGCGCCGATGAACCCACCACGCAATGCGTGCGGAAGACAGGGTTTGTATTCCGCCCAGGTTAGACTGTTGCCATCCGCTGTGGTTTCATTCTCTTTGGTCTCTCCGGTAGCCTTGCGGCGGGATTCTAGCTGCGCGAATACTTCGCCCAATACAAAAACACCTATCATCAGGGGTACCAAGCCGATGCCATTGGATAGATCGAACGATCCGAATGTATAGCGCTCTTCGCTCGAAATCGGGTCCAGCCCGACCATGGCGATCAGGATGCCCATCAAGGCCGATGCCAGACCCTTGACGATGGAAGTGCCAATGACAGAACCTATTACGACAAAAGCGGCAAAGTAGATGGCGAAAGTCTCAGGCGGGCCGAGTTTCAGTGCGACGGCCGCAATGAAACCTACACCGATGACCAGCAGGACATCCCCCATCAGGTCGCCGATGACGGACGAGATTGTCGCCACTTTCATAGCTTTTCCTGCTTTGCCCGCTCGTGCCAACGGATAGCCATCGATCTGAGTCGCTGCACTGGCCGCTGTTCCGGGTGTGTTGAACAGGATTGCTGCGATCGAGCCGCCGTACCGACCGGACTTGCCGATCACATACAGAAATGCCAACGCAAAGATCGGCGACATATAAAAGGTGATTGGAAGCAACATCGCGATAGCCGCAGAGGCAGTCAGGCCAGGTGTCGCACCAACCACCATCCCAACCGCCGCTGCAAGTACGATGGCAAAGAGCAATGTAGGGTCAGTCACCACCGACAGAAGTGCAGGAAAGATCTCCATGATGTTTTACCCCTGAATCCAGCTGAGAAGGTCGAAAACTTCGCCATATGGCGGGTACACACCCAGCAGGACAAAAAAGATGAGATGGAAGACCAGCGGGCAAAGAACGATCGACAAAACCAATCCGATCCGACTGCGTACGCCGAAAATGTAGAGGACGATCGGCGTCACGATCGCAGTCGGCAGCAGGTAGCCGAACCAGCGGAACGACTGCTGGTACAGCATAGCGATGATAAACAGACCTATGATCTGTAAAGTCGCGTTGCTGTCTTGATCGTCACTTGTATCACCCGCCGTCTGGCGCGTTGCGCTCAACACCATAACACCGGACAGAGCAAGTAGAGCGAGAGCGGCGGAGAATGGCACAATCCCGGCCCATGTATCGCCCGGAGATGCGGCCGGTACTTGCCAGGCCTCCCAGATTGCAAAGATTGAGATGAGGGCAAGCACCAGACCTTCTGCATAGGCACGCATGTCTTTCCTCCGAGATATCAACATGAACAAGGGGGTCGGGTGACCATTGTTCACCCGACCATGAGGACATTAGTTGGTCAGGCTTTGGACCAAGGGAGTGGCGTCCTCTTTCATTGCGGATAGGGTTGTTTTTGCGTCCGCTCCATTCTGGTAGACCGGGCCGGTTCCGCGTGAGGCAAGGAGTTCCGCAAATTCTGGCTTGGCGGCAATTTCTTCCAGCGCGGTCTCCAACGCAGCAATCACTTCTACCGGTGTGCCCTTAGGTGCAAAGACGATCACTGGGGATGATACTGCAGCGAATGGAATGCCCAGCTCACCAAACGAGGGGACATCAGTCATGATCCCATCCCGCTCCTGACTGTTGACGGCCAGTGCCCTCAACTGCTCTTGAAAACCAGCAAGTTGCTGAACGCCAAGGAACCCGAAATCAGCCTGCTCGCCGATCAGGGCAGCCCGGGTCGGCCCGCCGCCTTTGAACGGCACATCCTGGGCGTCAATCCCGTTACTGGCCAGAAAGCCCAACCCACCGACGTGGTGGAATCCACCACGCCCCGAGTGTGCCCAACGCAGCTCGCCGGGATTGGCCTTGGCCGCGTCAATTAAATCCTGAACGGTCTGATACGGACTGTTGACTGGTACGATAAGCGACGTCTGCAATTGTCCTACCTGAGCGACAAAATCGAAGCTCTCCAATGCATCAATGTCAGTATCTCGGGTCATCGTCGACAAAAGGAACGATCCTCCGGATGTCATCATCAGAGTATACCCGTCGGGCCGTGCGCCAACCACCGCATTGGCCCCATTCAGGCCGCCCGACCCCGGCTTGTTGACCACAACAACGGGCACATCCAGCGTGCCTTCCGCCGCGGCCGAGATGGCGCGGGCATAGGCGTCAGTACCGCCCCCGGCCTTGTAGGGAACAACCAGGTTGATTGGTCGTTTTGGCCAATCCGCTGCAAAGGTTGCGGTGGCAGTCGTGGTGACGGCTATGGCGGCAATAACAGCACCAAGAAGCGTTCTGCGTTTCATGAGTAACCTCCCAAATTCGCTTGGGATCAAATTACGCGAAAACATCAATTGTAAAAAATGCAAATATGTTATCTACTCTTGCAAAAATTGAAAGTATGGATTGATGAACATCAAGGCCCTACGCGCCTTTCGCGCAACATTGTCCGAAGGCTCGCTGGTTGCCGCATCCGAGATTCTGCACCTTAGCCAGCCTGCGATCAGCCGCTTGATTTCGGGGCTCGAGGCCGAACTCAAGCTGACGCTGTTTGACCGCAGCGGCCGCAATCTGACCCCAACACCCGAAGGGTTGGCGTTCTACCGCGAGGCAGGCCGTATCCTGGACAACCTTGATGAAGTTCCTCGGATCGCTGCCGAAATCCGGGCAGGTCGCACGGAAACTCTGAGGATTGTAACCATGCCCCGAATTGCGCAGTCGCTGTCAGCCCCGGCCGTAGCGCGATTCATGAAGGCCAGCCCCGGCACCAATATCAACCTTGATGTCCGGGCAAGACGTGAAGCGGGGAAATGGTTGGCCGGACGAGAATACGATATCGGTATTGGTGCTTTGCCCGTCGATCATCCGGGCATTGTCACTAAACCTTTGTTGAGAGTGAGAGCACAAGCGGTCTTACCATTGGATCATCCTCTTTCCATCCGAGAAGAAATTACGGCGAGTGATCTCGCGGAAGAAACTATCATACGCTTGATGCACGGTCTGTTGTTGCGCGACCAGTTGGACGATATTTTTCACTCTGCTGGTGTCACACCAAAGCAAACTTGCGAAGTGGCAGCATCTCAACTCGCGTGCTCGCTTGTTGCAGAGGGTGCTGGTGTAACTGTTGCGGACGAGTTGGTCGTCGCCCAAACCAATTCGGACAAACTAGCACTTGTACCGGTGACGCCTGAACGCTGGATGACGTTTGGCCTGCTTTACCCGATCGTGGATGCGAAGTCCGATGCCTTGCTTTCATTCGAAAAAGAGTTGTTTGGCGTGGTCAACGCGTTGGCTCAACTAAGCCCGACGCTTGAACGTGTTCAATGACCCTGTCTGCCGGATTCCATGTTTCGACAGATTAGGAATTGCGGGAAAGATGTAATGATTGCAGTTTTCTACCCATTATTTCCCATCAGTCAGCTCATTGCTGCCTATCGTGGCGTAAGTAAAACTATGACGTGGTTGATCAAATCAGACATTGCTGCAAGGCGCGATACTGTCCGCAAGAAGACTGCTCACAGCAAACGAAGGACTTTGAAACTTCGGCGGCACCTGACTTCAGCCGCTCATTTCGACCAGAAAATCGATCATAGCGCGGGTCTTTGCGGGCAGGTTGTCGCGGCTGGCATAGATCACATGGACTCCGATAGAAGGCGGGCTGAAATCGGGTAAGATCGCCACCAATGCCCCGGCATCCAGTTCAGCCTGACAGGAAAGCTGAGGCAGACGTGTAATCCCACGACCAGCAAGGGCCAGCACCTTTTCGGTATGACCATCGTTGCATCGAATACGAGGAGCGATTGGAACCGCGATTGCCTCACCATCTGGTCCTGGGTAGGTCCAGTTTTGGGTGGCCCCGTGAAACGAAAAATCAATTAGTTGATGCCCCTTTAGGTCATCGGGGTGGCGGGGCGTGCCGTTTCGGTTCAGATAGGCGGGGGAAGCCACTGTAAGACCTTGTGTGCGAAAAAGTTCGCGTGCAATCAAATCGGACGGAGGCAAATCACCGATGCGCACCAGCAGATCGATGCCTTCACCGATCATGTCGGCCCGGCGCTCGGATATGTCAATGTTCAGATCAACTTCGGGGTATCGCTGCAGAAATTCGGGCAACCGATCGTTCAGCCATCCATGTGCAAAAACCACAGGAACGCTCATCCGAAGCTCTCCAAAGGGTCTGTCGCCGATGGAATGCAACCTGTTTTGTACGGCGCGGGCGTCATCCACAATCCGGCGGGCGTTTTCATAGTATATGCGCCCGGATTCCGTCAGGCTGATCCGACGCGTGGTCCGATTCAATAACCGGGCGCCAAGCCGGGCCTCAAGCCGTCCGATTTCTTTACTGACATGGCTAGGCGTATGGCCCAGCAGTTTTGCGGCAGCACTCATGCCTTCCTGTTCCACTACTGTGCAGAACAGAACCACGCCGTCGAACAAGTCTTTATTATGATCCATTTGGAATAAATTACCTTCCAGATGAGATATTAAGCATCAACGCAAGTATAGTTACATTGGTTGCAGTGTAATGAAAGGCCAAACCATGTTGGATATAAGAAACTTCGATCACATTGGCATCCGCATCAGCGACCGCGATACATCAGTCGCCTTCTATGAGTTGCTGGGATTCGAGTTGATCGCGGATGGCGGCTATGACCATGGCCATCCGTTGGTGATGCTGCATCCGTCCGGGATCAACATCAACCTGTTAGGCCCCGCTACAGCAAAAGCTGGTGAAAACGTCTTGATGGATGAGGTCGAGAAGTTTCCCGGCATCACGCACCTGGCCGTCAAGGTAAGGGACGCCGAAGCAACCGAGGCCTTTGTTACCGAACACAGCATAGCCATCACAGGCCGTCGAGAATTTCGCGGTACCAAGACAATTTTCATCCGCGATCCGGATCGTAATGTCCTGGAACTTGTTGGTCCCGGACCATCTGTCGCGCGACTGATCGCCGAGCATGTGCACGGTTGAACCCCCATCATTAATGGAGATGCACCCATGACCACTTTCATCAAACCGTTCGCCGCAGCCCTGAGCTTGACGATCAGCGCCGTAGCACTCCCAGCAACCGCAGAAATACCTATGATCAAAACAGTGGATGGTGTCGCAACATACCCAGACGGCTATCAAGGCACGCCTGTCCGAGCCGCAGATAATGACCCGTTTCTGTCACCGACCAACTCGGCGCTGATCCTTATCGACTACCAGCCGCCGATTTTGGCTGGGGTTAAGAATATCAACCACGAAGAGCTGATCAACAATACCACGGGTCTGATAAAGACCGCCGTGATCTACGACATCCCGATCATATTCAGCCATGTAGCCGTAGGATTGAACGGCTATGATCCTATGATCGAAGATTTGCGCGAACTGGCCCCGAACGCGGTATTTGTTGACCGGACCAATGTGAACGCTTGGGAAGAGCCTGAATTTGTAGCTGCAGTTGAAGCAACGGGCCGAAAGAAGCTGATAATGGGCGGTCTTTGGACGGATGTATGTCTGGCTTATCCCGCGATTGAGGCCGAGTTGGCCGGATATGACGTCTACGTTCCGGAAGATGCCGTTGGATCGATCACTCAGACCAGCCACGCAAACGGCATGCGCCGCATGATCGAGGCTGGTGTTGAACCTATAACATGGAATGTGGTTCCAGCCGAACTGCAACGCGACCACGCGCGCACCGATAAACTGCAGGCCGTCACTCGCGTGTTTATGGAGCATCTTTTCAAAGTTGACCCGGACTCAACCTGGTAAATTCAACATCTGTCAGGGGCTTCGGTCCCTGACGAATTCTGCTTGAAATCAGGCTTTGCCTGTTTGCACTTGAGCAATTTCTAGAAAGCCGGCGTCGGTTACTATGGGGAACCTGATTGGGACAGCTCCCCGCTGCTGATTGCGGTTCAGCAACAATTTGTCCTTCCGGGCACAAACACCAAAATCGAGAACAGCCCGAACCCACCATTTGCTTGAGGTTGCCATTGTGACGGTTGGGTCCGTCAAATCAGGCATTCGCGACATTGGCAATTTAATGGTCCGAACTCACACCATAGGCAATTTTGCGCACCCTCGGGGCTGTATTCTATGTCGGCTGAATGGCGGAAACAGCTGAGCCCTCCACAGTTACTCGATGCATCAGGCGTCGAAATCCGTGATAGTCGTTGATGGCCTTGTGCCATGTCGCTCGGTTGTCCCACATGGTGATGTCTCCAGTCCGCCATCGGACGCGGCATTGGAATTCAGGTTGTTTGCAATGTTCATAGAGCATGGCAAGGATTGCATCGGACTCCTCACGGGAGAGGCCCTCGATATGCGTGGTAAACACCGGGTTCACGAATAATCCGCGACGCCCACTCAAGGGATGCGTGATGACTACTGGGTGGCGTGCGTCTTGAATGGCGTTTTCTGCGTTGCTCAGACGCCCGCTCGTTGCAGCCTCGCTTTCTTGCGCAGCTGCACCAAAGACATGCCGCGATGAATGAATGGCTGTAAGCCCATGCAGAAACTGGCGCACCGGCACGGACAGTGCGTCATAGGCTGCGCCCATTGAAACAAAAAGCGTGTCCCCGCCGTATGGCGGCATTTCGATGGCATGGAGAATAGAACCCATGGCGGGTTCTTGATCGTACGAATGGTCGGTATGCCAACCTTCGCCGACCGCTTCTCTTTGATCCTTTTCCTTAAGCACCATGGCGATCTCAGGATGGCCATCGACAGGTCTGAAGAATCGATTGACATTGATCGGACCGAAGCGACGGGCAAATTCCAGGTGATCGTCTGGGCTGACTTGCTGATCTCTGACGACGATCACAGAGTACTTTGCAAACGCGGCGTGAATATCTTCAAACTGGGTACTGTCGCGGATGTCAGCATCCATGATCTCAGCTCCCAAACCGCCTGTCAGTGGTCTTATGTCCATTATTCTGCTCCTTGCTCTAGTGGCGGAAGTTTAAGGGTGGCCAATGATCGGAGAAACTGAACTATCTGGACACAGTTTTGTTGGTGCTGCGTAAAACCTGCATCTGAACTGGCTCGATCATTTCGTGTACAGTGCGCTGGTTCAGCATAAGTGCGTTTACGTTGTTCAAACTTCACCTTCGATAACATCGGTCCCCGCATTTCGATCAACCTGCACTACGGATAAGCCTGCCTCTTACTGCAGCGCTAGCACGTTGGTCAGACGAATGCTATTTGCGCGGTCAAATGGATTTTGGCGAGCAAGGATTAGGAAGCTTGCAATTGATGCTCCTTTGCGAAATTTATGGCTGTTTCACTGATCATGGCTGAATGGGTGTGGATCGCTTTGGTGCTGGATCCGGATGATGCCCAGAGGTCTCAAAACTCTGATGTTTCTTATGCAGAAAGGGGTAGGTGATTTGTCGGCAGCGCAAAGGCTCTTTCATGTGCCGTGGTTTTTTTGACGGGCTCATTGGGCTTTGAACGGTTTTAAGCTTTCTTGAAACTGTTCGATGAATTCGAGTGTCACCAGTGACGGTTGTTTCAATATTGGGCGCACAAGCGATAGTGTATGTGGAAGCAATGGCTTGAACGGCCTATAGCTCAATCCACGCGTTGAATACTGGATGGCGTCCAACTCGCTTACCACGGAAACTCCGACACCTTTTAGTGCCAACTCACAAGCTGCGGTGAACTGCCTGACTTCGATGTGGGAATTCAACTCTACGTTGGCGCTCTGAAACGCTTTGGAAAGCCGCCCAAAAAAGTCGCTGTCGCGTCGTGTATGGATAATTTTAGCATCTTTAATATCCGCTGGTGTCACCTCAGCGAGGCTTTCCAATTCATGCCCGGTGGGAAACACGCAAACTGTGCGGACATTGATGTTTCTGCTTTCAACGGCCGGGTGACCGTTAAAGCTGTCCGTGATCCCGAAATCATACTGCTCACCTATCATCCACTCGAGAATCCGTTCCGGTCGATCTGGTTCAATCGTCAGGGTGACGCCGGGCCGATCCTGCAAAAACTTGGCGACGACATCGGGAAGATGACTTGTGGCGAACCCCGGTAAGCAAGCGACGCGGATGTGACCCGCTTTGCGCTGTGTGATGTCCTGACTGACATCCGAGATTTGCTTCATCAATTCCAGAACGCGCTCTACGCTGGGTTGCAGATATCGTACCTCCTGTGAGGGCACCAAGCGACCTTCGCGGCGATCAAAAAGCTGAAAGCCAAGTGATTTTTCCAAATCAGAAAGCAGTCTGCTGACTGCGGGCTGACTTATCCCAAGATCCGTTGCTGCAGCAGTGACCGACCCATTGGTGGAAACGGCCATGAGCGCTTCCAATTGCCGGATCCGCAAAGTTTGACTCATATTTTGAACCTGGTTCGTTGTTTCCCTAGTTGGTTTATAATGTAATGTTATGTTTTTCTCAAAAATTAAATGCTTGAATTATAAAATTGTAACGTTAACGTCGTGAAATCGTCATGTGTGCTGATTACGCGTTGCGGTCGGTATTCAACGAAGCATCAACCCCTGATGCATGGGAGGAATCATGAAAAAGAATTTTCTAGGCGCTCTCGCCTTAACAACTGCTCTGTCGCCGGTGGCGGCTATGGCGCAAACCGAAATTCAGTTCTGGCATGCCTTCACCGGTCGACTAGGCGATCTTGTGAAGGCTCAGGTTGAAGAGTTCAATGCCAGCCAAGATGAGTTCACTGTAGTAGAAAGCCATAAAGGCAACTATTCGGAAACCTTGAATGCGGGTATTGCTGCTTTCCGAGCAGGTGAACAACCACATATCCTGATGGTTTTCGAAGTAGGCACGGCAACGATGATGTCGGCCGAAGGGGCTATCAAACCAGTGTATGAAGTGATGGCTGAAAGCGGTGCATCATTCGATCCTGATGCCTACATTGGTGCCGTCAAAGGCTACTATACGACCACTGACGGGGACATGCTGTCGCTGCCCTTCAACTCGTCCACACCCGTTCTCTGGGTCAATCGCGATGCTATGGAAGCGGCGGGTGTTGACCCTGACACGGATTTGTCGACCTGGGAAAAGGTTGGTGACGTTCTTGACCAGCTTAAGGCTGGGGGTGAAGACTGTCCGCTGGTCACCGCTTGGCAAAGCTGGATCCACCTTGAGAACCTTTCGGCCTATCACGACGTCCCATTCGCATCGAAGGACAATGGATTTGCCGGTCTTGATACCGAACTGATGTTGAATGGACCGACGCAGGTGGCGCACCTGACCGCGATGGGTGACTGGGCCAAAGATGGTAAATTCATCTATACCGGCCGCAGAAATGAAGGTGGCGCGAACTTCCGGGCAGGTGAATGCGCACTATTCACCGAAAGTTCGGCAGGTTATGCCGGCATTAGCTCTGAGGCTGAGTTCGAATTCGACGTGCGCCCATTGCCCTATTGGGAGGCGGCCGTAAGCGAGCCGCAAAATACCATTATTGGTGGCGCTTCGCTTTGGGTGATGGAGGGTCACGACCCTGAAGAATACAAAGGTGTCGGTGAATTCCTGAGCTTCCTGTCATCTTCGGACGTTCAGGCGAACTGGCATCAGAACACAGGGTATCTTCCAATCACCGCCGAAGCTGGCGTCGCGACCCGAAATGCTGGTTTCTATGAAGAAAACCCAGGTACTGACATTGCTGTCATACAGATGACCGCCAAAGAGCCGACTGCGAATTCGAAGGGTCTGCGTCTGGGGTCGTTTGACCAGATCCGCGGTATCATCGACGAAGAGCTCGAGGCCGTCTGGTCCGGTGAAAAGACCGCTCAGGAAGCAATGGACAGTGCGAAAGAACGCGGCGATGCCCTGCTGCGCCGGTTCGAGTCTGCCAATCAATAAGTCCTAATTCGATGCGGGCCTGTTTCGGGCCCGCATCTTCTCTATTCGGTGGTTTATCGGGATGGAAAAACGCGTCACCTTTCGCGGCTGGCTTCTGCCATTGGCTCTGATCGCCCCTCAGGTCATTATCTCCGCCGTTTTCTTTTTCTATCCGGCCGGTCAGGCGGTTTGGCAGTCTTTGTTCATACCTGATCCCTTTGGGCTGTCGTCCCAATTCGTGGGGTTCGGCAACTTTGAATTCCTGCTGAGCGATAAATTTTACCGCGCTTCTTTCGTGACGACGGCGGTGTTTTCGACGCTCGTCACTCTGTGTTCAATGATCCCGGCGTTGTTTCTGGCGGTCATAGCGGACCGCCTGATCAAAGGATCGGGTGTTTACCGGACGCTGCTGATCTGGCCCTACGCCGTTGCCCCCGCTGTTGCAGGCGTGCTGTGGCTGTTCATGTTCAACACGCGTGTTGGTGTCGTGTCGTGGTACCTCGGCCAGCTTGGTTATGACTGGAACCACGTTCTGAACGGCACCGAGGCCATGGGCCTGGTGGTTGTAGCCTCAGCCTGGGGGCGTATCAGCTATAACTTCTTGTTCTTCTTCGCAGCGCTGCAGTCGGTCCCAAGATCGGTGATCGAGGCTGCGGCAATTGACGGCGCGCGCTTCTGGCGCCGGTTCTTCACAATCGTGCTGCCGCTTTTGTCACCAACCGCGTTCTTCCTGTTGGTGGTGAATGTTGTCTACGCATTCTTTGAGACCTTTGGCGTCATCCACACGATCACTGGCGGTGGCCCACAGCAGGCGACGACCATTCTAGTCTACAAAGTCTTCTCGGATGGGTTCGTTGGACAAGATCTCGGTTCGTCCTCCGCTCAGTCCGTCATCCTGCTTATTGTCGTTGGTCTGCTGACCGTCATCCAATTCAAATACGTGGAAAAAAGGGTGCACTACTGATGGCAGCCCAACAACACGGAATGGTCGAAAAACGTGGCATGGGGATCTGGTTGACCCATGCCATGATGATCCTTGGCGTCTTAATCATCTTTTTCCCGATCTGGCTGGCGTTCGTAGCATCGACTGTGACCCAGCCGGAAATCGTGTCGCCGCCCATGCCCATTCTTCCCGGCGATCAATTCTGGGAAAACTATAAGGCCGCGCTGTTTTCCGGCGTGAACGTCCCGGTCGCCACAATGTTGTTCAACAGTCTCGTGATGGCCATCGGAATCGCAGTGGGCAAGATCATAATTTCGCTGCTGTCAGCTTTTGCGATCGTCTATTTCCGTTTTCCCGGGCGAACGACGTTCTTTTGGCTGATCTTCCTAACGCTGATGCTTCCGGTCGAGGTTCGTATTGTGCCGACGTTCGAAGTTGTCGCCGGGTTCGGCATGCTCAACAGCTACTATGGGCTGATCTTCCCCTTAATCGCCTCGGCCACGGCAACGTTCCTGTTCCGGCAGTTCTTTCTGACGATCCCGGATGAACTGGCCGAAGCTGCACGCGTCGATGGTGCCCGCCCGATGCGGTTTTTCATTGATATCGTGGTCCCCATGAGCCGAACGAATATCGCGGCGCTGTTCGTGATCCTTTTTATCTACGGGTGGAATCAATATCTCTGGCCGCTGCTCATCACTACCGATCCTGAAATGAACACCATCGTGATGGGTATCAAACAGATGTTCCCATCCGGCGACGACGTGGCGGAATGGCCGGTCATCATGGCCACTTCGATTTTGGCAATGATCCCGCCGGTCATCGTAGTGGTGTCGATGCAAAAGCTCTTTGTCCGCGGCCTCGTCGATAGCGAGAAGTAAGAAATGGCAACAGTAAACTTAGAGAATGTCAAAAAGAGCTTTGGCCCGACGGATGTTATCCATGGCATCGACATAGATATTGCGGACGGTGAATTCATCGTGATTGTTGGCCCTTCGGGCTGCGGAAAATCCACGCTTTTGCGAATGGTTGCGGGCCTTGAAACCGTAACGTCCGGTGAAATCCGGATTGGAGAAGAACGAGCCAACGACAAAGAGCCGATGGATCGCGATATCGCGATGGTGTTCCAGAATTATGCGCTCTACCCACATATGTCGGTGCGCCAGAACATGGGGTATGGGCTAAAAATCGCGGGGCTTCCAAAAAACCAGATTGACCAGAAGGTGACCGAGGCCGCCAAACTGTTGCAGCTGGAAGCTTTGTTGGACCGCAAACCCCGGCAGCTTTCAGGCGGTCAACGCCAAAGGGTGGCAATGGGGCGGGCAATTGTTCGCGAGCCGGCGGTTTTCCTGTTTGATGAACCACTCTCAAATCTTGATGCCAAGCTGCGTGTTCAGATGCGTTTAGAAATCCGCGAGCTTCAGGAAAAGCTTGGAATTACATCGCTTTACGTGACTCACGATCAGGTCGAAGCGATGACGATGGCAGACAGGATGATCGTGATGAACGGAGGCATCGCTGAGCAGATTGGGACGCCATTGGAGGTATATGAAACACCAGGAACCCTTTTCGCGGCTCAGTTTATTGGTAGCCCTGCAATGAATATCTTTGATGCTCAGCGTGAAAACGGAACGGTTAAGATAGGGGGCATAGAGATTGGCCCATCCACGGGGCCTGATACCCCACTAAAGCTTGGAATCCGACCAGAGCATCTGTTTCTGGACGACAATGGTCCGTTGGAAGCCGCTATTCAGATGGCGGAACCGCTAGGCGCAAACACCTTATTGCATGGCCAGCTCACGGATGCAGGCGACGCGATTACGATAAGTCTTCCGGGTGTCCACCCAATCGAAGGCCGGCATCCGAGCATGCGGTTCTCAGTTGCCTCAGAGCACATGCATCTGTTTGACCATTCATCCGGCAAGAGGTTGGAAGGCTGATGGTCTTTCCACAGGTTGAAGCCTTTCGTGGTGGCAAAAACCTGATCCGGGTTGTGGGGCATCGAGGTGCGCGGGGTGTGCTGCCCGAAAACAGTATGATTGGCTTTGACTTTTTGCTCTCTATCGGCGTCCCGCTGCTTGAGTTTGATGTTGTCCTGACGGCCGATGACGTACCGGTCATAACCCACAACCATCGGCTGCACGCTCCCAGCTTTCGTGACGCAAATGGCCTGTTTCTGACCGGAGAAGAGCCGAAGGTCTCGTCATTGACGTTCGAGCAAATCCAGCAATTTGACATCGGGCGGTTGGATGGTCATTCGGCTTATGGCCAACGGTTTCCGGACCAGGCTCAACTGGATGGCATCCGTGTTCCAAAGTTGCAGGATTTGCTGGATTTGGTTGATGATCCAAAATACGGCGATGCCTATTTGATGCTCGAACTGAAGTCGGATCCGGAATTGGCTCACGATGCGCTTTATAGGAAGAAATTTGTCGGTCGGGTTCTTCAAGAAGTACGTGACAAAGGATTGTCTTCGCGCGCGGTGCTCCACAGTTTTGATTGGAACCTGTTGGAGGAGTGTCAGCGGCAGGCTCCTGACATGCCGTCTTCCTACCTGACGCAGCTTCCGGAAAACGCCGCGGATGTTGGTGAGGATTCCTCGAAAGCGGTTTGCCCTGACTTTCGTGGTCGTCGTGATGAAATTCCAAATTTGGTCAAGCAAGCTGGCGGTTCGCTTTGGTGCCCATACTACACGGATGTAACGGCTGAAAATGTGGCGCGCGCAAAAGAACTGGGCCTATGTGTTGCCGTGTGGACGGTCAATTCGCACGAAGAAATAGGCAGAATGATCGACCTGCGCGTGGATGCAATTGTATCTGATTATCCTGGGCGGGTTCAAAGGCATCTGTCGGATTTGGGCGTGAGGTGGAGTGTCGATTGCCGGTGAGCACCGCGCCACAAACGCTGACGCCGTTCATGTTCTTTTCAGTTGCAGTTGGGAAGGATCAGACACATCAACTAGCCTAAATTTGCAAAAGAACCATCGTCTAAAGCACCGTGCAATTGTTAGGTAGCCGCATTGGATCATGCCGAAAGGCTGGCCAATGGATGCGATTAAGATCCGTGTGCAGCAGAAATTGCTTCGCTTGGAGAGGTCGGCGTGAACAGTGTGTTACACTAACAAAAAAACATACCGAGAAAAACAAATCTATCCTTGAAGTGGCGCATTCAACTAGAGGGGCGCAGTTTGTGAAAACTCAGTGTCGTATTGAATTTGCGGTGAATGAGCCGATATCCCCCGCTTCATCGAGATAATAATTTGGACCTGCAACCAACGGAAAACCGGATACTCGGGACAAATGCCCAATCAACGAAGCTTTAGTGTTCAATGTAGGCTGAATGTCCGTCTTGCAACCTGATGAAGCCGTCTTGAGGTTCGTTCAATTCAAATACCTCTTGTGCGGATAGGCCCAGGAAGATTCCTCGAAACACGCGGGATGTTAATCCGTGGCCAACAATTATCACTGTTCCTTCGAACGAGCTGCTCGAATACCATGAGGAAACACGATTGTGCACGTCAGCATAGGACTCTCCACCCGGGGGTGGATAATTCCAGCGATCAGAGCATCGCGCTTCCCATTCCTTGGGAAACTGTCGAGTGATCTCTTTTTCAGTCAATCCTTCCCATTGCCCGAAACTGCATTCCACCAAACTGGTCTCGTACTCGATGATTTCTGGCGGCAGACCTAGTTCCTTGATCACGATTGATGCTGTCTGTGCAGCTCGGCCAAGCGGGCTCGAAAATATTGAAAGCGAATGATCGAAAGAAAGGCGGCTTCGTAGTTTACTTGCGTTTGCCAATGCTTGACGAATGCCTCGGTCGGTCAGGGGCGAGTCCCGACGTCCTTGCCTCCGTTTTTGGGAGTTCCATTCGGTCTCGCCGTGACGAAGCAAATAGAAGGTTGGGCTGATGTTCTGGTCTCGCACTTGTTGACTACTTTATTCATCGACGCAAAGCGAAGTAATTCTGATTTTTAGTTTAAGCAGTGTCTCGTCTAAGCGGGCAACTATTGTCGAAAAAAGCAACCAATCCTCTGGTTGACACAATTGATAACACGAATGAAGGGCCGCTACACGACCTGTGCGTTAAATGAGGCGTCGCTCATTTTGATCCTTTAAGGGCTCTCCGCCGACTTGGTTTGCGCTTAAATTCGATGACAACTTCTCGGATGCGTGGACATGATGGAAGAACTTATAGGCGAAAATCGCAAAACTTGCGCGTAGTGGGTATTGGGGTCGTATCAAAATCAACGGCTTCGCTAAGGCCGGATGGCTGAATACTGTGTCGCTCGATATTCGTATCGGCGACTGACCCTGCTCTGCAAAGCGCGTTCAGAAAAGGGCTCAACTGCGATTGATATATTCCGCGATAGCTGCCCGACTGCCGTGTTTCCAGATCGTAGTTAGCCAGAAGGCAAAAGCTCTGGGAAAGTCTGCGCCGAGGGCGCAAGCATCGCTATAGTGTTGCTGGCCGACCCAGAGTTCTGGATCGTCTTTGGACGCCAGCGAAGCTTTCTGTAGACTCTCCCATTGGGGGTCATTGGGGGCGATTTCGGAGCCATCTTCACGGTATCCTGCACACATCCGACACCAGAAAGCTTCGGCCAGCGCGAGCCCGCTTATGGAAGAGCCTGCCGCAAGTGCATCACGAAGTGACGGCAGCAAGAACCCGGGGTGTCGCGCCGATCCATCGAAAGCAACCCGGCGCGTCGTGTCGTGAATGGCCGTATTTGCAAATCGCGTCTCAACTTGCTCAAGGTATTCATTTGCAGTCGCTCCGGGGACGGCTGCGACATGAGGCAGAATTTCTTCTTCTTGGACCTTTCTGAAAAACGCCAAGATATCCCGGTCCTGCATGCAATCCGAAATTGTCGGGACATTCAGTATTTCGCCGACATTAGCAAGCAACTGGTGACCGCCGTTCAAGATGCGCAGTTTCATCGTCTCATAGCTTTGGACATCACGGGTCAGCGTGACGCCGACCTGTTCCAGGGGTGGGCGCCCGGCGCAGAAATCGTCCTCGATCACCCATTGGCGATAGTTCTCGTGCGATACGGGTGCTTGGTCATCGACGCCAAGTGCGTGGCATTGTGATATCACTTGGTCTGTTGTAGCGGGCACGATGCAATCCACCATTGAATTGGGGAATGCGCCGTTCTGGTCTATCCAGTCGGCCAGAGCAGGGTCAGACAGGCGTGCTAGACCGACAACACAGTTCCTCAGGATCACGCCATTATCCTTAAGGTTGTCGCAGCTCAGCGCGGTGAAGGGTTTGATGCCCTGCGCCCTGCGCTGCTTGAGCGCCGCAATGATCGCACCGAATACTGTGCACGGCTGGTTTGGATTTGCTGCATCATGAAGAATTTCTTGGTGATCTGTGTCGAGGGCACCCGTGTTGGCATCTCGGTAATATCCACCTTCGGTCACTGTCAAAGACACAATCTTGATGGAAGGCTCGGACATCTTGCGGATCAACGCTGCATTGCCTGCCTCGACCGGAAGATAGTCGATCATCGGACCAATTACCTGGGCGGACATCCCTTTCGGGTCCAGTTCGATCAATGTCGTCAAGCAGTCCTGCGCCAGCAGACGCCCTCGCATCTCGGAATCGTAGCTTCGCACACCGGCTCCGATGATTGCCCAGTCGTGGGCCTGACCTTGCTGCATCAACTGGTGGATATACCAAGCCTGATGCGCGCGGTGAAAATTCCCGAGACCGATATGGACAATGCCGGGCGTCAGGTCCGAGCACCTGTAAGATGGGGTCCTGACAGTTGTCGGCAGGTTTGAAAGGTTATCTCGCCTTAGATGTACTGCAGGATTTGCGTTTGCCACAGGATTCATCAGCTCATCCAGTTTCCGCCATCGACGTTATATGTCTGGGCGACAATGTACCTGGCTTCGTCAGAGGCCAGAAACACAGCCATCCCGGTCAGATCCTCTGCGCGACCAATCCGCCCGTAGGGAACAGCTGCCGCCACTTCGCGTTTCTTTTGGCCGAGCGGTTTATCTTCATGTTTTGCAAAGAACGCATCAACGCCATCCCAATGCTCGCCATCAACAACACCCGGAGCAATTGCGTTCACGTTGATCCCATGAGCGATCAGGTTCAGCCCCGCCGATTGGGTCAGCGATATGATCGCCGCCTTGCTGGCGCAGTAAACTGCGACCAAAGGTTCCCCCCTTCGCCCAGCCTGAGATGCCATGTTGATGATCCGACCTTTGGTCCCGTGCTCGATCATGTGCCGGGCGACCGCCTGCATCGTGAACAAAGCACCCGAGACGTTGATGTCAAACACGCGGTTGTAGTCTTCCCGCTCAATCTCAACGATTGGGGCGGCGGTGAAGATTGCCGCATTGTTGATCAGAATGTCGATAGGGCCGAAATGTGTAGCGGCTCTTGCGACGGCCTCATCTATGCTTTCTTGGTTTGTCACGTCCATCTCGATGGCGAATGCAACCTGACCCAATTCTGCGGCGGCGTCTTTCGCACGCTGGATGTCGATGTCGGCAATGGCAACACGCGCGCCTTCTGCAACATAAGCTTTGGCAAAGGCCAATCCGATGCCTCGCGCAGCCCCGGTGATCAGGGCGGTTTTGCCTGCCAAGCGTGTCATTCGATCCGCAAGCCTTTCGCATCAAACCGATGGATGACATCTGCACGCGGTGTCAGGTGAATTCGATCCCCATGGCGGAAGCCGACCTCACCATCTGCGCGGACGGTAATGGTTTCGGCCAGTCCGGTCTCGTGGACGTGAAAAAAGGTGTCCGATCCCAAGTGTTCTGAAACGCTGACGATCCCGGACCATTCACCTTCAGTTTCCGAAACCGCGATGTGTTCCGGGCGAATACCGATTGTTTGTGCACCGTGTTTCGCCGCCTCTGGTCCTTCGATGAAGTTCATTTTGGGCGAGCCGATGAACCCTGCAACAAACAAGTTGCGCGGCGTCCGATATAATTCAAGCGGGCTGCCGACCTGTTCGATCACACCGGCCTGAAGCACGACGATCTTGTCGGCCATTGTCATGGCTTCAACCTGATCGTGCGTCACGTAAATCATCGTTGTCGCCAGACGTTCGTGCAGTTCGCTGATCTCCAGCCGCATGCCAACGCGCAGCGCCGCGTCTAGGTTTGAAAGGGGCTCGTCGAACAGGAATGCCGCGGGCTCACGAACAATGGCGCGACCAATGGCAACGCGCTGGCGTTGCCCACCGGAAAGTTGCCCCGGGCGGCGGTCGAGATAATCGCTCAGGTTCAGGACGCTTGCTGCGCCTTCGACCCGCTTGTCGATTTCGGCCTGATCCAGCTTGGCCATACGCAAGGGAAAGGCGATGTTCTTGCGCACACTCATATGCGGGTACAGAGCATAAGACTGGAACACCATTGCCAGACCACGTTTGGCGGGCGGTACGTCGGTTGCATCCGCGCCATCAATGTCGATGGAGCCCGAAGTGATGTCCTCTAGCCCCGCAATGAGCCGCAACAGCGTGGACTTGCCACAACCAGAGGGCCCGACGAAGACGGTGAATTCACCGTCCTCGATAGTCAAATCTAGTGGTGGAATGACCTCTATGTCACCGAAGCTTTTGGTCACTGACTTGAGTTGGATACGTCCCATAGTCGTCTTCCTTATTTCACAGCGCCGAAAGTCAGGCCGCGGACAAGTTGTTTTTGGCTGAACCAGCCAAGGATGAGGATTGGTGCGATCGCCATGGTCGATGCCGCGCTGAGCTTGGCGAAGAACAGGCCTTCGGGGCTGGAATAGCTGGCAATGAATGCGGTAAGCGGCGCTGCGTCAACGGCAGTCAGGTTGAGCGTCCAGAATGCCTCGTTCCAGGCAAGAATGAAGTTCAGTAACACGGTCGAGGCGATGCCGGGCACGGCCATGGGTGTCAACACATAGAGGATTTCCTCTTTCAGCGTGGCACCATCCATCCGGGCGGCTTCCAGAATCTCACCGGGGATTTCACGGAAATAGGTGTAAAGCATCCAGACGATGATCGGCAGGTTGATCAGCATCAGCACCACGACCAGCCCTCCGCGCGTGTCCAGTAGACCCAACCGGATGAACAGCAGATAGATCGGGTAGAGAACACCCACCGCGGGCAGCATCTTGGTGGACAGCATCCACAGCAGGATGTCCTTGGTACGCTTGGACGGCACGAAGGCCATGGCCCATGCTGCGGGCACTGCGATGATCACGCCCAGAATGGTTGATCCACCTGCGATGATCACCGAATTCCACAGGAACCGCATGTAATCCGAGCGTTCCTGTACGATTGCATAGTTCTCGAGCGTCCAATCGAAGTTCAGGAACAGCGGTGGGCTGGCGATCGCCTGAGCTTCGGTTTTGAAGCTGGTCAGGATCGTCCAGAGGATCGGGAAAAAGATCAGCAGACCAACGGCCCAGGCAAGGGCGGTGTTCAGCGATTTACGACGGGATGTGACGGCGCGGGCCATGGTCGTTCCTCCTCACGCGTCCAGGTTTTTGCCGACGATGCGCATCAGGAAGATCGCAACGATATTGGCAAGGATGATGGCGTAGACACCTCCGGCTGATCCGAGGCCGACATTCTGGCTTTCCAGCACACGCTGGAAGATCAGGTAGGTGAGGGTGCGGGTGCCGAAGGCGCCGCCGGTGGTCACGAAGATTTCGGCGAAGATCGACAAAAGAAAGATCGTCTGGATCAGGATCACGATGGTTATCGCGCGGCTCAGATGTGGCAGGACGATGTGATAAAAGCGTTTCAGGACTGGCGCACCATCCATTTCGGCTGCTTCCAGCTGTTCACTGTCCAGTGACTGAATTGCGGTCAGCAGGATCAGTGTCGCGAAGGGTAGCCACTGCCATGAGACGATCATGATGATCGAAGTCATTGAGGCCTCGGATAGCCATGAGATCGGCTCGGCCCCGAAAAAGCGCCATAGATGGGCCAGCAACCCATTCACAGGATCCATGAACATGTTCTTCCACACCAACGCAGACACGGTGGGCATGACAAAGAAGGGAGCGATCACGAGGATACGGACAACGCCCTGACCCCACATGGGTTGATCCAGCAGCATCGCTAGTAGAATGCCCAGAATTACGGTGATCACCAAGACGCCGCCTACGATCATCAACGTCGCTTGCACGGCGGGCCAGAAGGAGCTGGACGAGACGAACCGGACATAGTTGTCGAACCCGACCCAGCCCAAGTCGCCACCGCGAAGGGGCAGATACTTCTTGAAGGAAAAATACAGCGTCATCGTCAGGGGCACGAGCATCCAGCCAAGTAGCAGGACCACTGCGGGTGCCATCATCAGGCGCGCGACGGATCGGGAATGTTGAGTTGCCATGACGCAAACCCTCTCTGTTCAGGCATAACCAAAGCCTGCGAGAAAAACGCGAGTTGTGGAAGGGTAGAGCGGGGGGCAGACCTCTGCCCGCCCGCCGGGGAGGGATGCCTCAGTAGCCTGCGGCTTCCATTTCTTCGGTGGTGAAGGCCTGCGCTTTGGCGAGTGCTTCGTCCACTGACTGCTGTCCGGCATAAACTGCCGAGAACTCCTGACTTACTTGCGTAGCGATACCGGCAAACTCGGGGATCGCGACGAACTGGATACCCGTGTATGGCGTCGGCTGTGCGCAGCAATTCTGTGGATCGGCCATCAGGATCGACTCTAAGGTCATGTTCGCAAAGGGAACTTCCTTGTAGTTCGGGTTCTCATAAAGCGAGGTTCGCGCGCCCGGCGGCACATTGGCCCAGCCTTCATTTTCGGCCACCAACTCAATGTAGTCTTTCGAGGTCGCCCATTCGATGAATTGCTTTGCCGCGTCCTCTTGCTGCGTGCCCGCTGGGATCGCTAGCGCCCAGGCCCACAACCAATTGGCGCGTTTATCTACGCCTTCCGAGTTCGGTGCCAGTGCAAAACCAACCTTGTCTGCCACTGTTGAGTCGTCAGGATTGGTCACGAAGGATGCCGCGACGGTTGCGTCGATCCACATGCCACACTTGCCCTGCTGGAACAACGACAGGTTTTCATTGAACCCATTGGTGGCGAAGCCTGCCGGGCCAGATTCATTCATCATGTCGACGAAGAAAGTGAGCGCTTCTTTCCATTCCGGCTGATCGAACTGGGGCTTCCAATCCTCGTCAAACCAGCGCGCGCCGAAGGAATTGCCTGTCACGGTGATAAAGGCGCCGCCTTCACCCCAACCAGCCTTGCCACGTAGGCAGATACCGTTGATGTCATTGTCCCGATCCGTCATTGCAGCGGCAGCTTCGCGGATGAATTGCCAGGTAGGCGCGTCGGGCATTTCAAGGCCGGCCTGTTCCATCAGGTCAGTGCGGTACATGATCATCGAGCTTTCACCATAGAATGGCGCTGCGTACAGCGTCCCTTCATGGCTTAGGCCCCCCGCCATTGCGGGCAGAATGTCCCCGACATCGTAGTCTTCGGACAAACCATCTAGCGGAACCAACCAGCCATTCGCGCCCCAGATGGGCGTCTCGTACATGCCGATGGTCATGATGTCGAACTGACCGCCCTTGGTCGTGATGTCGGTGGTGACGCGCTGACGCAGCACGTTCTCCTCCAGCGTTACCCATTCGACGTCGATACCGGTCGCTTCGGTGAATTTGTCAGTATAGCCCTGCATCCGGATCATGTCGCCATTATTCACGGTGGCGATCGTGATAGATTGCGCGTGGGCTGCGGCCGTAGCGACGAATGTCAATGCAGTCGCCGCGCGAAGTGCGTGCTTCAGATACATCCCTGTCCTCCCTGAGCTTGGATGTCGTGCAGAGAGCGTAGAGCGTAAATTGTCGCGCCGTCAATAAAAACTTTACGCGCGTTAAAATTATCGAGTTATGCCGAATTCCTTAATACGAGCCGCGCAGGGAAAAGGGTTTCTGTTCGTGTCTCAAATTCTCCCCCATTTTCAATGAGTTCGAACAGCGTTTCGACACTTCTTCCGGCCACGTTGTCGTAGTCATGCGCAGCTGTGGTCAGAGAAGGGCAGGTGAATTTTGCGAACGGATGATCGTCATTTGAGGCCACGCGCAGCGTGCAATCGTTCTTGCGTCCGACCCGAATCCCCTGTTCGTAACAGGCCGCAAGAAAGCCAATTGCGAGTCGGTCATTGCTGCATAGAACTGAATTCGTCCTCAATTGACGCTCGTCCAGAACTTTCAACGCGCCCCGGTGACCGATTTCTTCAAATGCCCAGCCTATGCCGTCGACTTTGATGATATGAGGCTCGAACCCGAGACGCTCCATCACCTCAACATAGGCTTTTCGACGTTTGTTGGCGTTCGGATTCGCAGGCGTACGCATTTCAAAGAAAGATGGCGGTTCGCCCGTGCGGGTCATGTATTCGACCGTTTGTGACACAAAACTGAAATTGTCCGATCCAACAAAGGCAGCCCCCAAACCATCCAGGTTACTGTCAAATAAGACCGTTGGCACGTTGGCACAGAATTTCTCGATCGCGGATCGGTCCGAGATACGCCCCAAAGGGGCTAGCAAAACCCCGGCGGGTTTCAGGGATTGCAGGCCGTCCAGAATTTCGTTCTCGAGCTTTTGCTCGCCATGTGAGCTGAAGAGAGACGGTCGATAGCCCGCCGCGATGCAGGATTGTTCCAGATACCGTGCGATTTCTGCAAAGAAAGGGTCAGACAAATAGGGTACGACGATGCCGATATTCTTGGTCAGCTTTCGGTTCTGGTTCACCGCATAAATGTTAGGGCGGTAATCAAACCGTTCGAGCGCTTCTTCGATGCGCGCCCTTGTCGTCGGGCGAACACTTTCGGGATCATGGAAATATTTGGATACTGTGGGCCGCGAAATGCCGCTGAGGGCCGCGAACTCTTCCATATTCTTAATCTTGGTCATGCTAGTCTGCCTGCGGATCATAGCCGCCTTGATTTTATCGTATCTTTACATATTCTTTGCGCGCGCTAAAAAATCAATAGCCAGACGGTCTCCGAGTAGTTGAACGGGGCGAGGGGTTTGAGTGTATCTCGGGATCGATATCAGAACTTCGGCTGTCAAGCTTGCCTACGCGGATAGGGACCGGATTCTCGCGACATCTTCGGTGGGGATACAGACATCTTCACCCCAGCCCGGCTGGTCTGAGCAGCACCCGGACCTTTGGTGGAAGGCGACAGTAGACGCTTTGAACCAACTTGTAGGCCGAATTGGATTGTCCGAAATCAAGGCCGTCGGATTGTCCGGTCAAATGCATGGTGCCGTTTTGCTGGACCGCGATCTGCGTCCGATCCGCCCGGCGATCCTTTGGAATGACAGCTGATCAGCACGCGAGTGTGATGAACTGCGTGCGGCCGAACCACAGATTGGACAGATTGCGGGTGTCCTGCCCTTGCCAGGCTTTACCGCACCTAAGATTGCATGGCTTAGACAACATGAGCCCGAACATTACGGTCGACTTGCCCATATCCTGCTGCCCAAAGACTACATCGGCTTATGCCTGCATGGAGAATTGGCAACCGATACGTCCGATGCGGCCGGAACAATGTGGCTTGATCAGGCGTCGCGCAAATGGAATGCCGCTGTCGCCGAAGCCACATTTGTAAAGCCCGACTGGTTACCGCCAGTATTCGACGGTCAAACGGTTGTTGGGAAAGTGACCGCGCGAGCTGCGGCAGAGACAAGGCTGAAACCCGGTATTCCCGTCGTGACCGGAGGAGGGGACGCGGCAACAGGGGCGGTGTCATTGGGTGCTACCGAGCCAGGGCGTGGGTTCATCTCACTCGGGACATCCGGTCAGCTATTTGTGGCTAATCGAAGTTATTAGCCTAACCCTGAAAGCTATGTTCATGCTTTGGCACACACGCTGCCCGATCGTTGGTATCAAATGGCTGCGATGCTGAACGGGGCAAGGCCCATTTCATGGATTGGGGATCAGTTGGGGCTGACTTCTACCGAAGTTGTCGCGCTTGCTGAAACGGTCAACGGTGATCGCGTTCCGATTTTTCTGCCCTATCTGACGGGTGAACGCAGCCCGCACGGAGACCCACGTATTCGGGCCAGTTTCTTTGGACTGGAGGACTCAACAACGCGTGCTGACATCTGCCGCTCTGTAGTTGAGGCAATTGCGTTTTGCTTTGCCGATGCAGCGCTCAGTTTTGGTGACACAATTGACGACCTGCCCGAATTGGCCGCCAGAGGCGGCAGCCGATCAGAATTGTTGCTTGGTTTGATCGCAACGGTGATTGGAAAACCCATTGTACGATCTGATGGGGCGGATTCCGGTCCGGCATATGGCGCAGCCCGGCTCGCGGCGTGTGGTCTCGGCGCGTTGACGAAAGCCGATTTGGCATATCACCCGCCCACAACCGAAGGGTTTGAACCCGCTGAAATGGCTGCACTTTCCGAGCGGTTGATGAAATTCCGCCGACTTTATTCTGCGGTTAAAGGTGTAAATTGATCGCACTAATAATCATCAGTATTTAGATCGTCCCCCGCGCTAGATGGACCTGCGTTGGTGAAGCAATAGGCATGACATGGATCGACGTATGGGTGATAACTACGTCTGGGAGGTGCAGATCATGCCGTCAATTTTCGGTAGGATTAGGTGCTGCGGATCTGAGTTTTGGGCTGAGCTATGGCTATCTTGACCACAATGAAATGCGTGATGTTAGCGACCCAGAGCCCCTCAGGAACAAATCTGCACCATTACAGCAAGAGCGAAAGGGGTTGCGAAGCAAAAACTCGTTATCGGCATAGCCATAGATTAAACCATGTTTCTTGGCGGTTGTTGATAGATACTCGTGGCCCTCAATCTTGTGCTAAGGCGGTAGCACATACTCCCTAGCTGCGCGAACCGCTTGCCGTGATTGGTAGTCTTTTCGGGCGCACGGAAGAACTCTTTCCAACACTTTTGACTGCGAAGCATTTTTTCGATAGGCAGTTTCAATTACTCGACCGAAACGTGTTTCGCACCACAATCAGCGAATCCGCGAATTAGTCTTGCCGCGTCTTCTTCGTTGTCCGGTACAAGCGGCTGCAGCCTCGCCGAGACGGGAATCCCCAGCCTCACGAGTTCAGCCATCGCATTGAGTCGCTCGGAGACCGCCGGAAAGCAACACTTCTCTGCAGCTAGTGGTGATCGAGGTCTTTCGGGACCCGTCGTGTGAAGTAGAAAACCTCTGCATTCACAAATGAGAAGGGAACGGTTTTGTTCTCCAGCATGTACTACGCCCTCGGTCAGCTCCAGTTAAAGCTGAAGGGAAACAGTAGCTTACCTGTTGGGAATGGTGCCCGGGGGCGGAATCGAACCACCGACACGAGGATTTTCAATCCACTGCTCTACCCCTGAGCTACCCGGGCACGGGAATGGCGTTTGCCATTGGGTGGAGGCCTTCTATGACTTGCCACAGGCGGTGTCCAGAGGCTTTTTAACATTTTTTCAATGCGGGAGGGACGTGGGGCTTTCGGTTGGTTCCGAGGTCGTCTCGGCGTCTTCTTCACGTTGCGATGGCACCGCATAAGAACCGTTTAGCCATTTTGCCAGATCGATATCCGCGCAGCGTTTGGAGCAGAATGGTCGAAAGGCCTGCTGGGTATCTTCTCCGCAGATCGGGCAGCTCATTTCAGGATCTCCGTCAATGGGATACGACCACGTTTGCGCTGTAGTTCGAAATGGCCAAGCGGGGTCCAACCGGCCAGGATCGTCTCGTCAGGATCGGACTTGAATGCCGACCGCAAGGCCGATTCGAAACCCCTCCGGTCTTTCTTGGGCATCGGTGCAAGGTCCAGAGTGATCTGCCCCCCCAACCCGCGCACGCGCAGGGCGCGCGGCAGGGCTTTGGCGCAGGCGAAGTTAGCTTTGGTTCCCGCCGCGAGAGATGTGTCGGCGCCGGTGTTCACATCCACCGCAACCAGCGCGCGGGTCGGTTGGATATAGAGGTGTCCTCCACCGGGAAGCGTTTCGGAAATCCCCTTTGCTGCATCGAGCGCATCAACGACACCGTGGTCCTCAAATCCGCCGGATGCGGTCACGACCTCGGCCGGGTCCGTCCAATCACGCCAGGCCAGGATATGCGGACCATCGCCCTCGCTCAGCAATTCTGGTTCACTGCCCGTATCAGCCAATACCTGCTCGGCAAGTACCAGCATGGCTGAGATATCTTCAGCGATTTCATCTGCATCCGCCGCCTGACAGCACGAGCGCAGGATCAGGCCGTGCGTGCTGTTTCCCATTTGCTCATGCGCGATTTCGAGAAGTTGGTCGCGCATATCTTCATCACGGATTCGGCGCGAGATGTTCAGGCCGGGCGCGTCAGGTGTCACGATCGCAAAGCGGCTTTTGAACAAAATACGGTTCGAGACGGGTATGGCTTTGCCGGGCTCGGCGTATCCAGTCACCTGCACCAGTAGCAAAGCACCGGGCGCCAACCCTTTGACTTGCCTCAGAAAAGCCGGGCCGTCGGGTGTGGTGAGAAACATGCCGCCCTGACCTTTGACCGGGCGATCGGCGCGGGCGCGGTAGATCGTACCTGGCGCAGGGGCATCTGTGGCGATCAGGAAATCGTCGAGAATACCATCCACCATCAGAGCTGCAGCTTCGCGTCCCTGAATATGATCCAGAATGATGGTACGACCCTTCATGAAACCTCGCGATATAAGGGATAGCCGATGCCTTGCAGCAGTGCAGCAGTTTCGGACAGGGGCAGGCCGACGATACCGGTGAACGAGCCTGAAATCCACGGGATGAACGCGCCGGCAGGACCTTGTATTGCATAGGCTCCGGCCTTGCCCTGCCAGTCATCCGTCGCAAGATAGGCATTGATTTCGCTGTCGGACAGACGTTTCACTTTTACCTGAGAAACCACATCACGCTGGAGGATTTTATCCCCGCGCCGCACAGCGACCGAAGTGATCACCCGATGGCGTCGGCCGGACAGGGCGTGCAGAAACTCAGCAGCTTGTCCCGCGTCTTCGGGTTTGCCAAGAATGCGGCGACCCAGTGCGACCGTTGTGTCGGCACATAAGGTGATATCATCGCTATCAGCTTGAACAGCCTGAACTTTTTGCCGCGTGATGCGGCTGCAATAGGGGGCTGGCAGTTCGCCTTTCAGCGGCGTTTCATCGATATCCGGCGGACGGATCGCATCGGGCCGAACGCCAAGCTGCGCCAGCAGGTCCAGCCGCCGCGGGCTGCCCGATCCGAGGATAAACGCCATGTACGAAGCGTTACTTGAAGCGATAGTTGATCCGACCCTTGGTCAGATCATATGGGGTCATTTCGACCTGAACTTTGTCGCCGGCCAGAACACGGATGCGGTTCTTGCGCATCTTGCCTGCTGTATGTGCGATGATCTCATGGCCGTTTTCCAGCTCGACCCGAAACGTCGCATTAGGCAGGAGTTCCTTCACGACACCGGGAAATTCGAGCGTATCTTCCTTGGCCATGTTGTCTCCATCATTAGGTTGCACCTGCAGAATCTGCAGATCGTGCGCTTAAATGAGCCTATTTCGGCCTTATTTCAAGGGCGAAGTCACCTAAAGGGGTGATATTGTGACTGAATCGACCCGAGCGTCTTGCTCGGTCCAGTGCGTGCGGTTCAATACCCACCCGTCTGCGCGGACGTTTGCAATTGTGGACAGGTCGGCCTCGGCATAGGTCCAGCCGGCGGTATTCAGCGTGCCCTCGGCAAGCACTCCCGTCGGTGGGAACCCGATATCGGGCGGGCCAAACACGCCACCCATGCCGGTATTCATGTCGACTGCTTCGGACCATTCATTGCCGCCAACTAACGATGACATTACCGTAACGCATTGATTTTCAAGGGCACGAGACATGGCGCCGATCCGCACACGCCAATACCCGGACAGGGCTTCGGTGCAGGATGGTACGAGGATCAAGTCGGCCTCGCTCAGGGCCCGACCCAAGAGAGGGAACTCACTGTCATAGCAGATCAGAACGCCGATTTTACCCAATGCGGTATCAAACAGTTTCAACGAACCGCCCGGGGCGATGTCCCAGGCCTCGCGTTCAAACCGTGTCATGATCTGCTTGTCCTGATG
Source organism: Ruegeria sp. D6 (assembly GCF_056534365.1). Taxonomy (NCBI): domain Bacteria; kingdom Pseudomonadati; phylum Pseudomonadota; class Alphaproteobacteria; order Rhodobacterales; family Roseobacteraceae; genus Ruegeria; species Ruegeria sp. D6. The sequence goes on along the minus strand of NZ_JBQFPH010000002.1, from coordinate 661,548 downwards.
ATCGAGACGACCGTCAGGAGCGTAGAACACTGCGCGGTTCACCGGGCGCCCTGGTCCGTCGATGACTGGGGCGGAAGCCCCCAGAATGTATGTGTCGTACATCTTTGCAAGGCGCGAATGCACAACTTGTACATCTTCCATCCGGTCGGAAACCGCCCGGATTGAGCGTTCGAGATCACCGGCCACCTTAGGGCCGTCGAGCGTCGACAACTCCATTGCGCCATATTCGGGAAAGACCAGAAGGTCGGCACCTTGTCCTGCGGCCTCGGAAACCCATGCCTCAAGCTTGTCTTCATATTGAGCCCAACTATCGAGCCAATCGAGGTCGTAGGCGGCGGTGGCGATTTTCATTCCCGAGTCCTATGTCTGGTCGCTGCGCGACACTAGAACAGCAGATCGTCCAGGGCTACTGCAATCGCGGCGCGGGTGGTTCTGAAACCTATGTTGCGACTTACTGTTTCGAGGCGGGTGTGTGTTTATTGGCAGGCTTTCTCGGCCGCCGGTGCAGAGATTGCATCGAATGGCTGATCAGAGGTCGTTTTGACCTATCGAAGAACCTGAACGAAACAGGCAAGGAACTCCACCTCGGGCATCAACTTTGCAACTTCTTCAAGCGCGCGAAGGGGTAGTTTTACATCAAGAACATTGGCCCCGGGGATATCGACTCACAGAAACAAGGCGTTGTCATTTGTAACGGCATCGAGCACCAAGGATGCGGTCTGAAGGGCAAATCCGGAGATCAGGTATGTCGTCGATCCGGTCGGTCAGGCTGGTTTGTGCAATCCCGAAAAAGCGGTGAAATGCCCTGTCCAGACTTTCGTGAATCTCGAACCCTTCATCGAAAGCGAGGAAGGCAAATCCTAGTGAAATCTACAGCCAGATGATGTGCTTCCGTCCAGGAAAACCTGAAAATTAGCCAAGGCGACTTAATGGACGCGATCAGGCTGTCGCAAAACGGTCACCAACACGCGCTCTGATCGTCGATAAACTGCGGCTCAATCGGGGCTTCAGGTTCATTTTGGGTGTGGATGTCGGGCTTGATTACCGGATCGGATCACTCGGGATTTTCCGCACGGAACAGGGCCCATGCGTCCTGCGAGGTGCCGTCCGGCTTGGTGCATATACCCACCTGACCCGAACCAGTGTCTTTGATCTTGTAGCTGCCGCCGATCTCAAGGCAGTAGGCTGCTGCTGGGTTCACCACCTGATGCGTTTTTCCATGTGCCTTGCGGTACAGTTCCCATGCATCGGCGGACGTACCGTCGCTCAGTGCGCAGCGAGACGTGGTCAGGTCATATTCGCCTCCAATTGAGCCACAGTACACGGCGGCGGGATTTGCAAGGCCGACCGGCTTGCTGCCATCCGTGCCCGCATGGTGTTCGCGAAAATAGGTCCAGGCATCGATCCGGGTGCCGTCGGGCAATTGGCAGATACCGCTCTGACCGTCCGGGCCGTCATGTATACCGTAGAGCCCGCCTTGCGCGATGCAATATGTTGCCGCGGGATTGGCCAGACCGGTGTTGGCAGAGCTTGCGGCGGGCAGGGCCATTGAAAAGGCCATCGTCAGGGCCGCAATCGGGCCTGCGGAATTCAATAGACGCTTTGTCATGGTCACCTCGCAACATTGTGGACAGGGCAGGTTCTGAGGATTTTCGCCGTTTTGCAGATCGATCCGGTCCTGCACGGATACTTGGATCAGAGTTGTTCCACCTTGATCGAGTCTGCGGGATAAAAGGCCAAGTGATCCTTGATTTCGGCCACCGCGTCGATCGGGTTTTCATAACTCCAAGCGGCGTTTTCGGTGACTGAGGATTTGTTTACGATCGAGAAATGCGTGGCGTCTCCCTTGCCTGCGCATTGGGTGACTTTGTTGGTCCGATCCAGAAAGGCCATCGCAATGTCCGCACGCGGGAAGTAGATAACCGGGTCTTTGTCGCCTTCCAGAAGTTCCAGCGCGTTGTTGGTTTCACCCAAAATCGCGCCGCCTGAGCGGACGCTCCATTTGCCCGGTGCTTTGCGGATCGTGATGGTGTCTGTCATTCCTGTTCCTTCCCTCGTCGTGTCAGGGCTTCTCCTCTGCCCAAACTATGTAACAATCCGGTGTCAGACCGGTGCGGTTGCGGCATCCAACCACAGTTGAGCGGCGTCGCCCAGCCTTGGCCGGACTTTTTCCGCCACGTCGCGGTGATAGGCGTTCAGCCAAGCACGTTCCTCTCGTGTCAGCATATCGACTACAATCAAACGCCTGTCGATTGGGACATAAGTCAGCGTACGCCAGTTCAGCATGGCGCGTTCGTCGTCACCGTTGGGCAGGTTTGGGGCCTCTTCCACTACGACAAGGTTCTCAAGCCGGATGCCAAAAGCACCCTCGCGGTAATATCCCGGCTCGTTCGACAGGATCATACCCGGCTCAAGCGGGACATGGCTGACCCGAGACAGGCGCTGAGGGCCCTCATGCACGCTGAGATAGGTACCGACCCCATGACCGACCCCATGGTTGAAATCCTGCCCAGACAGCCACAGCGGCAGCCGCGCTACGCATTCGATATCGCGTCCTGCCAAGCCAACAGGCCAGCGTAGCATCGACATGGCGATCATGCCTTTGAGGACGCGTGTAAAGCAGGCCTTTTCCTCATTCCCAACATCGCCGATTGCAATTGTGCGGGTGATATCGGTGGTGCCGTCCAGATATTGCCCACCGCTGTCCAGCACCAGCAGGTGACCGTTTTCCAGCCTGCTGTCGGTTTCCTCGGTCACGCGATAATGCATGATGGCCCCGTTCGGCCCGGTGCCCGCGATGGTGTCGAATGAGATATCCTGCAGCGCGTTGTCCCGGCGGCGGCTTTCTTCCAGCCGCGTTACTACCTGTGTCTCGGTCAGGGTGCCGGGCTTCCGCGCGTCCAGCCAACACAGCAGTTCGATCACCGCTGCGGCATCTCGCAGATGTGCCTCGGCCGTGCCTGCGATTTCGGCCGGGTTCTTGCGGGCTTTGGGCAGGGCGCAGGGATCGCCGCCATCGACCATACGGTCCCCCAACGCATCCGCTACGATCTGCGGAACCGTTCCCGGATCGACCTGTACCTTGCCTTCAAGTGCCTCAACCGCTGTCAGGAACGCGTCGGGTTGGTGTTGGGTGACCTGCGGGCCCAGATGATCCCCGATCCCGGTCAGTTTGGTAGCGGCCAAGAACAGATCCACCCGCCCATCACCGTGCAGGATGGCAAAGCCATGGGCCACAGGGTTGTATGCGATGTCCGCGCCGCGAATGTTCAACAGCCACATGATCGAATCCGGCAAGGTGATCACCGCTGCCGCACGATCTGCGCTCTGCAGGTCACTCGCGAGGCGCTTGATTTTGCTCTCGGCGCTTTCACCTGCAAATTCAATCGGATGTGCCCTGACAGGATTCATCGGAGGGTCGGGTTGATCCGCCCAAATTCGGTCTACAAGGTTATCACAGCGCACCAGTTCGACGCCGCTGCCTTCAAGCTCTTTCTGTGCAGACGAAATCTGTCCTGCAGCGTGGAGCCACGGATCAAACCCGACTTTGCCGCCATTTGGCAATTGCTCTTTCAACCAGGCGCTCAGGCTGACATCTGGCCATGGGACCGGCGTGTAATCCTGTGCGACCTGGGCCTTTACCTGAGTGCGATAGCGCCCGTCGATGAAAACCCCGGCAATGTCCGTGAGCGCCGCGCAAAACCCCGCAGAACCGGTGAATCCGGTAAGCCAGGCCAGCCTTTCATCCCGAGGGGCCACATATTCACCCTGATGCGCATCCGCACGCGGGATCAGGAAGCCCTGCAGGCCTTCGCGCGCCAGCTCGTCCCGCAAAGCGGCCAGTCGTGGTGGGCCTTGCTCGGGGCGTGCGGTCACTTCGAAACTCTGGAACATGGGCGGCCTCATTCGTCAGTCTTGCTGCGCGCAAACCTGCGGCCTGCGGTAGGAAATGTCCAGCGCCCCGGCGCACACTATTCTTCTGTCTCAAGAAAGCGTTGAATGGCCTGGATATACGGGTTGTAGGCCTCATTTCCAGGCAATGGTATCTGGTTGCCGGTCTCAAGGATCACAAGCGAGGCATTGGGGATTCCAGCCGCCAGTTTGCGCGCCTCGGACAGGGGGTGAACGGCTGTGTGCCGCCCGTGCAGAACCAGCGTGGGGCATTGCACCATCGGAAGAAGTTGCAGCACCGAGGTGCTATTGGCGATGTCACGGTAGTGAAGTCTTTCCTCGCTTGAATAAAGTGTCTGCAATTCATTCACCATGTGCCGAACGCTATCCAGCGGACCTTCGGGAAAATAGCTGAATTCAGCGCCCATAGCATAGCCGCTGCCCGGCTTGTTCCAGCCTTCCGCGATCAGTGACCGGATCGAGTCGGGTTGTTTGGTATCTTCCCGGTAATCTCGCCCTTCTGCCCATCCGCCGGAGATAATCAGCTTGTCAATCCGCTCGGGGTGCCTTGCGGCGAAGTGTAGGGCAGGGAAGGTGCCGCCCATTTCACCGAGAATGGAAAAGCGGTCAAACCCCGCTGCATTCACGACGGTCAGGATTTCTTCTATTCTGCGGTCATACACCGCCTGATGATCGATGTTTGAGCTGACGTCATTGTCCTTGTTGTAGCGTAACAGGCGGAAACGGTTTGCCATGTCCTGTAACCGGGTACGCTCGGACGGGATGCGCCATTCCGCCTCCAGATCGTGCACGACCGAACCGATGCGCAGCACCGGCAACCCATCACCGGAAAGCGTGTATGGAACAGCGCGGCCCTTCGCACCGCGCGCGTAATGCAGCCGTTGCGTATGGTTTTCTACGCCTGAACTGGTGTCGGCGTCGCAGGTCACATCCGCCGCCATTTGCAACCCGCGCCGTACGACTGTCCGAATGATCCGTTGCGCTTTGCCATCGTCGCCGACTGCTTTACGCGCCGCTGCAATTCGTGCGCTGATGGTGGAATCCGAGACAAAGCGGCCACTCCATACCCGCGCGATGATCTCGTCCCGGGGCACCAGCTTACCTGGGTGCTGGGCCAAGAGGACCAACAGATCGAATACCTGAGGTTCGATTGCGACGGGCTCACCCCGGCGGGTCAGGACGTGTCGATCCACATCCAGAATACAGTCTGCAAACTCATAGCGCATGGGGCAAATACACTCCGTTTCTCGCGGAACGACAAGGTTCAACAACAATCTCAAGGGTTTCTAGGGCGTATCTCAGGACCAGCTACAAGCAGGCCGGGCAGGGTTGGGACACTATCCAAGCAGATAAACAGGAGAACGAATGATGTTCCTGCCCTTCGATATAGCGCTTATGCGCTATCCGTTGCGCCACCATAAGCAAAGTCGCCTTCAGCGGTGCAAAAACTGGCTTGGATGGCACTAAGTCTGCACTGTCGAAGCAGGGCCGTCAACTGGCCCGCTTCATCCCCATCACGCGCGCGCGGGCGCGCGGGTCGCTGTCGAACAGTGCGGCCAACTGCTCGGTCATAGCACCTGCAAGCTGCTCGACATCGGTGATCGTGACGGCGCGGTCATAATAGCGCGTCACGTCGTGGCCGATGCCGATGGCCAGTAGTTCTACCATCTTGCGTTTTTCGACCATGGCGATCACGTCGCGCAGGTGCTTTTCCAGATAGTTTGCCGGGTTCACGCTAAGCGTGGAATCATCCACCGGCGCGCCGTCCGAGATCACCATCAGGATCTTGCGGGCCTCACGCCGCGCGAGCATCCGGCGATGCGCCCATTCCAACGCCTCACCGTCGATGTTTTCCTTCAGCAGGCCCTCTTTCATCATCAGACCCAGATTGGGTCGCGCGCGACGCCATGGGGCATCGGCGCCTTTGTAGATGATGTGGCGCAGATCGTTCAGTCGCCCCGGTTGTTGCGGGCGGCCATCGTTCAGCCACGCCTCGCGCGCCTGACCGCCTTTCCAGGCCCGGGTGGTAAAGCCCAGAATCTCGACCTTGACGTTGCAACGTTCCAGCGTCCGCGCCAGGACATCTGCACAGATCGCGGCAATCGAGATCGGACGGCCCCGCATCGAGCCGGAATTGTCCAGAAGCAGCGTCACCACTGTATCGCGGAATTCGGTATCTTTTTCGACCTTGAAGCTTAGCGGCGTGGTCGGGTTGGCCACGACGCGCGCCAAACGTCCGGCATCCAGAATGCCTTCCTCGCGGTCGAACTCCCAAGACCGGTTCTGCTGTGCCTGCAAGCGACGCTGCAGCTTGTTGGCGAGACGGCTGACCGCACCTTTCAGCGGCTCCAACTGCTGATCCAGATACGCACGTAGGCGCTCCAGCTCTGCCGGTTCCGCCAAATCTTCAGCTGCGATCTCTTCGTCGTGGGTGTTCAGATAGACCTTGTAATCCGGGTCCGCCTCGGACGCAGGTGGCGGGGCAGGCGGTTCTAGCGGAGCCTCGCCCTCGGGCATTTCAGCCTCATCGCCCATCTCATCCTCGGCCATCTCGTCCATCGAGACCTGAGCCTGAGACTGGTCCTGCTGTTCTTCCTGAGTTTGTTCAGGCGTCGCGTCGGCGTCTTGTTCGTCCTGATCATCCTGCCCGGTGCTGTCGGGATCGGGCTGTTCTTCAGCGTCATCCTCGGCCTGATCTTCCTGCTCGTCGTCCAGTTCATCCGGGTCATCACCCAGCTGATCGCCGTAACCCAGATCTTTGATCATCTGTCGGGCGAATTTGGCAAATTCGGCCTGGTCTGAGAGGATTTCGTCAAGATTTTCCAGCGTCCCGCCGGCCTGTTCCTCGATAAATCCGCGCCACAGGTTCATGACATTCTCGGCGGCAGGCGGCATGTCGCGGCCCGTGGCCAGATGCCGGATCAGATAGCCCGCCGCCACAGCCAATGGCGCATCCGCAGGCTGTTTGCACTGATCATAGCCGCGCCGGATCGCCTCATGCCCGATCTTGACGTCGATATTCGACGCGGTGCCGGGCATGTCCCGCGCACCCATCGCCTCGCACCGGGCGGTCTCCATCGCCTCATAAAGATCCCGTGCCATATCACCCGGAGGGGCATATCGCGCATGGGTCGCGTCATCATGATATTTGCGTTGTAAAGCTAATGCGTCTGCCGTCCCGCGCGCCAACAGAACCTCTTCGCGCGTCATCCGGCGTGAGACCTGCGGCAAACGCATCGACTCGCCCGACAGGCCCGATGGATCAACAGTGTAGCTCACCGACAATTCGGGGTCGTCGGCCATAACTTTAGTAGCCTCGGCCAGAGCCTTCTTGAACGGATCAGCAGGATTGTCGTTCTTCTGCACCATGTTCAATCGCCCTTTGTGTTGCAGTGACCCGCCGCATCAATGCGAAATCGGATCCCCCTTCATTTGGCCAAAAATACCTCCGCCGGAGGCATTGCGCCCCGCAGGGCGCAATTCATATTGCTTAGCCCAAGCTCGCGCTCGCCGCGCTTTCCGGCAGTTCCTCATCAAAACAGCGCTGATAGAACTCAGCAACCGTCTGGCGCTCTAGCTCGTCACATTTGTTCAGGAACGACAGGCGGAAGGCATAGCCGATGTTGCGGAAGATTTCTGCGTTTTGGGCCCAGTTGATCACGGTCCGGGGGCTCATCACGGTGGACAGATCGCCGTTCATGAAGGCGGTCCGGGTTAGGTCGGCGACGGTGACCATCTGGCTGACGGTCTTGCGGCCCTCGGCGGTGTTGTAATGCGGCGCTTTCGACAGAACGATCATAGTCTCGGCATCGTGGCTGAGATAGTTCAGCGTCGAAACCAGCGACCAGCGGTCCATCTGCGCCTGGTTGATCTGCTGTGTACCGTGATAGAGGCCGGTGGTGTCGCCCAGACCCACAGTGTTGGCGGTCGCAAACAGGCGGAAGTTCGGGTTCGGTGTGATGATCTCGTTCTGGTCCAGCAAGGTCAGCTTGCCGTCATGCTCCAGCACGCGTTGGATCACGAACATCACATCCGCACGGCCCGCGTCGTATTCGTCGAAGACGATGGCAACGGGGTTGCGCAGCGCCCAGGGCAGGATGCCTTCGTGGAATTCAGTGACCTGCTTGCCGTCGCGCAGTTTGATCGCGTCCTTACCAATCAGGTCGATCCGGCTGATATGGCTGTCGAGGTTCACGCGCACGGCAGGCCAGTTCAGACGGGCGGCAACCTGTTCGATATGGGTCGATTTCCCGGTGCCGTGATAGCCCTGAATCATCACCCGGCGGTTATGGGTAAAGCCCGCAAGAATCGCCAACGTGGTTTCGGGATCGAACTTGTAGGTCGGGTCGATCACCGGCACGCGGTCGCTGCGTTCGGCAAAGCCTTTGACTGCCATATCGCTGTCAATGCCAAACACCTCGCGAACCGAAATGTCCTCGGTGGGTTTTGCGTTGATGTCGATCGATCCGTCAGCCATGCGCCTTGTCCTTATCCTTTGGCCCGTTCACCGGGTTTGAACCCGTGTGTGGTGCAACATATTGCGGGCAAGGGCAAGGGAAAGAGGTGACCGGATCACGTTAGCCAGATGTTTCTTTGAAACTGGCCTTATGCTGGCGCGGGTTCTAGTGAAAATCCCGGCTTGGGAACAGACGCTTGGCCTGTTCGCGCGGATGGCGGGCGCTTGGGCCGTTCTGCCGGGGGCGCGGGGTGTCATCCGCTTGCGGTTGGGTGATGCCGATGGCCTCATCCAGCGGATGCCCAAGCTCGGACAGTTTATGCGACATATCGGTGATCTCCTGCGCGATCAGATGCACGACGATCCCCTCGCGCTGCAGATACCCGCGAACCTGCAGCAACCGCCCGCCCATCACGATGCGGCGAAACCGTTCATAGACCTTGGGCCAGACAACCACATTGCTGACCCCGGTTTCATCCTCAAGCGTCAGAAAGATCACGCCCGAGGCAGTTCCCGGCCGCTGGCGCGTAATCACCAACCCGCAGACGCTGTAGCGGCCCAGCGGGATGTCCTGCAGCGTGGCATGCGGCACAAGGCCGGGCAGGGACGGGCGCAACAGCTCCATCGGGTGCGAGCGCAGGGTCAGGCGGGTCGAGACGTAGTCTTCGACAACCTCCTCGCCCAGATGCATCACCGGCAGGTTGACCTGCGGCTCACTGATGCTCTCGCCATCGATGGGGTCATTGAACAGCGGCAGGGCGGTCCGGCTGCGAATGGCTTTGACATGCCACAGGGCGTCGCGCCGGGTCAGGTCCATGCCGGAGAATGCATCCGCCTCGGCCAGACGGGTCAGAACATCCGGGCGCAGCCCGGCCCGCAGCCACAGCGTTTCGGGGTCCGGATAGCCATTGCCGCGCGCAGCCACGATCCAATCCGCGTCCTCCTGCTTGAACCCTTTGATCTGGCGAAAGCCCAGCCGCAGGGCCAGCGCCCCGTCAGCACGACGTTCCAGCAGATTGTCCCAGGTCGAGGCGTTTACGCAGACTGGGCGGATCTCGACCCCATGCTCGCGCGCGTCGCGCACGATCTGGGCGGGGGCATAAAACCCCATGGGCTGCGAGTTCAGTAGCGCGCAGGCAAAGATCGCCGGGTGGTGGCATTTCATCCAGGCCGAGACATAGGCCAGCATCGCAAAAGCCGCCGCATGGCTTTCGGGAAAGCCGTAATCGGCAAAGCCTTCGATCTGGCCAAAGCAGCGGTCGGCGACCTCGGGCGTATAGCCGTTGTTCAGCATCCCCGCGATGAACTTGTCGCGATAGGTGCCAATCGTCCCCATGCGCCGGAATGAGGCCAGCGAGCGGCGCAGGTGATCAGCCTCTTCCGCCGAAAACCCTGCACCAACCACGGCGATTTGCAGGGCCTGTTCCTGAAACAGCGGCACGCCCAGCGTGCGCCGCGTCACCTCTTCCAAGGCAGGGCCGAAGGGTTCGGATTTTTCCAGCCCGTTGCGCCGCCGGATATAGGGCTGCACCATATCGCCCTGAATGGGTCCGGGGCGGACGATGGCGACCTCAATCACCAGATCGTAGAATTCGCGCGGCCTCATCCGGGGCAGGAAATTCATCTGTGCCCGGCTTTCGACCTGAAACACACCCACCGCATCAGCGGCGCACAGCATGTCATAGGTCGCCGTATCCTCTTGCGGGACGGTGGCGATGCTGAGGGTCACGCCGTCATGCTGCTGCATCAGGTCAAACGCCTTGCGGATACAGCTGAGCATCCCCAGCCCCAGTATATCCACCTTCAGAATGCCAAGCGCGTCGATATCGTCCTTATCCCACTCGATCACGGTGCGGTCTTCCATCGCGGCGTTTTCGATCGGGCAGAGCTCATCCAGCCGCTGCTTGGTGATGACAAACCCGCCCACATGCTGCGACAGGTGGCGGGGGAAGCCGATGATCTCGCCAATCAGGCGAACCGTCTGCATCAGGCGTCGGTCTTTGAGGTCGAGGCCCAGTTCCTGCAACCTCTCGGCATCAACGCCGCCATTGCTCATCCCCCAGATCTGGCCGGACAGACCTGCGGTGACGTCCTGAGACAGGCCCATCACCTTGCCCACCTCGCGGATTGCCGCGCGGGATCGGAAATGGATGACCGTGGCACAGAGGCCCGCGCGGTGGCGGCCATATTTCTCATAAATCCACTGGATCACCTCTTCGCGCCGCTCGTGTTCGAAATCCACATCGATATCCGGCGGCTCGCCCCGGTATTTCGAGACAAAACGCTCGAACACCATGGCGATCATGTCGGGGCTGACATCGGTGATGCCCAGCAGATAGCACAGGATCGAATTGGCGGCTGATCCACGCCCCTGGCACAGAATGCCTTGCGAGCGGGCGAATTGCACAATGTCATGCACGGTCAGGAAATAGGCTGGGAAATCCAGATCGGCGACCAGGGCCAGTTCCTTTTTCATCAGACTGATGGCCTTCTCGGTCGGGCCATCGGGATAGCGCCGTTTCAACCCCTCGCGCGCCAGACGTTCCAGTCGCGCCAGCGGGGTCTCAGAACTGGCGATCTCGTCTGGGTATTCGTAAGACAGCTCGCTCAGGTCAAAGCTGCAGCGGTCGGCGATTTCCAGCGTGCGGCGCAGCGCGCCGGGGTGATCCTGAAACAGCCGGGCCATATCCGCGTAGCCTTTCAGCCGCCGCTCGGCATTGGGCAGGGCGCGGGTGCCGATCTGGTCAATCGTGATGTGTTCGCGCATGCAGGTCAGCACATCGGCCAGTTGGCGGCGGTTGCCACGGTGCATCAGCACATCGCCTACCGCCACCATGGGGGCCGAGGCCCGCAGCGCCGCCTGCGCACAGGCCGTCAGATAGGCCCGGTCACTGCCGTCATAACGCGGCACCGCCCCCAGAAAGACCGCATTGGGAAACTGCCGCCGGACGGTCTGAATGTCGGGGATGGCCTGTTTCAACCCTGCCTGAGGCAGCGCGATCAGGATCATCCCCTGACAGGACGCCAGCATGTCCTGCAGATCCAGATGACAGTCGCCTTTCTCGGCCCGTCGTTTGCCCCGCGTCAGCAGCCGGGTCAGTCGCTGATAGGCGGCGCGGTCGCGGGGCAGGGCCAGCCAGTGCACCGCGCTGTCGCGCAGAACCAGACGGCAGCCGACGATCAACTTGGGCAGGGCGGGTACGTCCGGTTTGTCGATCGGCTGCACATGCCCGACCTCTTGCCGGGATGAGGAATCGAGCCGGTGTTGCGAGCGGATTTGAACTGCGCCTTCCGCCTCGCGCCGCAGTTCTTTCAATGCGCTCCAGCCCCGGACCACCCCGGCCAGTGAGTTCCGGTCGGTGATCGCGATGGCCTTCAGGCCCAGCTCTGCCGCGCGGGTTACCAGCTCTTCTGGGTGCGAGGCTCCGGTCAGGAAGGTGAAATTGGTGGTCACGCACAACTCGGCATAGCCGGGGTCCTGCGCGTGTGAGCTGGGCGGGTTCGGTTTGCTCATGCGAATTCCCCATGCACGAACCATCCCGGATTCTGCGGCGTGTAATACAGCCACAATCGCCGCCCCTGCCGGGTTTCAACCTGCCAGTAATCGCGCAAGCCTGTGCGCCAGTTCTCATCCTCCAGCCACCATTCGGGGCAGATGCGTTCGGGACCGGTTGAGCGGCCTGTGGTCAGCGACATCCGCCGCCAGCGAAAGCGGCGCGGCGGGTGCGGGCCCGATCCGGCGATGGGTTCCGGCGGAAACAGCTGCAGGGGGCGCGGGCGCAGGGCGCACCAACCCCCTGCAGGGTCGGAATAGGCGGCGGGCGAGATGATGAAGCTGCGCTCGGGGATATGGCTTTGCGCGGGCAGTAGGCGGTGGACCTGTTCCAACCCGATCCGGGTGCCGATGCGGGTGATCAGGTCATCCAGTTGATCCTTGCCCCGGCTTGCGGCGCGGCTGATCTGGCGCACGGGCAGGGGTTCCACCAGCGTGGCCTCCAGCCGCAGCTGATCGACGCCAAAGCCTGCATCCACCTCGGCCAGTCCACGCTCGAACAGGGGCAGGATGCGATATGGATCACGCAAGGGGCGGGCCAGCCGCAGTTCGACCTGCTGATGATCCTGATCCACCCGGCGCAAGGTGATGCACAGCTTGCGCGCGCCCATTTCCTGCGCTTTCAGCTTGTCGCAGAGCCGTTCCAGCAGCCGTTCCGCCCCGGCCATCATGTCGGACAACAGCCCAATGGGCTCGGGCAGGGTCATGCGCACGCCGTAATGGGGCGGATCGGCCAACGGGGTAATCTGTTCGGGCTGATCCCCCAACGCCTGATCCAGCCGCATCAGTACCTCGGGGCCAAAGCGGCGTGTCAGCGGCGCGCGCGGGGTTTGCGCCAGTTCGCCAATCCGGCGCAGGCCCAACCGTTGCAGCGCGACCGAGGTATCCTCATCCAGCCGCAGCGCTGCCACCGGCAGGGCGCGGATGGCCTTCAGCGTATCTTGGGTTGCGACCCCCTCGCCATAATGTGCCAAGGCCCAGGCCGCGCCGCGTGTCGGGGCCAGACCGATCTGCACCGTCAGCCCGGCCCGGGCCAGACGCCTGCGCATGTCGGTCAGCATCATCTCTTCCCCGCCCGCCAGATGAGCCGATCCGGTGATGTCCAGAACCAGCCCGTCCTCACCTTCCAGCCCGACCCAGGGGCAATAGCGCGTGGCCCAGCGGCGCAGGGCGTGCAGAAACCGCTGATCCCCTTGCGGGTCGGCAGGATGGCTTTGCAGATCGGGGCAAAAGGCGCGGGCATCGGAATAGGGCATGCCGCTGTGCAGGCCCTGCCGCTGGGCCTGTACATTCAGGCAATACACCCGGTTTGCATTGTTCTGTTTCAGCGTCAGAACAAACGGCCCATCGACCGGGCGCACACGCAAAGCCCGGTCACTTGCCAGCCGGGGAAACCAGAGTGAAACGATGCGGCGCTGCATCCCGCCGAACATATAAAACCCCCAAATGTTCTACATTTGTTCTTATATGTTCTTGACCCTCAAAGAGTCGAGTCCTTGAGGGCCAGATCGTCAGGGATTCAGAGCCGGGCGCTTACTTCAACGCCCGTGCCAGAAACGCCTGTGTGGTCTGGTGCGAAGGGTGGTCAAACACCGCTTCGGGCGGGCCTTCTTCGATGATCCGACCGCTGTCGAGGAAACAGATCTTGTCGGCGGCCTCGCGGGCAAAGCCCATTTCATGCGTGGCCATCACCATCGTCATGCCCTGTTTCTTAAGCATCAGCAGAACATCCAGCACCTCGCCCACAAGTTGAGGGTCGAGGGCCGAGGTGATCTCATCAAACAGCATGACCTCAGGCTGCATGGCCAAGGCGCGCACGATGGCGACGCGCTGCTGCTGACCGCCCGACAATTGGTCAGGATAGTTGTGCATCCGGTCGGCCAACCCGAACCGGGCGAACAGCGCTTCGACCTCGGGCTGCAATTCAGCGCGCGTCAGCCCACGCACCCGGCGGGGCGCGAGCATGACATTCTCAAGCGCGGTCATATGCGGAAACAGGTTGAAGCTTTGGAACACGATCCCGATCCGGGCACGCACCGATTGCGGGTTCAGACCGGGGATTGAGATATCCTCGCCATCCAGAAAGATCGCGCCGTCTTCGATGGGTTCCAGCAGGTTGATACAACGCAGCAGAGTCGACTTGCCCGACCCGGATGCGCCGATCAAGCAAACCATTTGGCCCTCATCAACGGTGAGATTAATCCCGTCACAGACCGTGCGGTCGCCAAAGCGTTTCACCACGCTCTGAAGTTCCAGTTTGGGCATCAGCGCCTCTCTCGCATTTGGCGGGCCATCAGGTGATCGGCGTAGCGTGTGGCGGGGATGGTGACGATCAGGAAGATGATCGCCGCGCCCACATAGGGAGTGAAATTCGCCAGCAGCGACTTGAACACTCCGGCCTGACGGAAGATTTCGACCGGGCCGATGAAGCTGAGCAGAGAGACATCCTTTTGCAGCGCAATCAGCATGTTCATCTGTGAGGGCACCACGTTGCGGATCGCCTGCGGCAACACCACGTCGCGCATCACCTGCCGTTCCGACAAACCCAGCGATAATGCGGCGGCGCGCTGGCTGTGGTGGACGCTGTCGATGCCCGAGCGGAAGATTTCAGCCACATAGGCCGAATAGGTCAGGATCAGCGCCAGCGAACCCCAGATATAAGGTGAATTCCACGGGCGCGGCAGGCCCAGCCCCGGAATACCGAAGCCGATCAGATAGACCGTCAGGATCACAGGCACGCCGCGGAAAATGTCGGTGAACGCCGCGCCAAAGATGCGCAGCGGAAACAGGGCGGGCGATTTGGCATCCCGCGCCAAGGCAATCAACAGGCCAAGCACGGCGATCGCCGGTGCGGACCACAAAAAGATCATCACGTTGATCCGAAACGCCTCAAGCAGTTTCGGGAAGGTTTTGACAAGCGTCTCGCCGTTAAAAAAGCTCTGCTGAACCTTCGACCAGCCCGGAGCCAGCGGCACCAGAAAGTAGATCGCGGCCACAACAGTGACCGTGCTAATCGTGGCGATCACCAACGACCTGCGTCGTTGGTGGGCCTCGTACCGTTCGCGGCGGGTCATCCCCGCCGCCTTATGATCTGCCATGTTACTTGATCAGAGGGACACCAGTGGTGTCCTGCAGCCATACGGCCTCGATCTCGGCCAGTTTGCCGTTAGCTGCCAGTGCCGCCAGCGCCTCGTCCACGCAGGCTTTCAGCGGGTTGCCTTCTTCCATCAACATGCCGAAATGATCCGGATTATCATTTTCATCCGCCGGGAACTGACCGATGACCTTTGAGCCTTCGATCATCACTGCGCTCAGGAACAGGGCGGTGGGCAGGTCGAACAGGGCCGCATCGATCTGGTTGGCCGACATGGCGGCGTTAACGTCAGCATTGTCACCATAAAGCAGCGGATCACTGTCAGGTTGGATGATGCTGGCCAGTTTTGGCACCGCCGTGGTCGAGCCAACGGCCCCCCATTGCAAACCTTTCAGCGCTTCAAGCGTCGGGGCAGTGTCGGTCGAATTGGGGCTGACCAGAACTGCCATCGGGGCGGTGTAGTAAGGGGTAGAGAAATCGACCACCTGATCCCGTTCGGGCGTGATCGAGTATTGCTGCATGTTGACGTCAAATTCCTTGGCGCCGGGTTGGATCGCCTCATCGAACGAGGATCGGACCCAGACCACATCATCGGCCGCGAACCCCATTTCTTCGGCGACGGCGTAAGCCACAGCAGCCTCGAACCCTTCGCCGCTTTCTGGCGCGTCATCGATCACCCACGGATAGTAGGCCGGGTTGCCCGTTGCGATGGTGAATTTGCCGTCTGTCAGCGTTTTGCCAGCAGCGCATTGTTCTTGCGCATAGGCCGCTGTTGACAAAAACAGAATTGAAGTTGCCGCGATCGAGAGTGTCTTGGACATCCGATACAAACCTCCTGTTGGATTGGGTTGCGGTCAAAGTAATTCTGCCTAACCCGACTGTCCAGCGGATGCTTGATCGTCGACCATCATGAGGGGTTGGCGTTCATGTGTCCGATGACCTTGTGCCGGTCTCTTGGCCTGCCAGGAATCCCAGGGACGACACAGTGAGGAAACCTGTTGCATAAGTGACCGCACGTTCGGCCGACGGTCGGAATGTGGCGCAGGAACTGGCAATATTCTGCCGGGGAGCAGTTGGGCTCTTTTCTTTTTCCTAAAGATATTATTAAAACTGCTTCACCACTCACACCGGCAAAGAACCTTCTTGCAGTACAACGCACGCAATACCGATACGATCTGGTCGCGCCTGCCCGGCGTCGCGCGAATTGCCGTTGTTTTGGGACTTTTCAGTCTGATCTCGGCCTGTGCTAAGAATCCGAATGAGGTGGACTTGGATCCCGAACGTCAGGCCATGGCGTTGCAAGAGGTCTCAAGAAAACATGCGCTGGGACAAAGGGTGTGGTGCGTGCCCTACGCACGCAACCTCAGCGGCATCGAAATTCGTGGCAACGCCAAGGATTGGTGGGGCAAGGCCCGCAATGGATTTGACCGGGGTAATGAACCGGAGGTCGGTGCGGTGATGTCGTTTCGGGCCACCAGAGGGATGCCCCTGGGACATGTGGCTGTCGTGTCCGATATTGTCACCGAGCGGGAAGTCATTGTGAACCACGCAAACTGGCTCCGGAATAAGGTGTCGTTGCAGATGGGCGTGAGGGACGTGTCCAAAAACAATGATTGGACGCTTGTTCGGGTTGAAAGCCGGCCGGGCAGTTACGGCAGTTCGTACCCGGTGAACGGGTTTATCTATCCGAATTTTGGTGAGTAATCTAAGCTCTCCGCGCCCTCGCCGGTAGCTGATACGGTGAAGCCGAGCGTCCGACGTGCCGCTGTCATCCGGGCGCGTGTGTTCGGTGGCGGGTATGTTTACTTTGACACATGATCAATGACTGCAGGGCGGACTAAGCCGTCGCAGGCCTGTCAGGCAGAGATCATGACTTCGCCCTCAATTTCCATTGCGAAACCGAGCGGTAGTCCAGACACACCGATAGCAGAACGCGCATGGCGACCGATGTCTGGGCCGAACACCTCAATTATCAAATCGCTAAAGCCATTTACCACAACATGTTGATCCGAGTATCCGGGCGCAGATGTCACCATACCAAAGACGCGGACCCATCCAACAATTCTTGATAGCTCGCCTATTTCTGCTTTCAGGTTAGCCAGTACCGTTAGTGCCACTTCGCGGGCCTCAGCATACGCTTGATCCGTAGTAATTTCGGCTCCGACAACTCCAAAGGGCCCGGCCAGACTACCATCCATTGCGTTTTTTGGGTGACCAGAGAAAAAGGCTCGGTCACCTCTGACATTAACAAATTCGAAGGGTATGTGCAGGCCATCCGGTAACTTGGTAGGCGCAGGTAATTTCAAGCCCAATTCTTCGAGCCTGCTTTCTGGCGTCGACATAGTAATCCCTCCAACTAATGCATGACCTGCAAGCTAGGCGGAAAGAAAACCAATGTCATCTTCGGGCTCTTACCTGCCCCTTGAATGCAAACCGAGTATCCTTGGCATCAGCTCATAAACTTGGCCGATGTCCACATAAAAAGAAACCCGCCAAAAGCTGGCGGGTTTCATCTGTTTTAGCAATACTACAGTGGTCGGATCAGCCGAACACACGTCCCAGCGCGCCGTCGACGGCGTCGGTGATCTGGTCGATATCGTCCGCTGTTGCAATCAGCGCTGGCGAGAAGCACAGCGTGTTGTTGCGGCTGGGGATCGAGCGGTTGGTGGCACCGATGATGACGCCCTGCGCCATACAATCTGCGACAACGGCCTGAACGCGCTTTTCGTCCATCGGATCCTTAGTGGTCCGATCGGTTACTAGCTCGGCGCCAAGGAACAGGCCCTTGCCGCGCACGTCGCCGATGACTTTGTGCTTTTCCATCAGCGCCTGCAGGTTGCCCATCATGCGATCACCCATGTCCACGCAGTTCTGCAGCAGGTTTTCATCCTGAATGATGCGCATGTTTTCAACCGCTGCCGCCGGACCGGCAGTGCAGCCGCCAAAGGTCGAGATATCACGGAAATAGTTCATCGGGTCTGCCGCGTCGTCTTTGAACATGTCAAAGACTTCCTCGGTGGTGACCATGCAGGCGATCGCGGCATAACCCGAGGCAACGCCCTTGGCCATGGTCACGAAGTCCGGCTTGATGCCGTACTGCTGGTAGCCGAACCACGTGCCGGTCCGACCTACGCCGCAGACAACCTCGTCAATGTGCAGCAGGATGTCGTATTTCTTGCAGATCTCTTGCACGCGGGGCCAATAGCCTTCAGGCGCTTCGATGACGCCACCGCCTGCGGTCACGGGCTCAAGGCACAGGGCACCAACAGTGTCGGGGCCTTCGCGCAGGATGACCTCTTCGATCTGATCTGCAGCCCATTCGCCAAAGTTCTCTTCCGGTGCGCCGTCCAGCTCGTGCTTGCGGTACTCCATGCAATGAGGCACGCGCACGAAATCGGGTGCAAAGGGACCGTACTGCGCGGTGCGCTCGTCCTGACCACCTGCCGACATGGTCGCCAGGGTGGAGCCGTGATAGTCGCGGTCACGGTACAGGATTTTGGTTTTCTTGCCGCCATATTTCTTGTGCGCGATCTGGCGGATCATCTTGAACGCCTTCTCGTTCGCCTCAGAACCTGAATTGGTGTAGTACACGCGGCTCATGCCCGGCATCTTGTCGATCAGCATTTCCGCGAAATTCGAACCGGGGATCGAGCCTGCGGTGTTGGCGAAGTAGCACAGCTTCATCAGCTGGTCATAAACCGCCTTACAGATAGATTCGCGGCCATAGCCCACGTTCACGGTCCAGACACCGCCTGATACGGCATCCAGGTGCTCTTTGCCCTTTTGGTCCCACACGCGCATGCCTTTGCCTTCGACAATGATACGGGGATCGTTGGTCTCAAACGGCTTGTGCTGGATCAGGTGATGCCAGAGGTGGGCGCGGTCGGCTTCGACGACGCGGGAAAGATCGTTTTCGTTGAACGTGCCGTCCATGACATGTCCTTTCAAAAGTGGGGCGCGCGGGGAATCAGTAGGTCCCGGCGGGCGCAAAGTGACGTGATACTGCAGATCAACGCGAATGGTGCGCGTGAAGTAGGGCCAGATTAGCCCATAGGATATCTCCAGTGTAGCTCAAACGCGTATTAATACGGGTTTGTTATGACGTAAACTTTGTGCTCAATACGACAATCTGACGAGTTTGGGAGGATCGCCGGATGACAGCCACACCTATCTACCAGCAACATCTGGATAAAACCCCGGCGAATTTCACGCCGTTGTCTCCGCTGAGCTATCTTGAGCGGACGGCGGCAGTGTATCCGGATTACCCATCCGTTGTGTATGGCGAGCGCCGGTATAGCTGGGCAGAAACCTATGCGCGGAGCCGACGTCTGGCCAGCGCGCTGACTACGCGTGGCGTAGGCGTGGGCGATACAGTCTCGATCATCGCGGCCAATATACCCGAGCTGTATGAGGCGCATTTTGGCGTGCCCATGGCAGGGGCGGTGCTGAACGCGATCAACACGAGGCTAGATGCGCCGATCATCGCCTTCATTCTGAACCATGCCGAAGCCAAGGTTCTGCTGGTCGATCCCGAGTTTTCAGGCGTCGTGAAACAGGCGTTAGCGCAGGTGGATCACAACATTCTGGTGATCGACATCGAAGACGCCAGTTTTGACGGTGGCGAGCGATTGGGAGATCTGACCTATGAGGCTCTGTTGGCCGAGGGTGATCCAGAGTTCGACTGGTCTTTGCCCGCAGATGAATGGGATGCGATCACGCTGAACTATACCTCGGGCACCACCGGCAACCCCAAGGGTGTGGTCTATCACCACCGCGGCGCGGCGCTGAACGCAACGTCGAATATCCTGACATGGGGGATGCCGCAGCATTCGGTCTATCTGTGGACGCTGCCGATGTTTCACTGCAATGGCTGGTGCTTCCCGTGGACGATGGCGGCCAATGCGGGCACCTCCGTCTGCCTGCGCGCCGTGCGGGACGAACCGATCTATCGCGCCTTCCGAGAAGAGGGTGTGACCCATTTCTGTGGCGCACCGATCGTGTTGAATATGCTGGCCAACGCGCCCGATCATCTCAAGGATTTCACGCAGCAGATCAAGGCGATGACCGCTGGCGCTCCACCGCCGGCCAAGGTGATCGAAGCGATGGAAGGGATGGGTGTTGAGGTTACCCATGTCTATGGCCTGACCGAGACCTATGGTCCGTCCGTTGTCTGTGCATGGAAGGACGAATGGAACGAGAAAGGCGCGGAAGATCGCGCCGCGCTGAAGGTGCGTCAGGGGGTGAAATACGTCGCCCTGTCCGGGTTGATGGTGGCTGACCCCGAGACGATGGAACCCGTGCCTTCGGATGGCGAAACCATGGGTGAGATTTTCATGCAGGGCAACATTGTCATGAAGGGCTATCTCAAGAACGCTGAGGCGACAGACAAGGCCTTCAAGGGCGGGTGGTTTGCCTCGGGCGATCTGGGGGTGATGCATCCGGATGGCTATATCGCGCTGAAGGATAGGTCCAAGGACATCATCATCTCGGGCGGTGAGAACATCTCGTCGGTCGAGGTCGAAGATACGCTGTATAAACACCCGGCTGTGATGGAGGCGGCGGTGGTGGCCCGCCCGGATGAGAAATGGGGCGAAACGCCATGTGCGTTTGTGGAATTGAAGCCTCAGGCAGAGGCGAATGAGGCTGATATCATCGCTTTCTGCCGGGATCATATGGCCCATTTCAAAGCCCCCAAGACGATTGTCTTCGGGGCGTTGCCGAAAACGTCGACGGGGAAGATTCAGAAGTTCATCTTGCGCGATCGCGCGCGTGAGCTGGGTTAATCAAAGATCGACAGATCAAGCTCCAGCATCTCACCCATCCAAATGGCGCGATCCCGATGATCGGCCAAGTGATCGCCGGTTTCTGGATGGGTAAAGATGGTCAGCCCTTGCCGGTTTAGGATCAGCCAGGGAAAGACCTGATCAAAGGCTTCGGCGGGAAAGCCCAGCTGGCAACTCCAACGCGGATGAGGGCCAACGTTGCGCGCATGCATGCGGCCCATCTGCACGGTGGGAAACAGGCGCGCGGCCTCTTCACAGACCTGCTGTGCCGTATCCTGCGTGTCGGCGTCAAAATAGACATGGGCGTGGTAGCCGGTGATCTCGGGCATGGGGGTCTCCGTCTGTCGTTACACAGAAACCTAAGGACGGCGCGAGGATTTGTGCACCCGCACCGCCACACAGACTCTGTGCGCCGGTTCAGAGCGGAGCATGCAGGTCGGGATGGGCTGCGGCAAAGGCCGAATGCTCGGCGCAGACGGCCTCGACTGCTGTCAGGCGCGGCATGTCGGATAGATCAACTTCCCACCGGCGCGCATTATAAAGCTGCGGGATCAGGCAGATATCGGCCAGACCGGGGGTGTCGCCGGTACAGAACGGGGATTGATCAAAGCCACCCAGAAGCGTTTCAAACGCCAGCAGGCCCGGCCGGATGAAGTGACGCATCCAGTCGCCGGGCATGTCGCCTGCACCTTGGCTGAGCGCGGTGGCATGTTTGGCAACCGACAGATTGCAGACCGGATGGATATCCACCGCGATACTGTGCGCCAATGCCCGCGCCGCGGCTCGCTTGGCCGGATCGGTTGGCAGCAGACCCAGATCGCGGGTCTCATCCAGATAATCGATGATCGCCAGCGATTGGGTCAACCGAACCCCATCGATATCCAGCACCGGGACCAGACCTTGCGGGTTGCGGTCCAAATGATCCGGGGCGCGATGCGCCCCGTTCACCAGATCCACGACGACCGGGCGGTAGGTGATCCCAGCCAGATTCAGTGCAATCCGCACCCGGTAACTGGCGGACGAACGCCAGTAATCAAACAGAACCACTTCGGACATACGATGGTTAGCCTTTGCTTAGTTCCTTGGCATGCAGCCAGTCGGCATGCTGAGGGGCTCGTTTGGTGCGCGACCATTCTTCGAGCATATCCCATTTGACCGAATCCAGCCGGGCCAGCATGGCCTCTTCCTCGGGGTCGGGGCAAGCCAGTTCCACCCGGTGACCGTTCGGATCGAAGAAATAGATCGAATGAAAGATCGAATGATCCGTGACACCCAGAACCTCGACGCCGTTGGCTTCGAGATGGTCCTTGAATGCGATCAGCTCATCACGGTCCTTCACCTTGAATGCGATGTGCTGCACCCAAATCGGCGTGTTGGGATCGCGCCCCATTTCCGGCTTGGTAGGCAGCTCAAAAAACGCCAGCACATTGCCATTTCCGGCATCCAGAAACAGGTGCATGTAGGGATCAGGTTCATGGGTGGAGGGCACATGGTCTTCGGCAATCGCCAGAATGAAATCCATGTTCAGCATCTTGCCGTACCATTCAACGGTCTCTTTCGCGTCCTTGCAGCGATAGGCGACGTGGTGAATCTGTTCGATTTTCATGGGCTTACTCCTGTTTCAGGGCTGCGGCATCCAACGCCTGCTTCAGCACCGCGTGGTCGCCGATGTGGTTTGCCAGAACCAGCACAAGGCGCGCGTTGAACGCTTCGCTTTCGGCTTTCTCAAGCCCTTCATGGGCGGCCACCAGATCGGCATAGAAATCGTCTGCCTGGGTCAGATTGGATGAGAGGATCAGATCAGCCATGTCGCTTACTCCTTGCCTGTGGCGCGGCGCACCGCGTGCCGGAATGCATTTTCTTCGTAGGTGTCGCGGCGGGCGGCCACGTGCTGATCGGGACGGATCAGATAAACCGCTCCGCTGGCATCGCCTAAATAGCGGCGCTTCAGCGTTAGGGTCGGGTCGTCTTTGACCGAGAGTGCCAGGCGTTTGACGATGATGCCATCGACCTCGATCTCATCTGGTGCATCGGCGTCGATGGTCAGCAGCGTGAACTGTCCAGCCAGTTTAGGCAGTAGAAAGCCATCACCCAAAGGCGCATCGGGACAGGACGCTCCGGGACGCGTCTGCGTCGGCCCGTTCAACGCATCCGCCGAATTCAGCGACGAGCCGTCATAGACGCAAGGTACGCTCAAGCGGCCAGAATTCACCATCGGGCGGGCGAAGTCATAATGTTCGCTCAAGTCCAGCACCGCGTCGCGCAGGATGCGGGACATCTGCGATTTCGGGGTGATGAAATCGGTCGAGCGGGTCGAGTTCAGGATGTTTTCGTCCGCACCGTGAATGCGTTCCTGATCGTAGCTGTCCAGCAGCGACTCAGGCGCTTTGCCGTCAATCACCAGTTTCAGTTTCCAGCATAGGTTGTCGGTATCCTGCACGCCCGAGTTTGCGCCCCGTGCGCCAAACGGGCTGACCTGATGGGCACTGTCACCGGCAAAGATCACGCGGCCATGGCGGAATTGCTCCATCCGGCGGCACTGGAAGGTGTAGATGCTGACCCATTCCAGCTCGAAATTTACCTCCTCGCCCAGCATGGCCTTGAGGCGCGGGATCACGTTTTCCGGGCGCTTTTCGCGTTCCTTGTCGATATCCCATCCCAGTTGCAGATCGATGCGCCAGACGCCATCGGGTTGTTTATGTAGCAACGCAGATTGGCCTTTGTTGAACGGCGGATCGAACCAGAACCAGCGTTCCGAGGGGAAATCGGCCTCCATAATCACATCAGCGATCAGGAAGTTGTCTTCGAACACGCGGCCCACAAAATCCTTACCCATCATGGCGCGCATGGGTGAGCCCGCGCCGTCGCAGGCGATGACCCAATCCGCTTCGATGGTGTATGATCCCTCGGGCGTTTCGACCTCAAGCTTGACGTGATCGGGGTGGGTTCCAACGGCTTCGACCTTGTTGCGGCCGCGGATTTCGATCGGTGCACCCTGCGCTTGCAATTCGCGGACGCGGTCGACCAGAAACTGCTCGAAATAGTATTGCTGCAGGTTGATGAAGGCCGGGCGCTGATCGCCGCTGTCGGGCTGCAGGTCGAACTCGTAAACCTGACGTTCGTCGAAGAACACTTTGCCCTTGTTCCAAAGAACGCCCTTGTCCACCATCGGCTGCCCGCAACCCAGTCGGTCGAGGATTTCCAGCGGGCGCTTGGCAAAACAGATGGCGCGGCTGCCAAAGCTGACCTTGTCGTTGTCGTCCAGCACCAGCACCTCAACCCCTTGCTGGGCCAGATCGATGGCGGCGGCCAGACCCACCGGACCGGCCCCAACAACGATGACCTTGTGACGCACGGGCGCTGGCGCGGATTGATCCGGGCTGGCCTCGTAGGCATAAAGTGGAACTTCGAAAATCTTGTTCACGGTCTCTCTCCCAGTTCTGGTGCAGCGGGCACAACTCATCTGTTCTCCGGCGGGATAGCGCCGGAGGGTTGGTCTTAGCGTTTCACTGTCAAATCCGGGCCGCCACGATCTGGATCAAATCCGGCCCGGAAATCTTAGCCCTGCAGGGCCTCCCACATCTCCAGATCGCGCTGGGCGGTCCAGATCCGGGGCGTGTCGATGCCGCGGGCCTCGTCATAGGCGCGGGCAACATTGAAGGGCAGGCAGTGTTCGTAGATCGCATAGTCAGCGAATTTTGGGTCGCATTCTGCGCGCACGGCGTCCCAGGCTTCTTTCAGGCTGCCACCGCGCGCCGCAACCTTGGCCGCCGGGCGATAGGTGCTTTCGACGAAATCGCGAGTGTTCTCGATGGCCGCATTGACCATGTCCTTACCAACCAGAGCGTCGCCGCGCCCCGGCGCGATGGCGTCCACGTCAAACCACTTGATCTCATCCAGCGTATCGCCCCAATCGCCGAAATGCCCGTCGCCGCAATAGCAGGCCGAGTGGTATTCGACGATATCACCGGTGAACATGACGTTCTGATCGGGCACGTGGATGACGATATCGCCAGCGGTATGGGCGCGGCCCAGATGCATCAGGTCGATCCGGCGGTTGCCCAGATAAACCGTCATGGTGTCGCTGAAGGTGGTGGTGGGCCATGTGAGGCCGGGAATGCTCTCATGCCCTTCGAACAGGCGGGGGAAGCGTTGGAATTCGCTGTCCCAGTCTTCCTGACCGCGTTCAACCACCATGGCGCGCGCCATATCCGACATCAGGATCTGTTGCGCACCAAAGGCGCTCGCGCCCAGCACGCGTACTGCGTGGTAATGGGTCAGCGCCACATGGGTGATCGGCTTGTCAGTCACCGACCGCACGCATTCGATCACCTTGTTGGCCAGACGCGGGGTCGCCTGCGCCTCGACAATCATCACGCTGTCATCGCCGATGATCACGCCCGAGTTCGGGTCGCCTTCGGCGGTGAAGGCATAGAGCCCTTCGCCCACCTCGGTGAACGAGATTTTCTTTTCCGACATGTCCCCCTGGGACGCAAATGCCTTGGCCATATCAGTGATTTCCCTTCTGGACAGCGACTGGCTTTGATGATGTTGTCGCCATATGTTTGAACGTCGATTTTTGCCTTATTGGGCAACCGCTTGTGTTGTCATTGCCTGCGCCATCATCCTGCTGTGGATGGGCCGCGAACCGATTTGCAAATGCGGTTATGTCAAGCTGTGGCATGGTGAAACCTTCAGTTCCGAAAGCTCGCAGCATCTGACCGATTGGTACACGCCCAGCCACATCATTCATGGCTTTCTGTTTTACGGTCTTCTGTGGCTGGTGGCGCGCCGCCTTGCCGTTGGCTGGCGGTTGTTCATCGCCACCTTGATAGAAGTCGCGTGGGAGATTTCCGAGAACACCAATGCCGTGATCGAACATTACCGCGCGGTCACGATCTCGCTGGATTACTACGGCGACAGTGTCGTCAACTCGATCGCCGATATTGGCGCGATGATGCTGGGGTTCTGGTTGGCGCGTCGCCTGCCGATCTGGATGACGGTCACCATTGCGCTGGGATTCGAGATCCTGACCACCACGCTGATCCGCGATGGTCTGACGCTGAACGTGCTGATGCTGCTTTATCCCATCGAGGCCGTTAAGGACTGGCAGAGCACGCTCTGAATATGCGGACTGGACCTGCATCAATCTCTGGCGAATGGATTTTCGAGTGCGGGCAGCACGGTGCCGGTGCAATCGCCGAACCCGACGGTATAGCCGTCGCCCTTGGCTGCGCCGGTCAGGGTCAGCGTGTCGCCGTTCTCGATGAAGGTGCGGGTCTCGCCTGTGTCCAGCGTCAGTGGCTCTTTCCCGCCCCAGCTGAGTTCCAGAAGTGATCCGCGCTCTGGCTTGTTCGGCCCCGAAATGGTGCCGGACCCCAACAGGTCGCCCGTGTTCATCGGACACCCAGACGTCGAGTGATGCGCTAACTGCTGCGCCGCCGAGTAGTACATCTCGCGATAATTGGTTCGTGCGATGGTCGTGGCGTCTTTATTCTCGGGCGCCATCGTCACGGCCAAATCGATGTCATAGAGCATCGGGCCGCAATCCTTCAGGTGGTCCAGCAGGGCAAACTCACGATCGGGCGTATCGCAGCGGAACGGTTCCAGCGCCGCTTTGGTCACGATCCACGGGCTGATCGAGGTCGCGGTCGCCTTGGCCTGAAATGGCCCCAGCGGCTGGTATTCCCAGGCCTGAATATCGCGCGCGGACCAGTCGTTTAGTAGGACATAGCCAAAGATGTTGTCATCGGCTTCCTGCACTGAAATTGGGCCGTCAGACGGTGTGCCCACGATTGCACCCATCTCTAGTTCGATATCAAATCGACGGCTGGGCAGGAAAGCAGGCAGGTCCTGATCGGGCGATTTCAACTGACCCCAGGGGCGACGGATATCTGTGCCTGAAACGACAACAGACGACGCGCGGCCGTTATAGCCGATGGGGATGTGCAGCCAGTTCGGCGGCAATGCGTTTTCCGGGCCGCGGAACATGGTGCCCACGTTCTGGGCATGGTGGCGGCCCGCGTAGAAATCGGTGTACTCGCTGACGGCAAAGGGCATGTGCATCTCGGCCTCGTCCTGCGGGATCAGCAGACTTTCGATCTTGTGCTGTTCGTCCGAATCTTCAGCCAATAGCGTAGATAGGCGGTCGCGCAATGCAGCCCATACGGCAGGGCCTTCTTCCATTAGCGGATTCCAGAAGGGCAGATCGAACAGCGGCTCATCCGACAGCGCGATTAATCCATCAGCCTCGGCAGCAGTCACGTCGAAGATCATGTCGCCGATGGCAACGCCGCAGCGGGGCTCGGTGGTTTCGGTCGAGAACACGCCATAAGGCAGGTTGTTCAGCGGGAAGGGGTGGTCGGCGGAATTGGCCGATGCGACCCAGGATTTCTTCAAAGGCATATTGCGTCCTTATGTCTTTCGGTTACGAGGCGGCGCGCAGGGATTTGAAGCCCAGCAGGACTGCCGCCAATATCATGAAGCTGCCACCGATCCGGTCGAGCCAAAGCCTTGCCGGCCCCTGCAGTCGCCGGGCCAGCCAACTGGCAGTGGAGCCATAGGCCATCAGAAACAACCCGTCTATGATCAGATATGTGGCCGAGAGGATGGCGAATTGCGGCCAGAAAGGCAGCGCGCCATCGATGAACAGCGGAAACAAAGCGGCGAAGAACACCACCGCCTTGGGATTCGCGGCAGAGGTGATGAAGCCCTGCATCCAGAGCGCCCTGCGGCTGGCACGTGGCGCATCGTTGGTTTCGGCAACACGTGCCTTCACGATTTGCTTGACGCCGAGATAGACCAAATAGGCCACGCCCAACCACTTGATCACGGTAAAGGCCGTCCCGGACGTGGCGATCAGGGCAGCCAGACCCAGACCGGCGGCCAACATTTGAAAGAAATTGGCCGTCAAATCACCCGCAGCGGTAAAAAAACCTCGCCGCAGCCCATTGGTTGCCGAGTTCGACAGCATCAGCAACTGGCTTGGCCCCGGTGTGCTCATCAGCAGCAACACCGTCGCCACATAGGTGATCCAGATATCAAAACTCATCTCGTCTCCGGTGATCCTTCAACTTGTCACTTGTCGAATAATAGTTGATTTTGTAACTAACAAGGATGACCCAGCCTAAAAATGACCAAAAAGATGAGTTTGATTTGCGAAATTTCCTTCCGTTCCTGTTGAATCAGGCGGCCGAGGAAAGTTCGCTTGAGTTTCAGCGCGTTTACAAGGATCGCTACGGAATGCTGCGCACCGAATGGCGGGTGCTGTTTCATCTGGGCAATCATGGTGAGATGACCGCACGCGACATTGTTGAGCGTGCCAAAATCCACAAAACCAAGGTCAGCCGTGCGGTCAGCCGATTGCAACAGCGCCGATATTTGCAAAGGTTGCGGGATGAAAATGACCGGCGGGTTGAGCGGCTATCGCTGACCTCGGCTGGCCAGAAGGTTTATCGCGAATTAAGCGGTATCGCACAGGATTATGATCAGAAACTGGCATCGCGTTTCACCACGGGTGAGGCCGCCTTGCTGCGCATGATGCTGCGACGTCTGGCCGGAATGGATTAGGGTACTGGTAATCCGGTACAGCTGCCCCCAGATCAACGTCATAACGGACACAGGAACGACACATGACAGCGCCGGATTCCCCAACGGCAAAATCCCATGATCTGATAGATTGGTTGGTGACCCGCGGCCTGGAAGGGGCCGACAAACAAGAACTTCTGGACGGGTATTGCACCCGTTTAGTTGATCTTGGTGTGCCCTTGATGCGCTTTCATGCGGCGCAACCGGCCTTGCATCCCGTCTATGGCGGAACGGGCTATAGCTGGTACCGCAGCAAAGGAAGTAATCTGGAAACCTTCGAGTATTCCGAAGAGCCCAGTGAAGTTTGGACACAAAGTCCGCTGTATGCCGTATTGCACGAAGATATCGATGCTATCCGTGAACGGCTGGTCGACCAGAACGAACCCAGCCGCTTTCCTCTGCTAAACGAGTTGCGGGAAAACGGAGCCACGGACTACTACGCGACTGGCATCAGCTTTGATGTGCCGGCTCAACGCAACCCCTATGATGCGAAAGAGGCAATCGATGGCGTCTTGATGTCCTGGTCCAGCAATGCGCCGGAAGGATTCTGCGACGATGATCTGGACGTGATCAATACGGCGTTACCGCATCTGGGGCTGGCTCTGAAGTCAGCCTCGAACGCGCGGGTGTCGAAAGATTTGATGCGGGTTTATCTGGGCCGCGATGCCGGTCGTCGGGTCTTGTCCGGTGAAATCCGTCGCGGGTCACTGCAGCAGATCGATGCGGTGATCTGGAACTTCGATCTAGAAGGGTTCACCAGCCTGTCAGAAGAGATGCCAGGGATCGAAGTTATAGATATGCTGAATGACTACCTGGGTGTGGTGGTTGATGTTGTTCATCAATGCGAAGGCAACATCCTGAAGTTCATGGGCGACGGTGTCATGGCGATGTTTGATGTCGGCGAGATCGATGCCGATGCCCGCGCTGCGCTGGCTGCGGCGACCATGCTGCAAGAGCGCATGGCCGAATTGAACACTCAGCGGAGTTCACGGGGACAACCGATTTCGAACTATACGCTGGCATTGCACTCTGGTGAGATCCTCTATGGAAACATCGGCTCCGAAAGTCGGCTGGATTTCACGGTAATTGGTCCGGCGGTCAACCAGACGTCCAGAATTGCGGGGATGCATCGGTCACTGGGGCAGCGCATCCTGATTTCCGACGATGTAGCCCGCGCGGCGCATCCTTGTGATCAGGACCTGATTTCGGTCGGGCGCTATATGTTGCGGGGTGTGGCTGAACCAAAAGAGTTGTTTACCATCTACAGAACAGCTGGCTAGATCTGGCCATTGTACAGCTGCTTAATGCGGTAGCTTGAGGCCAGAGGTCAACACCACTATTTTTCAACGCTGACCAATCCAGAATAATCTGTCTTGGCAACGCTGCGAATGGCGTCTGAGATAAAGCTGAATGCGCGATGGTGGCCACTGGAGGCGCGCCAGACAAGGCCAATCGACCTATTCAGGCGGCCGGGCCTATAGGGCACAAGTGCCACGTCCCCGCCAAATTTGGGCACTTCGGACGCCACATAAAGTGATGGAAGGAATGAGATTCCGATATTCATAGCGGTCATCTGACGAATGGCATCCAAACTGGTGCCTTCATAGTCATACAGCAGATTTGCGCCGACCTCCTTGGTCAGGTTTTCGATCTGGCTGTGGAGGGTGAAGCGCCGCGACAGGACCAAAACGTTTTCCCCCTTTAGATCTTCGTCTTCTACATATTCCTTTTTTGCCAGCGGATGGCTGAGGGCCACAGCCAGATGAAGAGGCTCTCGCAGTAATCGCTGAACAAAAACATCGGCCGATTTCACCGGCAGTTGCGTCAGAATAACGTCGTGCATTCCGCTCAGCAGTTCTTGCAGCAGTTCTGAGGGGGGGCCGTCACGCACGATCAATCTCAGATCTGGGTGGTTCTGATGCAAATGCAGAAAAACGCGCGGCAACAGATAGGGCCCCAGCGTTGGGGATGAGCCGAGGCGAAAACTTCCTGAAAGTTCGGATTTCATCCGATTGTGTGTTTCTTGTAGGGCCATCACATCAGATAGTATGCTTCGGGTTTGCTCAAGAATTTCTCGTCCTTCAGGCGTCAGCATCGCTCCGGCGCGGCCTCGTTCGACGAGGTTCAGACAAAGCACAGATTCCAAATTGGCAATCTGCAGGCTAAGGGAAGGCTGGCTAATGCCGATACGCTCGGCGGCTTTCCTGTAGTGGCCAGTGTCGGCCAGCGTACGGAAATAGGACAGTTGTTTCAATGTCAGCTGGATGTCGATCAATAGGTTTTTCCAATCAAATATTGTTGAATAATAGGCTATCCTATTTTGTTGGAATATCCAACAATTGGCGCAGTCTCTTGTTTCAGAGCACTTGGTGTTGGTGTGTTCGCTCGGAGGACGTCATGAACATTCAAAACAAATCTATTCGATCTGAACACTCCTGCGGGCATTCGAGATCAGTTGATCTGCGCAGATTGAGGTCGCAGGGCGTTCTTTCCGAACGTGAAGTCAAATGGTGTCAGTCGAACGGTGTCGAGGTCGCTTACGACCCGATTCAAATAGGCTGGGTCCCACTGGAATGTGAGGATGACATCCTGGGCACATTTGGGCGTCCGAATCCCCGGCCATTCCACTTCCGTGCATGGGATCTGAAGGACTCGGCAGAGTATGCGGCGATGCTTTCCTCTGAGCGCCTGTGGCGCTATCTGCCGGAGGTCTATCCAGGCCCAATCAGTGCGGACGATGCCGCCCAATTGATCGAACTGGGCTACGAAGATCATCATCAGGTGTTGGCCATCGAGAAAGATGGGCACGCAATCGGACAGGTTCGTATGCTAGAAAAGGGATCGGGCAGCGCCGAAGTCAGCTATTGGTTGGGTGAGAAGCATTGGGGCAAGGGGTACGCCAGTTCGATCGTCGCACAGTACTGTGACGAATATTTGCGCCAACGCCCCAATGTTTACCGGGTGATCGCGGTTGTGCACGCAGACAACTTGGCATCTCAAGCTGTTCTCCGGAAATGTGCGTTTACTGACTCTGCGCGCGACGGAGAGTGGCTTACACTTGAGCGGCTACGTAGAGCATCTTAAGGCACTTGGATTTACTTTGGTTAGCTGTGCAGGCGCTGCCACGCGGCTAGAAGTCGATCTCAACACCCGGCAAGCTCAGTTCCTTCATCATGTCGCGCAATTCCTGACGTGCGGCGATGTTTGAGATGTTTAATTGCTTGACCCCGATATCCTTGAGGTCCAGCAAAGTCAGTCCGCGCGGGAACAACTCGCGGAAAATCACTCGCTCGGAAAAGCCCGAGGCGACGCGGAAGCCGATGCGCTGTGACAGCATCTCGATCGCGCGTTGCATCTTTTCCTTGTTGACCATGCGCTGGGTGCCGACCCGGTTGCGGACGACGACCCAGTCGATCGGTTTCAGCCCAGCTTGGGCGCGCAGTTGGCGGGCATTCCAGACCATCTCGGAATAGACTGAGGGGCCAAGGATTCTCTCACCTTTGGAATCGATCCGCGCCAGCAGGTCAAAATCGATGAAACTGTCGTTCAGCGGAGTAATCAGCGTATCGGCCAGCGAATGCGCAACCTGGCTGAGTCGAGTGTGCGAACCGGGGCAGTCGATCAGGATGAAATCGCTATCGCTTTCCAGTTCGGCCACGGCGGCTGAAAGGCGGTGGTCATAGATGTTTTCACCGGGTTGCAGAGCGCTGGCGTCAATCTCGGGCAGGTCGTGGTGGCGTGGGCTGGGCAGAGACAGGTCCGAGCCGTTCAGGAAGTTCAAGCGGTTCTCGAAATACCGGCCCAGACTGCGCTGCCGCAGGTCAAGATCGAGTGTGCTGACCTTGTGCCCCAGCCGTGCCAATGCGGTGGCCACATGCATCGACACGGTTGATTTGCCTGCGCCGCCCTTTTCGTTCCCGACCACAATGATATGTGCCATGCCTGTATTCCCAAGTCCCGCCGTGTTTGCCTACACGTTGTTGGCAGCCACTATATGTTGTGTAGGCCGGGAAGGGAAGAACCTCGGGCCGTCTTGAGCGGTATTATCAAGCCTCAAATTGGAAAAGTGCTTGGTACTTGGGGGTTAGGGTAAATCCTTGCCAAACACACACCCCTGTTTCACTGTCCATCCTATGGATTTGTGATCGAGGGCAGCCATTGGATCATCTGTTTCTGAACGTTTTGAACGTGGTTCTACCTGTCCTGATTTGCGCTGGAATCGGTTACGCTCTGGCTTTGATCAAGGCCCCCTATGACAACAAGGTTATTGGCGGGATCGTCTCGCGGGTCGGGTATCCGACGCTGATTATCTCGCACCTTTCAACCACCCAGATTGCGGTCGGCACCTTTCTTGATGTCATGATGGCCGCCGCTTTGGCGATTGCAGGTTTTGGGCTGTTGGGGCTTGTCGCGCTCAAACTGGTGCGGCTGCCGGTGCGGGCATTTCTGACGCCACTGATGCATGGCAATGTCGGCAATATCGGCCTGCCCATTACCCTTTTGGCGCTGGGCGATGCGGGAATGGCCTATACGATGGCATTTGTGGTGGTTGTGCTGATCAGTATCTTCACGATCGGCATGTGGATTCCGGCCGGAGAGTTCTCACCCAAGAAACTGGCGACTTCGCCGATTATTTACGCGGTCGCACTGTCGCTGGTGTTGATGGCGACGGGCACCAGCCTGCCCCAACCGGTGGCCAAATCCTTTGATATTCTGGGCGGTCTTTCAATCCCGCTGATGTTGCTGACGCTGGGCCACACGCTGGCGACCCTGCGGATCAAAAGCCTTGGCCGAGCCGTTTTGCTGACAGCGCTGCACCTGCTGATGGCTGCGGTGATTGCCAGCGCGTTGGTCTGGAGCTTCGGCTTCACCGGGGCTGAGCGGGGCGCGTTGATCCTGTGCTGTTTGATGCCATCCTCTGTCGCGACCTATTTGTTTATCGATCAGCATGCGCCGGAATACGGACCCGATGTGGCCGGGTTCATTCTGGTTTCGACTCTGTCCACGATCCTGGTGCTGCCATTGGCGCTGTCCTACTGGATCTAATAGGCGCTGGGCGCGCAGCGCGCTAAAAACAGTATCTATCAGCAAAAAACCGTTTAATAATAGGCACAACACGGTGCCCGAAGGGCCAGCGCGCTATTCCTGAACGGGGGACAGGCAGATGCCAAAAGACGTCACTGAGGACACATCCGGCGCGGGAGGGGCACGTCTGGTTCTGGTGATGACCGCGCTGTGCATGATGGTTGTTGGCTTCAACACAACCGCCGTTGCGACGATCCTGCCAAATCTGAAGGCCGAGTTCGATCTGTCACCTTCCAGCCTGCAATGGGTGATGGCGATCTATACGGTGGTTAGCGCGACCCTCGTCACCATCGTCAGCCGACTTGGCGATATCACCGGCAAGATGGGCGTCTTCTTTGCTGGAATGATCGTGTTCGGTCTTGGCTCGGCCCTTGTGTTGTTTTCGCAGGATGCAGCCATGTTGCTGGCAGGCCGCGGGGCCCAAGGTGCCGGGGCGGCAGCGCTGTTTGGCACCTCGCTTTCGCTGCTGACTGCCGCCACGCCCGAGGAACAACGGGCCAGCGTCACCGGTGCCTGGGGCGCGATCGTCGGGCTGGCAATTGGTGTTGGTCCGATCGTTGGCGGCGCGTTTGCGCATTACCTCAGCTGGCGGGGCGTGTTCGCCACCGATCTGGCGCTGCTGATCGTGGCCTTTGCGGTCGGGTTGCGGGTCAGCAAAGAGCATTACGTCCCCGACACCCGTCTTGCAGGCGCAAAGTTCGATCTTGCGGGTGCAGTCGCATTGGTCCTGCTGCTTGGCCCGCTATCCTTCGCGCTCAGCAACGGGGAAAGCCACGGATGGGCCACAAGATCGACCCTGATCCCGCTTGCCGTGTCGGCTGTAGCGGTGATTGCACTGATCATCACCTCGCGCCGCAGCGCGGACCCTCTGATCGAGCTGCGCTACTTCCGCCACCCCCGTTATTTCATGGCGGCGGCAGGGATGTTCATTACCGGCTTCGCGCTGTTCAGCTTTTTCGTCTATTTCAACGTCTTCGTGCAATCGCCAGATGCGTTTGGCCTGTCCGCTGTTGGGGCGGGGGTGGCGATCCTGCCGTTGAGCCTCAGTATGTTCGTCGTGTCTGTGGTGGCTCCGCGTTTTCTTGCACCTTACAGTTTTCGATGGCCGGTGATCCTGGGCATGGGGTTCATGACCTGTGGGTTCATGCTGTTGACGACAACGACGAACACAACAGGCATGGGTGCGATTTGGTGGAAGCTGGTGATTATCGGGATCGGGCTTGGCATCGGTTTTTCGTTATTGCCGCGTCTCGGGCTGCGCTTGTTGCCGGAAGAACATATGGGGCAGGGCTCGGGCGTGGTGAATGCGTTCCTCTATTTTGGTGCCACCCTTGGTGCCGTGGTTGGAGGTCTGGCCGAAGCAATCACTACCCGACGCGGCCTGTCCGAAGTGATCAACGCCTTGCCCACCGGGTCCGAGCAACGGGCCGACCTGGCCCATGCACTGACACATGGCACCGCCAGTCAGGTGCAGCAGCTTATAGCGGCGCTTGATCCGACCACGGGCGAAGCGTTGGCGCGCGCCTTGCGAGATCTGCAGGATGATGCATTTAACAGTGCCATGCTTGTCGCCGCTATCGCTGCGCTTTTGGGGATGATCCTGGCTGCCGTAATGCTGCGAGGCCCGGTGCCTCCACCGCACAGCGCGGTTGATCTGACAAGGGACTGATCGTCGGTGGGGCCACTTGTGACCGGCACTCAATCGGCCTAGGCTTTTGTCATGTGTGGAAAGTTTGCAGCCGGTCACCTGACGCAGCGGGAAATGCTGGCGATTACCGAGTATTTTCTCTACGGCAAGGTCTCGCCTGATCTGCCCGAGCAGCTGCCTTCGGGTGGGTACAATGTGTCTCCGACCAATCGGGTTGGCATGGTCCGTTGGGACGGCGATCAGGCCGAATTGGCTACTGCGCGCTGGCAAATCAAGGATCCGCGCAGCAAGAAGTCGATGATCAATTCGAAGATCGAAAATGTCAGCTTCTGGCAGCAATACTGGAACAAGGGGCGCTGTCTAATTCCGGCACTGGGATATTACGAGTGGCCCAAGGACCAGGGCCATGATTGCCCGGTCTACATCACGGTTCAGCGCAATGCCCCGGTGATGTTTTTTGCGGGGTTTTACAGGACTGATGACGGCAGCCATAGCTGTACGATCCTGACCCGGACACCCAGCCCGCAGATCGCGCATATTCACAGCCGAATGCCGGTGATCCTGACCCCGGATGAGATCGAAAACTGGCTATCAGGCGTCACGACCACGCAAGAGGCGCAGCAGTCGTTGGGTGCGCAGTACGAAGGCCGGTTTGAATATCACACCGTCAAACCCATCAAGCGCGGAGCTGAGGGCGAAGATATGATTGAGCCTTACACGCCCCCGGTCCAGACCGGGTTTGATTTCTGAAACAGCCGCAAAGTGCAGTGGGGTAATTCCAAAACAAAAAAAGGCCGCCCAATTGGACGGCCTTTCGCATTTCAACCAGGTCGGGATTAGAAGCCCAGACCTTCGTATTTCTTCTTGAACTTCGACACGCGGCCGCCTGCGTCCATCAGGCGCGACGAACCACCGGTCCATGCGGGGTGCACGGAAGGGTCGATTTCCAGAGCCAACTGGTCGCCTTCGCTGCCCCAGGTGGATTTCATCTGAACCACAGAGCCATCGGTCATTTTGACGTTGATGACGTGATAATCGGGATGGATGTCTTTTTTCATCTTTCCGCTCCTTACGCCTCGGCGCCAGCCTTGGGCTTGTAGTTGGTGACTTCTGCGATACGCGCGGATTTACCACGGCGCGAGCGCAGGTAGTAAAGTTTGGCGCGACGAACGCGGCCACGGCGGACAACGGTGATGCTGTCGATATTGGTCGAATGCAGCGGGAACACACGCTCCACGCCTTCGCCAAACGAAATCTTGCGAACGGTGAACGAACCGGCGATGCCGCTGCCACCTTTGCGCGCGATGCAGACGCCTTCATAGTTCTGCACACGGGTACGCGACCCTTCGGTCACTTTAAAGCCGACACGGATGGTGTCACCGGCTTTGAAATCGGGGATGTCTTTCCCCAGGGCGGCAATCTGTTCCGCCTCAAGCTGTGCGATCAGGTCCATCGCAGTTACTCCTATCTGCTCGTGGTTGGTCCACGAAGTTTGGGCACGGCCTGAGAGCTCTTGGTCTTCACCGGGTCCTGCGCACAGCCCGCCAGAGGTCAGATCGAATGTTCCTTTTGGTCCGGTCCGCCCTGTCGCGCCGGTGCCGAAGAAAGCTGGGCGTCACGTCAGGATGCAAACCAAAACACCGGAGTCGCATAACGCCACACCGGATTGCGCTGCTTTACGGGCTTTGCGGGCGGGGATCAAGCCTTATTCTTGGTGAAACAGGTGAGTTTTTGCCACCCGTCAAATCCACCGTTGCCTTGTTCACCAGATCAGGCATTCTGGGATTAATTATAAGAGCAGATATTTGATACAGGATCATAAGATGCGCAAAGCACTTCTGCTGGCCGTTATGGCGCTTGCAATTGTCTCATGTGGTCGCCGCGGCCCGCAACCTCAGGCGGTTGAGCCGCAGGCCTTCGCGGACACGACCCCGCCTTCGATCATCTACCCCGCCTTTGGTGACGCTGACCCGCACCCGTGGGAAGGTCGCCACCCCGGCCAGTACCCCGTGCACGGGCTGGATGTCTCGCGTTGGCAGGGGCCGATTGATTGGCGCACCGCACAGAAGAACGGTGTCAGCTTTGCCTTCATCAAAGCCACCGAGGGCGGAGATTTTACCGACCCGATGTTCGACGAGCACCGACGCGGCGCACAAGCTGCCGGAGTGCCGTGGGGGGCCTATCACTATTACTATTTCTGCCGTCCGGCCCATGAACAGGCGCGTTGGTTCATCCAGAACGTGCCCAAAGGGGCCGACCTGCCGCATGTGCTGGATATGGAATGGACGCCTCATTCCAAAACCTGCACCCTGCGCCCTGATGGCCGAACCGTTCGGGCCGAGGCGCAGCGGTTCCTTGATATTCTCGAGCGCCACTATGGCCGACGCCCGATTGTCTACACGACGGTAGATTTCTACGGCGACACCGATATCGGACGACTTCCCAAAACTGAGTTCTGGCTGCGCTCGGTCGCGGGCCACCCGCGCAACGTTTATCCAGGCTCGGTCTGGCGGTTCTGGCAATACACCGGCACCGGGCTGGTGCCGGGGGTTCAGGGTAAGGTGGACATCAACACCTTCAATGGCACGCCGGAAACCTGGGCGTTGTGGAAGGCAACCCGTTAGTCTTAGCCCTTATCTTCTGATTTTCGATAGGCGTCCCACAGATCGGGCCGCCGTTCGCGGGTGATCTGTTCCGACATTTCATGACGCCAATCCGCAATGCGTCCATGGTGGCCTGACATCAGGATCTCGGGGATCGGGCGGCCTTTCCAGTCGGCGGGGCGGGTGTATTGCGGATGTTCCAGCAGGCCCGACGAAAAGCTTTCTTCCTCGGCTGAGGCCTGATTGCCCAGCACACCGGGGATCAGCCGCACAGTCGAATCGATCAGCGCCTGCGCCGCGATCTCACCACCGGTCATGACAAAATCGCCAAGGCTGACCTCCTGCACGCCGTAATGCTCCAGCACGCGCTCATCGACGCCTTCGAAACGACCACATAACAGGGTCATGCCATCGCAGCGAGCCAGGTTTTGCATCATTTTCTGATCCATCCGACGCCCACGCGGGCTGAGGTAGATCAACGGCCAGTTGCCCCGGATGCCCGCCATCGTATGCTCAATGGCCTCACCCAGCACATCGGCACGCAGGACCATGCCCGCACCGCCGCCCGCAGGGGTGTCATCCACATTGCGGTGCTTGCCGATCCCGAATTGGCGCAAATCCACAGTTTCCAATTGCCATAGCCCTTCTTGCAGGGCCTTGCCGGTCAGGCTTTCGCCCAGAACACCGGGGAAGGCAGATGGGAACAACGTGATGATCTTGGCCTTCCACACCCCGTGCAGATCGGGCGTCGGCGTCATCAACTCGCGCGGCTTCAACGTTGGACGGATGGCTTTGCGGCCATGGGACTTTCCGGGTTTATCTGTCATCTCGAGCCGATCAGATCGTTCTGGGTGCTTTGAACCAAAGCCGTCTTTTGATCGATCAGCGCAGCATCGTCCAGATCGGATCGGTTCATTTCCAGCATCTGCTGCAAGACATCCTCGGGCAGGCGTGGGTTTGATCGGGTCGGGCCTACCAATTCGGCGGCTTTGTCCGCAGGCAGGTCAAGGAATTCAGCAAAAGTGCTTCCAAGCCCATGTCGCTGGCCCTGCAGGTCTTCCAGCCATTCGGTGCGGACCGAGACCGAGGGCAAACGGTCGCGCACAGCCGCAGCAGCAATCTGAGGCGACGGCAACGGTTCAAGCCGGGCGCGAAAGGTCTCAAAATCCTGAATCAGGCGCGATCGTTGCAGATCATGCGCCCACAGGCTGCGTAGCCAGCTTCCCCGTTGGCGCAGCGAGTAGTAGATCGTGATATGCACCTCTTCCCCGGCAAACCGGTCGCGGATCAGGCCGACAAGGCACGAGGCGAGCTCGGGCGCGGCCTCATATCCCACCGCGACATTGCGGCTGGGGCGCAGGCCCGAGAAATTCTCTTCGCTCAGAACCAGCCCACGTTTCTGGCCGAATTCCAGCGAATTCAGAAAGTGCCGCATCTGATCCTTGAAATCGCTCATCGCGCCGGGTGTGCCGTAGACGGAATAGCGAGTGGCTGCTTCGGACAAGCCGGTTTTGCGGGTCCGATAGGGCAGGACCAACGCATGGTGCGGCCAGATCAGTGACCGGTTTTCGAACAGAAAGGACTGTGCCGCCGTCGTCCCGGTCTTGTGCAGACCCAGATGCAGCAACACGCGGCGCATTACACCAGGCCCTCAGGCGGATCAGCGATGATGCGGCCCTTGTCCAGATCAACGGTCGGAACGGATTCGAGTGTAAACGGCAGCAGCACGGTGGCCTTTAAGCCCGGCCCATGCAGTTCCAACAGATCCGCCGCACCGTGATTTTGCACCGATTTCACTCGGCCCAGCAGCGTGCCGCCGGTGTCATAAACCTCAAGCCCGATAAGGTCGGTGTGGTAAAACTCATCATCCGGCAGCGACGGCAATTGATCGCGCCGCGCATAAAGGCGCAGACCGTTCAGCGCATCCGCCGCTTCCTTGGTCTCAATGCCACCCAGCCGGGCGGCAAAGCCGTTCTTGATCGCGCGGGTCAGGACTACGGGATAGCGCTCTTTACCTTCTTCGTCTGTCAGCGGCGAATAGCCTTCGATATCCTCGGGGACGGCGCAGAAACTTTTCAGCCGCACCTCGCCGCGCACCCCATACGAGCCCGCGATGCTGCCTACGCAGATCAGATCACTCATTTCGACCATCCGTCACACATAGCCCGTCCCGCCATTGTCCGATCACCTCGCACGCCTCGCGCTGGTTCGAGCGTTCGAAGAATACGCCCACAATAAATGCGATCGCCAGCAGGATGGGAAGACGTAACAATCCGAACATGACTAACGCACCTCGATCGGCAGAGAGGTGTCTCTGCATTCCCAGCCGACCTGCTCCAGTTCCGGCGTATCGGATTGGGCCTCGGGCCAGCCCAAGCAGAAATATCCGATCAACCGCCAGTCCTCGGGGACATCCAGATCGCGCACCATCTGGTCCGGGTCGAGGATCGAGACCCAGCCCAGGCCCAAGCCTTCTGCCCGCAAGGCGAGCCAGAAGAGCGTGATGGCAGAGACGACGGAATAACGCCGCATTTCGGGCATAGTGCCTGCGCCGAGACCTTGACCTTTGTCGGTGGCATCGTCGCAAAACACGGCCAGCTGCACCGGAGCTTCTTTCATCCCGGACAGTTTCAGCTGGCTGTACAGCTGCGCCTTTTCGCCGGAATACCCGCTCAGCGCCCGCTCGTTGGCCGCTTGGAAATTCTTCAGCGCCGCGTCGCGCGCGGCCTGACTTTCGATGCGGATCACGCGCCAGGGTTCGCTGAGCCCAACAGAAGGGGCCAGTCGAAACGCGTCGAGGCAGCGCGTAAGCACTGCCTCGTCAATTGCATCGGTGCGAAACCGGCGCACATCACGCCGGAGCCGCATCAACAGATCGAACTGCGTACGAAAATCGTCGGAAAAGGCTTGATCCTGCACGCGCCTGACTGCTTATTCTTCTGCAGCAGCTTCTTCAGCCGGTGCTGCAGCCGCTTCGGCAGCTTCAGCAGCCTTGGCAGCTTTCTCTTCCGCGCGTTCCTGAGCTTTCTTGCCCGGAGTACCCTTGTTGGGGTTGTTGCGCTCGGCCTTGTCACGGGCGCCGGCAGCTTCCAGCATACGTGCGATCCGGTCGGTGGGCTGTGCGCCCTGATCCAGCCAGTACTGGATGCGCTCCATGTTCATTTTCACGCGCTCTTCGCTGTCTTTCGGCAGCAGCGGGTTGTAGGTGCCCAGTTTTTCGATGAAACGGCCATCGCGCGGCATACGGCTGTCAGCCGCAACAATGCGATAAAAGGGACGCTTTTTCGAGCCGCCGCGGGCGAGACGAATTTTCATTGCCATGGTGGTATCTCCTTTGAATGGCGTATCCGGTAATAGACCGGCTTAGTTCTGGTGTTTCTTGTGGTGTCGGATGACTTCCTGAATGATGAAATTCAGAAAAGCCTTGGCGAAATCGGGGTCCAGATCGGCCTCTTTCGCCAGGTCTTCTAACCGTGCGATCTGCGCAGCCTCGCGCGACGGATCGGACGGGGGAAGGTCGTGTGCGGCCTTGAGCTTGCCAACGGCCTGCGTGTGCTTGAACCGCTCGCCCAGCGTATAGACCAGGATCGCATCCAGCCGGTCGATGCTTTCGCGATGGTCTTTCAACAGCGCAGCAGCCTGTGTCACGGGGTTGTTCATTGGCCGGTCCTTTCGGTGGTCAAATCAATCTGCGGATGACGCCAGATCTGAGCGTGCTTGCCCAAAAGCTCGGCTCTCTCAATCTCCAGCGTTGCGCCCAGCCGTTCGGCCAGCGCGCGCGAGCGATCATTGGCATGGGCGATGTAAGAAATCACACCGTTCAGCCCCTGATGCCGCGCTGCATAGTCGCGTGCAGCCGCGGCGGCCTCAAAGCCCAGACCTTTGCCTTCGGCCTCTGCCATCAGCGTCCAGCCCAGCTCGGGCTCCGCCCAGCCGGGTACGTAGATCATGCCTGCCCATCCCACGAATGCGCCGCTGGCCTTTTCAGTCAGATGCCACAGACCATAACCGCGCAGCGCCCAATGACCCAATCTGTTCGAAAGAGAGCTCCAGCTTCCAAGCGCGTCCTTGGGACCACCAACCATATGGCTGCGCTCGGTCGCGTAGAACGCGGTCATCGCAGGAAGATCGTCCAGATGCGGCGCGCGAAGGATCAGGCGATCGGTTTCGACGGTGGGTATAGTGAACGAGGTCATGCATATGCCTCCACGCCACCATTTACCAGATCGGCAGGCGCAGAATGACGCCAGACCTGCATCGCCCCGAAAGCCGGGTGTTCGAACATATATTCAAACTGCGCGCCCAGCCGTTTCGCGACAGCCTTGCTGCCCAGATTATCCGGATCGATCAGCGAGATTGCGGTTTCCCAGCCCAGCACGTCATAGGCATGTGCGCGTGCAGCCAGTGCCGCTTCGGTCGCATAACCCTTGCCGGTGGCGTGGTTCATCAGGGTCCAGCCAATTTCGGGCTCGGGCCAGCCGTGAGGGTTCCACAAGCCAACATGGCCTACATAGGTGCCGGTGTCTTTTTCCTCGACACCCCAGAAGCCATAACCACGCATCGCCCAGTGGCCTAACAGCATCGCAACAGCGCGCCATGTCTCATCCGGGCGTTTCGGGCCGCCGACGAATTTCGAGGCGTCGCTGGCAAAAAACTCTGCCTCAGCCTCAAAATCGGCCTCGCAAGGGGCCCGCATGATCAGGCGTTCGGTTTCCAGCGTTGGTATGGCCATGGCAAGTGTCATGCCTGCACCTCGCCGTATCGCCAGACATGCTGGGTTGGGCCAAAGGCGCTTTCGGCAACGGCGTCGCGCGTTGCACCCAGACGCTGTGCCAATGCGTTCGAACGCGTGTTAGATTGCGAAACGTAACTTACGAACTGGCCGGATCCGAGCAGATCAAGCCCAAAATCGCGAACGGCGCTGCACGCTTCGGTCGCGTAACCTTGCATGCGGAACTTGCTATCGAACATATAGCCAAGCTCGGGCTCGTGGTCGTCCCATTCGAGGCCCAGAATGACGAAGCCAATGACCTGATCGTCGTCCTTTAGCGAGACCGTGAACAGGCCATGCCCATGCAAAAGCCAGCCCGATGTGTAGTAGGAAAACTCAGTCCAGGCGTCCTGTTCGGTATCGCCAAAGCTGTCCTTGCAGATCGATGTCCACACCGGCAGGTCGTCCAGAGTGGGTGCACGCAGAACCAGCCGCCGGGTCTCAATGACCGGCAGGGCCGCGCGATACTGCGCTGCTGCCATCGCCGCCTTTCCGGACGGGGGCTGGGTGCAGCGTGCTGACGTCACTTTTTCTTTCCAAAACCGCTCAACCCCGGGGGCAGGCCCATGCCGCCACCCAGTCCGGGCAGACCGCCGGGCATCTTACCGCCCATCGCTTTGGCGGCTTGTTCCAGCGCCTTGGGGTCCATGCCCGCAGCCATTTCCTCAGGCGAGGGGCCGCCTTTGCCGAACATGCCTTTCATGGCCTGTTTCAGCATCTTGCCTTTGCCCATCTTGCCCATCTTTTTCATCATGTCGGACATCTGCCGGTGCATCTTGAGCAGCTTGTTGAGGTCGCTGACCTCCATACCCGAACCGGCGGCGATGCGTTTCTTGCGGCTGGCTTGCAGCAGTTGCGGGTTGGCGCGTTCGCGTTTGGTCATCGACTGGATCAGCGCGATTTGCTGGCGCAGGATTTTATCGTCCAGACCGGCCTGATCCA
The DNA here is from genome assembly GCF_056534365.1 of Ruegeria sp. D6. NCBI lineage: Bacteria > Pseudomonadati > Pseudomonadota > Alphaproteobacteria > Rhodobacterales > Roseobacteraceae > Ruegeria > Ruegeria sp. D6. The sequence goes on along the minus strand of NZ_JBQFPH010000002.1, from coordinate 618,114 downwards.
TCTGCTTGGCCATCTTGTTCATGCCCGGCATCATGCCCATCATGCCCTGCATGCCGCCCATCTGGATCATCTGCTCCAGCTGCATTTTCAGGTCGTTCATATTGAACTGACCTTTGACCATGCGCTTCATCATGCGCTCGGTCTGTTCCATCTCCATCGTTTCCTGGGCTTTTTCGACCAGAGCAACGATGTCGCCCATGCCCAGAATACGCCCCGCGATCCGGTCCGGCTCGAAGGTTTCGAGCGCGTCCATCTTCTCGCCCAGACCAACAAAGCGGATCGGCTTGCCGGTGACTGCGCGCATCGACAGCGCCGCACCGCCACGTCCGTCACCGTCCATACGGGTCAGGACCACGCCCGAGATGCCGACCTTGGCATCAAACTCTTCGGCCACTTCAACAGCGACCTGACCGGTCAGGCCGTCGACCACCAGCAGCGTCTCACGCGGGTCGACCACGTTACGAACCTGCTCGACCTCGTCCATCAGGACTTCGTCTATATGCAGACGGCCCGCCGTATCGAGCATATAGACGTCATAGCCACCCAGCGTTGCCTGCTGCTTGGCGCGCTTGGCGATATCAACCGGCGTCTGACCGGGTACGACCGGCAGCGTGTCAACACCAACCTGCGTGCCCAGAACCGCCAGCTGATCCATCGCCGCTGGGCGATAGACGTCGAGCGAGGCCATCAGGACCTTCTTGCCCTCTTTCTCTTTCAGGCGTTTCGCCAGCTTACCGGTGGTGGTTGTCTTACCGGAACCCTGCAGGCCGACCATCAGGATCGGGGCAGGCGGGTTGTCGATCTTCAGCGCGCCGGGGTCTTCTTCGCCACGCAGTGTATCTACCAACGCGTCGTGCACGATCTTGACGACCTGCTGGCCGGGCGTGATCGATTTGGTGACAGCTTGACCGGTCGCCTGTTCCTGTACTTTCTTGACAAACTCGCGCGCCACCGGCAGCGAGACGTCGGCCTCAAGCAGGGCAACGCGGACTTCGCGCAGGGCGGTTTTCACGTCTTCTTCAGACAGGGCACCCTGTTTGGTCAGCCGGTCAAAGACGCCGGAAAGGCGTTCGGATAGATTTTCAAACATGCCTTCGGCCTCCTTAGCCGGTTATCTGGTGGCGTGCCCTAGATAGGACGCGTCGGTTAAATGCACAAACGCCCCCACGGGCGAAACTCGCTGGTGGGGGGCGATCCCTGAACGACTCAAGGGACCGGAAGATCAAACGCTTCCGGATGTTGGCGGCGATTTAGGCCGATTGGCTGGCAGAGTCAACCTTGCGTGCCGGAAGCCAATCGTTGACCGCATCCACCAGCCGATGCGCACCGCGCCCGCTGGAATAAGCCTCGACAATGGGATGCCGCCCGGCGCTCATGCCTTCATCCAGTATCAGGACAGGGCGATAGAGTGTCGATGTGCCATTGTCGCTACGTGAGGTCGTGCTTTCGGTTTCCGCGTGCGAGAGGTGCGAGAGCTCATGTTCCACGGCATCATATCCAAAGACTGACTGTCTGCGGATCAGGATGCTGTTATTATTGCGATCCAGTATGACCTGCACGCGCCGGACAAAGGCGCAAAATGCACCAAAACCCATGCCTCCGCCGAATAGTGCGAAGAAAATGCCGAACAAGATACCCTCGCCACCTTCACTGGCCAAGAAGACGCCCGCGCCGACAAATGCCAGAATGAAGAAAACCAGCGTGATGCCGATGAACCATGGCGTATTGGACAGGATCAGTTGGCTCGGAGTGTTACGCGTGACTTTCATGGCGGCACGCTAGCACCGAATGCCGCGCCTGTCGTGGCTTGAATTTACCTGTCGGTTGGGCGATGAGCGCGCCATACGAGGAGGTTCCCATGGACGCATCATCTGCCTTTCAGGATACGTTGCCGCTCAGCTCGGATGCGCTTTTGGTGCAGTTGGATGAATGGGGGCTGCCCTATCGGTTGCATACTCATATCCCGCTGCGCACCGTTGAGGATGCCAAAGGGGTCGAGGGCCAGTTCATGGCGCCGGGTGAAAATACACTGCGGCTTAAGAACCTGTATCTGCGCGACAAGAAAAAGCGGAATTATCTGGTGACGCTGGAACAGAGCCGCGAGATCGACCTCAAGGCGCTGGGCGCGGAGTTGGGGGTTGGCAACCTGTCCTTCGGCTCGGCGGATCGGCTGTTCCAGAACCTCGGCATCCGCCCTGGCGCGGTCAGTCCGCTGGCGATGATCAACGGCGTTGAGAACAACGTTAAGTTCTTCATGGACGCCGCCGCGCAACAGGCCGATGTCATCAACATGCACCCTTTGGTCAACGACCGAACCGTCGTTTTGTCGCGCGATGATCTGATGGCGTTCTTTGATAAGATCGGGTGCGAGGTGACCTGGCTGCCGTGATCACCCTTCAAGCGCTTCGTTCAAAGCGGCAGCGACATGGGCGGCGGAGGGGTTGACGAACAGGTGACCGTCCGCCTCGAACACCGGATCGTCCAGATGATCGGGGAAGGCCAGAGGCAACTCGGTACAGGCCAGCAAGATCGCGGTTCCGGGTGTGGCGTGTTTGTTGCAGAAGGCCAGCAGGCGCGCATGTGCGGTGTCGGATGCGCCGCCGTAGAAATCACTGTCGATCATCGCCTGCATCTCGGCGATCTCAGGCTCGGGCAGGCGTGTGTTTGCCGTGATACCCTCGGCGGCCAGCCGGTCGGCATAGTTTGTGGCCTGCATAGTGACTGCGGTTCCAAGGACCAAAGCATTGGTGGCACCGGTCGAGGCGGTCGCGTCGGCGGTTGCGTCAAAAATGCTGAGAATAGGCATGGAGACGCCTTCGCGGATCGCGTGAAGCCGCGCGTGTGGCGTATTGGAGGCGATGATGCCGAAATCGCAGCCTGCGTGTTCCAAAGTCAGCAGTGCTTCGCGGAACACCGCGTCGAAAGCGGCCCAGCTGTCTTCGTCACCGGCCACGCCGCGCAAGGCGCGGGTTTTGGCTTGGGTGACGGATTCGATGGTCATGGGTGGGATGGGCAGCGGCGATCCGTGGCCGCGTTCAGCAAAATACCGACCCGCGCCTTCAGCGATCGCCCGGTAGTAGTCGACAGTTGAGGCCCAGCCAACACCGCCCAATATTCCAATCTTTTTCATGTGAAACGCCCAGTCTGCCGATTTGCCTCGGCGCAGACTGGACGGTTCAAGGGGGGCAGGTCAATCAGGCTGCCAGTTTGGTGACAGCTTTCTGCGCATTGGACAGGGTTGTTTCGGGGTCCAGTGCCATGCGATCTGCGGCGATGACTTCGACATCATGGATGCCGATGAAGCCCAGAACATGGCGCGCATAGGTGGTGGCAAAGTCGATCTCGGAGCCCACCGCCGTACCGCCTGATGCAACAGCAAGGATGGCGCGTTTGCCTTCCAGCAGACCTTTCGGTCCTTCTTCGGAATAGGAGAATGTCAGACCGGCACGGGCGACCAGATCAATCCAGGCCTTGAACGCGGCGGGAACTGAGAAGTTGTAGATCGGCAGGCCGATGACGATCGTGTCGGCCTTTTGCAACTCGGACACCAATTCGTCCGACAGGGCCAGCAGGTCTTTCTGTACCGCGTCACGCTGTTCGGCGGGGGTGAAATTGGCGCCGATCCAGTCTTCGGTCAGCAGGGGCAGGGGGGTGGCCAGATCGCGGCGGATGATGCGGCTGGCGTTCAGGTGGCGAACCACGCGGTCGGACAGATCGCGGGTGGCAGATCCAGTGCGGCGGGCCGAGGCGTCGATATGCAGGATGGTTTTGGTCATTTCGGGGCGTCCTTTGTTGCGGAATTAGCTTCTGTTGCCCCAATATGGCTGTTGCGTGCATGAACAAAACTCGGATATATCAACAAGCATTGTTAGAATTTGCACATTGGATCAGATGCAATGGACAATTGGGATGAAGTGAGAACCGCCTATCAGGTGGCGCGCATGGGAACGGTCAGCGGCGCGGCGGATGTGCTGGGTGTGCACCACGCCACCGTGATCCGCCATATCGATGCGATCGAGGCACGGTTGGGCGTCAAACTATTCCAGCGTCACGCGCGTGGGTACACACCAACCGAAGCGGGTGAGGACCTGTTGCGTGTCGCGCAGGCAACCGAAGATCAATTCAACCAGTTGGTTGGTCGCATGAAGGGGCGCGGAGACGATGTCTCGGGCGAGATCGTGGTCACCTCACTGGCCTCACTGGCCCCGCTCATCGTACCGACGCTGACCGAGTTCCAGCAGACCCACCCGGGATTGATTGTGCGCTATCTGACCGGCGACCGCCTGTTCCGGTTGGAATATGGCGAGGCGCATGTGGCGATCCGCGCCGGGGCCGCGCCGGATCAACCGGACAATGTGGTGCAGCCGTTCATCCCACAAGAGGTCGGACTATTCGCCAGCAAGGCCTATCTCGCGCGCCACGGCAAACCCGCAAACGTTGCAGATTTCGCCAATCACTACTTCGTGGGCAATGATGACGAAAACAGCCGCGCGCCGTTTTCCCGCTGGCTGCGTGCCAACGCGCCGGAGCAGGCGATCACTTTCCGCTGCACCAATAATTTCTGTATGCGAGAGGCTGTTCTGGCCGGTGCAGGCATCGGCTTTATGGCCCGTTGGGAGGCCGCGCGCGATCCCGATCTGGTCGAGGTGATGGCACCGTTGCCCGAGTGGTCTGGCAGGCTGTGGTTGGTGACTCATGTGGATCTGCACCGGACCACTAAGGTGCAGGCTTTCCTATCCTTCCTGAAAGATCAATCCAAGGGCTGGCTGCCGTGACACCGCAGGCGCGCGGCCATCTGGCCATGCTGACATTCTCGGCTTTGGTGGCGGGCAGTTTCTCGCTTGGCTCAATGGCGGCAAATGAGATCGCACCGTCGGCGATCACGGCAGCGCGCTTTGCGATTGCGGCGGTTGTGATCGGCATCGCTGCGATTGCCACAACGGGCATTCCGCGCAGCGCGGCTCGGGCACCATGGCGCTATCTGGTGCTTGGCGGATTGTTCGGAGCCTACTTTGTCCTGATGTTCTACGGATTGAAAACAGCTCCCCCGGTCAGCGCGGCGGCGGTCTTTACGCTGACCCCGGTCATGTCGGCGCTGGCCGGGTGGGTGCTGCTGCGCCAGATCACCACCCCACGCATGGCGCTGGCCCTGACGGTCGGTGCGGTCGGTGCGCTGTGGGTGATCTTCAGAGCGGATTGGCAAGCCTTTCAGGTCTTCGAGATCGGAGGCGGCGAGATCATCTATTTCTGGGGTTGCGCCGCGCACGCCGTCTATACGCCGATGATACGGCGATTGAACCGGGGCGAGCCTGCGGTGGTGTTCACCTTCGGTACGTTGGTTGCGGGGTGTTTGATCCTGACGGTCTGGGGCTGGTCCGATATACGTGCAGTAGATTGGGGCAACCTTCCCGGGATTGTCTGGGTGACGCTGCTTTATATCTCGTTGTTTGCGACCGCCGCCAGTTTTGTACTGGTTCAGTTTGCAGCCCTGCGTTTGCCCGCGGCAAAGGTCATGGCCTACACTTACCTGACGCCCAGCTGGGTGATCCTGTGGGAAATCGCCCTGGGACGTCCTGCGCCGACGGCATTGGTGTTGGTTGGTGCCGGGCTCACCGCTGTTGCGCTGTTGTTGCTGCTGAAAGGAGAAGACGCGCCTGCAAACACTCCGGTACGCTCGAATTGAAGCTTGTGATTTCTTCCTGATGTGGCAGCCTGCCTGTCACCACCAAGGAGCTGGGCCATGAAAACACTGTCACTTATTCCCGCATTGCTGGCGCTGTCCGCCTGTGCCCCCGGTGGCGCGAAAGACGCTGCAGAGGTGGACCTGCAAGCCAGCTGCGAAGCTCTGGTGGGCGCCGAAACCGGCACAGGGCCTGATGGTGTCAAAGCGATGTCGACCCAGTCCAGCCCGACAGGCTCGGTCACCAGTGTATTCGTGGCAGGGGCCGAGGCTCCGTGGCTCTGTCGTGCCGACCCAACGGGGGTTGTGACCGGGGTGGAATATAGCCGCGAGGGCTGAGCCTGCCGTTTGGATCGTCCCGACGGGTCAGACTGGCGAACCGCCCGGGTTGACATATCTCAGGATCAGGAGGACGCCAATATGTTCAAACACATCATGGTCCCGGTCGACCTGCACTTGCCGCCCGAGGTCAAGAAAGCTACCGAGGTTGCGGCGCAATTGGCCAAATGGCAGGGCGCCAAAGTGACCATCGTCAGCGTCACCGGCCCGCAGCCTGGGGATAGCCACCTGACAACAGACGCGATCAAACAAGAATTGCTGACATGCGCCAATGAAATCGCGATGCAAAGCGGGGCGCAGGTGGACACACGCAACATTCATTCGGTTGATGTCGCGGTCGAGATCGACAAGGACCTGACCCACGCAGCAGAGGAAATGGGGGCCGATCTGATTGTTGTGGGAACCCACGCACCCCGGATCACAGACTATATCCTGTCCAGCCACGCGGGATATCTGGCCAAACACGCCAGCATGTCGGTCTTAGTTGTGCGTTAGGCCTCATCCGGGGGCAGTTCAACTTCTAGAAACCGCTCGAACGCATCCAGATTGACCGGTTCGAACTGTCCGAACCCCTGCATCCAAACCGAGGCCGCACGAAGCGCGTCGGGTTCAAGTTTGCACCACTTCACCCGTCCGCGTTTTTCCTGAGAAATCAGACCTGCTTTGGTCAGGATCACCAGATGCTTTGAAATCGCGGCCAGCGACATTTCGAACGGTTCGGCCACGTCGGTGACGGCCATGTCATCTTCCAGCAGCATCGCTAAGATGGCGCGGCGGGTGGGATCGGCGAGGGCTGCGAAGACAGTGTCGAGGTCGTTGGACATGGTTCCGCTGAACCATAGCCTGTGAGTTTGGTCAACCATTTGGTTGAATATGCGGATTCAGGCTTATCCGCCCGGTCAGCGAATTATACGCCATCGGCAGGTTTCGCGTGGTCTGTAATATTATTATAAAAATCATATACTTAGCGATGTTCATGCTGCGGCTTCATTGCCGTTGACTCTGCGCCTTCAGCCCCTTAGCACCCTACCCAAGACTGTGCGAGGGAAACGCCCGTGACCGAAGATGACCAAAAGCAGCGTATGGCGCAGCTGGAGGCCAAGATCGAAGCGGCGAAAAAGGCCAAAGCGCCGAAACCTCGTGCGGATGCTGACGTATCCGGAGGCGAGCTTGCCTGGAGGATGGTCATCGAAATGGTTTCCGGTCTGGGGATCGGATTTGGCATCGGATACGGGCTGGACAGCCTGCTCGGGACGATCCCGATCTTTCTGGTGCTGTTCACATTGCTGGGCCTTGTCGCGGGCGTGAAGGTTATGCTCCGCAGCGCGAAAGAGGTTCAAGAGAAACAAGCGGCCGCAAGCGCGACCGAGAAGGACGAGAGGGACTGAACGTGGCAACCGAGACCACCGCAGAAAAAGGCAGCAGCCTGGCTTTCCATCCAATGGACCAGTTTATCGTCAAGCCGTTGTTCGGCGACGGTGCGATTGCCTGGTACACGCCCACAAACGTGACCCTGTGGCTGTTCCTGGCGATTGCGGCGATCTTTGCCCTGCTGGTCCTCAGCACGTCCAAGCGCGCCATTGTTCCGACGCGGATGCAGTCGGTGGCCGAGCTGGCCTATGGTTTCATCTACAAGATGCTGGAAGACATCTGCGGCAAGGAAGGCGTAAAGTACTTCCCCTATGTCATGACCCTGTTCATGTTCATCGTCTGCGCGAACTTCCTGGGCATGTTGCCCATGTCCTTCACCACCACATCGCATTTCGCCGTGACCATCCCGCTGGCGCTGGCCGTGTTCCTGACCGTGACCGTTTTGGGTTTCATCAAGAACGGCGCTGCGTTCCTGGGCTTGTTCTGGGTCTCCAGCGCGCCGCTGGCGCTGCGCCCTGTTCTGGCGATTATCGAGCTGATCTCGTACTTCGTACGCCCGGTCAGCCACTCCATTCGTCTTGCCGGTAACGTCATGGCAGGCCACGCGGTTATCAAGGTGTTCGCAGGCTTTGCCGCGATTGCCGTGATCTCGCCCGTGTCGGTTCTGGCGATCACCGCAATGTATGGCCTTGAGGTCCTCGTGTCCTTCATTCAGGCCTACGTCTTCACCATTCTGACCTGTGTGTATCTGAAAGATGCGCTGCATCCGTCGCACTAAGGTCCGAACCCCCAACATCGAAACTTCCAAATCGTAAGGAGAATTCTCATGGAAGGCGATCTCGCACACATCGGCGCAGGCCTGGCAGCAATCGGTTCCGGCGCAGCCGCAATCGGGGTGGGCAACGTTGCAGGCAACTTCCTGGCCGGCGCCCTGCGCAACCCTTCGGCGGCTGCTTCGCAGACCGCAACCCTGTTCATCGGTATCGCGTTCGCAGAAGCGCTGGGCATCTTCGCATTCCTGGTCTCGCTGCTGCTGATGTTCGCCGTATAATCTGCGGAACCTGATCCTTACGCGCAGGTGGGCCCAAGCCATAGCGGCCCATCTGTTGTAAAGACAACGTTCCGACGGAGGACATCATGGCGACTGAACCCATTGCTGAAGAAGTAGTAGGCACATGCGTTGATTCCAGCGGCTACGCCGTCGGGATGCCGCAGCTCTGCTTCGATTGGTTCCCCAACCAGATTTTCTGGCTGGTCATCACGCTGGTCGTCATCTTTCTGGTCCTGTCCCGCGTGGCTCTGCCCCGCATCGCGGCAATCCTGGCTGAACGCCAGGGGACCATTACAAATGACCTGGCTGCGGCCGAAGATCTGAAGGCCAAAGCGGTCGAGGCCGAAGAGGCCTATAACAAAGCGCTGGCCGATGCCCGTTCTGAGGCTCAGCGTATCGCAGCGGAAGCCCGCGCCGAAATCCAGGCCGGTCTGGATGACGCGATTGCCAAGGCGGATGCGGAAATCGCTGCAAAGGCGACTGAATCGGAAAAGGCAATTGCCGAAATCCGTGCAGGTGCGCTGGAAAGCATTCAAGTGGTTGCCAAGGATACGGCGGCTGAACTGGTCACAGCACTGGGCGGCGAGGCGGATGCCAAAGCCATCAACAGTGCAGTAGATGCGCAGACGAAAGGATAAGTGACATGCGGAACACTCTTGCCCTTATCCTGACCGTTGGTGCCGCCAGCCCCGCGCTGGCCGCAAGCGGCCCGTTCTTCTCGCTTGCCAACACTGACTTTGTCGTCACTCTGGGCTTCATCGTCTTTATCGCGGTCCTGTTCTACTTCAAGGTCCCCGGTATGATTGGTGGTGCGCTGGACAATCGCGCCGAAGGTATTCAAGCCGAGCTGGACGAAGCCCGCGCCCTGCATGAAGAAGCACGCAGCCTGTTGGCCTCGTACGAGCGCAAGCAGCGCGAAGTTCAGGGTCAGGCCGAAGCTATCGTTGCCGCGGCCAAGGAAGACGCGGTTCTGGCAGCTGAACAGGCTAAGGTGGATCTGGAAAAATCCATCGCGCGCCGTCTCGCGGCAGCGCAGGATCAGATCGCATCGGCTGAGGCATCTGCTGTCAAGGAAGTCCGCGATCAGGCCATCACCGTAGCGGTTTCGGCAGCCAACGCCGTGCTGGCCAAACAGATGACCGCAACGCAGGCGAACAAGCTGATCGATGCATCCATCGCGGATGTGGGTGAAAAGCTACACTGATCGCCTGGATCATATGATTTGAAAAACCCGAGGGCTTCAGGCTCTCGGGTTTTTTCTTTTCGTGGCTTCCAGTTTGAAGGATCAGACCTCTCCAGTCTCGTGCTTCAAACGCTGTTGCGCGATCTCTTCATTGCGCAGGGCCTTCTGCTGATCGGCCATGCAGCTTTTGACAAAGTTCAGATGATCTTCGACCGCCTTCCGTGCCCCTTTCGGGTCGCGGTCCTGCAGGGCTGTGTTGATGGCTCGGTGCTGGTCCAGAATTGCGTCGCGGGTGGTGCGTTGCTGGAACATGATCTGTCGGTTGTAGAATACGCCCTGCCGCAGCAGATCGAACATCGACCGCATCATATGCAGCATCACCACGTTATGACTGGCCTCGATGATCGCCATATGGAACTGGGCGTCCAGATGCGCCTCTTCTTCGGCTGCATTGCGGGCGTGGGCGTCTTCCATCTTGTCCAGTATGGTCTGCACCACCTTCAGATCGCTGCCCGAGCCCATGCGGGCGGCACGCTCAGCCGCTAGACCTTCCATGTCACGCCGGAATGAGAGATAGTCGAACACTGCCTCGTCGTGATTGCCGAACAACCGGATCAAAGCCGGCGCGAAGGCCGAGCCCAGCACCTCGGCCACATAGATGCCCGATCCGGCCTTGGCAGTCAGCAACCCCTGCTCCTGGAGGTCCGAGATTGCCTCGCGCAGCGACGGGCGCGACACGCCCATCCGCTCGGCCAGCTCCCGTTCCGAGGGCAGGCGTTCTCCGGGGCGCAGAATGCCGCGCAGGATCAGCAGTTCGATCTGGCGCACAACAGCCAGTGACAGTTTTTCGGTTTGAACTTTTTGAAAAGGCATCTGGCTACCACTTGGAATTGGTCAAATCACTTGACCACGTTTGTAAGGGGCGTTCAAGTCGCTCACAGAGGTTGAAACATTAGGTCAGAATTATTGACATAAGAGGCGCATTGCCTAATCTGCGACCCAAGGGCGGAGGAGGCCCCCTACGATGGATCAGCTCTACGCCACCCGAACCGCTCGGATGAAGGCTTCCGAAATCCGCGAATTGCTGAAACTGCTGGGCGAGCCCGGTATCATTTCCTTCGCAGGCGGTATTCCCGACCCCGCTTTGTTTCCAGCAGAGGCTTTCGCCGAAGCGTTTCAAAATGCGCTTGGCCCAGATCAACAGGCGCAGGCGCTGCAATATTCGGTCAGCGAGGGCTATGCCCCGCTGCGTGAATGGCTGGCCGACCATATGCGTGGGATCGGCGTTACGTGCGGCATCGACAACATCCTGATCACCTCGGGCTCGCAGCAAGCGCTGGATTACTTGGGTAAGTTGTTCTTGTCACCGGGTGATACTGCGTTGGTTGGGTGGCCCACATATCTGGGCGCGCTCAATGCGTTTGACGCTTATGAGCCGCGCTTTGACCAGCTTAGCATCAATGGCAATCGTGGGGCTGCCGAATACCAGGCCGCCGCCGGCAACAGCCCGATCAAATTCGCTTATCTCTCCGCCGATTTTGCAAATCCGACTGGTGAGACGGTCGATCTGCGGGGCAGGGAGGCGCTGCTAGATCTGGCAGATGAATTGGATTGCGCAGTGATCGAGGACGGAGCCTATCAGGCGCTGCGCTATGACGGCGATCCGATCCCTCCGATCCTCGCGTTAGAACAGGCGCGCAAGGGATCGATCGAGAACTGCCGGACGATCTATTGCGGCAGCTTCTCGAAAACTCTTTCACCGGGGTTGCGGCTGGGTTGGGTGGTTGCAGCAAAACCGGTGATCTCGCAACTGGTGCTGCTGAAACAGGCGGCTGATCTGCATTCTTCTACGATCAACCAGATGGCGGTGTATCAGGTGGCACGGGATCGCTTCGACACTCATGTCCCCATGCTACGCCAGACCTATGCCGCGCGCCGCGATGCGATGCTTGAGGCGCTCAACCAGCACATGCCCAATGGCGTCGACTGGACCCGACCCGAGGGTGGCATGTTCATTTGGGTCACTCTGCCCAAGGAAATGAACGGCGCCGACCTGCTGGCGAGGGCGCTGGAAACGGTCAAGCTGGCCTTTGTACCCGGTCAGGCTTTCTATCCCGACGACACCGGGTCGAATACCATTCGACTGAGTTTTTCCAACTCGGATGAGGACACGATCCGCGAGGGTATACGCCGGTTAGGAGAAGTGTTGCGCGCCTGAACCGGGGAAAGGTTTCATTAACCATATTGTCGCTAATAAAGCAGCATGATCCGCGTGCTCGCTTTCCTGTGCCTCGCCGCCTGCTCGGGTGGTACACCCTATTTTCGCGACTTGCCCGCAACGCGCGTCGCGGTGAATGGCAGTATCTTCGACGTCCGCGTCCGCAATGAACTGGCCGAGGCCGTCCGCGTGAACCCGCAATACGCGCCGCGTCTGGGTCCGATCCGTGACCGGGCCGCGCTGGCCATGGCGCAGGTCTCGGGCTGTCCGCTTCTGGACGTTCTTGGCGATGCGGCCGTCACTGTGGGCGTGCTGGGCTGCGACCAGGAACTGGGGAAAAAACTGATTTTCGGCGCACTCCTTCGCCGTCCCTATGAATGCGTTGATTACGGATATTACGAAGACTACGGATATCAGGTCTTTGAATGCTCGCCTTACTGAGATACGCGAGACTCCGCGTAGTTTTGCCAAGATGTTGTGGATAACTTGGTCCAATCTCCCATATCCTGCGCAATCACGTTGACACCTCCCCCATCCGTTGCGCAGACTTCTTACCCATAGGAATCATACCAAGAGCAGCCATTGCGCTTTAGCAAACTCAAACTGACAGGCTTCAAAAGCTTCGTGGACCCGACCGATCTGATCATCGCGGACGGGCTGACCGGAGTGGTTGGTCCGAATGGCTGCGGCAAGTCCAATCTGCTGGAAGCGTTGCGCTGGGTGATGGGTGAAAACCGTCCCAAATCCATGCGCGGTGGCGCGATGGAGGATGTGATCTTTGCGGGCGCTGCCACTCGGCCTGCGCGCAACTTTGCCGAGGTGGTCCTGACGATGGACAACTCGGAACGTTTGGCGCCATCCGGCTTCAACGACAGCGACCAGTTGGAAATTGTCCGCCGCATCACCCGCGATGTGGGCAGTGCCTACAAGACCAACGGCAAGGATGTGCGCGCCCGCGACGTTCAAATGCTGTTCGCGGACGCCTCGACCGGTGCGCATTCGCCTGCGCTGGTGGGGCAAAATCGCATTGCCGAACTGATCAACGCCAAACCCCGCGCACGACGTCGCATTCTGGAAGAGGCCGCCGGCATCTCCGGGCTTTATCAACGCCGCCACGAGGCAGAACTGAAACTGAAAGGCACCGAGGCCAACCTGACCCGCGTGGATGACGTGCTGGAACAATTGGGCGGGCAGTTGGCACAACTCGCCCGTCAGGCCCGGCAGGCGGCGCGGTATCGCGAGATCGGCGAGCTGTTGCGTCAGGCCGAAGGGATGCTGCTCTATCGCCGTTGGAAAGAGGCCGACATGGCCCGTCAGGCGGCCGAGGAAAAGCTACGCGACCGGATCACCGAAGCCTCTCGCGCCGAGGCATCCGCCCGTGAATCCGCCGCCAAACGCGCTGAGATCGAGGAAACCCTGCCGCCCTTGCGTGAGGAAGAGGCCATCGCCGCAGCCGTCCTGCAGCGCCAGCAGGTGCAGCGCGATCAGCTGTCGGATCAGGAAACCCGCGCACGCCAGACGATCGAGACTCTGACCAACCGTATCCAGCAATTGGGCAACGACATCGAACGCGAATCCGGTCTGAACCGGGACGCGGGTGAGATGATCGAACGGCTCGAATGGGAGGCCCGCGAGCTTGCAAAAGCCGCCGATGGCTATGACGAAAAGGTCGCTGAAGCTGCTGAAGTTGCGCGCGAGGCCGCGTCGGTGTTGCAGGATCGCGAAGATCACCTGTCGCAGGAAACCGAAGACATGGCCCGTCTGGTGGCTCGCCACCAATCGGCGCAACGACTGGTTGAAGACAGCCGCAAGACACTGGTTCGTTCCGAGGGCGAGGAAGAAAAGGCCCGCGCCGCCGTGGACGAGGCGCGCAATGCCCTTTCCCGTGCCAGCGAGGCGTTCGAGACCGCGCAAGAGGGTGAGGAAGAAGCCCGCGAAGCTGCTGAGGCAGCGGAAGAAGCACTGGCCGCCGCCGACGAGCTGCGCAACGATACACAGGCGCGTGAGGCCGAGGCGCGCGCCAAACGCTCCGAGGCCGAGGGTGAACTGGGCGCGATAAGGGCCGAGACCACCGCGCTGGCCAAGCTGGTCGAACGCGACACGGCTGAGGGTGGGCAAGTGCTCGACATGCTGCGGGTGGCAACGGGCTTTGAAAAGGCATTGGGGGCTGCGCTGGCGGATGACCTGCGTGCACCGTTGGTCGAGGGCGACGGACCTTCAGGTTGGGTGCAGGTAGCGGGCTATGACAGCGACCAGCCCTTGCCCGACGGGGCCGAGCCGCTGGCGTTGCATGTGTCCGGCCCCGACCGCCTAAGTCGCCGTATTGCGCAGATCGGTCTGGTCGATGCGGATCAGGGCGCGCGCCTGCAGGCGTCGTTGAAACCGGGTCAACGCTTGGTCTCACGCTCGGGAGATTTGTGGCGCTGGGACGGATTCCGCGCCTGGGCCGAGGATGCACCAAGCGCTGCCGCCCTGCGACTGGAACAGCTCAACAAGCTGGAAGCGCTGAAACAGGAACTGACACGCACCGAGGCACAAGCCGACGGCGCGCGCGCCGCGCATGAAGCGCTGTCGCAGCAACTGGCCGACGTCACCGAAGCCGACCGCCGCGCCCGCGAGGCCCGCCGTGCCGCGGATCAGCGCATGGCGGAAACCGCGCGGATGCTCAGCCGGGCTGAGGCGGATCGAAATCTGGCGCAGGGCAAGCTGGAAACACTGACACTCGCGGTCGACCGTCATAAGGAAGACGCCATGTCCGCCCGCGCACAACTGCGTGAGGCTGAAGGCGCGTTGACTGGCCTGGGCGATCTCGACAGCGCCCGCGCGCAGGTCGAGGACATCAAGCAGACTGTCGAGGCGGCGCGGATCACCATGCTGACCCACCGCTCAACGCATGATGAATTGCGCCGCGAGGGCGAGGCGCGCACCCGGCGCACGCAGGAGGTGACTAAGGACCTCAGCGGTTGGCGGCATCGTCTGGAAACGGCGGAAAAGCGGATATCGGAACTGGCCGAACGCAAGGAAAGCTCGGAAGAAGAACTGACCGAGGCGATGGCGGCCCCCAGCGAAATCGCCGAGGCACGGGAAGAACTGAACGAGCTGATCGAAACCGCTGAGTCTCGGCGCGCCGAAGCCGCCGACAAGTTGGCCGAGGCCGAGACCCAGCAGCGCGAGGTGGTTCTTGCCGAGCGCGAAGCCGAACGTCTGGCCTCGGAGGCGCGCGAAAGCCGCGCGGCGGCTGAGGCGCGTTGCGACGCCGCCAAGGAAAGCGTAGTCGCCGCAGCAGAACGCATTGCCGAGGATCAGCAACTGACGCCGAACCAGCTGCTGAACCAACTGGACGTGAACCCTGACCAGATGCCCGCCGCCGACGCACTTGAAGCCGAAGTGAACCGCCACAAGCGTCAGCGCGACGCCATGGGCGCAGTGAACCTACGGGCTGAAGAGGACAGCAAAGAAGTTCAGGAAGAATTCGACACGCTGAACGGCGAAAAGGCCGATCTGGAGGAGGCGATCAAGGCCCTGCGCAGCGGCATCGCCAGCCTCAACCGCGAGGGTCGCGAACGCTTGCTGACCGCGTTCGAGCAGGTGAATTCCAACTTCGCCATGCTGTTCAAGCACCTGTTTGGTGGCGGTGAGGCCAATCTGGTCATGGTCGAAAGCGACGATCCGCTGGATGCGGGCCTTGAGATCATGTGCCAGCCGCCGGGCAAAAAGCTCTCGACTCTCAGCCTGCTTTCGGGCGGCGAACAGACCCTGACCGCGACGGCGTTGATCTTTGGCGTGTTCCTTGCCAACCCCGCCCCGATCTGTGTGCTGGATGAGGTCGACGCCCCGCTGGACGATGCCAACGTCACCCGCTTCTGCGACTTGCTGGACGAGATGTGCCGCCAGACCGATACGCGTTTCCTGATCATCACCCACCACGCGGTGACCATGGCGCGGATGGATCGGCTGTTCGGTGTGACGATGCAGGAACAGGGTGTCAGCCAACTGGTTTCGGTCGATCTGAAAAAGGCCGAGCAGATGGTCGCCTGAGCGATCACCGCAACGTTATGACCCATTCCCGGCTTGCCGGGTTAGGGTAGCGTATGACCCGATCACTGATCTTTTTTCTGCTATGCGCCACCCCACTTGCGGCCGCCGAATGGGCCACCAAACCCGGAGACCAGCCGCTTTCTCCGCAGGAGCTTGAGGCTTTGGCAGGCCAGACTCTGACATTCTATGATGACGGTCAGTCCAAATACTCGGCCGGAGGGGCCTATTCCTATACCTATGCCAGCGGAGAATCCGCCTTTGGCACCTATTCCATCGCCGGGGACGGCAGTGTTTGCATCGCGTATCGCAATGGGTTCAGTCGATGCGACCTATATGTCCGCAGTGGTGAGCGGTTGATCCTGATCGACGAGAAAGGCGATCGCTATCCGGTCAGAGCGAGTAATTGATCTGTTATTCCCGATCAATTGGTAAATTTGATAGAGGCTTTGAGTAAAAACGGAAGAAAACGGGATAATCATCGTCAAATCAAGTTGTAGAATGCCCTGGATCGAAAAACTGATGGGGATGCCAAATGTGCCGATTTTTGGCTTGGGTTGGGGAGCCGCGATATCTGGATGAATTGATTCAGGAGCAAGAGCAATCGCTTGTCATTCAAAGCCGCAACGCGTTGATCGGGAAGACACCAATCAATGCCGACGGGTTTGGACTGTCTTGGTATTCTGATCGCGAAACGCCCTGTTTCTACAAGGACACTCATCCCGCATGGTCCGATGCAAATCTCAAACAACTGGCTCATCACACACGATCACGACTGTTTTTGGCCCATGTAAGAGCGTCGACAGGCACTGCGACCTCGCGCAACAACTGTCACCCATTTGGATTTGGCAAATGGAGCTTCATGCACAATGGCCAGGCTGGAGGGCATGACCAAATCCGGCAGCAGCTCGATGCTATGATCCCGGCACATTTATACGGGCACCGAATGGGTGCGACAGAAAGTGAAGCGATCTTTTTGATTGCTCAAGGCGAAGGTCTGGATTCAAATCCGATCGACGCAATGGCACGGGCCGTGGGGCGGGTGGAAGCGTTGTCCCGACAATGCGGATCGTTGCCTTATATGCGGTTTGCTGCGTGCTGGTCAGATGGCAGCCGTGTATTTGCAGCGCGCTATGCGTCTGATCGTTATGCACCCAGTCTGCATTACCGGACCTCTGAAGACGGGATAGTGATATCTTCCGAACCGCTTGATGCAGACAGTGACGGCTGGGTTGAAATACAGCCCAATACCGCCATCGTCACAGAAAGCTCGCTGGTATCTATCCATGCGTTTGATCCGTCAGTGAAACGTGAACCTGCAAAGGTTGCCTAGGCGCTGACCCTTATAGCTGCTTCAGCAGCTGTGTCGTTGGCCACGCATCCGCTGGCAAACCCAGACGCAATTGTTCAGCCTGCACAGCCGCACGGGTTCCGGCCCCAAGGATGCCGTCGATCTTGCCTACATCATAACCCCGTGCCTGTAGCTTGCTCTGCAACTGCTTCATCTGTGCGCCCGTCAGCCCCGGCGCGGGGTTGCCTGCGTCGTAGATCTGCGCGCCTTCCAGCCGTGTGCCGAAATAGGCGGCGGTTAGGACGTAAACGAAGCTCTGGTTCCATTCGAAATAGACATCGAAATTCGGGTAAGCCAGAAAGGCGGGTCCTTTATGCCCTTGTGGCAGGATCAGCGAGGCAGGCAGATTTGCCAAAGACCCACTGCGCGCCTGCACGCCCATCGCCTGCCATTCGGACACCGAGCGGGGCTTGCCGGGGCCAGAGAGAGACCAGTCCATCTGCGCGGGCACGGTGACCTCTTGCAGCCATGGCTGACCCGGTTGCCAACCAAGATGCGACAGCATCTTGGCCCCGGACATCAGTGCATCCGGTGCCGAGGTTTTTAGCGAAACCTTGCCGTCTCCGTCCCCATCCACGCCGTTTTCCAGAATGTCGCGGGGCAGCATCTGGACCATGCCGATTTCACCGGCCCAAGCCCCGGTGGTGCGGGCGGGGTCAAAATTGCCCTGGCTGTACAGCTCGATCGCGGCGAAAATCTGCGGGCGGAACAACTCGGGGCGGCGGCAGTCGTGGGCCAGCGTCACCAGCGCGTTGCGGGTGTTGAAATCGCCCTGAAAGGACCCGTAGTCGGTCTCGAACGCCCAAAATGCCAGTAGCACACCGCGCGAAATGCCGTATTCCTGCTCAATCCGGTCAAACACCGCGTCGTATTTGCCCGACATGGCCTTGCCCCGGTCGATCCGGTTCTGTGAAATCAGGCGCCGCGAGAAGTCGATGAATGGTTTCTGGAATACGCCCTGCGCGCGGTCGGCTTTCAGAACGGCTCCGTCCTGCTGCACGCCCTTGAAAAAGCTGTTGACGGTGGATTTGTCGTAACCCTGCTGAATGGCTTCGGCTTTCAGCCCTTTGACGAAGGTATTGAACCCACCGCCGCATTGGGCGAGTGCAGGCGAGGCGAAGAGGGCGGCGGCAATAAGGCCGGAAAGGAAACGCATAAGGCTGATCCGTCAGAATATGAAGTTGAACCCAACCCACACCGACACGAGCCCAAGCGCAAGCCCCCATACCTGCCAGAGCATGTCTGATGCGCGAAAAACCTCCGCCGCGTCGATATTCTGCCGCGCATTCCCGTTCACCCAAGCAAGATCCCGCATCTGGCCATCATAGCTGCGCGGTCCGGCCAGTGCGATATCAAGCGCACGTGCCATCGCGGCCTCGGGCCAGCCTGCGTTGGGTGAGATATGGCGGCGTGCATCCTCAACCATCTCTCCCCAGAGCGACCATTGGCTGGACAGCGCGACGATCATTACGAAGGTCAGGCGTGCTGGGACAAGGTTCAGCACATCATCCAGCCGCGCCGCTGCCCAGCCGAAGGCGCGGTATTTGTCGTTGCGATAACCGATCATACTGTCGGCGGTGTTGACGACCTTGTAAACCAGCAGCCCCGGCAGACCTGCGACCAGAAACCAGAAGGCTGGGGCAATCACCCCGTCGCTCAGGTTTTCGGCGGCGCTTTCGATGGCCGAGCGCGCCACCTGCGCCTCGGTCATATCTCGCGTATCGCGCGAGACAATCATGGCGACCTGCGCGCGCCCTTCGGCAAGCGAGGTCAACAGGCCTTCGCCAACTGCGCGAACATGGGTGATCAGGGATTTCTGGGCCAGAAGGATGGCGCAGACCACGATCTCGACGATCGGACCAAGCAGCTCCAGCAACCGGCCAAGGATGAGTGCCACCGCAACCAGGATGAGCACCGTCGCAACCCCTTTGAGGCGGCGATACGCCCCATGGTTCAGCCGGTTGTCCAGCCAGCCAATCGCGTTGCCCATCAGTACGGCAGGGTGGCGAATCCGCGACCACAGCCAATCCGGCTCACCCAATGCTGCGTCCAGACACACAGCGCAGACCAATAGGAACGCGGTGCTCACAGCGCTGCTTCCAACCGGGCCCAACCATCTGCTGGCGGTAATCCAAGGCGCAGGTAGGTCCGGGAATAGGGGAAAATTCGGCTCCAGATATGCGCCCGCGCCAATCGGTCTTGCCAGGCGGTCGCGTCATCAACGTCGTAGAGGCGGAACAGGCTGGTGCCGCCAATCAGCCGCGCACCTTTGGACGTTAAAAGCTGATCCAACCGTGTTGCTTCATTTGCCAGACGCATGCGAGTTTCATCAGCCCATTTTACATCGTGCAACGCTTGCGCGCCGACCCGCAGTGCCGGGCCGGATACGGCCCATGGTCCGGTCAGGTCGTTCAATCGTGCAATCAGATCGGGATGGCCGATTGCAAAACCCAGTCGCAACCCGGCCAACCCCCAAAATTTGCCAAAGCTCTTCAGCACCACGATGCCGGGCCGCTGGGCCAGATGAATCAGCGAGGCTTCGGGCGTTACGTCGCAGAAGCTTTCATCGATCACCGTCAGCGGCGCGTCGACATCCGCGTCCTGCCAGATGCGCCCATCAGGATTGTTGGGGTTTACGATGACACGTGCCTGAGCCGGGCCGCTCTCGTGCACCGTCCAACCCTGAGCGGTGAATGCAGCGGCATGTTCGTTATAGGTGGGCATCGTGATCTGCACGCGGCCGGCTTTGGTCAGCGCGGGCACGCGGGCAATCACCGCAGAGGCACCAGGCGATGGCAGAATCTCGGCCCCATCAGGCACGTTCCAAAACACCCGCGCCGCGTCCGAGAGGCGTTCGAACGCGCCATGATCCGGCAGTTCCATCCAGTCCGGAGGCTGCAGGCCCGAGACCTCATAAGCATGCGGATTGATCCCCGTGGACAGATCGATCCAGTCTGCGCGCGTGCCCCCAAACCGCGTCATCGCGCCATCCAGCCCTCCGCCATGATCGCGCGCAGCCCGAGGGTTCAATCTGTCATCCTGTCCAACCATCTGCCCCAGCCGGAATCGCCTATTTCTCATGCTTCAAGCGGATTTTTGCCGTTCTTACAAGCGAATCCGCCCGATCACGGCGCTGTGCGGGCCTTGTTAACACTTTGTTAAGGAAATCGCGTGATCACGGACAACAGGGGTCGGCACCACTCACCCATATCACGTGCCGAGGTTGTTGCAAATGAAAGTACTGATTGTTGAGAGTAACCCCGATCTAGGTCGGGTCTGGCAGCGGCATCTGCAAAGGCAGGAGGCCGAAGTCACGCTGGTCGAAACGCAAGAGGCCGCGATCCTCGCGCTCTATGGCACTGCCTTCGATATCATCGTGTTGGATCTGGTTCTGGAAACCGGCAGCGCCTTGGCGGTTGCCGATTTCGCAAGCTATCGCAGGCCCGAGGCTCGGGTGATCTTCGTCACCAACACTACCTTCTTCTCGGACGGGTCAATCTTTGCCCACAGCGCCAATGCCTGCGCTTATGTCCAAAGCTCGACCCCGCCCGAGGATCTGGCGGCCATGGTCGAACACTACGCGGCGGGGCGCTGATCCCGCCCATGAGGTTCTGAATAGTCCAACGTTGGATTCACTGGAATAATTCGGTGCGGATTGATGCTGTCATGGCTGAAGTGATAGTGGCGCACGATGTGGTTCATGTTCACTGTCTGCGCCACGCCGGGCCATTGATATAGCTCCCGCGTAAAGGCCCAGAGGTTCGGGTAGTCCACCAACCGACGCTTGTTGCACTTGAAATGTAAATGATAAACCGGGTCGAACCGGATCAATGTGGTGAACAGGCGCCAGTCGGCCTCGGTCACGCGGTCACCCATAAGATAGCGGTTCCGGGCCAGACGATCCTCAAGCCAGTCCAGCGTGTCGAACAGAGGGCCAACCGCGGCGTCATAAGCTTCTTGCGAGGTGGCAAAGCCGGATTTGTAGACCCCGTTATTGACATCGGAATAGATGCGCGCGTTGACCTCTTCGATCTCGTCCCGCATTGCCTCGGGCCAGTAGTCGTCTGTGTTGCCGGTGATCCCGTTGAAAGCCGAGTTGAACATGCGGATGATTTCCGAGCTTTCGTTCGACACGATCGTTTTCTCAACTTTGTCCCACAGGATCGGAACCGTAACGCGGCCCGAATAGTGAGGGTCGGCACGGGTGTAGATTTGATGGGCAAATTCTGATCCGAACAGTTTGTCGCCGGTCGCGCCATGGTCGTCGGTCTCAAAGGTCCAACCTTTATCCAGCATATCCGGATGCACGACCGAGACCGAGATGTGGTCGCTCAGCCCTTTCAACTCACGAAAGATCAGTGTGCGGTGCGCCCAAGGGCAGGCGTGCGAGACATAAAGGTGATAGCGCCCCGATTCCGCCTCGAACCCGCCGCGCCCCGAGGGGCCGGGCGCGCCATCGGCGGTGATCCAGTTGCGAAACTGTGCGGCCGAGCGTTTGAACGCCCCGCCTGTGGATTTGGTGTCATACCAGGTGTCATGCCATTCGCCGTCGACAAGCAGGCCCATCGTTATTCCTTTCGCATTGCGATTGGGTCAAAGATAGGCCGTCTTGCGTCACGATCCTATTTCACCGGGCGCGCATCAGGCCTGCATGCGCGCACAGGTGGGGTGCGGTGTCTGGGCACCAGAACCGCAATGCCAAAACTTATGTGACGCCGTTCACTGGATTTTTACAGGAATCGCGTCAGACTAATGAGTGTTAAGGGGGGAAGTTTATTATGAGTACCTATGTTTCCAAGGAAATTCGCGCCGAATTGGATGCGGCCCGAATCGCTACCCTCAAGAAATCCAGCCGTTTGCGGGTGGAGGTTGGCGACAATAGCTTCAAAATTTTGACATTGTGGAAGGATGGTTTCACCGTCGAGGCCGAAACCACGCCGCGCCTGCGTGGGCTCGTCGATATCTATGACGGTGCCAACCACATGTATCAGTGCCTGATAATCGCAGACGAAGAAGCGGTGGGTGAAATGCGCTATGAGTTCAAGCGTAACACTGTGGCGACGGACAAGGCTCCACTGGATTTCTACCGCGCCCCGGATGCACCGATCGCATTGCTTGAAAACCGCGACTGACGCGCGCACCGATTGATCTTTGGCACCGACGCGCCACCGGCGCTCGGGCGGTAATGGGGCCTCAAGATTCTCAGGGATCAGGCCGGACGGTTTAGTCGGAGGCCGTCAGGGTCAGGTGCACAGGAGCCAAACCATCGATGCCGCCTTCAATTCTGTCTCCGGCGACCACAGGCCCGACCCCGGCGGGTGTGCCGGTCAGGATCAGATCGCCGGGGCGCAAATGGTAGAAACCCGATAGATGGGAGATCAGTTCATCGATCTTCCAGACCAGCTCAGACAATGTGGCGTCTTGTGCGACCCGCTCATTGACGCTCAGATAGATGCGCTTGTCATCAGATGGGCTCCAGTCATCGGCGCGGGTCAGCGGAGCGAAGACCGCGCCGTTTTCCACATCCTTGCCCAGATCCCAGGGGCGCTGCTTGTTGCGCTCGCGGATCTGCAGGTCGCGGCGCGTCATGTCCAGCGCACAGCCATAGCCAAAAATCGCGTTGCGGGCCTCAGTGGCTGTGGCCCGAAAAACCGGTTTGCCGATTGCAACGGCCAGTTCCATTTCGTGATGATAATCCTCGGTGCCTGCCGGATACGGCACATGCGCTCCGGTCAAAACCGCGTTGGGCGCGGATTTGGTGAAGTAAAACGGCGCCTGACGATCCACCTCATGCCCCATCTCGGCAGCGTGGGCGGCATAGTTGCGGCCGACGCAAAAAATCCGCCCGATCGGATAGGTCGCCTGTTCCCCCTGCACCGGGATGCTTGGGATGTCCGGAAGCGTAAAAAGGTGGTTGGGCATGACGTGCCTCCGTTTTTTTGAACGGGGTTCATTGTAAATCGCCAAAGGCTGCCTTCAATCGCGCACAGGCTTCTTCAACCCGCTCGCGTTGGGTGGCCAGATTGAAGCGCTCGAAGGTTTCTCCACCGGTGCCAAAACCGGGGCCTGAGGATGTCGCGATCCGCGCATCTTCGCGTAGGCGGCGGACAAACTCATCGTGGCTCATACCCGTGCCCGAAAAATCGACCCATGCCAGATAGGTCGCCTGCAGAGGCATCGACCACAGGCCCGGTATCTCGGCGATGGCAGCATCAAACAGCTTCCGGTTCGCGTCCAGGTGGGCAATTTGTTCATCGACCCATTTTGCACCTTCCGGCGAATAGGCGGCAGTGATCATCGCCACACCCAACGCACTGGGGTCATAGTCCAGCGTGGTGATCCGGTGCCGCATCTCGGCCCGCAGCTTGGCGTCGGGAATGATCATGTTGCCGGTACGCTGACCGGCGATGTTGAATGTTTTCGACGCCGCGGTCAGTGTCACCGTCCACGGGCGCGCATCAGGGGCGGCCGTATCCATCGGTACGAAGGTGTTGCCCGGATAAACCAGATCATGGTGAATCTCGTCCGACACAAGGATCAGCCCGTTGCGCTCCGCAAACGCCGCTACAGCGCGCAGTTCATCCGGCGTCCAGACCCGACCTGACGGGTTCTGCGGCGAGCACCACAGCAGCAGCTTTTCTGATCCGTCCAACCGCGACTGCGCATCGTCCAGATCAAGCCTATAGCTGTCGCCATCGCGTACCAGCGGGCATTCCACCACGCGGCGGCCGGATTTGTTCACCTTATGGGCAAACTCATGGTAGACGGGTGTGAAGATCACGACGCCATCTCCCGGTTCACTCCAAACATCCAGACACAGGGCAATCGCATTGCCCAACCCTTGCGAGGTCAGAATCCAATCGGTGTCGATCTCCCAGCCATGGCGAGTCTTCATCCACCACTGGATCGCGTTCAGATAATCCGGGTGCATCCATGAATATCCAAACGCGCCATGATCGGCCGCTTCCCGCACCGCCTCGATCACGCAAGGGGCCGTGGCATAGTCGGAATCAGCCGTCCACATGGCCAGCCCATCCTCGGGGGCGACACCGTAAAGCTGCTCCATCTTGTCCCATTTTGAAGAGTTGGTGCCCCGGCGGTCGATCAGGTCGTTGAAAGTCATGTCATCTCCATCTGTCGAGGCGAAAGCTAACCACAAATCCATAAGGTGCAAGGGGGCCGTTGCGGAGGCGGGCGCGATGGCCTAAATCAGCCCCATGAAACGCAATATCCTGATCCATCCCGATCCCCGCCTGAAAAAGGTCTGCGCGCCGGTGGCTGACATCACCGATGATCTGCGCAAACTGGCCGATGACATGCTGGAGACGATGTATGACGCGCCCGGTATTGGCCTTGCTGCGCCGCAGATCGGTGTGCTCGACCGGCTGATCGTGGTGGACTGCGTCAAAGAAGAAGGTGAGGCCCCACGCCCACTGGTGATGTTCAACCCCGAGGTCATCGCCTCCTCGGATGAGACCAACGTCTACGAAGAAGGCTGCCTGTCGATCCCTGAGCAATATGCCGAAGTCACGCGCCCGAAGACGGTTGATGTCACCTGGCTGGACCGTGACGGTAATCTGCAGCAGGAAACCTTTGATGATCTCTGGGCGACTTGTGTGCAGCATGAGATCGACCATCTGAACGGTAAGCTGTTCATCGACTATCTCAAACCGCTCAAGCGTCAGATGATCACGCGTAAGATGCAAAAGCTCAAGCGCGAAAAGGCCCGCACATGACGGTGCGGACCTGCCTGCCATGGCCCGACAAACGTCTGCGCACCAAGGCCGAGGACGTCCCCGAGATCACCGACGACATCCGCACCATCTGGGATGACATGATCGATACGATGGAGGCGATGCCGGGCGTTGGCCTCGCTGCGCCGCAGATCGGAGTGATGCTGCGGCTGGCTGTCGTGGATGGCTCGACCCAGCGGGGCAAAGCTGTGCGACTGGCCAACCCCGAGATTCTGCACAGCTCGGTTGAGCTGCGTGAACATGACGAGGCCAGCCCGAACTTGCCCGGCGTGTCTGCCAAGGTGAAGCGCCCGCGCGCAGTGACCGTGAAATTTCTCAACGAACAGGGCCAGATCGACCGCCGTGATTTTGTCGGCATCGAAGCCACCAGCGTGCAGCATCAGATCGACCACCTGAACGGGCGGATGTATTTCGACCGGCTCAGCAAGGTCAAACGCGACATGCTGCTGCGCAAAGCACAGAAGATGGGGTGAAACCCCATCCTACGGAGGGACGGATGCGTATCATCTTCATGGGAACGCCAGATTTCTCGGTGCCGGTGCTGGATGCGCTGGTCCGTGCCGAACACGAAATCGCCGCCGTCTATTGCCAACCGCCACGCCCCGCCGGTCGCGGTAAAAAAGACCGTCCAACCCCGGTGCACGCGCGTGCCTTGGCGCTGGGCTTAGACGTTCGCCACCCCACCTCGCTGAAATCGCCCGAAGAACAGGCCAGCTTTGCCGCGCTGAACGCCGATATCGCGGTCGTCGTCGCTTATGGCCTGATCCTGCCACAACCCATTCTGGACGCGCCGACCCATGGCTGCCTGAACATCCACGCCAGCATGCTGCCCCGCTGGCGCGGGGCCGCCCCGATCCACCGCGCGATCATGGCAGGCGATGTGCAAACCGGTGTTTGTATCATGCAGATGGAGGCCGGGTTGGATACAGGCCCCGTTCTGCTGCGCGAGGCCACCGAGATCGGGATTGAGGAAACCACGGCGGAACTCCATGACCGCCTGTCGGGCATGGGTGCGGCGCTGATCGTTGAGGCGCTGAACACGCTGCCGAGCCTGACCCCCGAACCGCAGCCCGAGGTCGGCGTAACCTACGCCGCCAAGATCGACAAATCCGAGGCGCGGATCGATTGGTCGGCCCTCGCGTCCGAAGTCGATAGAAAAATCCGCGGTCTCTCCCCGTTCCCCGGCGCATGGACCGAGGTCGAGGGTCACCGGATCAAACTACTGGCTTCGCGGCTGGCCGAAGGACGGGGCACTCCGGGCGAGGTGCTGGACGACCACCTGCGCGTGGCTTGCGGCGAAGGCGCGGTTGAGCTGCTGCGCTTGCAACGGGCAGGCAAGGGCGCGCAGGATAGGGAAACTTTTCTGCGGGGATGGCCCATGCCGGCCGGGACCCGCCTGTCATCGGAGTAGGCGTATATGATCATGATCATGATGGGCACGGTCGTGATTGCCGGGATCGTAGGCTATCTGTCTGAACAGACTGGCTTTACCCATAACGGCTATCTGCAGTCGATCATCATCTGCGTGGGTGGTGCTTTCCTGTTCTATTTCGTGCGCATCATGTTCGGCATCAGCTTTGGCCCGCCGGGGTTGGACGCGGTGCTGTCCTCGATCGGTGCGCTGATCATCGTGCCCACGCATTGGAGGAAATGATATGCCGATCATCGCCCTGATCATCGTCGGAGCCGCTGCAGGTTTCCTCGCCACCCGCCTAATGCGGATCGAGGCCGATATTCCAACCACCATGCTGATCGGCATTGTCGGCGCTTTGGTGGGCGGTTTGGTGCTGCGCACGCTCATCACTGTGATGGGCTGGCTCTCAGGGTTTATCGGCGCCGTTCTGGGGGCGCTCTTGGTGATCTGGATCTGGCAGACATATATCCGCCGCTGATCGCTTGACCCGACCGTGATCTGCGACCAATGTCCCGTCAATTCTTTGTTGAAAGGCCTCTCATGTCGCATGATCTGACCGCCGGAGACGTCGCGCTGATGGGCGTACCGTTGGACCTGCATTCCTCATTCCTGCAAGGCCCCGCCTTTGCGCCGGGTCGCATCCGCGAGGCGTTGCATTCCGGCGCGGCCAACCTGACCGCCGAGGATGGCACCGATCTGGGCGCAACCGACCGCTTCAAAGACACCGGCGATCTGGATGTGTTCGAGATGATGGGGCAGGAACCCATCGACCGGATCGAGGCAGGGGCCGCCGCCCGGATTGAAACCGGCGCACGGCTGCTGTCATTGGGCGGTGATCACTCGGTGGCCTTTCCGCTGATCAAGGCGCATGCGGACCGGTATGAGGGGCTGAATATCCTGCATATCGACTCACATCCCGACCTCTATGACAGTCAGCAGATCGGCCCGCTGGGTCATGGCTGTCCGTTTGCCCGCGTGATGGAAACCGGCAAGATCAGTCGCCTCGTTCAGGTCGGGATCCGCACCATGAACAAGCACCAACAGGAACAGGCCGACAAGTTCGGGGTCGAGGTGATCGACATGCGCAACTGGAGCCCCGATCTTGAGATCAGCTTTGACGGCCCGGTCTATCTGTCACTGGACCTTGACGCGCTGGACCCCGCCTTTGCCCCCGGGGTGTCGCATCACGAACCCGGTGGCCTCAGCACGCGTGAGGTGATCGACCTGATCTACCGGTTCAAGGGCCAGTTGATTGGCGCGGACATTGTCGAGCTGAACCCGCATCGCGATCCCTATGGCATGACCGCCATGGTGGCGGCGAAATTCGTCAAGGAAATCGGCGCGCGGCTGCTCAGTCGCTAACGTTCGTCGCAGATTGCGGCAGTGCCAAGGCGAGGGGCGGACCGTGTAGTCATGTCGAACCGGTTCGCCTCGGACGCCGTCATCCAGTGCATCTCTTCCTCGGATGCTGCATCCAGCGTGAACCAGTAGAAGTCGGGATCGACGCCGATATCTTCGAAATAGTTCAAATACCGGTCATGCTCGGGGTGATCTTCGGGTAGCTCCGCAGCGACATAGCCGCCGCCGCCCCAGCTGTGGACCCCCACGCAGGCGCCGGGTTCCAGCACGCGTCGGTTACCCGCTAGAAACAAATCGGTGCCGCCCGAGGCCACCAGCCCGTTTGACGGAACCACCGTGTCGAACCCTTCCTCACGCACTACGCGACTGAAGACCACATTCGAGTCATCATCGACCGAACCTTCGATATTTTGCAGCACCAGCGTCTTAATCTCGGGGTTCTCGTCCATCACTTCTTCAAACGCGCTGAGCGTTGTATGGTCGATCGTTCCGGACGCGACGATCTGATTGCCCACTGCCGTGAAGCTGACCGGGGCGTATTGCTCTGCACATGCCGTTAGCAGCAGTGCCGTGGCCAGAAACGAAAGTCTGTAGGTCATCGCGATCTCTTGTCCGTTTCTACCCTATTGCCGAGGCGGTCGGGCCTTGTAAACCGGCAACTGCCAACCGAACAGCAGAGATCCGGCGCGCAACGCCCAGCAAATCAATGCACATAAGCCCAATGCCAGCAGGCCTTCCAGCCCGAGGCGGGTGGCAAACACAGCGGTCAAGGCTCCGATAAAGGCGCAGGATACATAAAGCTCACCCTGTTTCAGTACCAGCGGCACCTCGTTGCACACCACGTCACGCATCAAGCCGCCCAAACAGCCCGTGGTCACCCCCATCAGCACTACGATTATACCGGATTGATCCAGTGACAACGCTGCACCCGTGCCAGCAGCGACCGCGATGGACAGGGCGAAACTGTCCAACCAGACCAGCCAATTATACCGGCTTTCGACCAGATGAGCGGTAAAAAACACCAG
Source organism: Ruegeria sp. D6 (assembly GCF_056534365.1). Lineage (NCBI taxonomy): Bacteria > Pseudomonadati > Pseudomonadota > Alphaproteobacteria > Rhodobacterales > Roseobacteraceae > Ruegeria > Ruegeria sp. D6. The sequence goes on along the minus strand of NZ_JBQFPH010000002.1, from coordinate 589,334 downwards.
CACCGCAGCGCCGCAAGCGATCAGGATATAAGCGGGCTGACCGACCCAGAAGATCGGATGTCGGTCCAGCAGCAAGTCGCGTACGGTACCACCGCCCACTGCCGTCAGACATGCGATGAAGGCAAACCCGACCAGATCAAGCTGCGCTCGGCTGGCCACCAGCGCACCGGTCAGCGCAAAGACCAAAACCGAGGCGTAATCCAGCAGGGCAAGCCCGCTCACGCCTGCGCCTTCTTAGGTTTGAACGGGGCCATGCCGGCGCGTGCCAACTCATCCGCGCGTTCATTTTCGGGATGGCCCGCATGACCCTTGACCCATTCCCATGTCACCTGATGCCGCTCTTGCGCCTCATCCAGCCGCTGCCACAGATCGACATTTTTGACCGGCTTCTTGTTCGACGTCTTCCAGCCGTTCCGCTTCCACCCGAAAATCCATCCCGTAACGCCGTTCTTCACATAAGCGCTGTCGGTGACGATAGTCAGCTTCGAGGGCCGCTCCAGCGTCTCCAAAGCACTGATTGCAGCCAGCAGTTCCATCCGGTTGTTGGTTGTCTCGGCTTCGCCTCCGCTCAGCTCGCGTTCTTTCAGGATGGTCTCGCCATCCATCGCGCGCAGCAGTACGCCCCAGCCGCCGGGGCCGGGATTTCCGGAACAGGCACCATCGGTATAGGCAAAGAGATCAGGCATGAGCGAATACCAGAATGAACCCGTCGTAAGACCCGGCCAAACCCTTCCCCATTCCTTGCACGGTACGATCAATGGTGAAACCTGCCGAGGTCAGGGCGTCCTTGATCTGGGTCTCTGAATAATAGGTATAGTAACGGTCCAAATCATCGCGATGCTCGCCCGTGCCCAGCTTCATTCCCAGAAACAGCTGCCCGCCCGGCTTCAGTGCGGTGTGGATCGCGTCCAGATGACGCGGGAAATCGACGCGCGGGGCGTGCAGCAGGCAGAAACTGGCATAGACGCCGTCATACTCTGCCACCTCGGTGACGTCTTCGAAGGTGCCAAGGTGGGCGTCAACACCGTTGCTCCGCGCATGTTCAACAAAGGCAGGGGTTGCATCCAGCGCCCGTACCTTCAGCCCTTGCCGCATCAGAAACGCGCTGTCTGATCCGGGACCCGAGCCCAGATCCAGCACATATCCACCCTCGCGGACCGCATCTACAAAAGCCTGACGCGCCTCTAGCTGCTCGGCGGGCAGGGGGATCCTTAGGTAATCCGCAACGCGATCCGTGTAGGCCTTGATGGTCCGTTCATCACTCACAGGTAAACTCCCACAGCAAGACAGGTCAGCACGACAGCGGTTAGCAGGACGCGCAGCCGCATCCACCAGACCGGGGTCAACCGCCAATATGAGAACATGGCGTCCAGCAAAAGCAAGCCCGCAAACCCATACATCAGGTTGGTGCCCGCATTCACCGGACCGCCGCCGGTCGTGAAAAATGCCCAAAGTGCAGGCAACACCGACAAAGTGTAACAGGCCGCAGCTTTGCTGCCTGAGGTTTTGGTGGCGAAGCCCCACAGCACGCCCGACATGAAACTCAGGATCACCGAGCCATAGAATAGCTGAATATACGGCCCCACGAAGCGCGACCCCAGCGTCTGCCGACCCCAATCGTTCAAATCACCGTTCAGATAAGTCAGCGCGCCCCAGACAAACGGGATCAGCCCAGTCAAACCAAGGAATAACGGCGCGCGGGGGATGCCGCTCATGCTGGTTCCCGCAATACGCGGGGAACTTTGAACTCGACATTCTCGACAGCGGTTTCGACCAGCTCGACGGTGACATCGTAGTGGTCGCGGAATGCATCGATCACCTCGTTCACCAGCACCTCGGGCGCGGATGCCCCGGCGCTAACCGCAATGCTGGAAATTCCTTCCAGCGCACGCCAGTCGATCTCGGTCGCGCGCTGCACCAGCTGCGCATAACTGCATCCGGCGCGCGAGGCGACCTCGACCAGACGACGTGAATTCGATGAGTTCGGCGCACCCACCACCAGCAAGGCATCGGCTTTCGGAGCGACGGCTTTCACCGCTTCCTGCCGGTTGGTGGTGGCATAACAAATGTCTTCCTTGTGCGGCCCGACGATGGCGGGGAAGCGGGCCTCAAGCGCGGCAATAATGTCCTTGGTGTCATCCACCGATAGGGTTGTCTGGGTGACAAAGGCCAGCTTTTCGGGGTTACGCACAGCGACCTGCGCCACATCTTCGACCGTTTCAACCAGCAGCACCTCGCCCTCGGGCAGTTGCCCCATGGTGCCGATGGTTTCGGGGTGGCCCTTGTGACCAATCATGATCATCTGCAGCCCGGCATCCGCGTGGCGCTGCGCTTCGACATGCACCTTGGACACAAGCGGGCAGGTGGCGTCGACATATATCATCTCGCGCTGGGCTGCTGTGGCGGGTACCGATTTGGGTACACCGTGGGCCGAGAAGATCACGGGGCGATCATCAGGGCATTCGTCCAGCTCCTCGACAAACACGGCACCCTTGGCGCGCAGACCGTCGACGACGAATTTGTTGTGAACGATCTCATGGCGCACATAGACAGGCGCCCCCCATTTTTGAAGGGCCATTTCCACAATCTTGATGGCACGGTCCACACCGGCGCAGAACCCGCGCGGGGCGGCCAGATATAATGTCAGCGGCGGCTTTGTCATTCGGCGATCTCCTGGACCGAACACCTAGGTCTTTTCATTGCCATGGTCCAGACAGCACTGCGTCATTTCACTGACATGAATCGCTGTTAGCACAAGGGTGTTTTCAGCACCTATACCTTTAAAGTCGCGCGGCCAGGGCTTCTGGCCCTGGCCGCGCATATTCTTGCCAACCCCCATTGGTGAGTGGTGGGGTTTGGTGGGGTCAGTGCCCGCCTGCAGCTGCGACGCTGCGGGGTTCAGTCGGCATCTCGCGCGGAGGGCGGCCGATCACGTCGCGCAGATCCTCCAACTCGATGAAGTTATCGGCCTGGCGGCGCAGTTCGTCCGAGATCATCGGCGGCTGGCTACGGATGGTCGAAACAACGGAAACACGTACGCCCTGCCGTTGCAGGCTTGCGATCAGCGGGCGGAAATCCCCATCGCCCGAAAACAGTACGATATGATCAACGCGTGGTGCCAGTTCCATGGCATCGACGGTAAGCTCGATATCCATGTTTCCCTTGACCTTCCGACGCCCCATGCTGTCGGTGTATTCCTTGGCCGGTTTGGTGACCATGGTGAAGCCATTATAGTGCAGCCAGTCCACCAGAGGCCGGATCGGGGAATACTCGTCATTTTCCAGTAGCGCTGTGTAGTAGAAAGCTCTAAGCAGTTTGCCTCTGCGCATAAATTCCTGACGCAGCAACTTGTAGTCGATGTCAAACCCCAGTGCTTTGGCGGCTGCATAAAGATTCGAGCCGTCGATGAACAGCGCTAGCCGTTCGTCCTTGTAAAACATAAAATGGTCCTTCCGGTATAAGCCACCGCACCGTGAGCTCCGTGAGTGATAAAGTAATAGGTCAGTGCAATGGTGTCCTTAAAATAGGTGTTTTAGGCTTTATCGCAAGTATTCTCTGGTCCGAATATGGGGTCTGAAGTGGACAAAACCTTGTCAAAAGCGGTCATTGCCCTAGGGGCAAATCTCAGTCTGAGAGGTTGTGGGCCCAAGGTGACACTTGAGCGGTCGCTGATCGCGATGGCCGAGGCGGGCTTGGTGATTCGCAAGACAAGCCAGTTTTTTGCCACCCCATGCTTTCCGGCAGGGGCAGGGCCGGACTATGTCAACGCAGCGGTTTTGATCGAATCGGACCTCACGCCACAGGGTGTTCTGGACCTGCTGCACCGCATCGAACATGATTTTGAGCGCGCCCGTGAACAGCGTTGGGGCATGCGCACTCTGGACCTCGATCTGGTCTGTTGGGATGAACTTGTGCTGCCGGATAACGCCGAATTTCAGCGCTGGCTGACCCTTCCCCCCGAAGATCAAACCAAATCTGCGCCGGAACACCTTATCCTGCCCCATCCGCGCTTGCAGGACCGCGCTTTTGTGCTTGTTCCCATGATGGATGTCGCCCCCGATTGGCGCCATCCCGTTCTGGACCGGACAGTGACGCAGATGGTTGCAGCCTTGCCGCCCGATGAGGTGGCAGAGGTCAAGCCTCTGTGATCCTCGCATTTGCGGCATTTCTTGCTTGTCAAGGCGGGGATTCGCGCTTAGATAAACCCCTTCCTGCCACGGATTCATTTACGGAGAGCGCCCCATGGCCCGCGTTACGGTCGAAGATTGTGTAGACAAGGTCCCGAACCGGTTCGAACTGGTGATGCTTGCAGCCCACCGGGCACGCGAGATTTCTGCTGGTGGCCCGATCACCGTTGACCGCGATAACGACAAGAACCCTGTCGTCTCGCTACGCGAAATCGCCGACGAAACCCAAAGCGCTGATGAGCTGCGCGAGCGTCTGATCGAAGCCAACCAGACCCAGATCGAGGTTGATGAGCCCGAAGAAGATCAGATGGCCCTGCTGATGGGTGCGGAATCTGACAAGCCTGCGGATGACGACATGTCGGAAGAAAAGCTCCTGCGCGCTCTGATGGAGGCCCAGGGCCAGGGGTAACCCAAGCGACAAAGGTGCGGACCGGATGATTTCAGAAGAAGACCTGATTGCGCTGGTCCGCAATTACAATCCCAAGACAAATGCCGACCGCATCGAAAGGGCCTATGAATTTGGCCAACAGATGCATGAAGGCCAGTTCCGCCATTCCGGCGAGCCCTATTTCTCTCATCCCGTTGCCGTTGCCGCCATCCTGACCGAACAGCGTCTGGATGATGCGACCATTATAACGGCCCTGTTGCACGACACGATCGAAGACACCAAAGCCAGTTATGGCAAGGTTACCGAACTGTTCGGGGATGAGGTCGCCAAGCTGGTCGATGGCGTCACCAAGCTGACCAACCTGCAGCTGTCCAGCCGTGAGACCAAACAGGCCGAGAATTTCCGCAAGCTGTTCATGGCCATGTCCAAGGATCTTCGAGTTATTCTGGTCAAGCTCGCCGACCGTCTGCACAACATGCGCACGATCAAGGCGATGCGCCCTGAAAAGCAGGTGCAAAAAGCGCGTGAGACAATGGATATTTACGCGCCGCTTGCGGGCCGGATGGGGATGCAATGGATGCGCGAGGAACTCGAAGACCTTGCCTTCCGCGTCCTAAACCCCGAAGGCCGCCAGTCGATCATCCGCCGCTTTATCACTCTGCAACGCGAAACCGGCGACGTGATCCATCGCATTACCGGCGACATGCGGCACGAATTGGAAAAGGCGGGCATTGAAGCCGAAGTCTTTGGCCGTGCCAAGAAACCCTATTCGATCTGGCGCAAGATGCAGGAAAAGGATCAGGGTTTCTCACGTTTGTCCGACATCTACGGGTTCCGCATCATCACCCAGACCGAAGAAGACTGCTATCGCACACTCGGTGCCATCCACCAGCGCTGGCGCGCGGTGCCAGGGCGATTCAAGGACTATATCAGCCAGCCGAAATCGAACGGTTATCGCTCGATCCACACAACAGTTTCGGGGCGCGACGGCAAACGGGTCGAGGTTCAGATCCGCACCCGCCAGATGCACGATGTGGCCGAAACCGGCGTTGCAGCGCACTGGTCCTATCGCGACGGTGTGCGGTCCGAGAACCCCTTTGCGGTCGACCCGGCAAAGTGGATCGCAAACCTGACCGAGCAATTCGACAGTGAGGATGATCATGAGGATTTCCTCGAAGCTGTGAAGCTCGAGATGTATTCGGACCAGGTGTTCTGCTTCACCCCCAAGGGCGATGTGGTGAAACTGCCGCGTGGGGCGACGCCGATTGATTTTGCTTACGCAATCCACACCCGCATTGGTCATGCCTGCGTGGGGGCCAAGGTTGATGGCATTCGTGTGCCGCTTTGGACCCGGCTCAAGAACGGGCAGTCGGTGGACATCATCACCGCCGATGGCCAGAGCCCGCAGGTCACTTGGCTTGAGATCGCAGTCACCGGCAAAGCCCGCACCTCGATCCGCCGCGCCTTGCGCGAGGTCGACCGGGAACGCTTCATCAAGCTGGGTAAGGAACTGGCCCGCGCCGGGTTCGAAAACCTGGGCCGCAAAGCCACCGACAAGGCGCTGGAAACCGCTGCCAAACACCTGCGTTTAAAAGATCGGGACGAGTTGCTGGCCCGTCTGGGCAGTGCCGAGTTGACCGCCCATGAGGTGGTCGAAGCGGTATATCCCGAACTCACCAAGGATGATGGCGACGCGATCTCGCCCCGCCGTGCTGTGATCGGGCTTGAACCGGGCCAGAAATTCGATCGTGCCCCCTGTTGCCAGCCACTGCCAGGCGAGCGCATCGTCGGAATTACATATCGCGGCAAGGGTGTTGTCGTGCACGCCATCGACTGCGATCGCCTGACCGAGTTTGAAAATGAACCCGAGCGCTGGGTTGATCTGCACTGGCATTCGGGCACCCACCCCGCCGTCTATGGCGCGACGCTGGATTTGACCATCGGCAATGATGCCGGGGTGCTGGGGCGTATTTGCACATTGATCGGCGAGAAAAAGGCCAATATCTCGAACCTCGAATTTGTCGACCGCAAACCGGATTTTTATCGGCTGATGATCAATGTCGAACTTCGCGATCTTGAACAGCTGCATTCGCTGATGCTGATGCTCGAGGCTGAAAGCGACGTTGCTGCGGTCGAACGGTACCGGGAAAGTGCGAAACCCGCCGTTGCGGCTGGCTGAGAAGGGGTGATCACGAGTGGTTTTCAAGCGCCGAGATCGCCGCTCGCCTGTCCAAGTCGCGTCAGAGTTCGTCTATCCGCGCGGCGGATGGACCCGTGCCTTTCACTATGTCAAACATCGGGTTCGGCGCCTGCCTGACAGCCCGGAACGCATCGCGCGTGGCATCGGGGCAGGGGTGTTTGCCTCGTTCACGCCTTTCTATGGCTTGCATTTCCTGGTCGCCGCCGTGCTGGCGCGGCTGCTGAACGGCAACATTCTTGCCGCGCTCAGCGGCACGTTCTTTGGCAATCCCCTGACCTATGTGCCGATCGCGGTCATCAGCCTGCAAACCGGGCATTTCCTGCTGGGGACCAAGTTCCGCAAAGACGATACCGATGGGTTGATGGGGAAATTTGCGGATGCGATGGGCGATCTCAAGGACAATTGCATCGCCATGTTCACCCATCGCGAGGCGGACTGGCACGGGCTTAGCCGGTTCTATGACGATGTGTTCTTTCCTTATATGATCGGCGGCGTCATTCCAGGCATCGTGGCCGGAGTGATCTGCGCCTATCTTAGCCTGCCGCTTATCCGTACTTATCAGCAACGCCGCCGCGCCAGAATCAAAGCGAAGTTTGAACAAATCAAACGCCTTGCTCAGGCAGAGGCTGACGTTCCCCCGACAAAACCACTAGGCTCGACCTCAGGGACAATGAAGGATTCGAAAGATGTCTGACAACCGTTTGCGTCTGGGCGTGAATATCGACCACGTAGCCACCGTGCGGAATGCGCGCGGCGGGGCCTATCCGGACCCACTACGCGCCGCCCGGATCGCGGAAGAGGCCGGGGCCGACGGCATCACAGCACATCTGCGCGAAGATCGCCGCCACATCTCGGACGCCGATATCGACGGGTTGATGGAGATCCTGTCGGTGCCGCTGAACTTCGAGATGGCCGCAACGGACGAGATGCAGAAAATCGCCCTGCGCCACAAGCCGCACGCTGTCTGCATCGTTCCCGAAAAGCGCGAGGAACGCACAACCGAGGGCGGGTTAGAAGTTGCGCGCGAGGAAAATAAGCTGGCCCATTTCATTGCGCCCTTGCGCGATGTGGGCTGCCGCGTGTCCATCTTTATCGCCGCCGACCAGCGCCAGATCGACGCCGCCCACCGCATTGGGGCCGAGGTGATCGAACTGCACACCGGTGCCTATTGCGATTTCCACGCCGAAGGCAAACTGGACGACGCCGCGCGCGAACTGGAAGCCCTGCGCGAGATGTCCGCCTATGCCCATTCGCTGGGTCTTGAAGTTCATGCGGGTCACGGGCTGACTTACGACACCGTACAACCGGTGGCAGCCTTCCCTGAAGTGCGAGAGCTGAATATCGGCCACTTCCTGATCGGCGAGGCCATCTTTCGCGGCCTCACCCCGGCGGTTCACGAAATGCGCCGCCTGATGGACGAGGCGCGAGCATGATCACACCCGGCTTTGTGGCGATCTGGTTTGCATGGCTCATGGCCGGGGGCTCTCCGGGCCCTGCCACCATGGGCATCGCCGGAACCGCCATGAACGAAGGCCGCACCGCCGGTCTGGCCTTTGCGCTGGGCATCTGCGCCGGGTCCGCCGCGTGGGGCATCGCCGCCGCACTGGGGCTGTCGGCGATCATGCTGGCCAATGTCTGGGTGTTCGAGGTGATCCGCTATATCGGCGTCGCTTATCTGGGCTGGCTGGCGCTCAAGGCGCTGCGCCGCGCGCTGACTTCGGATGAGGTCGCGCTAGGCAATCCGGTCACCGGCTCATTGGGCACGATATTTGCCAAGGGTGCAGCGATCCACCTGACCAACCCCAAGGCGATCCTCAGCTGGGGCTCGATCTACGCCATCGTTGCGCCAAATGACGCCAGCCTTGCTATGCTGCTGGGTTATTTCGCCATGCTCTATGCGGGTTCACTGCTGATCTTCATCGGCTACGCCTTCCTGTTTTCGTCTGCGCGCATGGTCAACGCCTATCGCCGCGCCCGCCGCTGGTTTGATTTTGCCTTCGCGGGTTTCTTTGGCGTGGCCAGCTACAAGATCCTCACGGTGCGCCTGTCATGACCTCTGAGGTGCAAGGATGATCCGACATTGCGTGATGCTGCGACTCAAGCCCGATCACGACACTGCAGAGCTTGCAGCTGTGATGGATGGGCTGGGCGCGGTCGCAGACCGTTTGTCTGGCTGCGGTGGCTTCATCCACGGCCCCAACCGCGATTTTGAGGCAAAATCCCCAAGCTATCCCTACGGCTTCACGCTGGATTTCGCGGCTCAGGCCGACCTACAGCGCTATGCCAGTGACGAAACCCACCAGCAACTTGGCGCACGGCTTGTCGCGCTGTGCGTGGATGGGGCCGAGGGCGTCTTGGTGTTCGATCTGGAAACGCCCGACGCGGCTGACCAATAGGAGACGAGGGACTGTCATGAAAGCAATCACCTATCGCGGATTTGGTGCGGCGGCGGATGTCCTTGAGTTGGTCGACCTGCCCACGCCCAACCCCGGCCCAGGCGACGTTCTTGTCCGGGTCCATGCCAGCGGCATCAACCCCTCAGACGTCAAGCTGCGCGGCGGCGCGCGCCCTGGCGCTGTGATGCAATACCCGATGGTTGTTCCCCACTCGGACGGGGCCGGAGTGATTGAGGCCGTAGGCGAAGGGGTCGATCCCGCGCGCGTCGGCGAACGTGTCTGGATCTGGAACGGCCAATGGCAACGCGCTTTTGGCACTGGGGCCGAATACATCGCGCTACCCTCCGAACAGGCCGTATTCCTTCCAGATACGACCGGCTTCGCCGAGGGCGCGTGTTTTGGTATCCCCGCCTTGACTGCATGGTACGCGCTCTATTGTGACGGACCGATCACTGACCAGACTGTGCTTGTGACCGGCGGCGCAGGCACGGTCGGACGCTACGCCTGCCAGATGGCCGCACTGGGCGGCGCACGCGTTATCACAACGGTCAGTTCAGATGAAAAAGCCGCCCATTCCGGTGCGTCCGAATGGATCAACTACCGCACGCAAGACGTGGCCGAGGCGGCGATGGACATGACCAACGGCGCAGGCATAGACCGCATTGTCGAGGTTGATTTCGCCGCCAACCAACCCGCTTCCCTTTCTATGATCCGCCCCTGTGGCACCATCGCCAGCTATGCCTCGGCTTCGCAAATGAAGCCCGAACTGGATTTCTATGGCTTCATGTTCAAGAACATCCGCCTGCATATGCTGATCGTCTACCAACTCGACGCCGCGGCCCGCCGTCGCGGCGAGGCGCAGTTGGGCCAGTGGCTGGAACAAGGCGCACTGTCCCACGCCGTCGTCCCTGGCGGAGGGCTGATGGATGCGGCAAATGCACACGCAATGGTCGAGGCGGGGCAAAAGCTCGGGACCGTTGTGTTGGAGGTCTGACATGATCCTCGGCATCGGCACCGACCTCGCAAATATTGATCGCATTCAGGGCACGCTCGACCGGTTCGGCGACCGCTTCCGTAACCGTGTCTTCACTGAAACCGAACAGCGCAAGGCTGAGCGTCGCGCCGATACTGCGGGCACCTACGCCAAACGCTGGGCCGCGAAAGAGGCGTGCTCGAAGGCGTTAGGCACCGGCCTGCGGATGGGGATCGCGTGGAAGGACATGGCGGTGACCAACCTGCGCACCGGCCAGCCCGTCATGCATGTCACCGGCTGGGCCGCAGAGCGACTGAAAGAAATGACTCCCGAAGGCCACGAGGCGATCATCCACGTCACCCTGACCGATGATCACCCCTGGGCGCAGGCCTTTGTGGTGATCGAGGCCCGCCCACTTCAAGAAGCGCCCGCGCAGCCTTGACTTGCCCCCAACTGACCCGCATGTAGCACCCCAACCACGCAGAGACTGGAGAGAGCAGTATGGCCGAGGAAGCCAAATCCGGAAACGCCATTTGGGAGACGATCAAAACCATCGTCTATGCCCTGCTGATCGCGGGCATTTTCCGCACGCTTTTCTTTCAGCCGTTCTGGATTCCTTCCGGGTCGATGAAGCAAACCCTACTGATCGGGGATTTCCTCTTCGTCAACAAGATGGCCTATGGCTATTCCTATGCCTCGTGCCCCAGCCTTATCATCCCCAGCGTTGGCCTCAACATCGATGCCGAAGACATCTGTGGCTGGATGCAGAGCGATGACAACTCGCGTCTGATCGGCGGCGACCCTGATCGCGGCGATGTCATCGTCTTCCGCCATCCGGTGACAGGGCGCGACTATATCAAGCGACTGATCGGCCTGCCGGGTGATCGTATCCAGATTCGTGAAGGTCAAATCATCCTCAACGACACTCCTGTGCCGCAGCAACCCGATGGTGTGTTCACCGAAGTTGCTGAACCGCAGGGCCCACAAGGCCTGCGCCCGCGCTGTTCCAACGGTCCCGTCGGGATCGGCGGTGTTTGCGAAAAGAACCGCCTGATCGAGACCCTGCCAAATGGCGTGTCCTACGACGTGCTGAACATCGGCAATCAGGGCTCCGACAATACCGGGGTCTATACCGTACCCGAGGGCCACTATTTCTTCATGGGCGACAACCGCGACAACTCGGCCGACAGCCGCTTACCGCAATCCGCTGGTGGCGTGGGCTATGTACCTTACGAAAACCTGATCGGTCGCGCCGACAGGATCATGTTCTCCTCCGCTGGCCGTTCCATGCTGTTCTTCTGGACATGGCGCGGTGACCGCTTCTTCAAGGCGGTCAATTGAAGCTATCGGCTGAGATAAGGGCGTTCCAGCAGCGCTTGGGGTATGAGTTTTCCGACCCTGAACTGCTGGTGCGTGCGCTGACCCACGGCTCGGTGTCCTCTGCCACGCGCCCCGACAATCAGCGTCTTGAATTTTTGGGCGACCGCGTCCTGGGCCTCGTCATGGCCACTGCTTTGCTTGAGGCCGACAAGAAAGCTTCCGAAGGCCAACTGGCCCCCCGTTTCAACGCGCTGGTGCGCAAGGAAGCCTGCGCCGATGTGGCCCGCCAGATTGATCTGGGTGCGGTGCTGAAACTGGGCCGGTCCGAGATGCTGTCCGGAGGTCGTCGCAAGCAGGCCTTGCTGGGCGACGCGATGGAGGCGGTCATCGCGGCCATCTACCGCGACGCAGGGTTCGAGGCTGCCCGAGACGTGATCCTCGCCCTCTGGGGCGATCGCATCCACAAGGTCGAGGCCGACGCCCGCGATGCAAAAACCGCCCTGCAGGAATGGGCACAGGCCCGCGGCCAGAAACCACCCAGCTATGTCGAGGTCAAACGCACCGGCCCTGACCATGCCCCGATCTTCACGATCGCCGCTCGTCTGCAGAATGGTACCGAAGCTCAGGCCACCGCAGGCTCCAAGCGACAGGCCGAACAGGCAGCGGCAAAGGCTCTGTTGGAACAGTTGTCTTGATCCGTTTTGCGGCCAGATCATGAAGATCAGACCCGCCCAAAAAACCGACGCCGCCAGCCTTGCGGCCCTGTCGATTGAGGTCTGGATCGGAACCTATCTAAAGCGAGGTGTGAACGCCTTCTTTGCCGAGTTCGCTCTGTCCGAGTTCACGACCGCCCGGTTCGAAGCCATATTGGACGACGGCCAAGATCTCTTGATGGTTTCTGAAAACGAAGACGGGATCGACGGCTATATTCGGCTTGCGGAAAGTCGCGCCGCACCTGTGGACGGGCTTTCTGACCTAGAAATCGTGACGTTCTACGTCCAGCACCGCCATCAAGGTAAAGGCATCGGCTCAGCGCTGCTGGACGTCGCGGTCGACTACATGCATGAAAAAGGGCGCCCGTCGATTTGGCTGACAACCAATTCCGAGAACACGCCCGCAATCGACTTCTATCTAGCCAAAGGGTTCCGGCAGGTCGGAGTCACAGATTTTCGGATCGGGGACCAAGCCTATCCGAACCAAGTTCTGGCGTTGAACACTACAACCTGATCGCGCGATCAAGCCCGGCCAATGCCGGCACCGGCCGACCGGGCAGCGTCGCCCTATGGGCCGCAGACTGGCCTTCGCTCACAGATATCCGCGATGCGACAAATCCCTCTGGCCCGTCCGCGCATTCTGCTATAGGGGTGCGCACTTGCAAACAGGATCGCAGGACACATGAGCACACGCGCCGGATTTATCGCCCTGATCGGAGAGCCCAACGCAGGCAAATCCACCCTTCTGAACCGCATGGTCGGAGCCAAGGTCTCGATCGTGACGCATAAGGTGCAAACCACCCGTGCTCGTATCCGTGGCGTGGCGATGGAGGGCGATGCGCAACTGGTCTTTGTGGACACGCCGGGCCTCTTCAAACCGCGCCGCCGTCTGGACCGTGCCATGGTAGCCGCCGCTTGGGGCGGGGCTGCAGATGCGGATGTGGTCGTGCTGATGATCGAGGCGCATCGCGGTATCACCGAAGGTGTCGAACGCATCCTCGAAGGCCTGGAAGAGATCGGACAGGGCCGCACCATCGCACTTGCGATCAACAAGATCGACAAGGTGCCCTCGGAAAAGCTGCTGGCGCTGACCAGTGACCTGAATGCGCGTTATCCCTTTGCCGAGACCTTCATGATCTCGGCCGAAAAAGGCCATGGTGTCGACGACCTGCGCAAATGGCTCGCCTCGGAACTGCCCGAAGGACCGTGGCTCTACCCCGAAGATCAGATCGCCGATCTGCCCCTGCGCATGATCGCCGCCGAGATGACCCGCGAGAAACTGACACTGCGCCTGCATCAGGAACTGCCCTATCAGCTGACCGTCGAGACCGAGAACTGGGAAGAGCGCAAAGACGGCTCCGCTAAGATCGATCAGGTCATCTATGTCATGCGCGATGGCCACAAAGGGATTGTGCTGGGCAAACGTGGTGAGACCATAAAGGCCGTCAGTCAGGCGGCGCGTGCCGAGCTGGAAGAGTTTTTGGACCGCAAGATTCACCTGTTCTTGCAGGTGAAAGTCCGGCCAAACTGGCTGGAGGAGTCCGAGCGCTACTCGGAAATGGGTCTGGATTTCAAAGACGGCAACGCATGACCCGGGCCAAGAATTTTCGTCGAAAATTCTCAACCCCTACGGAAAGGTCAGAACCATGACCCGGCTGACGGCTGAATTCTGGGTGCATGCCTATCTGGCGCGGCTGCGGTTTCAGGAAATACCGGCTTTTGTTGTGGCGCATGGGGATGACACCGCTGGGGCGGTGCTTATCAAACTCAACACACTCAACGGGCGGGCCGCAGCCTTTCAGCGCAGTTTTGATCTGATGAGCGGCGAGCGCAAATGGGTGGAGCTCTCATCCGGCGAAGAGGCAGACGTAGATGCCGCCATCACCCGCCAACGCAGTTTTGACCCCGACCTTTGGGTGATCGAGGTGGAAGACCGCCAAGGCAGGCACCTGCTGGGTGAAGAAGGTCTGGACTAACCCGCGCCAAATGATCTTGGACGTACGGCGCAAAGCGACTATTTTGCTTTGCAACCGGCTGAATGAAACGGCCCAATCTTCCGGGGGCCGCAGGAACAGGAGGGGGTTGAGTGGCTGAAACGCTTGCCCAGAAACTGGAAAACTCAAATCTCGGTCACTGGATGCAGCGGTTCGAGGGGTTCATGGTCTTCATCGGCGTCGTTGGCCCCTTCGCCACGCTTCCACAACTGATTAAGCTTTATTTCACCCACTCCGAACACGCGACCGGACAGTCGCTGCTGTCCTGGTCTCTGTATGCTGGGCTGTCGTTTTTGTGGTTCGCCTATGGGCTGGTGGTGGGCAAGTTGCCCATCTATGTGGGCAACGGTATCTCAATGGTGCTGAACCTGCTGATGGTTATCGGCATTCTGATTCACGCAGGTATGACGTTCTAGGGCGCGCGATCAGCCTGCATCGCTAAAATAGACAAAGCTCATCTTGTTGCCATCAGGATCGCGCGCATAAGCGCCATAGAAGTTCGGGCCATATTGAGGTCGATCTCCGGGGTCACCTTCATTTGTTCCGCCATTGGCAAGAGCCTCCGCATGCACCTCGCGAACTTCCGCTTCACTTTCGCAAAGCAAGCCAACCATGTTACCGTTTCCAACCGTCGCGGCCTCTTTGTCAAAGGGCGTCGCGACCCACATGGACCCACCGCCCCGCAGCTCGTAACAAACAGCGTGGGGCATATATTCAGCAATAACCTTGCCGCCGATTTTGGGTACAACCGCATCGTAAAAGCTTCTCGCTTTGACGACATCATTTGAACCGATCATGACATAGTTAAGTGACATTTCTTAAATTCCTCCGTGCAGAACATAAAGTGAACACTATTGAGTGAACAGATATCACGCAACGTGTTTTTGGTGTTCCACAGGGTCAACCTAACGCGTTTCTACCTTGAACCTGCAACGGCCATAAGATTTCCTGCGTATATATCTGGTGACCTGACGAGGCCAAACTTGGACTGGCGTGATCACGGCATTCTTCTGACTTCTCGCCGTCATGGTGAGACAGCGGCGATCATCGAGGTCTTTACCGAAGCCCATGGTCGTCACGCCGGAATTGTGCGCGGTGGCACCAGCCGCAAGATCGCCCCGATCCTGCAACCCGGCGCGCAACTGGACGTGCTTTGGCGCGCGCGGCTCGAAGAACATCTTGGCACCTTTCAGGTCGAACCCCTGCGTTCGCGCGCTGCAGCGGCGTTTTCAGGGCGGCTGGCGCTCGCCGGATTAAATGCGGTGGTGGCGCTGCTGTCCTTTTGCCTGCCCGAACGCGAGCCTCATCCGGCGATCTATCAGCAAACAGAACAGTTGATGGACCTGCTGGGTCAGGATGAGGTCTGGCCACTGGCCTATCTGCGCTGGGAACTGGCGCTGCTGGAAGAGCTGGGCTTTGGCTTGGATCTTTCGGCCTGCGCAGTGACAGGGGCGACCGAGGGGTTGGTCTATGTCTCTCCGAAAACCGGCCGCGCGGTCAGTGCGGCGGGGGCAGGGGACTGGGCCGATAAGCTGCTGCCTTTGCCCCCCTGCCTGCGCGGCGAAGGCGCGGCTCCGGATACCGAGATTGCTGAAGCCTTACGCACAACCGGGTATTTTCTGGAAAACCATCTGGCTCCGTCGCTGGGTCATACGCCGTTGCCGGACGCACGCGCGCGATTTGTGGCGCAGTTTACTCGGCGGCTTTGAACACCATTTCGTGCCCGTCCTCATTGCGCAGGATCAGCACATCGCCGGACACCTCGGACTGGGTCATCGCCATCAGTGCGGCGAAATAAAACCCCTCGGCTTCAAGCCCTGCGCAAGCCGCGCGGGTGGCGACAAGATCGGTGATCTCAAACCACGGGTAGGGTGCATTCAGTGTACCTGAATAGGTGTTGCACGGGGCATTGCCCTCAATCCTACCCTCTTCGGGGAATCGCAAAAGGGTGCTGGCCTCAAAAGGCTGCCCGTCGATCTCTTGCAAAGCCCATGTCTGATCCGCTGCACCATAGGCGGCGACAGTCTCATCCTTGTCGCATTGGAACAGGGTTAAAAGGGGCAGGAACAAGGCCAGACGTAACATCGCAATATCCTGTCAGTAGGGGTTCACACCGCTGATTAACTCTTCGCGCACTTCAAGGCGGGGGCGCCAGTTGTATTTGATGTCCTCGCGCACCTGATCCCAATAAAGCACCCCGCTGTTGCGCCACGGGTCAAGGATGATGCCTTCATACATTGAATCTCCCTTAGCGCTGATCAGAGCCGAATGGTGGATGATCCGGAACGCAGTTGGAGGCGACGTGGCCCAGTGCAAATCCAGAGTGCGAAAGTTCTCTTGCTTCAAACGCGTGGTCATGGCCTGCGCCCAATCATTGCACAGACCTTTTTCGCGAAATCCGTTGATGACCTTTGCGTTGTGGATGATGGCTGGATCGGTGACGTTCCAGTCCTGTTTCAGTTGATTGGAATAGGCATAAGATATCTCGGCTGCACGCCGCGCCTCGGCAGGGTCAACCTTGGGGTCAAGCTGCTGGATCGCTTGTGCCAACTGGTCCACATCATCGGGCCCGGTGTTTGGTGCCATGGCGCATCCGGCAAGGGCCATGCAGGTGGCCAAAACTGCGATGATGATCTTCACGCTCGATTCTCCTCTGGCCAGCTTGGGCGCTGGGTTTGGTTGACGCCCTTTACCCGATTTCTGCGCTCGATCCGAGGGGGAAGTTTCGCCCATTAAGCCCTGAAACCGAGTTGTACAACTCGGAAGAAATAGGCCTGAAGGCCCGTACAACACAGAAGAAAAAGAAAACCCGGCGCAAGGCCGGGTTCAGTTGGGGAAACCGCGTCGCTTCGGGCGTCAGCCCAGCAATCGACGCGCGATGACTTGCGCCTGTATTTCTGCGGCGCCTTCAAAGATATTTAGGATGCGCGCGTCACAAAGCACGCGGCTAATTTTGTATTCCAGAGCGAAGCCGTTGCCGCCATGAATCTGCAGCCCGTTATCCGCCGCAGCCCAAGCAACTCGAGCGCCCAGCAGCTTGGCCATCCCGGCCTCAAGGTCGCAACGTTGACCGTGATCTTTTTCCCAAGCAGAATAATAAGTTAGCTGTCGCGCGATCATGATCTCGACCGCCATCATCGCCAGCTTGCCCGAGACGCGAGGGAAATTGATCAGAGATTTGCCGAACTGCTTGCGGTCTTGTGCATATTGCATGGCAATGTCCAAAGCACTCTGCGCTACGCCGATGGCGCGGGCAGCCGTTTGGATGCGGGCAGACTCGAAGGTTTCCATTAACTGCTTGAAACCTTTGCCTTCTTCGCCGCCCAGCAGGTTTTCGCCCTTCACTTCGAAGCCGTCAAATCCCAGCTCGTATTCCTTCATGCCACGATAACCCAACACCTCAATCTCACCACCAGTCATGCCGGGCGTGGGGAAGGGGTTCTCGTCGGTTCCAGGTGTCTTTTCAGCCAGGAACATGGACAGCCCACGGTGATCGGTACTGTTGGGATTAGTCCGCGCCAACAAGGTCATCACATGGGTGCGCGCCGCGTGCGTGATCCATGTTTTATTTCCTGTTATCTTATAGTTACCATCTTCACCCTTGACGGCCCGCGTGCGCAGGCTGCCCAAATCCGATCCGGTATTGGGTTCAGTGAAAACAGCGGTTGGCAGGATCTCGGCGCTGGCCAGTTTTGGCAGCCAGTTGGCCTTTTGTTCATCCGTACCGCCCGCGATGATCAGTTCTGCGGCGATTTCGGACCGTGTGCCCAGAGAACCCACACCGATGTACCCGCGCGAAAGCTCTTCCGAGACCACACACATTGAGGCTTTGGATAGGCCGAACCCGCCGAATTCTTCGGGGATGGTCAGACCGAACACGCCCATCTCGGCCAGTTCCTCGATAATCTCGATTGGGATCAGTTCGTCCTTCAGGTGCCATTCATGGGCATTAGGCTCAACCTTTTCAACGGCATAGCGGCGAAACTGGTCTCGGATCATCTCCAGTTCTTCGTCCAGACCAGACGCACCAAACATGGTGGCACCGGACTGGTCCTGCATCAACTCAACCAGACGCGTGCGCGCGGCCTGAGAGTTGGCTTGCGCCATCAGTGTCTGCACTTCGCTGCATTGGAATCCCGACAGAGCATCCCAGCCAAGGCCAAGATCCTGCAAACGTACAACCTCGCCCTGGTTCATCGGAATACCACCGGCGATCTGATGCAAGTATTCCCCAAAGGCGATCTGATGCAAAAGCTGCTCCATCTCGCCGAATTTTCCCTCGGCCTGAAGCGCCTCGGCCCAGCGCTGCATCTGCTGCAGCGACTGGTGGTATGTGGCCAGCCAAGCCAGCCCATGGGCGGCTGTCTGATTGGCCTCGATCAGTGCGCCCGATATGCGCCCTTCGCTAGTCACCTGCGCGCGAACCGATTCGACCGCCTTATCGAACACCGCTTGAACGCCGGGCAGGGCGGCTGCGCTGAGTGTTAGAAGATCGGGCAAAACCGCTGGCTGCGTCATGTTCGTCACATCCTG
The DNA here is from genome assembly GCF_056534365.1 of Ruegeria sp. D6. NCBI lineage: Bacteria > Pseudomonadati > Pseudomonadota > Alphaproteobacteria > Rhodobacterales > Roseobacteraceae > Ruegeria > Ruegeria sp. D6. The sequence continues at coordinate 570,630 of NZ_JBQFPH010000002.1, read as the reverse complement.
TCCGTCATGGGCCATGAATCACGTCCTCTGCTGGGTTGTCTGGTCATATCATGCTGCACATGCAGCGCAACAAAAATACGCAAATCATCCATAAAAAGTTCAAAAATTGCTTAGTGACTTTTGCAGTGCAGAAATTTTTTGGACTGGTATGAAGGGTCGATGGGACTGTTTTCACTTATGTCGCCGCAGGATTTCTGTCTGGCTTTGGTCGTTGCCTTCGTCGCGGGCTGGGTCAAAGGCATGGTCGGTTTTGCCATGCCAATGGTGCTTGTTTCTGGTCTTAGCATGATGCTGCCGCCTGAGCTGGCGCTGGCAGGTCTAATCTTGCCCACGCTGGTGACCAATGGGGTGCAGGCCTTGCGGGAAGGTTTACCTGCGGCGGCGGCGTCAGTTCGAAAGTTCAAGGTATTTCTGAGCGTTGGACTGGTCTGTCTATTGGCCAGCGCGCAGCTGATCAACATCTTGTCGCCCAAGGCATTTCTGCTGATCTTAGGCGCACCAGTTTCGTTCTTCGCTCTGATGCAACTACTGGGGCTGAAACTGACGCTGCAAGCGCCCTCAATGCGGGTTGAGGCTATGGTGGGTGCGGTGGCCGGTGCTGTCGGCGGCATCTCGGGCGTGTGGGGACCACCAACCGTGGCCTATCTGACAGCCTTGAATACACCGAAGAAGGATCAGATGCGGGTACAGGGCGTGATATACGGTCTGGGCGCCGTGGCGCTTATTGTGGCGCATCTGGGTTCGGGTATTCTAAGGACTGACACAGCGGTGTTCTCAGCGCTGCTGATTATCCCTGCCTTGGTGGGAATGCGCGGGGGTCAGTTTCTGCAGGATCGTATCGATCAGGCACAGTTCCGTAAACTCACTCTGCTTGTACTGCTGATTGCAGGGCTGAACCTGCTGCGCAGGGGTCTTTTGGGTTAATTGCGTCTTTCAGCAAATCGAAAGGCGAAATAGAGGCCCAACATTAGGAAAAAAAGACCTGAGATATCACCGATCAGATAGGCGATATACTCGGCCGTTGCGCTGCCGAAGGCCATGTTGGTGAGAACGGACACCAATACCGATGTGATGATTCCAACGCCCATCACGCACAGCCAGCATGGCTTCCGATCGACGCGCGGAAACAAATCCCAGCCCAACGCCTTGCAGACATAAAAAACCGCTGGAACTGTGGTGACCGCGATAGTGATCGCCAGCAATCTGCTGGGCAGAAGAACATCCCAACCGCCCACAAGGGCAAAGACGATGGCAACGCCGGGCAACAGTGCGAATATCGCCCTCCATCCCAATAACCAAGCCGACAGAACCCGCACGCCGTGCGGCAGGAACAATAAGCTGGCATAGCTGGGGTATGCGGGAAAAAACACGTTCTGAAGCGGCATCAGCACCTGGAATGTTAGGAACGATGCAGCGACATAGGCCAAAGAGGCATAGAATGTTTCAGAGGCCCATCTGCGCACGAGGTCAGCCGATTACAGATCTGGGGTGGCGATCACCTGGGCGCATGAACCAGATACCGTCCGCGATTGGCGCTACCGCTTTGCGACAGATAACCCTTTTGAACCAGAGATTTCAGCGCGCGGAAAAATGTCGGGCGAGATACGCTTTTGACCAGCGTGTGTTCGATCAGACCAAAGGTGCGTACTTCGCGATCATCTTTCGACAGTTCTTCGGCGGCATAGTAGATGTCGCGCTCAACCGGTGAGAGTTCTTCCAGCCCAAGAGTGCGCTCCATGCTTTGCATCAGTTTGCGCAGTTCGGTGAGTTTTGAGATTTCAGTCATTACTTGCCTATAGTTTCCGTGACGGACCGAGGCAGTTCGAAAGGCTGACCTTTTGAACACATCACGCCGACACCCATCCCCGTGTAGAAATAATCATTACCTTGTTGAACGGCCCGAGACATGATGTGAGTAAGCTAGCCCGGATCGCCCGATGTTCAAATTTAACAGAAGCCGCTGCCAAAGGACGCCGGGCTTCGAAGCGTCTTGGGTAAATTGCGATAGCGCATGTTGCACGTTATCGCAATGAACTTGTCTGTGTGCACACAAGGTGCCGAAGCGTAAGCTTTGGTGGGTCAGGGGCCATGATGGCCCCTGAATTCGATCAACCGATCGCGACAGCTTTGATGTCTTCGTCGATGAAGGGCAGGTACTGCTCGAAGTTTTCCGCGAACATGTGCACCAGCTTTTCCGCCTGTCTGTCGAACGCTTCCTGATCGTCCCAGGTGCGGCGCGGATCCAGCAAGACCTCGGGCACACCAGGGACAGAGACCGGCACATCGAAGCCGAAATTGGCGTCCTTGCGGAATTCCGCATCAGTCAGTGATCCTTCCAGCGCAGCCGTCAGCAGCGCGCGGGTGGCCTTGATTGGCATGCGACTGCCCACGCCGTAGGCACCTCCAGTCCAGCCGGTGTTGACCAACCAGCAGGTCGCACCATGCTGAGCAATCTTATCGCGTAGAAGGTTGCCATAAGCCTCGGGGCGGCGTGGCATAAAGGGCGCGCCAAAGCAGGTCGAGAAGGTGGGCTGCGGTTCGGTCACGCCACGTTCGGTCCCGGCGACCTTCGAGGTAAAGCCGGAAAGGAAGTGATACATCGCCTGCGCAGGCGTCAACCGAGCGATCGGAGGCAAAACGCCGAACGCATCGCAGGTCAACATGATGATGTTCTTAGGATGCCCGCCCAATGCAGTTTTCGACGCGTTGGAGATGTATTCCAACGGGTAGGCGCAGCGCATATTCGCAGTCAGAGAGTCGTCGTTGAAATCCAGCTCTTTGGTCTCGGGATCAAAAACCATGTTCTCGATCACGGTGCCAAATTTCGAGGTGGTGGCGTAGATTTCTGGTTCGGCCTCGGCGTTCAGGTTGATGGTCTTGGCATAGCAACCACCTTCAAAGTTGAAGGTGCCTCGATCCGACCAACCGTGTTCGTCATCACCGATCAGGGTGCGCGACGGGTCAGCAGACAGGGTGGTCTTGCCGGTGCCGGAAAGGCCGAAGAATACGGCAGTGTCGACCGGGTTGCCTACCGCGTGGTTGGCCGAACAGTGCATCGGCATCACGCCTTTTTCGGGCAGCATGTAGTTCAGCAGGGTGAAGACGGACTTCTTGTTCTCGCCGGCGTATTCGGTGCCGCCGATCAGGATCAGCTTGCGGTCAAAGTTCAGTGCAATCACCGTTTCGCTGCGGCAGCCATGCTTTTTGGGGTCCGCCTGGAAGCTGGGACAGTTGATGATAGTAAAGTCAGCCGTGAAATCATCCAGATCCTCACGATCCGGGCGGCGCAGCAGGTGACGGATGAACAGGTTGTGCCACGCCAGCTCGGTTACCATGCGCACATTGATCGAGTAGCTGGGGTCAGCCCCACCCACGAGGTCCTGCACGAAGTAGTCGCGGCCTTTCATATGGGTCAGCATATCTTCATAGAGCGCGTCAAAACCTTCAGGGCTCATGGCGGCGTTGTTTTCCCACCAGATGCTGTCAGCAACACTGTCTGTCTTGACGACATGCTTGTCCTTGGGCGAGCGGCCAGTGAATTTGCCGGTGGTGACCAGAAAGGCGCCGCCATTGCCAAGGGTGCCTTCGCCGCGCTTCAGCGCTTCTTCGATCAGCGCCGGTTCCATGAAGTTGTAATAGACATTGCCCAGACCCTCGATGCCCTGATCTTCGAGGCGGAATTGCGGGTTAACCCGTCCAGATGTCATGTGTGTCTTCTCCTGTGGCGGCGCGAGGGCCTTGGGCCGGGTGCACCATTGGGGCGGATACCGGAAAGAGCCGGCGGTCAAGCGCCTCTTATCACGGTATTTTGGGACATGAACAGGAGGGTTGGGGGTAGTTAGCGCAACCAAGTTGAGGTTTAGCGCCATCACGATTTGTCTGCCGTAAATCAAGGCAGCTATTTGGGCGCAGCAAGGCAAATTTGCCGCATACCTGCCGCAAGAATGGCACGATTCGAGGTTACGAGTTGATTCGGTGGCTCAAAACCGCCAACAATGCCTTACAAAAAAGCGTATTATTGCGCGAGTGAGCAGGAATAGGGGTGAACCCGATGTCAAAGATTGCACTGGTGGACGACGACAGAAATATCCTGACGTCCGTGTCCATGACACTCGAAGCCGAAGGGTTTGAGGTCGAAACATACAACGATGGTCAGGCTGCGCTGGACGCTTTCAACAAAAAGCTGCCAGACATGGCCGTACTGGATATCAAGATGCCGCGGATGGACGGCATGGATCTTCTGCAAAGGCTGCGGCAGAAAACCCAGATGCCCGTGATTTTTCTGACCTCCAAAGATGACGAGATTGACGAGGTTCTGGGTCTGCGCATGGGTGCAGATGACTACGTCAAAAAACCATTCTCTCAGCGGCTACTGGTCGAACGGATTCGCGCCTTGTTGCGCCGTCAGGAAGCGGTCGATGGTGATGTGACCAACGCGGCCTCGGGCGATACAAAAGTGATGGAGCGGGGCGAGCTTCGGATGGATCCGCTGCGCCACGCAGTCAGCTGGAAAGGCAATGATGTCTCGCTGACAGTTACCGAGTTTCTGCTGCTGCAGGCCTTGGCGCAACGTCCGGGCTTTGTCAAAAGCCGCGATCAGCTGATGGATGTGGCTTATGATGATCAGGTCTACGTGGATGACCGGACCATTGACAGCCATATCAAGCGTCTGCGTAAGAAGATGCGCGCCGCCGATCCCGAGTTTTCGGCGATAGAAACGCTGTACGGTATCGGGTATCGTTATAACGAAGAATAGGCGCGGCCGTTTTATCAAGCCGAAGGGGTCTCGTGCGCGATACTGAACAAGCCAACCAAGTGCACGACGCAGACGTCGTTCTTGGGGATGACTGGGTCATCCCCCAAGACCCTGATGCTGCCGAGCTACAGGCCAAGCGTTCGCGACGAAACCTGTTTTCGATGCGCTATTCGCCCCTGGCGCGCAGGATTATCACCTTCAACCTCATTGCCCTTGTCATTTTGGTGGCAGGGCTGCTGTATCTGGACGACACGCGAAAAGAACGGGTTCAACAGACCGCGCAGAACCTGGTCGGTGATGCGCAACTTGTCAGCAACGTTTTTGAAACCCAGCTGCGTCAACCCTCTGCCAATGGTGCAGGCACATTGGATGTCCGTGATACGCTAGCGGGTCTCAGCTTGCCCGAAGGCGGCGAGGTTTTTGTTTATGACGGCACGGGCACTCTGATCGGTTGGACACGCGGGGCGTCCATGGCCGACAAATTGCCCAGCCTTTTGCATCAGGACGCCGACAGCGCCACTGGAAGCACTTTGATCAGCGACGCATTGAATGCGGTTTGGAATGGTGTGTCTGCGGTCTTTAGCGGTTCTTCCGAAAGCGAGGCTCCGACGCTGGCGCAACGGGTGCAGGAAATGATCCCGCAGGCGCTGAACGGCGGATTGCAAGTACAGGCCGTGCACGACGATAAAGGCAAGACGGTGATTGTCGCCGTGGCCCCGATCCTATTGGACGATACGCCTGTGGGTGCCGTTGCTATGGCGGGCCCGGCGGGCGAGATCGATGCGCTGGCCCGCAAGGAGCAAGAGCGGATCCTGCAGATGTTTGTGGTGGCACTGCTGGTCTCGATCGGTCTGAGCCTCGTTTTGGCCTCAACGATTGCCAATCCTCTTGCTGATCTGGCCGCCGCTGCCGAGATGGGCAAGGACCGCGGAGCCGGAGTGAACCCCGGACGTATCCGCATCCCGGATCTCAGTGCGCGTCCGGATGAAATCGGCCGCCTGAGCCAGGCTTTGCGCGGGATGGTCACGGCGCTTTATAACCGCATTGACGCGAACGAACAATTTGCGGCCGATGTCGCGCATGAGATCAAGAACCCACTGGCGAGCCTGCAATCCGCCGTGGGCACCATGCGTATGGTCAAACGCGATGATCAGCGCGAAAAGCTATTGGGCGTGATTGAGCATGATGTGCGGCGATTGGATCGACTGGTCAGCGATATCTCGAACGCATCGCGGCTGGACGCGGAGTTGGTGAAAGAAGAAGAGCAGCCCTTTGACCTGCTCAATCTGCTTGGCAATATCAGTCAGTTTCTGGGTGAAGATGCCCGTTCGAAAGGCATCGAATATATCACAGACCTTCCCTCGGACCCCATCGTGGTCAACGGGCTCGAGGCGCGTCTGGCGCAGGTCTTTGTCAACCTGATCACCAATGCGATTTCGTTCTGCGAGGACAAAGACGCCATCCGGGTCTGGGTCCGCCGTCGTGACAACCGCGTGCTCGTGGTGGTTGAAGACACCGGTCCCGGCATTCCTGATCAGGCGCTGACCAAGATCTTCAAGCGTTTCTATTCCGAACGCCCCGAAGAGCATTTCGGCAACAATTCGGGCCTTGGATTGGCGATTTCGAAACAAATCGTCGAGGCGCATGGTGGTGTGATCTGGGCAGAAAATATCCGTCCAACCGAGGCCGATATCACCTCGGACCCGCTAGGTGCGCGGTTTGTTGTCGGGCTTCCCGTCTAGGTTATGAGGACCACCCCACTTTCTGAGATAGCGGATCAAGGGTCGGCCTGCATTCATGGGACCTGTATTGCGGTTCAGGAAAAGGGCTTATTGATCATTGGCGCCTCGGGTACGGGCAAATCTTCTTTGGCGCTACAGATGATGGCGCTTGGGGCGCAGCTTGTCGCGGATGACCGGGTCGAATTGACTGGACAGGCCGATCACGTGATGGCAGCTGGACTTCCGCAGATCCGCGGCCTAATTGAAGCGCGCGGCATCGGGTTACTGCGAGCTGAAGCCGCGAGGCCGGTCCGATTGGCATTTGTTGTGGATATGGACCAACCCGAGCCCGCGCGATTACCTGAACCCGCTGAAATTCTTGTGTTGAAGCAAACTGTTCCCTTGCTTCGGGGGGCTGGCGTGCCCAATTTGGCTGCAGGACTTATTCAACTTGTGAAAATGGGGCGCGTAGCCCCGGAATGGCCGAATACATGACAGCACAACAGCGCGTCGTTCTGATAACAGGTCCTTCCGGTGCAGGGCGATCGACCGCAATTCATGTGCTTGAAGATCTGGGGTTCGAGGCGATTGACAACCTGCCGATGGGTTTGCTGGCTCGCCTCGTCGACAATTCGGAGCCTGCGCGCCCTATGGCTTTGGGTATCGACGCGCGCAACCGCGATTTTTCAACCACCGGGTTTATCGAACTTGCCGCCAAACTGGGCCGGATGGAGAATGTCGACCTGACGATCCTCTATCTGGATTGCCGGGACGAGGTGCTGCTGCGTCGCTTCTCGGAGACCCGCCGCCGTCACCCGGTTGCGACTGATGCCAGCCCGGAAACCGGCATTTGTCAGGAAAAGGAACTGTTAGCCCCAATTCGCGAGTTTGCCGACACGCTGATCGACACCAGCGCGTTGAATGTGCATCAGCTGCGGGAAGAGGTCGAACGCTGGTTCGCCCCAAAGGGCGGGCGGCATCTGGCGGTGTCGATCGAATCCTTCTCGTACAAGCGGGGCTTGCCGCGCGGTTTGGACATGGTGTTCGATTGCCGGTTTCTGGCCAATCCATACTGGCGGCCTGAACTGCGGGATGCGGATGGTCGAAACTCGGATGTGGCGGCCTATGTTCAATCAGATGCAAACTATGGCGTCTTCTTTGACCGGGTGGTCGACCTGCTGATCGAACTGCTTCCGGCCTTCCGTGAGGAAGGCAAAGCGCACCTTTCAGTTGCATTTGGGTGCACCGGAGGGCAGCACCGCTCGGTCGCGGTGGCTGAAGCAGTTGCAAAGGCCCTTGCAGAAGGGGGGCAGCAGGTGGCAATTAGGCATCGCGAAATGGAACGACGCGCGATGAATGTGAGGCCGGAGTGATCGGGATCGTTATTGTTGCACATGGTGGGTTGGCTCAGGAGTATCTTGCGGCCACGCAGCATGTGGTTGGAAAGCAACCCGGACTGGTGGCCATCCCGATAGAAGCCGACCATGATCGCGAAGCGAAACAAGTTGAAATCTGCCGCGCGGCGGACGAGGTCGATATGGGCGATGGCGTCGTTGTGGTGACCGATCTGTTTGGCGGCAGCCCCTCGAATCTGAGCCTGCGCGCATGTGCGCCACAAGACCGGCGAATCCTTTACGGGGCCAACCTTCCCATGCTGATCAAACTGGCCAAAAGTCGCCACTTGCCACTGGCCGAGGCCGTGCGTTTGGCTTTGGAAGCTGGACGAAAGTACATCAATGCGCAAAATGTGACATTGGATTGACACCGGATAGACTCATATGACGACCAAGAGTTTGAAAATTATCAATGAAAAGGGCCTTCACGCCCGCGCTTCTGCCAAGCTGGTCGAGGTGGTCGAGGGCTTTGATGCGCGCGCCGAGGTGTCACGAGACGGGCTTTCTGCCTCGGGCGATAGTATCATGGGCCTTTTGATGTTGGCAGCGTCGCGCGGAAGCACTATTGACGTCGAGACGTCCGGCCCGGATGCTGAGGCGTTGGCAGAGGCTTTGGAAACATTGGTGAACGATAAGTTCGGCGAAGGGTTCTGACAGCCACGACACCAAGGACGGAAAGACAAGGCAATTGGCGGAAACCACGCACGATACCAAGACAGGTCCTGTAGTGGATCACGACACCGATCAGGGTGAAATCTACGACCGCAGAACCCTGACCTACGCCAACTCGTTTGACGATGCCTGGACGTCTACGGCCATTCGCGCCATCGAATGGTGCACAGGCAAGCTGACCATCTTGCGCATGGTCAACAAGTTCGAGAAGCAGAACGAACGCTATCGAGGTCAGAAGTTCTGGGGCGGTGCGCTCAAGACCATGGGTATCGAGCTGACAACCCCAGCCGAACAGATCGCCCGCATTCCAAAAGAAGGCCCCGTAGTGGTCGTCGCGAACCATCCGCACGGCATGGTTGATGGCATGATCTTCGCTGAACTTATCGGCCGGGTCCGCAGTGACTATCGCATCCTGACCCGCTCAGTCCTGACTGGGTTGGATGAAGCTGCGACCTCATTCATGATCCCGGTGCCGTTCCCGCATGATCCTGAAGCGCAGGCCAAGATGCTTGAGATGCGCAGCAAGACGATGAAACATCTGGCAGATGGGGGCGTTGTCGCGTTATTCCCGTCAGGTGTTGTGATGTCTTCGGATGATTGGTTCGGACCAGCCATCGAGCGGGAGTGGAATGTCTTCACCGCGAAGATGATCCGTAGGTCGGGTGCCAAGGTCGTGCCGATCTTTTTCCCCGGCAGCAACTCGCGCTGGTATCAAATTGCCAACCGGATATCGCCTATCCTGCGCCAGGGCCTACTGCTGCACGAAATCGTCCGATCCTGCAACAGGCCCCAGTCGCCGGTGATCGGTGACCCGATTTCGGATAAAGACATGGACCTGCTGGAACGCGACCCCCGCGGTTTCATGGCCTGGCTTCGTGATCACACCATGGCGCTGGGCAAGACGCTCAAATCCTGATCTGCCCCTACATCTGGCCAAAAATATCTCGGGAGTGAATTGAGCCATAGGCTCAAGAGAGGGCTGGCCCTCTCAGATTCTACCGTGTGGGTACCGGAACCTCGCCTCGATAATCATAAAACCCGCGTTCGGTTTTGCGTCCCAGCCATCCGGCTTCGACATATTTCGTCAACAGCGGGCAGGGACGATACTTGGTGTCTGCCAGTCCGTCATGTAACACGTTCATGATCGCCAAACAGGTATCCAAGCCGATGAAATCCGCTAGTTCCAATGGGCCCATAGGGTGGTTTGCGCCCAGTTTCATCGATTGGTCAATGGACTGCACATTCCCGACACCTTCATACAATGTGTAAACCGCCTCATTGATCATAGGCATCAGAATGCGATTCACGATAAAGGCCGGAAAATCTTCGGCGCTGGCTGAGGTTTTGCCAAGCCGGTCCACTACGGCTTTACAGGAGTTAAAGGTTGCTTCATCGGTGGCGATGCCCCGGATCAACTCGACGAGCTGCATCACAGGGACCGGGTTCATGAAGTGGAATCCCATGAAACGTTCGGGCCGGTCGGTGCGGCTGGCCAGCCGGGTAATTGAGATCGACGAAGTGTTCGATGTCAGGATCGTATGTGGCTGTAGGTGCGGCAACAGGTCTTCAAAGATTGCCTGTTTCACCGTTTCCCGCTCGGTCGCGGCTTCGATTACAAGATCGGTCTGCCCCAAATCCGGCAGATTCAGCGTCGTCGTGATCCGACTCAACGCGGATTTCACTGCATCATCCGAGATTTTGCCGCGCGACGCTTGACGCGCCAGGTTGGTTTCAATGGTTGCCATAGCGCTGTTTAGCGCGTCCTGGCTGACATCGTTCAGTAGAACATCATACTCTGCCAACGCCATAACATGAGCAATCCCGTTGCCCATCTGTCCAGCGCCGATCACTCCGACTGATTTTACGTCCATTTGTTCGATGCCCTTGTTCGCAGAATATGGCGACATTATCGGCAGTTCCCTATGGGCGGCAAGGGGACGGGGACAGTCAATTTCGCTTCAAATGCGCGCATTAGGACTTTCTCAAGACTTGCGGCGGCAAAATGGCGGTTGGGTGAATATTTGGGTGAGTGTGATGAGCTATCAATCGATCAATGCGGTCCATTCCGCGGAAACGACGTGCGAATATGAAAATTCGAAACTACGTTTCAGGGGCCCTCAAAGGGCGTTGAACAACCCCTATGTGGCATGTTTGGGGGGCGAAGAGACCTTTGGCCGTTTCGTAGAAACCCCCTTTCCCAATGAGTTGGAACGTCGTCTGGATCGCCGCTGCGTCAATCTGGGCAGCCTGTTCTGCGGTGCCGAGGCGTTGACGCAGGACAAAGGGCTACTGGAGATCGCAAACCGGTCTGATATATGTGTCCTGCAGTTACCCGGCATGCTGGGGCTATCGAACCGATTCTACCGGGTGCACCCACGACGCAATGACCGTTTCGTTGCGCCAAATGCCGATCTGGTTGCGCTGTATCCCGAAGTAGATTTTACGGATGTCCATTTTGTACAGCACTTGCTGACCCGCCTGTCGGCACGCTCGGATGCCCGTATTGAACTTGTGGAACAAGAGTTGCGCAATGTCTGGATCGGAAAGCTCGGCAAGTTTCTTGCAGAAGTAGGCCCGCCCGTCCTGCTTTTGCATCTGCAAGTGGAGAGAAGCGATTTGGATTCGACACCGGGTGACGGCTTTGCAATCAACCCCGAGATGATTGAGCCTTTGAGGCCCCATTGTACGGATATTTTGTCCTTGCAGGTTCAGGTATCCGGCGTATCGAATGAGCTTGAAGACATGTTGTTTGGCACACTGCAACAACCGATTGCCGAGCATATGATCGGCCCAGCCACACATCGCAATATCGCTGGCTCACTTGCCCAAGTGATCAACGACCTGGGCGTATAAACAGCAAAGGCCCGCCAGTGGCGGACCTTCTAAGATTTTTCGTCGAAAAATCTTTGTCGGAAATCAGCCGAGTTTTTCGGTGAGTTCCGGCACGGCCTGGAACAGGTCTGCGACCAGACCGAAGTCTGCGACCTGGAAGATCGGCGCTTCTTCGTCCTTGTTGATCGCAACGATGACCTTGGAGTCCTTCATGCCCGCCAGGTGCTGGATCGCACCCGAGATGCCGACTGCAACATACAGGTCAGGGGCAACAACCTTGCCGGTCTGACCCACCTGCCAGTCGTTCGGGGCGTAGCCCGAGTCAACTGCGGCGCGTGAGGCACCAACGGCGGCTCCCAGCTTATCGGCCAGGCCTTCGATCAGTTTGAAGTCGTCTTCCGAGCCAACACCACGGCCACCCGAAACAACAACACCAGCCGAAGTCAGTTCAGGACGGTCGCTTTCAGCAACCTTGTCCTCGACCCACGACGACAATCCGGGGTTTTCGCCGACCGAGATGGTCTCGACCGCCGCCGAACCACCTTCGCCCGCCGCATCGAAGCTGGCGGTCCGGATGGTCACGACTTTCTTGGCGTCGTTCGATTTCACGGTCTGGATCGCGTTACCCGCGTAGATCGGACGCTCGAAAGTGGTGGCATCGACCACGCCAGACGCGTCCGAGATCACCATCACGTCCAGCAGGGCTGCAACGCGCGGCATCACGTTCTTGGCGTCGGTGGTGGCAGGGGCAACGATATGCTCGTACCCATCGGCCAGACCCACGATCAGGGCTGCGGTCGATTCCGCCAAGCGATGACCCAGCGAGGCGTCTTCGGCCACCAGAACCTTGGATACGCCATCGATCTTGGCAGCGGCCTCACCAGCAGCAGCGGCAGAACCACCTGCGGCCAGAACGGTGATGTCGCCCAGCGATTTGACAGCCGCTACGGTCTTGGCGGTGGCGTCAACCGACAGCTCACCATTGTTAACCTCTGCGAGAAGAAGAACAGCCATTACACAGCCCCCGCTTCTTTGAGTTTCTCGACCAGTTCATCAACCGAGCCCACGATGATACCTGCGGCGCGTGCCGGCGGCTCTTCGGTCTTGACGATTTCCAGGCGCGGCGTGACGTCGACGCCATAATCGGCGGCGGTTTTTTCATCCAGCGGCTTTTTCTTCGCCTTCATGATGTTCGGCAGCGACGCATAGCGCGGCTCGTTCAGGCGCAGGTCGACGGTGACGATGGTCGGCATTTTGACAGAGATGGTCTGCAGACCGCCGTCAACCTCACGGGTGATCTTGGCAGTGTCGCCTTCGATGTCCAGTTCGGACGCGAAAGTGCCTTGGCTCCAGCCCAGCAGGGCTGACAGCATCTGACCGGTGGCGTTCATGTCATTGTCGATCGCCTGCTTGCCCGCCAGAACGATGCCCGGCTGCTCTTCTTCAACCACTTTGGCGAGGATCTTGGCAACGGCAAGCGGTTCGATGTCCTGATGCACGTCATCCGCCGCGACAACCAGAATGGCGCGGTCGGCGCCCATGGCCAGTGCGGTCCGCAGGGTTTCCTGCGACTGTTTCACACCGATCGAAACGGCAACAACCTCATCGGCCTTGCCCGCCTCTTTCAGGCGGATCGCCTCTTCCACGGCAATTTCGTCGAACGGGTTCATCGACATTTTTACATTGGCGAGATCAACGCCGCTGCCATCCGCTTTCACACGAACTTTCACGTTGTAGTCAATCACGCGCTTGACAGGCACGAGTACCTTCATTTTTGCGTATGCTCCTTACAAAAACGGCAAGCCGCGCAGCGACTCCACCAATGCTCTCGCTGGCTTAGATAGCGGGTCGTGATGTTCTGCGACAGAGCAAAATCGTCACGTCATGGTTTCGAGACGTCGCGTTTTGTCATTTTTTGGACCAGAAACGAAATTTAGTTTCCCGACGGCAGGCGCGATCACCGGTTTGCACCGGGAATCCAGAGCACATCATCGTGCCCGCCGTTGTTGGCACAGCGCGCGGCGACAAAGAACCAATCGCTCAGACGATTGAGGTATTTGACCGCCACCTCGTTGACCGGCTCCATATTGGTTAGCTCAACCGCCAACCGCTCGGCCCTGCGCGAAACTGTTCTGCACACATGCAGATGCGCGGCCAAACGTGAGCCACCGGGCAGGATGAAACTGCGCAAGGGCTGGAGCGCTTCGTTCATCGCGTCGATCTCGGCTTCAAGCCGGTCGATCTGAGCGGAAACGATACGCAGGGGTGGGTAGTCGGCCTCGGCATCCTTATCCATGTCGGGGCGGCAGAAATCGGCACCCAGATCAAACAGGTCATTCTGGATACGGGACAAGGCGGCTTCGACTTCTCCGTCTGCTTCGGTCCGTGCCACGCCGACAAAGGAATTAAGCTCATCCACAGTGCCATAGGCCGCGACACGCCCGGAATATTTGGCAACGCGCTCACCATTGCCCAGAGCGGTTTTCCCATCATCACCGGTGCGCGTGTAAATCTTGTTGAGAACGACCATGCCTTACCCTCCCTGCCCACGCAGATAGACGTAAAGTACGATCAGCAGCACCGCAATGAACTGAAACAGGATACGCAGGCGCATCAGCTTGTTGCTTTTCAGCGCGGCCTCTTTGCCGGGTTTTCCAAAATTGGCAATGCCCATCACCAGCACGACGACGACCGCCGCCATGGCCAGAAGCAGTATGACCATCGTCAGGTCCATAGCTCACCGTCCGTGTTTGTTCAGTTGTTGAGCCGTCATCTAGCGTTGATAGCGGCAAAAGCGAACAGGTAATTTCGCCTCATATGTCCGAGAGGATGCGATCAATGGCCCGGGTGGGCAGAATACGGCGCAGATATCCGGCGATATAGGTGGGCGTCGTCACATAGTATCGCGGACGTGGGCGCTTGGATTCAACCGCATGCGCCAATTTGGCGGTAACAGCCGAGGCAGGCAGTTCGAACTTGTCAGGTCCGGAGGATTCGTAGAGGCGTTTCAGCAGCGTATCCTCGTATCTCTGTCGCAGGGCTGAGCTTTTCCAGTCAATAAAGCGTTCGAAGACAGGGATCGCGTTCACACGGATCTTCGAGGTGACCGGGCCTGGTTCGATCAGGATGACCTTGATGTCGGTGTCTCGTAGCTCTAGGCGCAAGGTATCGGTCAGGCCTTCGATGGCGTATTTGGTGGCGACGTATGCCCCGCGCCAGGGGAATGCGACCAGTCCCAACACTGATGAGTTCTGCACGATGCGCCCATGGCCCTGAGCCCGCATCACGGGAATCACTTGCCGGGTTAGTTCGTGCCAGCCAAATACGTTGGTCTCGAAAATTAGGCGAAGCCCTTCGATTGGGACATCTTCAACCGCGCCGGGAAGGCCGTGAGCGCCATTGTTGAACAACGCATCCAGCGTACCACCGGTCGCGTCCAAAACCTGCTGCAGGCCTGAGGTAATGCTACCGGAATCGGTATAGTCGATCAGCGGGCTGTCGAAACCCTGTGCCCGTAGCCGATCACAGTCACGCTGTTGACGGCATGAGGCAAAAACGCGCCAACCGCGCGCGCGCATCCCGTGCGCCGCGTCCAGACCGATCCCGGATGAGCAGCCTGTGATCAGAATCGATTTCTGCATATTGCCCCCGCCTGTGTATTTCGCCCATAGCTATGGCGAGCTTTAGGTCAGGACAATGACACAGTTGCGTCAGTTTGTTGGTTTCCGAACCAGTGAGGCAGAAATCCAACCCACCCGCTGATCAGGGTATAACCGCAACCGCAGCCAGCCGGTGCCGGAATCACTGAGAACCTCAACGCGCTGGCCAAGTTTGGCTTTGGCGATGATGGGGTAAATCGTTCCGGGCCCATCGCGCATATTGACGCGCGTGCCCGAGATTTCGCGGATATCTTTCTCGGGCTCGATGACTTGAGTCACAGGTGTGATGTCATCCTGCACCTCGGCCTCGACCTGCAACAGTCCGGCGGCTCCGTCTTCAAGCGAAGCCAGAGTAAAGCTGACGCCGTTCTCGTCAAATGCAGAGAACTGAGACAGCGGATCGTTCGCGACTTGTGACAGGACGACTGCGGCATCCTCCTCTACTTGTGGTTCGGGCTGAGCGCGCGCCTGTACAATGCGCGCGGCAACGTTGGTCACAAGGTCTTCAGCCCGAGGTGCGTGGTCGTCTTTAGCCCGAGGTGCGTGGTCGGATGCAGGCTCATGTTCTGGCACAGAGGCAACGCGAACCGGTTGCTCGGTGCGGGTGCCGCGCGGTTCGAAATCCGGGCCCCCGCTCATCACATAGAAGCTCCAGCCGAGCATGGCGAAAGTGATAACAATAACACGCTTCATGGCGCACCCCCTGGCAATCGTAACATCAATAAAAGGCAGCAGTCTTAATGTTCGAAACCCTACCATAGATTCAGCTTCGAGTCGAAAAGCGGGGGAAATCCGATACTTGCCTCCCCCTGTTGCAAAAAGCCCGACTTGTCCCCAGCAAAATATGCGCCGATTGCTTTACCCGCGCGCGCTTGCGTCGTATCACATCATGTATGAACGATACGATCGACGACCCCAATATGGAGACCCCTGACAATGGGGGCGAGGTAGCCGAGCCGCTGCGCCGCGCAATTGGCGAGCGCTACCTGACCTACGCGCTTTCCACCATCATGCACCGCGCTTTGCCAGATGCGCGCGATGGATTGAAGCCGGTTCACCGGCGAATCCTCTACGCGATGCGCGAGTTGCGACTCAGTGCGACGGGCGGTTTCCGTAAGTCAGCGAAAATCTCTGGCGACGTGATGGGTAACTATCACCCTCATGGCGACGCGGCGATTTACGACGCAATGGCGCGCTTGGCACAGGACTTCAACGTCCGATATCCACTGGTCGACGGGCAGGGGAATTTTGGCAATATCGACGGCGATAATCCGGCGGCCTCTCGATACACCGAGGCGCGGATGACCATCGTGGCCGAAGCCCTGTTGGAAGGGTTGAACGAAGACGCTGTCGATTTCCGCGACAACTATGACGGCACACTGACCGAACCGGTCGTGTTGCCCGCACAGTTCCCGAATCTACTGGCCAATGGCGCCAGCGGTATCGCGGTGGGCATGGCGACAAATATCCCGCCGCATAATATTTCCGAGCTGTGCGACGCTTGTCTGCATCTGATCAAGACGCCGGATGCGCGTGACGATACGCTATTGAATTATGTTCCCGGCCCGGATTTTCCGACCGGCGGCGTCATTGTCGAGCCGCCCGAAAATATCGCTCAGGCCTACCGCACCGGGCGTGGATCCTTCCGGCTGCGCTGTAAATACGAGGTTGAAGATCTAGGGCGTGGCCAGTGGCAGATCATCGTCACCGAGATTCCCTATCAGGTTCAGAAATCCAAGCTGATCGAAAAGATCGCGGAACTGATCCAGACCAAGAAGATCCCGATCCTCGCCGATGTCCGCGACGAATCCGCTGATGACATCCGCCTGATCCTTGAACCACGTTCCAAGAATGTGGACCCCGAGGTGCTTATGGGCATGCTCTATCGCAACTCGGACCTTGAGGTGCGCTTCAGCCTCAACATGAACGTGCTGATCGACGGGGTGACGCCCAAGGTCTGTTCGATGAAGGAAGTGCTGCGCGCGTTCCTTGACCACCGGCAAGAGGTGCTGATCAGGCGGTCGCGTCACCGCATGGCCAAGATCGACCACCGCCTTGAGGTATTGGAGGGCTTTATCGTCGCCTTCCTGAACCTCGACCGGGTGATCGATATCATCCGCTACGACGACGACCCCAAGGCCGCTCTGATGCGCGAAGATTGGGGCATAGATCACGTCCGCGCCACGGATGAGTCCGACTATATCTCGCCCAAACCGGGTGAGGGTGAGTTGTCCGAAGTTCAGGTCGACGCCATCCTCAACATGCGCCTGCGTAGCTTACGCCGCCTGGAAGAGATGGAACTGGTCCGCGAACGCGACGAGCTGATGCTGGAACGCGCCAATCTCGAAGACCTGCTGGCCGACCCCGCCCTGCAATGGGCCAAGATCGCCGAGCAACTCAAAGAGACCAAGAAGACCTTCGGCAAAGACTATGAAGGCGGCGCGCGCCGGACACAATTTGCCGAGGCAGGTCAGGTCGAGGAAGTGCCGCTTGAGGCGATGATCGACAAGGAACCGATCACGGTGGTCTGCTCTCAGATGGGTTGGATCAGGGCAATGACCGGCCATATCGATCTGAAGCGCGAGTTGAAGTTCAAAGATGGTGACGGCCCACGTTTCATTTTCCACGCGGAAACTACGGACCGCCTGCTGGTCTTTGCGTCAAATGGCCGATTCTATACAGTCAGCGCCGCTAACCTGCCCGGCGGGCGTGGCATGGGCGAACCGCTACGTCTGATGGTCGACCTGCCGAACGAGGCGCAGATTATCGACATCCTGATCCACAAACCGGGGCGCAAGCTGCTTGTGGCCTCGGATGCGGGCAACGGCTTTATGGTGCCGGAAGATGACGTTCTGGCGCAGACCCGGAATGGCAAACAGGTGCTGAACGTCAAAGGAGACGAGACGGCGATGATCTGTAAGCCGGTTGAGGGCGATCATGTTGCTGTTGTCTCGCAGAACGGGAAATTCCTAGTGTTCCCGACAGAGGAACTGCCCGAGATGACCCGTGGTAAGGGTGTCCGCTTGCAGAAGTACAACATGGCGCGTGGGCGGCAGGGCACACTGGAATTGGATGGTGGGTTATCCGATATCACCACCTTCAACTGGGAAGAGGGCCTGAAATGGTCCATGGGCGGCGACAAAACCCGGCACGAGGCGGATATGTCCCAATGGTTGGCCAAGCGTGCGGGTGTTGGGAAAAAAGCACCTTATGGCTTTCCGAGGGATTACAAGTTCTCGTGATATGCTGTCCGCTTGGTGAAAATCTGCCGATACGGCTTGGCACAACCCGTATCGGTGCGCTACATCCAAAGAAAACAGGCCTATCGAGACGAGAGACATGCTGCGCATTCTGACACTGATCACCGGGTTGGCCCTGATGGGCGCATGCACCCAAACGCAGGTTTATGAAGACCCCGAGTCGCTGGGTGAATTCAAGCTACGCGTGAATTATGCCTTTGCGGAAAAGGCCGTTCAGGGACCGGTTTCGCGGGATGCTACGCCGGATGAATGGACCAAAGCGATCCAGAATGCAGTGGACATCAGGCTTGGCCGGTATGAAGGTTCGCAGGAATACGATATTGGCATCAGTCTCGAGGGCTACATGTTGGCACCTCCGGGTATTCCTGTGATTTACAACCCCAAAAGCACCGCTATCGTTCTGGTAAACGTCTATGACGTCGAAAAGAAAGAGTTCCTTGCTAAAGGCAAGCAGTTTCAGGTGCTCGAAGATACCACCGGTGAAAGCGCCCTTACTGGATCAGGAAATGCGCGCACCCGAGAAGAACAGATGAACGGTCTGGCCTTGAAGGTTGCCGACCGGGTTGAGGAATGGCTGGCCGAAGAGCACAAGGATGATGGCTGGTTTGACAAGCGCCCCAGCTTGATCCAGCCGCTTGAAACCGAAGCTGTCACACAAAATCCGGCGTGATGGATGCATTTCCCTCAGGATGTGCTTGATTTTCCCCCCTGAACCAAATATCTCGCGCGCGCAGATGTAACCACGGGACCAAGGGTCCCCCAAATTGCAAAAAGGGCGCCTGAGGAATGGCAAAGGAAAAGTTTGAGCGTAATAAGCCGCACGTCAACATCGGCACGATTGGCCACGTTGACCACGGCAAGACCACGCTGACCGCAGCAATCACCAAGTATTTCGGTGACTTCAAAGCGTATGACCAGATTGACGGCGCGCCTGAAGAAAAAGCACGTGGCATCACCATCTCGACCGCCCACGTGGAGTACGAGACCGACAACCGCCACTATGCGCATGTCGACTGCCCCGGCCACGCCGACTACGTCAAGAACATGATCACCGGTGCCGCTCAGATGGACGGCGCGATCTTGGTTGTGAACGCAGCTGACGGCCCGATGCCGCAGACCCGCGAGCACATCCTGCTGGGCCGCCAGGTTGGCATCCCGAAGATGGTCGTGTTCATGAACAAAGTTGACCAGGTCGACGACGAAGAGCTGCTGGAACTGGTTGAGATGGAAGTTCGCGAACTGCTGTCCAGCTACGAATACCCCGGCGACGATATTCCGATCATCGCAGGTTCGGCTCTGGCGGCGATGGAAGGCAACAACCCGGAAATCGGCGAAGAGAAGATCAAGGAACTGATGGCGGCTGTTGATGACTACATCGACACCCCTGAGCGTGAAGTCGACAAGCCGTTCCTGATGCCGGTTGAAGACGTGTTCTCGATCTCGGGTCGTGGTACGGTTGTTACGGGGCGTGTTGAGCGTGGCGTGATCAATGTTGGCGACGAGATCGAAATCGTCGGCATCCGTGACACTCAGAAAACCACCTGTACCGGTGTTGAAATGTTCCGCAAGCTGCTGGATCGCGGTGAAGCGGGCGACAACATCGGCGCCCTGCTGCGCGGTATCGACCGTGACGGTGTTGAGCGTGGCCAGGTTCTGTGTAAGCCGGGTTCGGTTACACCGCACACCAAGTTCGAAGCCGAAGCCTACATCCTGACCAAGGAAGAAGGCGGTCGTCACACCCCGTTCTTTGCGAACTACCGTCCGCAGTTCTACTTCCGTACAACTGACGTGACCGGCACCGTGACCCTGGCGGCTGGCACCGAGATGGTTATGCCCGGCGACAACGTCGGCTTCACCGTCGAGCTGATCGCCCCGATCGCGATGGAAGATGGCCTGCGTTTCGCCATCCGCGAAGGCGGCCGCACCGTCGGCGCCGGCGTCGTCTCGAAAATCATCGAGTAATCACGGTAGTCGGGCTTTGGCCCGACAAATCGGTGAACTAAAGAAGGCCGCTCCAACTGGGGCGGCCTTTTCTCATCCAATCTTCTCGGCGCATTGAGATTATTCGTCGAATAATCTCGGGCAAGCTGAGTTCATTGAACAAAACAGCTGTCGATCTCGCATTTTTAATCTACCGTCCACTCCAAACGAAGACTGAACTCCCAGCTCTCTATTGCAACAGCAAGGGTGACGCGCAAATCAAGCGCGTCCCGGCGATCAGGGGAGACTAAGATGTTTGGTTTTGAATTTCTGAACTATGGAACGCAAATCCTTCACAGCAAGGATTTGGATGATATGAGAGCCGCTGTTCTCGGTGACGACGAACAGGAAGTTGAGTGCAAAATCAGCGACTTTTGCCGAGAGCGCAAGCGATTTGATATCAAGCTTGCTGAAATGTCGGACAGCATGGCGAGAGGAGCGACCTCGGTCAAAACCAGCGCAGACGCGGCCTAACGGCGCAATAGTCGTTTCACGCCGGGTTCTGGGTTCACATGCTCTTTGCCCATGGCTCACGCCCGACCATCCGGTCGGCCTCGGCGGTGATGTCGTTCATATGCTGCTCAAGGCTCAGACGAAGGGCCTCAATCTGCTCTTCGCTGGCCTTGCGTGGAACTGGATCGGTCCATTCGCGGCACAGAAATACGCCGTCGTTGCGCCAGGGGCGAGGCATCAGCAGACGATCCCAAGTTCCGGCTTCGCGCCCGTGCCGCGCGGAATAGGTGATGCCGAAAACTCGTTTACCTGATGTGCGAGCCCAGACCAGCGGTACGGTCGAGGATACCCGCTCGGGTCCACGAGGGCCGTCGGCGGCAATGCCAATCGAGATACCCTGTTTCATCTTTCCCAGCACTTCGCGCGACAAGGCGACGTGGCGCTTGCGGCTGGACATTGCAATTGTATCCATCCCGAACAGCTTCTGCACTCGCCCCACCATGCTGCCCGCGCGCGCTGCCGAAGTGATCGAGCAGATGCGGCCTTTGTCCAGTGGGAAGAAATATGGCGATTGTGCCAGTCTCTGGTGCCACAGCACCACGATGACCGGTTCGCCCTGTTCGGCCAGTTGATCCAGTTCTTCGTAACCGATGCGCTGCCAGCGTGTGTTGCGATGCACCAATCGGATATAGCTTGCGATCCGTCGCGCGACCCAGTTCAGCACGGCTTCGCTGTCTGCGATTTTCTTGCGGATGCTCAAGGCTGCGGTCCTCCTGCTGGCCGAGCCTTGTCTTAAAGAACTGCGCGCCGGGCGCAACTTTTTTGTCAGCGGTAAAGTGTTCGGAAAACTCAAAAAGCCTCTTGAGTCCGCTGCGCCTCTGTCATATCTGATGGCCCAGCCTAGGGGTATAGCTCAGTTGGTAGAGCGACGGTCTCCAAAACCGTAGGTCGCGGGTTCGAACCCTGCTGCCCCTGCCATTTCCCACCAGACAAGCGAAATTCCTGCAACAGAGGCGTGGGCTTGGTGCTTACGTGTGGCGCAATTCACTTGACGTGTGCGGGAATAAAGAAAAAGCTTGATCAAGGCTGAAGGAAAAGCCATCAGGACTGTCCAGCTAATGTGCTAAAGTCGTTCGGCTTTTGTGTCACAATATGCAAGCCTGACCGGGTAGGGGAACCCGGAGACGATCGGGGACAACGGGGATAATGACAGAGATCGACGCATTCCTTGAAGAACACGGGCTGTCGAAATATGCGCCGGTATTCGCGTCGAACGAAGTTACATTGGCCGATCTCGCACATCTCTCCGAACATGATTTGATCGACCTTGGGCTGCCACTTGGACCAAGGCGCCGATTGATGGCCGCATTGGGGCAGGCGCGGGATGCCAATCCGACCCCGGTGCAAGGCAGCGGGAAGATTGTCGCCGAGCGGAGGCAACTGACAGTTATGTTTGTTGATCTGGTTGGCTCGACTGCCATGTCCGAGCGGCTTGATCCCGAAGACTTGGGGGAGCTGCTTCGGCGGTTCAAGGAAATTTGCTCGACCTCGGTTGCTCGCTTTGGTGGACATATCGCCGATTTCATGGGTGACGGGGCGATGATTTATTTCGGGTATCCTCACGCGGTGGAAGATGCGGCCTCGCGCGCCGTTCATGCGGGTCTGGATATTCTTGAAGGATTGAATCGCATGGAAGGCCAGGAGCGTCTGACTGCGCGGATCGGTGTTTCGACCGGTCTTGTCGTTGTGGGCGAGATCCATGGCGAAGGGTTGAAGGAACATGACGTGGTCATGGGGCGTACACCCAATCTGGCAGCACGTTTGCAGAGTTTGGCCGAGCCCAATACACTGATCATCAGCCCATCCACTCGCAGATTGGTGGGCAATGCATTTGAACTGCAGGATCGCGGCTCTTTCGCACTGAAAGGGTTTTCGGAACCGATACAAGCCTGGAGCGTCACAGGGCAGGCGCGGATCGAGCGCAGATTTGACATAATGCCTGATGCCGGTTCTGGTCGGCTCATTGGGCGCCAGGCAGAGTTCCGCAAGCTGACCGACAAATGGAATGAGGCAAGTCAGGGCGCTGGACAATCGGTTCTTGTCACTGGCGAGGCAGGGATCGGCAAATCACGCCTGATTGAGGGGCTTAGCCAAGAAGTGCTGGATCAAGGCGCGCTTCGCCTGAACTTCCAGTGTTCGCCCTTTCATGCCAACTCGGCACTTTATCCGATCATTCAGCATCTGGAACGCGCCGCAGGATTTGCGCCGACAGACAACGATGAGGATAAACTGGGAAAACTCTCGTACCTCTTGCGCCATCACCCGCCTGAGCATGTGCGCCTGATCGCTGATTTGTTGAGCGTTGATGCTGATGCTACGCTGGGGCCTCTCGACCTGCCGCCGCAAGTGAAGCTTGAGAAGACGTTGGAGGCAGTGACAGAACAGCTTGCAACGTTAGCGCGAGAACGACCGGTGTTGCTGTTGTTCGAAGATGCGCATTGGGTTGATCCGACCACCTTGTCTCTTACAGATCGGGTGATCGAACATATTCGGGACTTACCGGTGCTGATCGTCGTAACAGCACGTACCGGTTTCGATCCGGGTTGGGGTCACCACAACAATACCCTGAGTATACCTCTCAAGCGTTTGACCAATCGGGATGTGGCTGAGATCGTAGCTGAGGTGGCGGGGGGGCACCCTGTACCACCCGAGGTTTGCGACCTTATTGCGGCCAAGACGGATGGCATTCCGCTTTATGTCCAGGAAGTGACCCGCGGTCTTTTGGAATCGGGGCAATTGCGCTTGAGTGACAAGGGGTATGTCGTGCGCGGCCCCCTGCCATCGCTTTCAGTTCCCAGCACGTTGCAGGATTCGCTGATGGAGCGTCTAGACCGTTTGGGCAAGGCCAAAGAAGTGGCGCAAACCGGCGCCGTGTTCGGGCGGCAGTTCTCGATCGCGTTGCTGGCCTCTGTTTCGTTTCTGTCTCCGACGGTTCTGCAGGCCGGACTGGAACAGCTCTCATCGGCCGGGATCATTCTTCAAGCCCCGGATGCGGCAGAGGATGAGTTCATCTTCCGCCACGCATTGATTCGCGACATGGCTTATGACAGCCTGCTGCGCACGGAACGGCAGTCGCTGCATGACCGCGCGGCGGGTGCGTTGCTAGAGAACCAGCCGCAACTGGCCCAGACTCAGCCCGAGGTTCTGGCACAGCACTACACGTTGGCCCAACGCGCGGATGAGGCCGTGATGCACTGGCAAAGCGCGGGGCGTCGAGCGATCGAACGCTCGGCCCAGGCCGAGGCGTTGACCCATCTGTCGAAAGCTCTGGATCAGCTTGCCGATCTGCCAAAGAGCCGTGCACGGGATTTGCAAGAGATCGACATCCAGATCCTGCGTGCCGGTGTCCTGCGCTCAACAAGCGGTATTTCGGGGGATGCGACGGGTGAGGCCTATGGGCGTCTGCGCGAACTATGTCACCGAGCTGACGAGACCGAGCGGCTGTTTCCTGTGCTCAACGGGCTATATGCATTCCATCTTGTGCGTGCCGAATATCGATTGGCGAAAGGCGTGGCTGCGCAGATCCTCGATCTGGCGGCGACAAGCGGCAAGACCGAACACCGCATGGTCGGTCATCGCGCCATGGGGGCGGTGCAATTGCATCTGGGCAACCTGTCAGATGCAAAGCGCCATCTTGAGCAAGCTTGGGCGCTTTATGATTTTGATCAGCACAGCCAGCTAGCCTATGTCTATGGAACGGATCATGCCGCGATTACATCAGCATTTCTGGGCACATGTTATTGCCTGATGGGTCGGCATCAAGATGCCCTGCAGGTGCAGAATACAGCGCTGGAATGGTCCAAGAACCTCAAGCACGCGCATAGTGTGGCGCAGATCTTGGTTTACATGTGCAAGGTTCACCTGCTGGCGCGCGACATCCCTGCATTGCAAAGGGATGTTAAGGCGCTGTCCGAAGTCGCCGAGGAGCATTCGCTACCCTTTATGGCGACAATTGCGCGGCTATGGGAAAGCTGGGCAAAGGCGACCACGACCTCTGAAGTCGAACATATCGAGGACCTGCGTCAGGCGTCGGAAGACTGGTGGTCGGTTGGGGCCGGAAATTACAAGACTTTCTTCCCTTCGCTGATTGCCGAGATTCAGACAAACGCCGGCCATCACGACGCGGCGCATCAGACTCTGACGCACGCCAGAAATGCTCTGAGTAAAACCGAAGAGAAATGGGCCGAGGCCGATCAGCTTCGTATTGAGGCTGCCCTTGTAGCCAAGACAGGGGGCGATCCCGTACCGCTGCTGTTACGCGCTATCGAAACAGCGCAAAGGCAAGGCGCGCGGCTTTACGAGCTTCGTGCGGCGGTCGCGTTGGCGGAGTGGCGGCAACACCGAGGCGAACCGGTTGGTGAGGCGTTGAATTCGGTCATGTCGCATTTCCATCAAGATGCCCAACTGCCGGACCTCAAAGACGCACGAGCGTTGATGGAAACGATTACTTGACCCGAAGGCCAACTTGCTGCCAGCTTGGGCGCGGGCAGAGTTGGGATGATACCTGAATTTCGACTTTTAAGCGCTGGGTCACCAGTCCGGCGCCCCGCTCTTGTGGTATGAGGAGACCTAATGCGTAAGATCAGCAAAACCCTTCTGGCCAAGGATGTCTTGGCGCAAAGCCGTACCGATCTGGCGCTGCAGCAGTACCATTCGATCACGCCCGATGAGTTACGTGAATTTGAGAAGAAACTGATCGGAACGGTCACTCTGCCGACCGACGCGGATTACAACAATGACCGGCAGGTTTGGAATCCGGCTTTCCAGGACTACCCAGAGATCATCGTCTATTGCGAGACCATTCAGGATGTACGCGCCAGCCTTGCTTTCGCGCGCGAGCATGAACTGTGGGTTGTTGCGCGGTCAGGGCGTCACAGCACGGCGGGGTATTCGGTCAATAACCAGATGGTGCTGGATACCAGCCGAATGCGTTACGTGACCGTCGATCCAAAGGTGCCGATGGCCTATGTCGGTCCGGGCACACCGTTCAAGATGCTGAATTCGGAGTTGAACTCCTATCACCTGCATGTGCCGGGCGGGGCCTGTCAGGATGTCTGCGTTGCGGGTTTCATGATGGGCGGCGGCTATGGCTTTACCTCACGCCGGCTTGGGATGGCTTGCGACAGCGTTCTGGGTGTCACGGTCATGCTGTGGGACGGCAGTATCGTGATCGCGGACAAAGAAACGAACTCCGACCTCTTCTGGGCCATACGAGGCGGGACCGGCAATAACTTTGGCGTGTTGCTGGAAATCCGCTACCAGCTGCACCAGCTGTATAAAGTCTGGGGTTGCCACATCACATGGCCGTTGGACAAAGCCGCCAAGGCACTGGAGTACCTGCAGGCCAACTACATGCGCACCTGCGAAGATGACCGTTTCGGGGCCTATATCTTTCTGGCCTATCAGGGAGATCGAAAGGTGCTGCTGGTGTCGGCGCTCTATGATGGCACGTCCGAAGAGGGGAACGCGTTTGTTCAGCCCCTGCTGAGCGATGAAATCGGCGGCGAGATGGGTGAGGACGACCAGAACTATGGCACCTATCAAGAAATCAACTCATGGCTGTATGACGACAAATATGACATCCCCGTCGTCCCCGATCAGGCGCGTGAAGATAAGCAGGCCGGATATATTGAACGCCAGCTCAACGAAGCCGAATGGCAGCGCGTCGTAGACTACCTCGACAGCACGCCCAACGCTTATGGCGCTGTGGCCATCGAACCCTATGGGGGGGCGATCAATCGGATGCCGTTGGGCAAACAAGGCAATGCCTTCATTCACCGTGATGTGTCGCTGAACTTCTACGTCGATGTGTTCTGGGTGTCGGAAGAAGAAAAAGAGATCGTGGTGCCGTGGCTCGACGGATTCATGAAACTGATGACCGAAGAAGGCTATTTCATTGATCGCGTCTATCAGAACTATCCACGGCGGACCCAGAAGAACTATCGCTGGCAATACTGGGGCGAGTATTTCAACTCTTTGCTGTTCGTGAAGCAGAAATTCGACCCGCATAATTTCTTCCATTATCAGCAGAGCATTTCACCGGTGCCGGATGACGCTCCGCCAGACATCATCCGAGATACGTCCAAGTCGATTTTCGACGACCCAACGATCACATACGAGAGCTATTCGAACCCCTGAAAGCAGGGGCTGCCAAGGCCAAACGGGGGAGGGCCCAGTATGGACACGATCCGAGAGATTTTCTTTCTGCCACCCATGGCGGTTGCTCGCCTGGGACCGGGCGAGACACCGCTGGAAAGCTATGAGTGGCAGCAGGACATGGATGCCCATGGCAACAACAAAACGGTCATCCGTTCGAACATAACCCTGCGCGAGATCGAAGATGGCAGTGTCACCGCCTATCTTCCCGATCCCGACACGATCCGCTTTCGCGACGAAGGCGGCGCGTTGCGCCCGGTTGCCCCGTTCTTTGAGCTGTGGGCGCGGATGCATGATGCCGAGACGGGCGAGGAATATGAGACACCGGTGACGCTCGATCTGCTCGACGATCAGGGCCTGTCGCTGCAAAACGTGCGCTATTCGGTCACCGTCGGGAACACCAAGGCCGAGCGCCGGACTGGCGACGCGGCTTGCGGGTTTCGTGCACGGGTCGAGATTGCGGGTCAGGATTTCACCCCGAAACCCCTGCTGGCCTTCAGCCCGTATACGTCCGAACAACAGCCGATGGTCTATGAGCATAACCCGATCCCGCTAGGTTCGATCCGTGTGATGCATCCTGTGCAGGGTCATGATGAACCAGTCGAAGGGGAGTTCATCGACCGCAGTATCCTGCGCCTGCGCTTTATGCCTCCGAAAGGCGAGGTTTATGGCCCGCCTGATGCTGCATACGGTCCGGCGACGCTGGCCGTACCGGGCTATCAGAACGACCCGCCGAAATCGGAATATGGTCGCATCCACGAAATCGTGCCCGAACAGAACCGCATCCTGAACCCCGACACCCCTTGGTCGAAATGGATCATGATGTCCGGCACCTCGGACGACCCTGAGCCGCACGATAGTTACGACGGTGCCCGTGTGGGCAATGACCAATCCTGGGGAGTGGCCGATGACACCAGCGATGGCGTGATCGAGGCGACGCTGGCTGTGCGTGGCGAACGCCTAACCGCACGCGCCACGATCATGACCGGACCACCCGATTTTGCACCTGATGCGCGTCCGTTCTATAGCCTTGAGGATGATCTGGCCGATCGTGATCTGTCGCTAATCTCGGTAACCGAAGAAAACTACACCCAGGCCAAAGACGAGGTGGTCGATATCTTCCGCCGCGCCTTCGAGACCAACAGCCTGATCAACCTCGACGATATCCGCGCGCAAGGTTTGAAGGACAATGCCAAATTACAGGCGAAAACCGGGATTTCCCCGACGCCGGGCCTGCCGTCAACCGATGCGAAATCCATGACGGAGGAGGATGCAAGGCCGCCGGACAAGATCGACGAACTGATCCGCCCGCAACCGATCTCGGTCTTTTCGAACTCCGTGCCCAATGATCGGCTGCCCTATACAGTTGCGACGAAGTTCGTGCATGAGCAACTGATCGACGAGGCCAACCTGCTTGATTTCCTGCGCCGTCGCCCGGATTTCGTTAAAACGCTGCTGCGTCCACCATATGGTATCTTGACCGAGCTTGAAACCGACCCGAACCCTGATCAAAACCCGAACCCGGATTTTCGCGATCCTCGGATTATCCGCGACTCGATGCACGACGCGCGGATGCCGCCTTATATGCGCGATTCCAACTATTACCCGCTGTCGCTGTCGCGCAGGCAGTACCATCTGGTGATCTCGTTCATCGACTATCTGGTTGCACAGGAAACGGAGGCTCAGAATGTCTGATCAGCCCGGCCAAATCCGCGTTAAACCCCGCAACCTGACCGCCCGCGCGGCCTATAAGGTACCGGGCAACCCCGACAACACGCGACTGGACGGATCCGTGGGGAATTGCTTTCCCGGTCTGGAAATGGATGTGCGCAACCTGGACCGCCGCTTTTTCCCCGGTCTGGTGTTCAACGCCGCGCGGGTGCCGCTGAACCCCGTGCCCGAGGCACCGAAGAATTCGCAGGGCTTCCATCTGGTCTTTGTCGATTATTTCTACGACCCGATGCTGCCCGACAACAGCCCCGAAGAATGGGTGCAGACCTTGCTGGAGGCTTACAGTGGCGTCGTGGGCGCGAAGCTTAGCCAGGGGCGCTGGTTCCTGTCATGGGTCGAGCAGAGCGGTAAGCGCATCACTTTCAAGGAGGAAGACGGCACACCCTATGACGGGCTGATGATTTGGCGGTTCATCCGCAGTCTGGAACATGGTGATGACAAACCGGTCAGCATTGCGCTGGAACGGCGCAATCATGAAGGCATCGTGGATACCGAGCAGGTTGTCCTGCACGGTTTTCGCCGCCAGTACCGGACCGAGGCGGGTGTCTTCAGCGAAGCCTATGATCCCGGAGAATTGACGCAAAGCCTGTGCAATCCGTGGTCCCATGACTTCCGCGACTGCGGCTGCCACTACTGGCCTTCGAACCACCCCGACGTAGTGATGGCTGAGGTGGCGCATGACGATCAGTTACCCTCGGGTCAGTCAACGAACCCGATCGAGGCCGAGACCTATCTGGATTGGCTGCGCTCGGACAAGTCTCCGTCCGGTAACGTCGCGGCGCTGAATACGGTCGAACAAAACCGCCCCTACCAGATTGACCATTATCAGGTAAATCAGATGTGGAGCGAATTGCCTATCGTCGTTGAAGGCCGCGAAACGGGCGAGGTTTATGAAGTTGATCCCGAAATGCCAGGCGTGGAGCCCTATGACACGCCGCAGGCGATGATCGAGGACCTCAAGACGCGTCTGGCCGCGATGGAGATGACGCTGAGCGTGCAATATCTCTATGCCTATTTTTCGTTGGCGGATCCCGAAACGGCGGATACCCGAAAATGGCCGACGCTGAAAGACGATCTGATATTTGCCCGGCGTTCGGTGCTGGAGGTCGCGATTGGCGAGATGACCCATATGCGCTGGGCGAACCAACTGCTGTGGGAGCTTGAGCCCGAGGGGTATGAACCCATCTTGACCCCGTCCGAAACCTTGCCGGCGGGCAAGAGTAAGACGCAGCCGCGCGCACTGAGGCCACTAACGGCCGAAGCGCTTGCGGATTTCATCGAGATCGAGCGCCCCGGAGGCTTTATTGACCGCGCTTATGCACAATGTGTGGCGACTTTGGAGCAGGAGGATTTGTTCCCGGAACGCCGCCTTTATGCGCTGGCGGTACGGATCGACACCGACGGGGACGAGCACTTCCTGCGCTTCAGTCAAATGAAGGACGTTTTGGCCAAATACGATACGGGAGAAGGCACGCCTGCCTATTTGCGTCAGATTGAGGTTGGCACTGAAGAGGAGGCCAGGACGGCGCTGGAACTCTACGCTAAGGTCAAGGATGGGTTAGCCAACGCCTATGCGCTTGAAGCGGATGGCAAATTTGAAGACTCCCAGGCCTACATCAAGCAGGTGCGCGATGACATGAAGCTGTTCCGCGTCGAGGGCGAAGCGCTGGCCGCCAAGGGGATTGGCATCCCGTTCTGGACGGAGGGTAAGGCGTGATCCCACCCGCCGCGCAGGTGCATTTCTTTGACACAGGGCATGGAGATCACATGCTGGCCGTTGATGGATCGCGCGTGTTTGATGTGCCTGAGGGGACGGCGGACCAATTCGCAACGATGGACAAGAGAAGTCAAAGCGCTTTCCTCAGGTCCATGGGATTGGATGGAACACCTTTCATCGATGACACGCCGCCTCAGAGTATGCCCGTGAGGTCGCTGTCACTGGCAGTGGCGCAGAAATGCAATCTGGCTTGCACTTATTGCTATGCTGCAGGGGGAGAATTTGGTGGACCCGCGCGGAATATGGAATGGGAAGTCGCCAAGGCTTCGGTTGATCGGCTGGTGGCCGAAGCCGAACCCGGTGTGCGGATTAACCTTGCTTATTTGGGTGGAGAACCTCTGATCAACCGTGATCTGGTGCAACGCACTACGGAATATGCCGTCGATCAGGCGCATGCCAACGGGTTGAG
This sequence comes from Ruegeria sp. D6, assembly GCF_056534365.1. Classification (NCBI taxonomy): domain Bacteria; kingdom Pseudomonadati; phylum Pseudomonadota; class Alphaproteobacteria; order Rhodobacterales; family Roseobacteraceae; genus Ruegeria; species Ruegeria sp. D6. The sequence continues at coordinate 539,770 of NZ_JBQFPH010000002.1, read as the reverse complement.
CGTCGGGTTCTCGATCACAACCAACGGGACCCTGCTACGCCCCGAGGATGCGGCGTTTTTCGAAGCGCATGGATTTGCTGTCACCATCAGTCTGGATGGCGTGGGCGAGGTCCATGACAAGCTGCGCCCAAATCGTGGCGGTCGGGGTAGTTTTGATACGATCCTGAAACGGGTCGAACCTTTGCTGGCAGCTCAACACCGTATGCAGGTTGGTGCTCGGGTAACGGTTACGCCGAAGAATATGAACCTGCCAGAGACGCTGGATCGGTTTGTGGGAATGGGATTTCATTCGATTGGATTCTCGCCCATGCTGGCCTCGCCCAACGGTCAGCATGAACTGAACCGGAGTGATTTGGACGAGATGCTATCGCAGATGATCCGTTGCGGCGAAGTTTTCGAGGCGGCGGTAATCGAAGGGCGGCGCTACCCTTTCTCGAACATGGCAGCGGCGATGCAGGAGATCCACCGAGGCACCCACCGGCCCTATGCCTGCGGGGCAGGGGGCGGGTATTTTGGCGTGTCCGCTGATGGCGGCCTGTTCGCTTGCCATCGCTTTGTTGAAGACGAAGCCGGAGCCATGGGCGATGTATATGATGGCCCTGATCTTCGGCGAGAAAATTGGTTGACGAACCGTCACGTGCACACCCAGTCCCCGTGCGGCACTTGCTGGGCGCGGTATCTGTGCGGCGGCGGCTGTCATCACGAGGTCATCCATCGCGGACGCCCCGCTTGCGACTACATTCGAGGTTGGCTGCACTATTGCCTTCAAGCCTATGTCCGCTTGTCCGAAGCACGTCCGGATTATTTTGGCGTGTCCGCTCAGGTGGCCTCTGCCTGAACGGATGGAGATTGAGACCGAAATCTGCGTGATCGGAGGAGGCCCGGCAGGTAGTTCTGCTGCGCTGAAGTTGGCTCAGCTAGGTCGGCGTGTCTGCCTGATCGAGCGGCAAACGTTCCCGCGCCAGCATGTCGGCGAGTCATTGCCGCCATCAATCTGGCCGATCCTGAACCTGTTGGGGGTCGACGAAACCGTTTCCCAAGCCGGTTTTCTGCGTGCAAGCGGATCGCTTTTGCATTGGGCCGGAGCGTTCGAACGTCGCGGCGTCGACGGTGATCACCCCGGACTTTTGGTTGACCGGGGCCAGTTCGATGCGGTGCTGTTACGTGCAGCACAAGCGGCAGGGGCGCAGGTCATCCAACCTGCGCGCGCATACCGCCCGGTGCGCCAGCAGTCTGGTTGGGAGATTCCCGTTCGGACCGACACGGGCGCCTTTCGGATCCAGGCACAAATCCTGCTGGACGCAGCGGGACGGCAAGCCGGGCTGGGCCGCAGGTTTCGCCCTGCATCCCAACCTTTGTTAGCGCTTTATGCTTATTGGCACGTGCCGCCGGGCTTTGGCCCGCAAGCCCGGGTCGAGGCGGGACAAGGACATTGGTATTGGGGCGCGCTGTTACCGGGAGGAGTGGTCAACGCAATGGTTTTTGTCGATCCCGACGCCTGCATCGGGCTGCCACCCGCAGATCGACGCGATCTCTATCTGAATCTTCTGGCCCGTTCGACACTACTAGCGCCCTGTCTGGAACAGCGCCGTATCGGGCCTGTGCGGCGGGCGGATGCGACCAGCCAGGCCGAGACAACACCAGCAACGCGCGACCTTCTGCGGGTCGGAGAGGCCAGCTTCGCGGTCGACGCGTTGTCGTCGCAGGGGGTGCAATTGGCGATGGGGCAGGCGGTGCAGGCCGCAGCTGTGGTGAACACGCTTCTGACAACCCCCGATCATAGTGATCTGGCCTTGTCTTTTTATGCGGATCGGCAATTCGAGCGTGTGCAGACCCATGCAGCGCTCGCAGCCGATTTCTATGCACGGCAGCATGCTGTCGATCCTTCGCACTTCTGGGCTGAGCGCGCAAAGCCGTTGGATTGGGTAAAGTCTCCAGCGTTCGATCCAAACACGGAGGCGTTGCGTGATGATCAGCCCCTCATCCTGTCACCTCAGGCCAAGCTCATCACTTCCGGCGTGCAAACCGCTTCGCATATCGAACCCGGCCTTGTCATAGGGCACCCGAATCTTCCAAGGCCAGTTGCAAATCTGGAGGGCGCAATGCTGGGACCGTTGCTAGAGCGGCTGGGCGCCCCGACAACCACTTTGAACATCATCAAGAGCTGGTCAGAGGTTTTGGCCACACACACGGCGTCGCGCATTCTGCGCTGGCTTTGGTATCATCGCATCGTGATCCCCGCCGCTGATCAGGCTTAATCGAGGTTTCCTCGGCGCGTTGAATCACCTAAAGTCCGCCGCAACGCCAATCGCCAAGAAACAAGAGGTCGCATGTCGCGTTTTGATGGGTATTTCCTGCGGCAATTGCTGGTGCTGTTTGGCTTTTTCACCCTTGTGCTTGTCGGGGTGTTCTGGATCACGCGTTCAGTCAGCCTTTTTGATCGGGTCATCAGCGGCGGCCAATCGGCGATGGTATTCCTGGAGTTCACGGCGTTGACCTTGCCGACGCTGATCCGGACGGTCATGCCCATGGCTGTGTTTGCGGCCGCTGTTTACGCAACCAACCGTTTGAGCCGCGAAAGCGAGATGACGGTGATGCTGGCAACAGGCTCCAGCCCGTGGCGACTTGCGCGAGCGGTCTTGGTGTTCGGGCTCAGTGCGGGACTGATGATGGCTGTCATCAGCGTCTTTCTGCGACCTGCATCGGTTGATCAACTGGAATTAAGACAGGATGAAGTTGCCGGAGATGTCACCGCACAGCTGTTGAATGAGGGCGAGTTCTTGCATCCAGCAGAAGGTGTAACCGTCTATATCGGCGATATCGATTTGGACGGAACGCTGCGCGAAGTCTTCGTCTCGGACCGTCGCGATGGGATTAACCCGGTCAGTTATTCCAGTGCTACGGCCTATCTGGTCAATCAGGCTTCGGGCATTCATCTGGTTATGCTGGATGGGATTGCGCTGCGGTATGATCAGGCTGGTAACACGCTGTCATCCACGTTGTTCGAAGACGCCTCTTACGACATTTCCGAACTGACCCAGAATTCGAGTATGGGCCATCGCAGCCTTGAAGCCATCCCGACGGTCGAGTTGATCTGGGATCGCGAAGCGGTCTCAGTGAAAGATGATCACAGCATCGGCCATCTGGTGGATGAGCTGCACCAGAGGTTCTCGTGGATTGCAATATGTATTGCGGTCGCATTGGTCGGATATTCGACCCTGATGCTGGGTAGCTTTTCGCGCTTTGGGCTTTGGCCTCAGATCCTGGGTGCCTTTACCATTCTGGTCCTGCTTGAGGGGGTTCGGGGATTCGTATCCCCGTTCGTCATCAATGATCCCAGACTTTGGGGCTTGCTGTATCTTCCCGCCGTTATGGGCGTGCTTGTGTCGGTTCTGTTTTTACTGGCCGCGGGGCGACCCTTGATGCGAAAAAGGGTTCGAAACGGAGCACCAAAGCCGTCACCGGTCTGAAGTCAGCGGCGAAGTTCCTCCAGGCACTGCAGGATGTTTTCAACTTCTTGACTGTCCGAACGGACCACCAAATACAGCGGTAGCATTAAGTCGCGCGCATCTTTCTCGCGCAACAGCTCGCCTGAGTTCAGATGCTGAGTGATGACATAGTCCGGGAAATACCCATACCCGCCACGCTGTAGGAGATAGCGCAAAGCCATCAAGCAATTACCCAGAAAGATAGTTTGCCCTGTCGCGAGACGCGCTGTGGAACGGACATGATCCCGGTAGGTCTCGCCCAGTTCTATGTTGACAAATACCCGTTCAGCGTCGGTGTTCGCATCCTTCCTGCTTTGAACCAAAGACAGTCGTTCGGGCGCAAGTTCGTGGAATACCACGCGCCGGTCCGCAGGTTTTTCATGGGTCAGCGCGGCGTCAAGTACGTGGGTCGCAACGGCGTCGACCATATCCAAATCATGGTCGTAATTCAGGGTTAAAAGCAATTGTCCAAACCGTTGTTCAAAGCGAACAGCAAGGTCCACCAGTAACGGATCCCACACGCTCAGTTGGGCACCCAGACGCAGTGCCAACCGATTTTGAATCTGTTCAGGCAGGTCGTTGGCGGCGAACGACCACAGCGACAGCATCTGTTCAGCATAGGGTTTGAATTGGCGACCGTACTCGGTCAATACCGTTCCGCCGGCCCCGCGCGAGAACAGTGGTTTGCCTGTTGCGTCTTCCAGGGCCCTGATCCGGGCGCTGACTGCGGTTTGGGTTACATTCAACTTACGGGCCGCTGAGTGAAATCCGCCGGTTTCGGCTATGCTTAAAAATGTTTCCAGAGATTTGGTTTGCATATTGAAAGTATTTTTTGATCGTATTGATAAAATCAATTCATTTTTTTGCCTATATCTGCCGCTTTAAAGTGATTTGACGAACGTAGCCAAAGGATTCGCGCGATGCTGGACAAGAGCCACAAACCCACCTGGACCAGTTTTGAAGAGGCGACCAAGGCCGACTGGGATGCGGTCATGGATTATGAAGAGAGCTACAACGCTGCTTTGCCGGATCGCATACTGGACGCCATTCGTTCACTGGATGAAGAATGGACGCCGTATCCGGTGAATCGCTATCAGCACAGCCTGCAGGCCGCGACACGAGCGTATGAGGACGGCGCTGATGAAGAGTTGGTTGTGGCTGCCCTGATCCATGACACCGGCGATATCTTGTCGCCTTATAATCACGGGGAACTGTCCGCCGCGATGATGAAGCCTTATGTCAGTGAGAAGACACACTGGATTCTCAAGCACCACTGCGTGTTTCAGGGCTACTACTACAATCATCATCTAGGTGGTGATCGGAATGCTCGCGACAAATACCGCGACAGCCCGTATTGGGAGGACTGCCGCTATTTTTGTCATGAATATGATCAGAAGGCGTTCGACCCGGATTATCCGACCAAACCGCTGGAGTTCTTCGAACCCATGCTACGCCGCGTTCTGAACAAGGGCGAAGGGCACATGGAACTGAATGAGACCGCCGAGGGTTAACAGGCGGCCATCAGGCGATAGACGATCTGGGCGGCGGTAAAATCCCAGGCGGCATTGCCGTTCGGGGCCAGTTCGACGACGTCGAAACCCACACATTTTCGGCCCTTCAGGGCGTGTTCCACCAGGCGCAGGGCTTGATAATATCCCAGCCCGCCTGGGACGGGTGTTCCAGTGGCGGGCATGATTGCCGGGTCCAGCCCATCAACGTCAAAGCTGACGTACACCAGTTCGGGAAAATCCTTGGGCAGATCAACCGAGTGGATGTTGCCGGTAACCAGTTCTTCGGCGTCTACATGAAACACGTGATTTTTCAGGCGGCTTTGGGCCTCTTCGGTCGAAAAGGCGCGAACGCCGAATTGCGCCAGACGGATACCTTCTTCGGCAAGAAGATGCATGACTGAGGCGTGAGAGTGTTTCTCGCCCTGATAAGCGTTGCGCAGATCAGCATGGGCGTCGATTTGCACGATACCAATCGGTTGGTTTAGAGCGCGGGCAACACCCAACACTGCGCCGTAGCTAAGTGAATGCTCTCCACCTAGCGTCACCGGGATTTTGCCGGCGCGAACGGCCGCTTCCGTGCGTTGGGCTAGGCGTTCCATTATCTCTGGCAACGCTGCATCGCAGTCAACGGGTTCTTCGGTGAAGATCCCCTCGACGCAGGGCTCGGCGTGGCCAGTGATGCGTTCCAGTTCATTACTGGCTTCGATAATTGCGTCCGGGCCTTTGGCGGTGCCCGCCCCGTAAGATACAGTGCGTTCCAGCGGCACCGGGATCACACGGAACCGCGCGTCCTCAGTGCGCTCGGATGCGGACAGTTCACTGTCGAGGAAAATACTCATGAGAGGCGGCCTTTAAAGTCGTCATAGCCGAACTGTTTGATGATTTTCAGTTCGTCCGTTTCGCTGTTCCACAGCGCTATAGTCGGCAGCGGAACTCCGTTGAAGGTGTTGGTTTTGACCATCGAATAATGCGCCTGATCGAGGAAGGCAAAGCGCTGGCCGATTTCCAGTGGTTTGTCCCATGTGTAGTCACCGATCACGTCGCCCGCCAGACAGGACGGGCCGCCCAGGCGATAGGTATGGCCTGCCTCGGCCTCATCCATGAGGGCGGGGCGATAGGGGGCTTCGATGACGTCCGGCATATGGCAGGTGGCCGAGATATCGGTGATCGCAAGGGTCATACCGTTGGTCGGCAAGTCGAGGATTTCGCCAACCAGAATGCCCGCATCCAGGGCCACCGCCTCACCGGGTTCCAGATAGACGTCGATACCGTGTGTCTCACGGATGGATTTGATGAAGGCGACCAGCCCGTCGCGGTCATAGTCATCACGGGTGATATGATGCCCGCCGCCGAAGTTCAGCCATTTGATTTGGCCAAGGTACGGTTTGAGCTTTGGCTCAACCGCGTCCCATGTCCGCTGCAACGGCGCGAACCCCTGTTCGCAGAGCGTGTGCATGTGCAGCCCGTCCACGCCACTCATAGTCTCGGCGGACAATTGGCTGACCGGCGTGCCCAGACGCGAGCAGGGCGCGCAAGGGTCGTATTTGGGGATTTCGCCTTCGGAATGTTCCGGATTGATGCGCAGACCGACCTGTACGCCGGCGGCTTGGGCTTTTGCCAGAAAGCGGTCCTTTTGCGCGGGTGAGTTGAAGATGATGTGGTCAGACAATGACAGGATTTCGTCCATGTCCGCGTCTTTATATCCGGCGCAGAAAGTGGCGACCTCGCCGCCATATTCCTCGCGCCCCAGCCGCGCCTCATAGATGCCGGACGCGCAAGTGCCGCCGAGGTGTCGGCGCACCAGTGGGGCCAGCGAGAACATGGAAAACGCCTTAAGCGCGCTCAGGACATGTGCGCCGGAACAGGTGCCGATCTCGGAGAGGATGGTCAGGTTGCGCTCCACGGCTTTCTCATCGACCACGAAGCAAGGGGTGGGCACGCGGTTGAAGTCGAAATTGCGGAAAGCTCCGGCATCTCCGGCTTGGGTGGTCATCATGTCGGACAATTCGGGTGTCTCCGGATTGTGGAGAGGCCGGGGGGCGCTGCCCCCCGCACCCCCCGAGATATTTATAGCCAGATGAAGCTGATGCGGATCAGAAATCGACGGGGCCGTCGAGTTCGTGGACCTGCCACGGCAGGCCGTGGGTGTTCAGCATGTCCATGAAGTCGTCCGGGTCGAGCTGTTCCATGTTCCACACGCCCGGCTGGGTCCAGTTGCCCTTTAGCACCTGCGCCGCACCGATCATGGCGGGGACGCCGGTGGTGTAGCTGACGGCTTGGCTGCCGACCTCACGGTAGCATTCCTCGTGATCGCAGATGTTGTAGATATAATAGGTCTTTTCGCCCGAGCCGTCCTTGGCCTGACCTGTGGCGATGTCACCGATGCAGGCTTTGCCCTTGGTCTCCGCGCCCAGATCGCCGGGATCGGGCAGCAGGGTTTTCAGGAACTGAATCGGGATGATTTCCTTGCCGTCATGCATCACCGGGTCAATGCGAGTCATACCGACGTTTTCCAGCACCTTGGCGTGGGTGATGTAGGCGTCACCGAAGGTCATCCAGAAGCGGGCGCGCTCAATCTCGGGGAAATGGGTGCTGAGCGATTCCAGTTCCTCGTGATACATCAGGTACATGTTCTTGGGGCCGATGGCGGGGAAGTCGAACTCGACCTTGTGGGTCATCGCCGGGCTGTGCTGCCATGCGCCGTTTTCCCAATGGCGCACCTCGGCCAGCACTTCGCGCAGGTTGATTTCCGGGTTGAAGTTGGTGGCGAATTCTTGATCGTTGCTGCCGCCATTCGCGTCCAACACATCGATCTGACGGATCGTATCCAACTTGTGCTTCTTCAGCCATTTGGCGAAGACGGATGTAACACCCGGATCGAAGCCCGAGCCGAGGATGGCAGTCAAACCAGCCTCTTTGAACCGTTCTTGATAGGCCCATTGCCAGTGGTATTCGAACTTGGCCTCGTCCTCGGGCTCATAGTTCGCGGTGTCGAGATAGTGGATGCCGGCCTCAAGACACGCGTCCATCAGAACCAGATCCTGATACGGCAGGGCCAGGTTTACGAGGATTTCTGCACCCGTTTCTTTGATCAGTTTGACTGTGTCTTCAACCTTGTAGGCGTCCAACTCGGCAGTCGCGATGTCCACACCGACGCGGTCCTTAACGGCCGCTGCGATGGCGTCGCATTTCGATTTCGTGCGGCTGGCCAGCGTGATCTCGGTAAAGATGTCCGAATTCATCGCCATTTTGTGCACGGCTGCGTGGGACACGCCGCCCGCGCCGACAACCAGTGTTTTGCCCATGGGATAGTCTCCTCTCAAGGGGTTATTCGTAGTAGGTGTAGCCGTTGATCGAGTCGCGATAGGCGCTCATCAGGGTTTTTCGGTCCTTGGCTTGCAGAGTACCGGTCGAAATCGCCTCGTCCACCATTTTGCGGAACGCGGCGACACAGTCTTGCGGGTCGAATTCCACATAAGACAAGACTTGAGAAATTGTGTCGCCCTCTTGTTCATGCAGCAAGTCGAAGCCACCGTCGGTGCGCAGGTCGATGGTGACTACATTGGTGTCGCCGAACAGATTGTGCAGGTCGCCAAGTGTTTCCTGATAGGCGCCAACGAAGAAGACGCCCATGAAATACTCGCCTTCTTCGGGCAGCGAATGCACTGGCAGGCTGGGGGACACGCCGTCGGCCAGTATGAATCGGTCGATCTTTCCGTCGCTATCGCAGGTGATGTCGGACAGGACCGCGCGGCGGTCTGGTGTTTCATTCAAGCTTTGCAGCGGCACGATCGGGTGCAATTGGTCGATGGCCCAGACATCGGGGAGGGATTGGAACAGCGAGAAGTTGCAATGGTAGATGTCCGCGACCTTCTCAAGCTGGTCATCCACTTCCGTGTCCAGATCATCACTTGCCGCCAAGGCCTTGAGACGGGCCATAAGGGACAGGTAGATGCGCTCGGCCCGGGCCATCTGGCGCAGGTCGACATACCCGCGTCTGAAAAGCGCGCGCAATTCATTGCGATAGAAGGTTGCGTCGTTCCAGCATTCCTGCAGCCGATCCTTGCTGAGATAGCCGTGTACTGCGGCGAGGTCCGAAACCATGTGGTGGTCATCGGGCTCGGCCATTGGTCCGTCCGGGGCGTCGTAGAGTGTGCTTTCCAACACGTTGAAGACCAGCATGGACGACGTCGCAACCACCGCACGGCCGCTTTCGGTGATCAGTGTGGGGTGGTCGATTTCAGCCTCGTCCATGGCGTAAGCCACGGTTTCGACTACGTTGGCGCAATATTCCTCGACCGTGTAGTTGATCGAGTTTTCCGCGGCCTTTTTTTCGCCCGTGTAATCCACCCCCATACCGCCGCCGAGATCCAGGTAGCTGAGTGGTACACCTTCACGCGAGAGTTCGGTGTAATACCGGCATGCCTCGCCAACAGCGCGGCGCACATCGTTAACGTCTTGCACCTGTGAACCCAGATGCGAATGTTGCAGCTTGAGGCAGTGCAGCAATCCCGCCGCTTTCAGCTTGTCCACGGTGGCAACAAGCTGGTCGGTGTTCATTCCAAAGGCGGAACGGTCGCCGGAACTTTCTTCCCATTTGCCGCTGATCTGATTGGTCAATTTGACCCGAACGCCTATCAGGGGCTCGATCCCCAGTTGGTTATAGACCTCGATGACGGTATTGGCCTCTTTTGGGCTTTCCAGCACGATGACGGTGTTGAACCCGATCTTGCGAGACAGGATCGCCAATTGGATAAATTCAGCATCCTTGACGCCATTGCAGACGATCAGCGCTTCGGGGGCCAGGCGATGGGCCAGGGCCACCACCAGTTCAGGTTTTGATCCTGCTTCAAGGCCATAATTGTATTTCTTGCCGAACTCGACGATCCGGTCGACCACCTGCGCCTGTTGGTTCACCTTGATCGGAAAAACACCGCGATAGTGGCCCTTATAGTTTACGCGCGCGATTGCCTCGGCAAAGCTCTCGTTCAGGTGCGCGATTTCATGCTCTAGATAAGACGCAACACGCAAGACCATCGGGGCTTTGATCCCCCGGTCGTCCAGATCGCTGAGGATACCCGGCAGGCTGATTGCCTCGGCCTCGGGGGCCATCGGATTGCGCAGAGCTATCTCGCCCCTTTCTGTCACCTCAATGAGGCCATGGCCCCATTTCTCAACCCCGTAGATGGAATGCGGTGCGTCGGGCGTCTGTTTCAATCAGATCAGTCCTTAACTTGGGTGTGCTGGTTTAGCGCCTGCCAATACGGCAGCAGTTTGATTCGTCCAAGTGTAAACTGTGAGAGGGTTCGCCGCCGAATTCTAGCCGTATGTACGGATCGGGATCAGGTGGTTGTCCCACTGGCAATCCGACCGCGCGGTGATTTCAGCGCCGGTGGTCGTCAGAGTGCCAAATGCACCGGTTCCGGTGGTAAACGCCAACCCAGCCTTGCCGGCGCCTAAACCGCAAACATCTTCGAACACTAAAGCTTCGATGAATGCTCCGCTATTTACGTCGAAACGGTGCAATGCATCGCCTCGCGGACAGGTGATCGCAACCGATTGGCCATCGGTGGAAAAGGCAATGCTGCCAGCATACCATTGCAACTCTCTTTGCTGCGTTTCGGGCGCTGACAAAAGGCGAGGCTTTTCGCCCCTTCGGTGAAGCCCCAGAAGGGCAGGGTACTTGGTCTGGCTGCCTTGCCATTGCATTGCAAAACCCAATAGACCATCGTTACGCACCGCAAGATGGCGGATCGAGTTTTTGTGCAGCGCGCGGGGTAGCTCCACTTGCTCCAATATCGAACCCGAAATGTCGAGATAGCTCAGGTTGGGCTGCATCGTTGGCAGATTTAGCTTGGTCCGACCGCTGTCGGGGTGTGTCTCGATGCCGCCATTGGCGATGACCAGTATGTCGCCACCGGGCAGCAAGCGCATGTCGTGGGGGCCTATCCCACCTGACGAGAACTCTCCCAGCCGTGCGAAGCTGATCGCGTCCCAGACGCCAACCACACCTTCTGCGGCCTCATAGTCGTTTTCGGTTGTGAAAAACTGTGTTCCATCAGCCGAGAATGCACCATGCCCGTAGAAGTGGCGGCCATTGGGTGCCTCCAGCCGCTTTAGGACAGAACCATCTGTACAATCAATTACAATTGCAAAGGTCCCGGGGCGGCGGGCAAAGGCGACCGCTTGGGCTTTGAACGGATGGGCCGCGGCGGCGTGCCCGCGCGCGGGTAGCGGTATAGCGAACAAAACTGCGCCCGAGTTATCCAGGCCGGACAGGCGGTAGCTACCATCTGGGAATAAGGCAGCGGCCAGATAGCGGGGCGCGCCGACGGACGCCCAGCCCGGCACCGAAGCAAGACTGGCGGCACCAAGGCCTGCAAGAAATTCGCGACGGTTCGTCAATGGTCAATCCCCATCCAGTGAGTTGAATCCGGCGCTGATGCCGAGCGTCGGGCCAAGCTCGGTCGCGGCGATCTCGCGAATGTCGTTGATCGATTGCTGCAGCGCTTCGATGCGGACGCGACCTTGCGGTGTCGCAACACCGGCGAGGGCGGGGTCGTCCAGTGATTGAGCCCGGTCGATGGCCCGCGCGAAACCGGCATCCAGATCTGCAGCAATCTCAGGGTGGTCAAAGGACAGACGGGCGGCCAAGTCACGCAGGGCGATCAGAGACAGCGTGACATGATGCAACGACCGCTTGGACCGCCGCGCTTCAGCACGGTTCGGGCGCGGACGCTCGAACGTTCCTAAAGGGCGTCCAATGCGTGTGTCGGCTGTGAACTCTAGCCCCGTTGTAAGCGCCTTGAACAGCTCCTGCATCGCCTCATCGCCCGAGCGATAGGGGCTGTTGTCCCCCGGCTGCGTCAGTCGTGGTGCGTAGCTTTGCCAGTCCGCGTTGATCGCGACGGCATTTCGGTTGATATCAGTGGTGATGGCGCGGATAAGCGCGCAACGATAGTCGGCGCTTCCTTGTTCTGTCATCGCTGGATCAAAGAGCATTCGTTCCAATGCAAAAAAGCCGCGCCCGGCGATTGAGGTTTCGGCAAAGGCATCGGGGTCGTCGACGGCAGTGTCTTCACTGGCGATGTGTCGGGACAGGGTTTTGGGTGTGAATCCTTTGGTATCTGGCCAGAAAGCCAGTGCAAAAGCGCGATCGTCAGCCTCGGACGGCCCAAAACGTAAATGGCTGGCCGAAATCCAGCTATTGAATGCCGTGGCGTAATCAGCGCGCAGGTCGTCTGACTCCGGTTCGCAATCTGTTTGGGCTGTGGTCGACAAAGCACCGGTTGCGTCAGCCAGCTCTGCAAAGCGCGGTAGAATATGCGTTTCGGTCACATCCATCAAAATCGGAGCACGATCCTGAGCAAAGGCGCCCAAGGGCACTAGCAGGGCGGCGGCGAAAGTAAGGCTACGCATGGGTCAGAGGCTCCCAAGAAAGCGGATCAGAGCGTCGCGGTCGGCTTTTGGCATTGAAACTACCGTGTCACGGGCGGCCTGCGCCTCGCCACCGTGCCAAAGGATGGCTTCAAGCAGGGATCGCGCGCGACCATCGTGCAGGAATTGGGTGTGGCCCGAGACGCGCTGTGTCAGGCCGATGCCCCACAAAGGCGGCGTGCGCCATTCGCGGCCCGTTGCGCGGGCCTCGGGGCGGTTATCGGCCAGACCCTCGCCCATGTCGTGCAACAGCAGGTCGGTATAGGGCCAGATAAGCTGGAAGCTCTGTTCGGGCCTATCGGGCATCCTGTGGGTGACATATGCAGGCGTGTGGCAGGATGCGCAGCCCGAGGCAAGAAACACTTCTTTCCCGCGCAGCACTTCAGTGTCATCGGTGTCTCGGCGCGCCGGAACACCGAGATTGCGGCTGTAGAAGGCGACGAGGTCCATGCCAATTGCGTCAATCTCGAATCCCCGCGCATCATTGTCTCCGTGCGGTGTATCAATGCAGTTGGCCTGCAATTCGGTGCAATCGCCGTACGGCGCGGGGTAAAGCGGACTTGATATGCCGATATCACCTGCGAAGGCCGCCGCCGATTGCTCCATCACCGTGGGCATCCCGGCCTTGTGACCAAAGCGGCCCATCATTGGTTCGCCAAATTCCGTCGACCATACGATGTTCGGACGGCCCGAGATGCCATCGCCATCTTCGTCATCAGGATCGGCTTTGGCCAGCAAGTCCTCAACCGGAATTGATTCCAGCAACCCCAGTCCGATCATCTGCGGCGCAACTCGAGGGCTAAGCATCGCGTCCGGGTGCAGCGGGCCATAGCCTAAATCGGCGGCCTTATAGCTGGGGCGGCGGAGCGAGGCCGTTTCGCCGTCGGACAGCGCGACGGGGACTTCCTCATACGTGATGTCCAGCCGATATTCTGCGGGATGGCCTGCCAGAGCGAAATCCTGCAGTTGAGTGCCATAATTCGGATCAGGCAGGGTGGCGATATAGTCTTCGATTTCGGCAGGCGCGCCCTCTGGCTTGCCGGGAACCGAAACTCTCAGGAACATCGAGACGGCATTGTCATCCGGGCCGTTAGGCGTATGACCGCGCCCGTCCTTGATGTGACAGCGCTGACACGAGCGGGCGTTGTATAGCGGACCCAAACCGTCCGAAGCCAGAGTGGACGACGGAGACGAGACCCAGATCTTTTTGAACAACCCGTTGCCGACTTTGAAGTCCAGCTCCTGTTCGAAGCTTAAATTGGCGGAGGGCTGAGAAAACGCGTCCGCATCAGTGCGCGCCCGCACGGTCGCAGCACCAGCGGACAGTTCTTCGAACCGTTGCGGCACACTGAAGTCGTCCGGCGTTGCTGTGACAGCGTCGATCCGGGCGCGTTCTTCGGCAGTTCTTGGAAGGAAATTTAGATGAGAGTCCCGCAGCTCGGTGGCTTGGGAAGAGGTGGCCGTGAGTGCGGCCACCGATGCAAGGGCAAGCTTACTCGCCTTCGTCCATCTTGGATGCGTTAAGTTGCGCATAATTGGCTTCGCCAATCCTTTCATAAAGGTCGAGCTGCGTTTCGAGGAAGTCGATATGTCCTTCTTCGTCGCTGATTAATTCTTCGAACAGGCCCATGGACACATAGTCGCCGGCCTCGCGGCAGTATTCCCGCGCTTCGACATAAAGCGCCCGCGCGTCTTGTTCGGCGGCTAGATCGCATTCCAGTGTTTCTTTCGGGGTCTGCCCGATGCGGAGTGGGTCAAGTTTCTGCAGGTTGGGGTGGCCCTCCAGAAAGATGATCCGCTCGATCAGCTTGTCTGCATGGCCCATTTCCTCGATGGATTCCTCACGGCTTTTCTTGGCCATATGGCCAAGCCCCCAATCCTCTTGCAGGCGGTAATGTAGCCAGTACTGGCTGACCGCCGTCAGTTCATGCCGCAGTGATTTGTTGAGGTATTCTATGACCTTGGGGTCGCCCTTCATGTGCTTTCTCCTGTGATACTTCGGATCGTAACGACCGAAGCTGCATGGGGACTTTAAGATTATCGTCTGCGCGCATTGTGTCTAGGAAAAGCGGCATACATCCGCCGCAATCCGCTGACTTGCCAAGGGCATGATAGATCTTGCCGGGAGTGATGATGGTCTGTGGGTCTGCCGCGCGCATCCAATCGATCGCCGCTCGGATATCGTGGTCAGAGATGTTGGTGCAATGGCAAACGATCATGGCGACTCAGTCGGTATATGCTATTTCCGAGTGAAGTGGTTGGTTATTGAGGGCGCGTCCAGTGCCAAGACGCCACACTCGATGTTGAGAAAGGCCGAGAGCACTAAAAATGCGCCCGGCCATGATACCTATTGGAATACCGCGTCAGGGTTATCCAGGCTGTCCGAGCCTTCAAAATCGATCTGGTCAAGCTCCAGCACGGTCACGATGCGTTCGATGGTCTTGGTTTGATCGACCAGTCCATTGACACCACCCATAATCAGCGCTTCGCCACCTTCATTGCCGCGTTCCAGCATCTGGTCATACGCAAAACCCGCTTCGGCGGTTGATTTGATACGGCCTAGCGCCAGCATGGTGTTGGCCAGCTTGGCTTTCATCTCTGTATCAAGCGTCGGATCGGCTGCGGTCACCAGATCCGATAGGGATGCACCCGAAACAGGCGTGCCATCGATGCGGGTATAGCTGCCCAAATACACATTCTGGATGCCCAAGCCGTCATAGTAATGGCTGTTGTGGGTGTTGTCTGAGAAGCAGTCCTGCTCTTCCTCGGGGTCGTTCAACATCAGGCCGAGGCGCATACGCTCACCCGCCTGCTCGCCGTAGGACAGCGAACCCATGCCGGTTAGGATCGCACTAACGCCAGCAGTTTCATTTGCGGCAAGAGCGGCACGTGCGTCACCATCTTCGGCCCACTGGGCAGTCATCCATTCCAGATCACTAATCAGCAGATCGGTTGCCGCTGTCAAATACTGGGCGCGGCGATCGCAGTTGCCACCTGTACAGCCGTCACCAACTAGATAATCGGTATATGGACGATTTCCTGCGCCCGTGCCGTGGCCGTTCAGGTCCTGACCCCACAGCAGGAATTCGATGGCGTGATAGCCGGTGGCGACGTTCGCCTCGATCCCGTCAGCCTCGTGCAGCGTATCTGACAACAGAGCAGGGGTGATTTCGCTGGCGTCGATGGTCTTACCAGACAGATCAAAGCTGGGGTTGGCGATGACGTTCAGCGCGGCAAACTCGTTCTCATCGCTCGGGCCTCCGTAAGAGGAATCCACATAATCTATCATGCCCTCGTCCAGAGGCCATGCGTTCACCTTGCCTTCCCAATCGTCGACGATGGCGTTTCCAAAGCGATAAACCTCGGTCTGCTGATACGGCACGCGCGCGGCGACCCATGCGGCACGTGCGGTGTTCAGAGTGGCATCGGATGGGCTAGCAATCAGGGCGTTGACGGCAGCTTGCAGATTCTTTGCTGCAATCAGACTGTCGTCATATTTGGCTTCGGCGATGTTGGAATATGTGGTCAGAACATCGGCTTTAGACGGGGCCTCGGCGACAGCTGTACTTGCGATACACAAGGTCAGGGCACTGGCCGCGTTGAACAATCTGGTCATGTGGAACACTTTTCTTTCTTAGCGGGATTCGGACCCCGGCAGGCACAGCGGGGCTGGATGCGGCAATTTCTTAGTGAAATAGTCAGTAATGTCAACCTGAGTTTTATTGTCAGATATTATTCCCATTTCTGACTAACCATATCTGGGGAGCCTGATGCACCCGGCGAACATTGCGCTGAGGCGCAATTGTATTAAAATGCCCTACGGTTTGTTTGGTTAATGGTGAACAGAATGAAACGCGCGGCCGTTGTTCTTGCGCTAATACCAGCCGCGCTGATGGCGCAGGCAGAGACCGCCATCGAAGCGCATACTCATGGCGCGGGTCATATGGCAATTTCATTTGTTGAAACCGGATTTAGCCTGACGCTTGAAGTGCCAGGCGTAGATATTGTTGGGTTCGAGCACACTGCCGAGAACGAAGATGAGAGGGCGGATGTTGCCGTCGCAATCTCGGACCTTTCTAAACCGCTTGAGATCTTTGAGGTGCCGCCTGAAGCGGGGTGTGTGACTGCAACGGCCAATGTCGCGCTTGTTGGTGATGTCTTCGTTCAGGATGAGGGGCAAGTCAGCGATAATGCCGCGCATCACACCGAATTTCAGGCCGATTATCTGGTGCAGTGTCAGGAGCCGTCGTTAGTGAATTCAATTCAGTTCACCTATTTCGAACGGTTTGCGCGCGCCGAGCGCTTGTTTGTTGAGCTGACGTCATCCTCGGCCACACAGAACCTTACGGTGGAACGCCAAACGCCACATTTGAAGGTGTCAGACTGAACCGGCGTGTGCCCGCAGTAGCAAAGCTTGACGGTCAACCAGACTGATCCTGAACCAATGCGGCCTGCAACGCGCGGTAGGAGTCCTTTGGCCTTCTTTCCAGCGTCTCGAAATCTACATCGACCAGCCCGAACCGTTTTTCATATCCCAGCGCCCACTCGTAATTGTCGAGAAGGGACCAGATGAAATATCCCTTGATCGGAACGCCGTGGTCCAGGGCCTTACACACTTCGGCAAGATGCTGGTTCAAGTAGTCAATTCTGTCAGCGTCGTTTTGACGTTCTGCGCTCGCCATGCCATTTTCGGTCACGTAGATAGGCAGGTTTCCAGTATACTCTTGCGCGGTCCGGATCAGGAAACGGGACAGGGCTGCCGGATCAATTTCCCACCCCATTTGCGTTTTTGGCAATGGGCCAGGGACGTCGGTCAAGGAAGGCCAAGACGTATCTGCGCGCGTTATCAACTTGCGCGTATAGTAATTGAGCCCACACCAATCGACAGGTGCAGCTATAGTGTCGAAATCATCCTGCCACTTGTCCGGCAGATGCGGCTCCAATCCTTCCAGAACATTTTGAGGGTAGGATTTCTTGAAAGCGCCGCCCAGGAAAAAGCGGTTGTAAATCCCGTCGTAAAGCGCCGCCGCAGTCTGTGCCTCATCGCTGTCGTCAGCAGGTTCCGCCCATTCAAGGTTGAACACTGCGCCAAGGTTCGACATGCCCAATCCGCGCATAGTTTCGATTGCGCGGCCATGGGCCAGCAATACATGATGCATCGCGCGCGCGGTTGCCCGGATGTCGCGCAAGCCGGGGGCATGTTGGCCTTCGAAATGGCTCAGCCAGCTTACACACCAAGGCTCGTTGACAGGTGCGACGCTGAACATCCGATCGCCTATGCGGCCCATGATGATCTCGGTGAAGTCTGCAATCCAATTCGCGATATCCCGGTTTCGCCAACCGCCCAGATCGGCGAGTGGTGACGGGAGTTCCCAGTGATACAGCGTTGCGCAGGGTTTGATGCCGCGTTCAATCAGCGCATCGGTCAGGCGATCATAGAAATCCAAGCCTTGCTGATTGATCGGTCCGCGCCCTTCGGGCAGCACGCGCGCCCAACTGGTTGAAAAACGGTAACAGTCGAAGCCTGCGCCCCGGATCAGATCCAGATCCTGTTCGAACCGGTTATAGTGATCGCAGGCCAAATCTCCGTTTTCCGCATTGGCGACGTTACCTGGAGTTGCAGCGAAACTGTCCCAATGGGTCTTGCCTGCGCCCCCATTGGCGTGTCCCTCGATCTGATAGGCCGATGTCGCCACGCCAAACTGAAAATCTGGCGGGAAATCTGCGCGTTTGTACTTCATCTCACATCCTTTGTGGGGCTGGCCCCGTCGAGCTGCCGACGACAAGTTCAGCCTCCAGCAAGCGCGTTTTGGGTGGGTCATCCGGAGCGTTGATCCGCTCGATCAGCATTTCGGCAGCCACCTCGCCCGCGTGTCTGACCGACGAGCGCGTTGCGGTGAAAATTGGAACATCCATACCATTGCGCATGTAGGACAACTCGTCATCATGAGCGATCACCGAGATATCGCGCCCCATTTTCAGGCCGCTTTCTTCCAGTGCGCGCCGGACTCCAACCGCAGAGATAATCGAAGAGGCCAAAATTGCTGTTGGCGGGTCGTCGAGCTTCAGCATGTCGCAGGCTGTCTGATGCCCATAAATCTCGGTCATCTCAGCGCTGCGCAGCAGGTTTGGATCAGGCGAGATCCCGGTTTCTTTGAGCGCCGCCAGATAGCCGTTCCTCCGCCGACGCGCGAAATCCATTTCCTCGAGCCCGTTGATCAAGGCGATGCGCCGATGGCCCAGATCGATCAAAAACCGAGTTGCGCGTTCGAAAGAACGCTGGTTGTTCACATCGATCCAATCATAGGGCTCTTTGGCGTAGGTCGACCGGCCATGAACAATGAAGGGTACGCCGAGGCGCGATAATACCGAGATGCGCGGCTCTCGTACCTTGGGGCCTTGCAGGACCACGCCGTCTACGACGCCCCGATTGAACAGGCTGCGATAGGATTCTTCAATTGATGTGTCCGGCGCGTGCGTGAACATCATGTCATAATTGTTCGCCGCATAGGTTTTGGCTGCGCCTGCCACAAAATCTCCGAAAATCGGATTGACCATTTCGTGCCGGGACGAGGTGGGAATCACATGGCCGATGACCATAGACCGCCCTGTCGCCAGCCCCTTGGCGCGGCTGTTGGGGCGGTAACCATGCTTGTTCGCAGCAGCCTGAACCCGGATGCGCGTCCCTTCGCTGACCTCCGGGTAACCGTTCAGCGCGCGGCTGACGGTTGTTTGTGAAAGGCCGAGGATCTCAGAGAGTTGCTTTAGGTTCATTTCACTCAAAGCGCCTTCAAATTGATTCCCATTTGTTTTGTTGTGAAAACCTGGCTCAGTCAACATGTTTCGAGAGAATGCCTTAGAATGGCAGTTTTTTAGGGGCTAGTAGGCGAGATATTGACAGGGTCTGAATGTTAGCGGATAAAGTACGGCATCCAAAGCGCTTTGAAAACGAATCTCGTTTGCGCCGAAAATATTGGGAGGAGAACTCATGAGACACGCACTTTATTCGGGTGCGGCGGCGATCGCTCTGCTGGCCGGGTCGGTTCAAGCACAAGATTTGGTCTTCGCGCCGGGCGAGGGGCCGTTCAACTGGGACAGCTATAATGCCTGGGCCGAAAGCGCCCCGGATCTGAGCGGTCAGACGGTCACGATTTTTGGTCCGTGGCTGACCCCGGAGGACGGTTACTTCAACAACATGATTGCCTATTTCGAAGAGGCGACTGGCGCAGATGTGATCTATACCGGTTCCGACAGTTTCGAGCAGCAGATCGTTATCGATGCCGAGGCAGGATCAGCCCCCAATATCGCGGTCTTCCCGCAGCCAGGACTGGCGGCGATCATGGCATCCAAAGGGCAGCTGACACCGCTGGGTGAAGATATGGCGGCCTGGGTTGGTGACAATTATGCGGCTGGCGATTCCTGGGTTGATCTTGGCACTTACAAAGACGCCGACGGCAATGACCAGATGTATGGCTTCTTCTACAATGTGAACGTCAAGTCTCTGGTCTGGTATAACCCGGAAAACTTCGAGGATGCCGGATACGAAGTGCCGACGAGCATGGAAGAACTGAAGGCCCTGACCGAGCAGATCGTCGCCGATGGCGAAACCCCGTGGTGCATTGGCCTGGGATCGGGTGCCGCCACCGGTTGGCCCGCGACCGACTGGGTTGAAGACATGATGCTGCGGACTCAGCCGCCCGAGGTTTACGACCAGTGGGTGACAAACGAGATTCCGTTTGATGATCCGCGCGTTATCGCCGCAATCGAAGAGTTTGGCTGGTTCGCGCGTGATGACGCCAAGGTCTCGGGTGGGTCAGATGCTGTCGCCTCGACTGACTTCCGCGACAGTCCCAAGGGTATGTTCTCATCGCCGCCCCAGTGCTACATGCACCGTCAGGCGTCTTTCGTTCCGGCCTTCTTCCCCGAAGATGTCGAGTTCGGCCTGGATGCAGATTTCTTTTACATGCCGTCTTTCGCAGACAAGGACTTGGGTAACCCGGTTCTGGGTGGCGGTACTCTGATGGCGGTAAGCAATCCATCGGATGCGACCAGCGCGTTCATGGAGTTCCTCAAGCAGCCGATTGCACATGAAGTCATGATGGCACAAACCGGATTCCTGACCCCGCATAAGGGCGTGAACACCGAAGCCTATAAGGATGATACTCTGCGCGGTCTGGGTGACATTCTACTGGGCGCGACCACCTTCCGCTTCGACGGCTCGGACCTAATGCCGGGCGCCGTGGGTGCGGGTACGTTCTGGACCGGCATGGTTGACTATACTGGCGGGAAATCCGCCGAAGAAGTCACCGGCGAAATCCAGTCATCTTGGGACGCAATCAAGTAATCCGCTGAACCTTCGGGCAACCTTTCAATCAGGTTGCCCGAAACCCTAGCAAGGGAGAGGACGCCATGAATCCGGCAATTCAGGGCCTGCTAACAATTGTAATCGGTGTGTCGGGATGCGTGGGCTATTTCTACCTGTCCAACCAATTTCTGGATAAAGTCCTGTTCCCTGCGCGTGGACCGAACGCGGGTCGCAATATCAACCGCGCGAATATGATCCGGCCCTGGCTGTTTCTGCTTCCCGCGATCCTCGCCCTTGGGGTCTATCTTGCCTATCCGGTGTTTGAGACGCTGCGCCTATCGCTGACTGATCGGGTCGCCGGTGGTGGATATGAATGGGCGGGTTTTGACAACTATACCCAGATGGTAGCCGAGCCGAAATTCTGGGAGGCGATGCGCAACAACATGCTTTGGCTGATTGTTGTACCTGCCATGTCCACCGCATTTGGCCTGCTCGTGGCGCAGCTAACGGATCGCATCCGCTGGGGTAACGTCGCCAAGTCGCTGATCTTTATGCCGATGGCGATTTCTTTCGTTGGCGCCTCGGTAATCTGGAAACTGGTCTATGATGCACGTCCGGCCGATCAGGATCAGATCGGCGTCCTGAACGCGATCTACATCTTCTTTGGTGGAACCGAAACGCACACCTGGCTGACCCTGCCTTTCTGGAACAATTTCTTCCTGATGATCGTGCTGGTCTGGATACAAACCGGCTTTGCGATGGTCATTCTGTCCGCCGCGCTGCGCGGCATCCCGGAAGAGACCATCGAGGCCGCCATTCTGGACGGGGCCAATCCGTTCCAGATTTTCTTCAAGATCAAAGTGCCGCAGATCAAAACCACGATCATGGTGGTCTGGACCACCATCACCATCGTGGTCCTCAAGGTCTTTGACATCGTTTTTGCGATGACCAACGGCCAGTGGGAGACCCAGGTTCTGGCCAATTACATGTACGACAAGATGTTCCGCGCCAATGACTGGGGCGTGGGATCGGCATCCGCCATGGTGATCATGTTGCTGGTGACGCCGATCCTGATCTGGAACGTGCGCAATGCGCGCAAAGAAATGCAGTAGGAGGACGGGGTTATGAGCGATATTGCAGGAACCCGCCCAGCCCTAAGATGGGTCGTTCACGCCTCGGTCGTGCTGCTTGTGGTGCTTTGGGTTTTCCCAACACTCGGTTTGTTGATCTCGTCATTCAGAACAGCGGACCAGATTTCCAGCAGCGGCTGGTGGCGGGCGCTCTTCCCGTCGGAACAAAACCTGACTCTGCGCGCGGCGACACCTGAAACGCAAGTTTTGCAGGATGGTCTCTATGTGATCGAAGGCAATATCTTCGATGGTGATCGGGCCTCGGACATTTCGCGATGGGGTGTGAATTCCCGTGCGATTGATGCCTTTGCTCCGGGCGAAACGGCTGAGCTTCGTCGTGGCGGGACGATCACGGTTCAGGCCAACGGTGACTATCGGATGGAAAACGCAGAAGAGTTTTCGGGCAAGCGCGGCCCTCGCGTGTTTGTGACGACTACTCTGCCGCCTGAATTCACCTTGGAAAACTATGCCCATGTTCTCTTCAACGAAAGCAGTTCCGACAGTATGGGCAAGGCGTTCTTCAATACCCTGACGGTGACGATCCCGGCGACGATTATCCCGATTCTTGTCGCAGCATTTGCGGCTTACGCGCTGGCATGGATGGATTTCCCGGGGCGTGCCCTGCTGATCGCTGCGGTGGTTGGCCTATTGGTGGTGCCATTGCAGCTGGCGCTGATCCCGTTGCTGAAACTGCATCTCAATATCGGGATCGGCAAAGGATACCTGGGGGTCTGGATGGCCCATACCGGGTTCGGGATGCCATTGGCGATCTACCTATTGCGTAACTACATGGCCGGGCTGCCTCGTGACCTGATTGAGAACGCCCGGGTAGATGGCGCAACCGAGTTTCAGATTTTTACCAAGTTGATCCTGCCGCTTAGCTTTCCGGCACTGGCATCCTTTGCGATCTTCCAGTTCCTTTGGACATGGAACGATCTGTTGGTTGCCAAAGTCTTCCTGATCGATGCTAGCGGCCAGACAACGGTAATGACCAACCGTATCGTCGAACTGCTGGGTACGCGGGGCGGTAACTGGGAAATCTTGGCCACGGCGGCGTTTGTCTCAATCGCGGTGCCGTTGGCAGTCTTCTTTGCAATGCAGAAATATCTGGTTCGCGGCTTGCTGGCCGGTTCCGTAAAATAAGGGCGTGTGATGAACGTGCAGACCAACGCGACAGCATTCGAAAAAACCAAGTCGGCGTCAGATTGGTGGCGGGGCGGGGTGATCTATCAGATCTATCCGCGCAGCTTTCAGGACAGCAACGGTGACGGGATCGGAGACTTAAAGGGTATCACCCAGCGGCTAGGCTACATCGCCTCGCTAGGGGTTGATGCAATCTGGATTTCGCCGTTCTTCAAATCTCCGATGAAGGATTTCGGCTATGACGTCAGCGACTACCGCGATGTCGATCCAATGTTCGGCACTATGGCGGACTTCAAAGAGTTGCTAGATGAGGCCCATGCACACGGGCTGAAGGTGATGATCGATCTTGTGCTATCCCACACCTCAGATCAGCACCCGTGGTTTGGTGAAAGCCGCACCTGCCGAGATAATCCGAAATCCGATTGGTATGTCTGGGCCGATCCCAAGCCTGACGGAACACCTCCGAATAACTGGTTATCGATTTTTGGCGGTTCGGCTTGGCAGTGGGATGCGCGGCGTTTGCAGTACTATCTGCACAACTTCCTGACTTCGCAGCCAGATTTGAACTTCCATTGCAAGGATGTCCAGGATGCCCTGCTGGATGTGGCGCGCTTCTGGCTGGATATGGGGGTCGACGGCTTCCGTCTGGACACCATCAATTTCTATTTCCACGACGCCCAGCTACGTGACAATCCGGGCCTGCCGATGGATCAGAGGAACTCATCAATTGCGCCGATGGTGAACCCGTATAACCATCAGGATCACCTCTATTCCAAAAGTCAGCCCGAGAATATCGCCTTCCTGGAAATGCTGCGCTCCCTGACTGACGAATACGAGGGCCGCGCCTGTCTGGGTGAGGTCGGCGACGCGCAGCGCGGGCTTGAGATTATGGGCGAATACACCAGCGGCGATAAACGGATGCACATGTGTTATGCTTTCGAGTTCCTCGAAAAGCGGGCTTTGACGGCAGCTTACGCAAAGCAGGTTTTTGACCAGCTTGAGGACAAGGCGGGTGATGCATGGCCATGCTGGGCCTTCTCAAACCACGACGTGCAACGCCATGCTTCGCGTTGGGGGTTGGACGATGCAGCTGTCCGGCAGCACGCCGTTCTCATGATGTGCCTGCGTGGCTCAGCCTGTCTTTATCAGGGTGAGGAACTGGGCCTGCCCGAGGCAGATGTTGCGTTCGAAGATTTGCAAGACCCCTATGGCATTGAATTCTGGCCTGAATTCAAAGGTCGCGATGGCTGCCGTACTCCGATGGTCTGGGCCGCACAGGACGAACAATCCGGGTTCAGCACGAGCCGTCCCTGGTTGCCAGTCAGCGCTGCGCAGGCCGAGCGGGCGGTGGATCGGTTGGAAAAAGATCCAGCGTCGATGCTGCACCACTACCGCCATGCGATTGCATTGCGTCATGCGCACTCAGCGCTGATGTCCGGCGCGCAGACAGGGATGTCACAAATCGGTTCGGTATTAACCTTCACCCGAGAGGATGAAGCCGAGCAGGTCTTCTGCGCCTTCAATCTGGGTGACTGTCCGGTTGGCGTGACCCTGCCAGAAGGTGACTGGCAAGTGATCGGGGAGGAGTTGGGCGGCGTTCGCGGGGAAGGCAACGTGACGCTGGATGCCGCTCAATTCTGTCTATTGGCTCGGGAAAAGAGGTAAACCATGTCGGAACTCAAGCTTACGGATGTGGCCAAATCCTATGGTCCGGTCGATGTTCTGAAACATATCGATCTCGAGATCGAGCAAGGCGAACTGATTGTCTTTGTCGGCCCGTCAGGTTGCGGAAAATCCACTTTGCTGAGGATGATCGCGGGCCTTGAAAAGATCACTGGCGGTACGCTTGAGATCGAAGGGCAGGTGGTGAACGATGTGCCACCTGCGCAACGCGGCATCGCGATGGTGTTCCAGTCCTATGCGCTTTACCCGCATATGACGGTGCGCGAAAACATGGCCTTCGCGCTCAAGATCGCGAAGATGCCGAGCGCTGAGGTTGATGCCGCCGTGGAGCGCGCGGCCCAGATTCTACAGCTTGAACCCCTGCTGGATCGCCTGCCCAAGGCATTGTCTGGTGGACAACGCCAGCGCGTTGCCATCGGTCGTGCCATCGTGCGCGACCCCAAAGTATATTTGTTCGACGAGCCGCTTTCGAACCTCGACGCTGCCCTGCGCGTGGCGACGCGGATCGAGATTGCACGCCTGAAAGAGGCGATGCCCGACAGCACGATGATTTACGTCACCCACGATCAGGTCGAGGCGATGACACTCGCCAGCCGCATTGTGGTTTTGGCCAATAAGGGAGTTGCGCAGGTTGGCACGCCGCTGGAACTCTATGAGACGCCAGATAACGAGTTTGTCGCGCAGTTCATCGGCTCACCAGCAATGAACCTGCTGCCCGGGACTATTACCGCGACAGGAGAGACAACAACCGTCACGCTGGATGATGGCGGCGTGGCAATCTCATCAATCCCGACGGATGCCGCTGACGAAGGCAAAAAGGTCAATATCGGTGTCCGGCCTGAGGACTTAAATATCACTGATGGAACACCAATTTATTCCGGCTTGGTGGATTTCACCGAAGCTTTGGGTGAGGTTACGCTGCTTTACTTTGCAGTCACGGATGGACGGGAAGCCGTGATTGCAAAACTACCTGGTGTTCAGCGCAATCTGCGAGGAAAAACCGTCTCGGTCACGGCGGCACCCGAAAAGGTGCATCTGTTCCACAACGGCCAGTCGATTAGGCGCTAGTCGAGCTTCGCAAGGAAGGTGGAAACTTTTTCCAGCCCTTCGCGAATGATCGACGGAGTATTGGCGTAACCGATCCGAACACAGCCTTCGAGACCCAAGGCAGAGCCCGGCGTGAACATCACGCCGGTTTCCCGCAGCAGTTTCACACAGAACTCGCGCGAGGGCATGTCAACATCGTAATGCAAAAGTGCAGTTGTTCCTGCTTTGGGTTTGACCCAGCTGATTTTGGGCTCGCTTTCGACCCATTCTTCCAGCATGGCGAGGTTGCCGCGCGTTATGGCGTGGCTGCGCGCCAGAATCTTGTCGTGGTTTTCCAGCGCAAGCGCGGCGAAATGGTCGTCGATCATGCCGACCGAGATCGTGTCATAGTCCCGATGGATCGAAACCGCTTCGATCAATTCTGGGTTGGCCGCAATCCAACCCAGTCGCAGCCCTGCCAGCGAAAACGCCTTGGACATGCCCGCGGTTGAAATGCCTTTCTCATAAAGATCTGCAACCGCATCCGTCATGCCCGAACCTTCTTGCCCGGTACCGCGATAGACTTCATCACACAGCAACCATGCTCCAGCGGAGCGCGCGATTTCGACGATCTTAAGCAGGAATGCGCGATCCATCACCGCACCGGTTGGGTTGTTGGGGTTGTTGATGGCAATCAGTTTGGTGCCCGGAGTTACGGCGGCGCGCAGCTCCTCAAGATCGGGCAAATAAGCGTTCTCGGCCCGTAAATGGATCTGCGTCACCTCCGCGCCGATGCTGGCCGGGATAGAATAGTGTTGCTGATATGTGGGCACGACGGCCACCACCTTGTCGCCGCGCTTGACCAGCGTTTTGTGGACCAGCATGTTGGCACCGATCGTGCCATGGGTGACGATGACATTCTCACGCTTTTGCTGGTCATATAGGTTACAAATCGCATCGCGCAGCCGGTCCGATCCCCGGATCGCGCCATAGGTCATCTTCATCCCAAGCAATTCAGACAGATCATCCGAGTTTTTGCCGGAAAGCTTCAAAAGCTCGGCGATACTCAGGCTCTCGACGCAAGTCTCTGCAAGGTTATAGGCGCAGCGGGTTTCCCATTCATCCATCCAAATTTCGACGCCAAAGGGTTCGATCTTCATCGCGCTATCCTGTTCGACTAAGCCATCGCGCATCGTTCCCATGGCGAAGCGGCAAGGTCAACCTCGGCAGATGACCGTCATCGAACTTGCACAAGAGGCGCGTATCGTTACCGGTAGATCGCCACAGGATCACCCAACGCATCTTCATCTGGGTGAACGCCAAGGCCGGGTGTTTCGGGTAGATGCAGGTGGCCATCCACGTTTCTCGGCCCGCGCCCACCGGCGATATCGACGGTGATCATGTCCTGACAGGCCCAGACAGCATGGCAATTCACATCCGGAATTGTCGCCGCCAGATGCAGCGCTTCGGTATCCGCCAGCACAGAACCACCGGTTGCCATTACAAACATGTCAATCCCATGCGCCAGCGCGACATCGCGCATTCGGGCCGCTTTGGTCAGCCCGCCGACCCGATTGAGCTTGATGCCGAATATTTCGGCAATGCCATCGCGGGCTATGCGCGTCGCGTCCTGAAGGGTAACAAGGCTTTCATCAACCGAAACAGGCGAAGCATGTTTGCCTGAGATCGCGGCAATGTCATCCAGTGTTTCGCAAGGCTGTTCGATCATGACATTGAGGTCTTCGACCGCACTCATCACGCGTAATGCCTGCTGCCGCGACCAGCCGCGATTGACGTCATAGAGGATGATGTCTTCGGGATTGCGCAGGCTTTCCACGTCACGGATTCGGGCGATATCACGGGCCACATCGCCGCCGATTTTGACGGAATGAGCGATATAGCCGCGCTGCCGGTATCGTTCGATGACGGCGCGGGTTTCTTCGATTGTCTTGGCTCCTACGGAGGATGCGATTGGGCGCGGCGTACGCGACCCTCCCCCCATCAAATCAGCAATCGGAAGACCAGCAACCTGACCGGCTATGTCCCAACACGCCATGTCAATCGGGCTTTTGGCGTAGAGATGTCCGGGTAGGGCCTGATCCATCGCGCGTTCAACATCCAGAACTCGCCGCGGGTCGAGGCCAAGAACAAACGGTGCCATCGTCTCGATCCCGGCCCGTATGCCGGGGCCGTGGGCGGGTACATAGGTATGCCCCCAGGGCGTGCCTTCGCCCCAACCAACAAGCCCTTTGTCGGTTTCAATCTTGACCAGCGTCGCATCGAGCTTCTCAAACTTCAATCGCCCGCCTGACAGCCAGTATGGATGCTCCAATGGCAGGTCGATTTGAAAGACAGAAATCCCGGTAATTTTCATTTTGGTTTCACCTCGACGCAGTATGTCATGCGGCATCCATCCGAGGCAGATCATCCATTCCATCGCCCCGCCACAAGACAAAGGTCAGGATTGAATGATCGCTTGTCGTCATGGCGTGGCTTTGCCAACTTTCATGCTGGCGGGTCTGGCCCGGCCCGACAAGCTGTGCATTCCCTTCAACCTTAAAACAGGCTTTTCCAGCGAGCGTCAGGTATAGCTCTTCAGCCTGGTGGCTGTGCCAGTCATACTGCAGACCTGCGCCCCAATAGGCGACATAACCGCGTAGTTGGGTCGAATGGAAATGCCCGCTGGGTCCGAACAATTCGTAATACCCGTATCGGGACAAGAAATCCGCACCGACTTCGGATTCGGAATAGGTCAGTTTCCAGTGCGCTTGCTCAGCAGTTGCTGCAATAGCCGTAACCAATGCCTGTGTTTCGGGCGTACCTTTCAGACCAAATTTGCTGACAAGCCGGGTTGCCGGAATCTGTGCGGGCTGTAAGTCCGTTCTGGATAAATCTGTTGGCCAACCCCCAAAACCCGCCAAATCCGGGTGGTTCTGATGCAATCGCCTGGCGGCCATTAAAACATCATCCAACGTCATGGGATCACCACGATGTTTCCGGTGTGTTTCTTCGCGATGAAGGCGGTTTGTGCCTCATGCAATTGGCTTAGAGGGTAGGTTGCGGCCAGGGCCGGTTTTACTTCGCCCGCTTCGATATAACGTACAAGATTTTGCATTACTTCGGGGTCGATGACGGTCGAGCCTGTAAAGGTCAGATCGCGCAAGTAGAACGTCCGCAAATCGAACTCGACCATAGGGCCCGCGATGGCGCCCGAGCAGGTATAGCGTCCGCCGCGTTCAAGAATGCTGATAAGCTGCGGCCAGTATGACCCGCCCACCACGTCGGCAACGACCGTGATCTTTTCGTCTCCCAACGATTTGCGCAAATCATCGGGGGCGCGGGACAGGATGACATCTGGACCCAAGAGGGCCACGTCGTCGTGCTTAACCTCCGACGCCATCGCGATGACCCGCGCATTTCGGCGCTTGGCCAGTTGAACCAGAGCGCCACCGACGCCGCCAGATGCGCCCGGAACAAGAACAGTGTCAGCCGCAGTGACCTTGGCGCGGGTCAGCATACCTTCGGCGGTTGAGTAGGAACAGGAGAAGGTTGCCAGCTCAGCATCTGAAAGTGTTGATTGGATGGCTATCGCATTGACGGCCGGGATCGTTGTGTATTCAGCAAAGCCGCCATCTCGCTCTGATCCGAAGTAGCCGGTTTTGTCCTTGTTCACCGGATCGGTCGGATCGCGCAACCAGCAATCGGTTATCACACGCTCGCCCAAGCGGTTTGGATCCACGCCGTCTCCAACTCCAACGATCTGCCCACAGACATCCGCCCCTTGAATGCGCGGAAAGGCCAGTGGCGCTCCGCCCCAGGTTGGGTCATCAGTGCCGACCTCTTCAAACGCGCCACCGGTGGTCGCATCGCTGACTGTTTTAGAATACCAGCCGGACCTAGTGTTTACGTCGGTATTGTTCAGGCCACAGGCACCGACCTTGATCAGAACTTCGCCCGGTTTGGGAGTGGGACAGGGCCAGTTTTCGTGCCAGACCATCTGATCAAGATCACCGTGCCCCATGGTGACCATCGCCTTCATTGTCTCGGATTGGGCCATGCGGCAAACTCCGTCGATGCATTTACGGTGACCTCAATCAAGCGCGGTAGTGAGCTGAAAGACATCGGTCCGGCCCCCTGAGTCGATTTGGTCTCGACACCGTATGCAAACAAAAATACCATCGTCAATCATGAATGGGACAGATGTATCAAATTTAGTTTTGGAACGGCTGGCGGAAGAACTGTCTCAGTTGACACCCGAGGCACGCAAGGCTGCGACCTATGTGCTTGAGAACCCGCGCGACGTGGGCGTATCGACTGTACGCGAAATTGCTGAAGCCGCCAATGTGAAACCCAATACCATTGTCCGAATGGCGCGGCAGGTGGGGTTCGAAGGCTACGAAGATTTCCGGGTTCCCTTCCGCGAGGCGATCCGGCGCGGGCAGGCCGATTTCCCGGAGCGCGCGCGTTGGCTGCAGGATATTCGTAAGTCCGGCAATATGGGCGGGCTTTATGCGGATATGGTTCAGGACGCTCTGCGCAACGTCGAGGAGACGTTTGCCAATATCTCGTCCGAACAGCTGAAAGCCGCAGCTGAAGATATCTGGAATTCGCGTAACGTGTTCGTACTGGGCGTTGGCGTGAACAATTCGAATGCGCGAAACTTTGTTTATCTGGCCTCGACGGGCATGGTGCAGTTTCATGCTATCCCGCGCGCCGGATCAAATCCGATTGACGATCTGGCATGGGCGGACAAACGCGATGTACTAATTGCGATGACCTGCAAACCTTATCGGAATGAAGTGGTCGAGGCGGTGCAAGTTGCCCGAGAGCAGGGCATGACGGTGGTCGGTCTTTCTGATAGCCCAGCCAGCCCTGTTCTGCGCAATGCACAACACGGGTTCGTCATCTCGGCGGATACGCCGCAATTCTTCCCGTCATCAGTAAGTACTATCGCATTGCTCGAAACGCTTTTGTCCTTCGTCATTGCTGTGGCCAGCGACGAGATCGTCGAAAGAGTGGCGACCTTTCACAAGCGTCGCCATCAGCTAGGTCTGTATCACGCGGAAGAGCCCTGATTGGATCAGGCCAATCCGCATTGGCCATTCAGCCACGCACCAGGTGGCCACCATCCACATCCAGCACAGCTCCCGTGAGATAGCCATTTGTCATTGCCATTATCACAGCTTGGGCGATGTCCTCGGCCTCACCAATACGTCCGACGGGCAGGCTGTTACCAACCTGAGCGAACATGGCCTCGCGAGCCTCATTCGACATTGCCGCGTAAGCCTCGGTCGCAACCATTCCAGGGCTGATGCAGTTCACACGCGCACGGTTTGATAGCTCCAATGCCAACCCCTTGGACAGGGCTTCGACTGCCGCGTTCACGGCCCCAAGACCCGTTGCACCGGCAGAGGGTCGGCGGCTGAGGACGCCAGAAAAGAAGGTGATGGAGCCGCCTTCAGTCAAGACAGGCAAGACTTCACGCGCCGCCACATAGGGCCCGATAAATTTAGCCTCGAACATCGCGCGCAGGTCAGTGGTTGGCAATTCGGCGAAGGCCCCACGCGCTGCGCTTGAGGCAGAGATGACCAGATGATCTACTTTTTCAAGGCCGCTGGCCCAGGACTTCATGCCAGTTTCGTTTGTGGTATCGACCGGTGCGATCTGAACTTCGCCTCCGATGTCTGCCGCTGCTGCCTCCAGCTTGGCGAGACTCCGGCTGGCGATGGTAACTTTCGCACCAAGCGCCACCGCCAGCTTTGCGGTGGCCTTACCCATGCCGCTGCTGCCGCCAATGATAACAACGTGTTTGCCGATGAGGGCCGTTTCGAAAACCGAGTTCATTGCTTTGGTTCCTTGCTTGTCGTGTTTGTTAAATGAGTCAATCGATGCTGAGCACCAACTTGCCGGTGGTTTCGCCCGCCTCTAGGCGGCGATGCGCTTCCGTGGCCTTGGCGATTGGGTATGTGGTGATCTGAGGACGCAGAATGCCAGTTTCCAACAGCTTGAATACCTTGGTCATGTCCGCGCCGAATGCAGTTGGTCGGTTGGAAAAATACGTGTAAATATCGCTGACCCGAACTGAGACAGATTTCTGGAAGTGTTTCGCCAGATCCTCGGCAAAACCGCCAGCTGGCGGCCCGGCAAGGAATCCGAAGAGCACAGCCGTTCCAAGGGGAGCCAGCGCATCAAGGTCTGATTTCAAGGAGTCACCGGAAACCGGATTCAACGTCAAATCAACACCGCGCCCACTTGTGATCTCTGACACCAGCGTGGCCACGTCCTGAGTACGATAGTCGATGACAAAATCTGCTCCTTGCGCCTGGGCGTATCCGACCTTTTCAGTGCTGACCGAAGCGATCACAGTCATGCCCAGATGCTTGGCGATGTGTAGGGCCATCGTGCCCACTCCGCCTGCAGCCGCATGCACCAGTACGGATCTTCCGGCCGCCGCACCGCCCAGATTGACCAGCATGTGATAGGCCGTCATTGCGTTGACAGGGATTGCTGCTGCGGTTTCAAAGGCGATGGTATCGGCAATTTTGGTTACATAAGGTGCACTTATTACGGAATGCGTACCATAGCCGCCCGCACCAATCGGCCCCATCCATGCGACGCGATCACCCACGGCGAAACCAACGGCATCTTTGCCCGTCGCTTCGACGATTCCGGCACCTTCAACGCCGGGTACATGGGGCAGGTCTGGCATCATGCCCTCTGGCATTTCGCCACGGCGAATAATCGTATCGATAAAATTCACCGCCCCGGCATGATTACGGATCAGGATTTCTCTGGCACCGGGCTGTGCGACCGCTTGGCCAACACTTCGCAGAACTTCGGGCCCGCCAGTTTGGGTGATTTCTATCGCGTACGGCATGATGCATCTCCTTTTGTTTCGCAGAAGATAGCGATGACGCCATTTCGTGATAATAGTTGAATTTAGAAGGTATTATCTCATAGATAGAATTATGATCTTCAACGACCTTGGCCTGTTTACTATTGTCGCCCACCACCTCAGCTTTTCCAAAGCTGCAGATCGTCTGGGTATTCCGCTTAGCAGGATTAGCCGCAGGATTGCCAAGTTAGAGGATCATCTGGGCGCTAAGCTATTCGAGCGCACGACAAGGCAGGTGCGCCTGACCGAAGAGGGGCGCCGTCTTCTGGATCGTTGTCAGGATCCGATTGAAGCGCTTCAGCGTGTTGCGGGTTTTACCGATGACACGCGGCACCACACGATTCGCATTACGGCCCCACCCTTGGCAGCTCGTACAACGATAGGGCCAAAGCTGGTGGATTACGCCGAACAAAATCCTCAGGTCCAGCTTGAACTGACGACGACTAACATCATGCTGGATTTTTTCGCGGACAATATCGACCTCGCCTTTCGGGTCGGTCCGCTTGCGGACTCCGGTCTTGTTGCCAAGCGGTTATGGTCAGTTCCATATTGTTTTTGCGCAGGGCAGGGCTTCATTCGAGAGCACGGACTTTCGGGTCCTTTAACGCGACCGAAGTTCCAGACTCTTCCTGCGCTGATAGCGGGTCAACCCTGGGTACTGGAAACGGGAGAGACGGTGAATCCAGCCCACATAGCCCATAATATTGGCGACCTTGATGTCATCGCGCAGGCCGCTCGTCGTAATCTGGGGATAGCGATGTTGCCGAAGGATATGGTGGAGGGCGATCTGCGACGACTGGAAGTTGAGAATACTGTCCCGCTGACTCGAGACATGTATGCGGTTTATCCCAGCCGTCGCCTGTTGCCCGAGCGTGTCAGGAAACTGATCGATTTCATGGTGCCGGGATAAATCCTACCAATCAATTTGCACCCCATCCCGAAAGAAACCACCTGTTGGACCGTTCACGGGCAGTGTTGCAGCCCACACGACGCCCTTGGCCCCTTCGGACACCGGGCGACCACCCCCGCCCATGTCAGTGGCGACCCAGCCGGGGCACACTGCGTTGACAAGGATGCCTTCGGGTTTCAAATCAGCCGCAGTCTTGATGGTCAGCGCATTGAGCGCTGTTTTCGAGATGCCATATCCGGGAGTGCTGGATGACATGCCTGTCAGCGCTCCTGAGCCGGAAGACACGTTTACAATCCGGGCATCATGACCATTTTGAAGCAAAGGAACGGCCGAAATGGTTGTTGCCCAGGCTCCGAAGAAGTTGGTCTCGAAAGCACGGCGTACGCGCACCAGGTCGGCGCTGAGCGCGTGCTGATCCGTGTCGTAGTCAACGCCTGCATTGTTTACCAGTATGTTGAGATATCCGTATTCGGAGTTGATCTTATCAAAGGCAGCGTTGACCGAGCTCTGATCGGACACGTCCAGTTGCAAGGCCTTAGCTCCATGCCCAATCTCTTCGGCCGTGGATTGTCCCTTTTGCGGGTCGCGCGATGCTACCAAAACAAATAATCCATGATCGCGGGCCAGTTGTAGGGCGACTTCTTTGCCGATGCCTCGATTGGCTCCGGTCACAAGTGCGATACGTTGTTCGGTCATGAGGTTTCCTTTGAATTTTCGTCAGTTAACCGAAAGCAAAGCCTAATAGTGAGATTGCCAACATCGCTCTGGCAAGGCAACCGGCGCGCAACGATGCAGCGTTAACTGATGTCAGTTAGCCCCGGTCCCGCGGTCACCGGCGAGGGCGACGAGACCACGGTCGCCGGTTTCCCAAAGAGCGGTCATTGTCATCGCTGTTACAACCCAGCGGTCATCTGTTTTTTCCAACGCATAGTCATAGCGGCCGCCCAAAACCCATAGGTCATCGTCAAGACGGTGGGTGGCGGTGAAATCAGCCTGCGCTGTTGCGGCGGTTTCTGAAACTGAGGTGATTGCGTGGTTGGTCACCATGTGATGCGTGCTGTCGAACCCCGGCAAGAAGGCGGCCCAGCCCGCAACAAGTTCATCGGCGGGTTGGGTTGCCGGGTCTCCACCCCAAAGGCTCGTGTAGTCAATGGTGACGTGATCGGCGAAGGCATCCCTTACACGGGTCCAATCATGCCGGTCTGCGCCTGCAGCGATATCCGTTAGGGTGCGGGTGATGTCGGTTTGATCGGCCAATGCAGGGCCTCCAATCATTGTTATGGCGGTGAGCATGGCGATGAGGGATCGTTTCATATCCGGGTCCTTTGTCAGAGTTGGACAAAGCAACGTACGTTGCTGCGCCTGCTTCATTCATTAGCCAAGCGTTCAGGCACGGGCGCTAAGGTGTATTGCGACCAAAAAAACGTATTCGCCGCATCCTGATCGGCACTGAGATTGGTGGCCTCGACGATCTTGCCGTTCTCGATCCGGTAGACCAGAGCCCAGATGGTATCGACATTCGGCTTACCTTCGGCGTTGGACCAGCCTCGGTGAATATCTACAACATGGGTTTCATCCGCGCCAAAGTAGATCGGGTCAGCCTGAAACCCAGCTGCGCCCAATTGGGCGAAGAAGGCCAAAACTTCATCCCGACCGTTTTTGGTGCCGCTCAGCGGATGGCGGCCGGGAATGTGCCATTGTACGTCCTCGTCCATGACAGCGGCGATTCCATCAAGGTCGTTCGAGCCGTAAGCCGCAAAAAAGTTCTGAACCACTTTCATATTGTCTTCGGGGGTATCGGCCATTGCGTTGCCTCCCATAACGGTCGCGACCGCGAGTGCTCGTTGAAGTTTTCGGTTCATCGGGGTCTCCAAGGGAATGAGACGTCGGATAGCGAGGTCCGACGCCTGATCAGCAGGATCAATTATCCAATCCGGCGCGGAAGTGGTCGGCAACGGCGTCGGCCGCCTGTGTCACGTCCTCGGGGTTGTCGTAGAAATCGAACTGCGTGACATCCTCGAGCCACTGCGCAGTCGCGTCACCGGCAAATCCGGCAAGGAAGGTCTGCACGCCCTGCGGGATCGCTGCGCTTTCAGAGTGAACAATGGTCAGCGGTTTATCCAGCCGCTGTGGGTTGTCGGCGGGATGGTAGGTCAGCCAGCCTTCCCAGCCTGCATTGTTCCATTTGTCATCATATTCCGGGATCGCCCCACGGTCAGCCTCATAGTAGTAGCCACCGATCGGCATCAGCACGCCTTCGGCACCTTCTGGACCCGCGGCAGGAATGATCTGGCCCCCGGCGGCTTCGGCAGCCCGAGAGACTTGAAGCAAGCCGGCAACACCTTCTGCGCCGCCGTAGACGGCCTCAACAATTTCGGCGTTCTGCAGCCAGGGAGCAACCAAACCAAGTCGCTGAACCAGCGGGTTGCCCGAGACGGCATCGACCATATAACCCGCTGAGGCGCAGATACCCAGCCCATTGATGTGCTCGGCGTCCACTTCTGGCAGGGTCGCTATGAATTCGATCGCAGCCTTGATGTCCGAGGTCTTGGCTTCGGGGCTTTCGACAAAGCGCGCTTGGTTCGGCAGATCGCCGGATTTACCCCAGCCTCGGAAATCGAAGGTGAAGGCGGCAAATCCGCGTTCGGCCATTTCCCGGGCATAGTTCGCCGGCATCTGTTCTTGTACCGAGGTCCAGGCCCCTGTGACCACGACCGTTGGCAAAGGTGCATCGCCGCGTTCTTCGGGTAGGTACAGTGTGCCGGATAGGGTGGCACCTTCATTCTCAAAGGTGACAATGCGGGTTTCGACCTGTGCGACGGCAGCTGTCGAGGCCATTAAAGCCGCAGCGGTATTCAGAGCGAGGGTTTTCATCGCGATATCTCCCAAAGTCTGTCTGGATGGGCGCAAGCCCGATGACGAAAGAGATACGTTGCCGGAGGTTCACTTGATTGCACCGGACTGCTGTGTTTTTGAATGATCCTGCATCAAGCCATGTTGGCCGCGCGATAAGCCTTGGGGGTTTGTCCCACCACCTGTTTAAAGCTGCGCGTGAAATGAGCCTGATCGGAAAAGCCACATTCCAAAGCGATATCACCCAGAGGACGCTGCTGGTCCTGCATCATCTTCATCGCCTGTTCCATTCGGTAGGCCATGACATATTGCATCGGGGTCGTACCCAACGTCTCTTTGAACATGCGTGCGAAGTGCGAAGGGCTCATTCCCGCCTCGGTCGCGAGCTGCTCAACGGTTATGGTCTGATCCAGCCGGTTCTGTACAAAGGCCAAAACGCGCTGGTAATGCCGGGATGTGAAGCGGGATGACAACTTAACATCTTCGATCCGGCGTTTTCCATATTTCTGGAGCAGTTTCACTAGGAATACGCGGCTCATGGCTTCGAACATCACGACCGAAGACATGTCGGTCGATTCCAATGCGTCACGCAGTATAACGCCAGCCGTGCACAGATCAGGGTCCGAGAACTGCGGCAAATCCCGAAATTGCTGCGGGTCAAGCAGCATGCCCAGCTCGGACTGAGCAAAGCGTTCAACCTTAGCCGGGTCCAGCGTGATAACGATGACATCAGACGTCGCGTACCACCGCCAACCCGATCGCATACCAGCCGGAGTGACGATGATTTCATCCTTGTGAAACATGAAATCCCGCAACTCACCATCCCTCCAGTTCTGAACTCTGTGCGGAATGGTCTGGAGATTGAGAAGCACGTGATGCTCTTTGAAAACATCCTCGGGCATCTGATCCGGCTCAGCCCGGAAATACCGAACGGACATCAACCCTGCAGCCGAAGGCCGCTCGATCGCATCGCTGTTTAGTAAAGGTTCCGAGGGGTAAATGTCCGCATATCTCGAAGGCAATCGTCGGCTCCCATAGTGTACCTGGGCAATTCTCGCTAGCGTCGATCGTACACGGTTGAAAACATCCAACAGGGGTGCGAACCCATGGAGTGGTGCCGTGGCCACCTGCTTCTCGCAGCGCAGCTGTAGCGTTCGGGTCGACGCTTAGAGAATTTTCAAGATTGCGGTCGCTGAATCAAGACGGAACACGATGCCCGACGAGAAACACGCGCTGCCGTTGATCCGAGAAAATAGTCCATTGCCGATGGGTGATGCGCTCCGACAACAATCAAATCAGCGCCGATTTCCCGTGCGAACTCGGTAATGCGCAGCCCTGGCTTTCCCGTTTCTACCTGGCAGTTTATATCGGTCGCTTCTCCGGCGATCGACTTTAGGGTTCCCATGATTTTGTTGGTCAGATGGTTTTCGGATTTCACTGTCACGAATTCCGCCGTAAAACCCGGGATTTGTTCCAGAACTGTAAGTAGTGTGATCTTTCCGTCAGCTGCCAAAAGCTTGCGGGCAGTGGTGATTTTCTCGGCAACCAACTCTTCATGATCAATGGCAACGGGGATCAATATGGATTTATACATGTAAAGCACTCCCAGTGAGTTTCGGCGATGTCAACGAGCGGGCTTGGTGCATCATAACTTGATAAGTACTTTCAGAATTAAAGGTTCTGATCTGGTGCCCAGGACCCCGCTCTGCCTTAGTGGCCAAACACCTCGAGCCGCGCCTATTCTGGACCTCGGTTCAAGAGAAAGACGGCCACCGCATATGCAATGGCCGCCTTGAGGTTACTATGCGCTGCGATACAGTTTTGTCATCGAGAATTCCCGATGTCCCAGCGCCTCTGCCGCGGTGTTACGGCCGTTTGCTGTCCTGCGGATCATATCGATCAGAGCATCACCAGCCTGATCGATGGTTTGTTCGCGCCGCAAGATGCCTGAAACATCAACGTCCACATGCTCGCCCATGGTGCGCACTGTACGCGGGTTCGCGGTGATCTTGATGACCGGAACGATCGGGTTGCCCACCACGTTGCCCTGACCTGTCGGGAAGGTATGGATCACAGCACCGCCCGCCGCCATCAGCGTCACACATTCCGCCGCAGCTGATGAACTGTCCATGAAGTACAGGCCTTTGCCCGAGTTAGGTTGCTCGGCAGGTTCCAGAATGTCGATATACTGCGAAGTCCGGCCGATCTTTTCGAGGTTGCCAAGCGCCTTTTCCTCAATGGTGGTCAGGCCACCTTCGATGTTGCCCTTGGTTGGCTGGCTGTCGCTGAGGTCATCGGTCTGATGGGCAAAGATTACATCGTCCTGATAGGCCTTCCACATCTTGTACCAGCGCTCGCCGACCTCTTCGTTGATGGCGCGTTTCTGGCAGATATGTTCCGCCCCGGTGATTTCCGAGGTTTCACCAAAGAACCCGGTGATCCCTTCGGGCAGCAACTTGTCATACATGTTGCCAACGGTTGGGCAGGACCCCAGACCCGTTGTCGTGTCGCTTTCACCGCATTTGGTCGAAATCCAAAGCTCGTTGATCGAGCATTCCTCGCGCTGGACCTCGGTGGCCTTGTGGACAAAATCCTTGGCGGCCCATGAAGCGCGCCGGATGGTTTCAAAATCACCGTTCTGTTCGATTGAGAACTCTGCCACGTCCTTGCCGGTCTCGCGGATGCCGTCGGCAATGCGTTTGGTCCAACCCGGCTCGATGCCGATGACGACCACCGAGTGGACATTCGGGTTGGCCCCTGTGCCGATCATAGTGCGGAAATGCAGCTCGAGGTCCTCACCGAACTGAAGGCGGCCATAAGCGTGTGGGATTGCCAGCGTGCCCTTGACGTTGTTGGCGACCGCCTCGCAGGCGGCGTTGGAAATGTCATCGACGGGCAGGATCAGCACGTGGTTGCGCACACCAACCCGGCCGTTTTCGCGCCGGTAGCCCATGACAGTCATGTTTGAATATTTGCTCATGGTATTAACCCCTTACCAGCGCTTGGTCTTGCAGTTTTGCGTGTGGACATGCCCGCCGCGTGGGATGTCAGCGATGATCTTGCCGATGTCTTCGCCATATTTGATCGCCGTATCGCCGTTCTTGAGGTCCGTGAGCGCAATCTTGTGGCCAATCGGAACATCCGCGCCTGCGGTCAGGCGAAAGGTCGAGTTGTCATGTGTAATACAGCACAGCATGTCGGTGCCTGCAGTCAGGCCTTCGACGACCACGACACCGACATTGTCTTCCTCTTCATGCACCAAAAGGTGCGGTATTTCATTTGGGGCTGGATTTGACATGAAGGTCTCCGGTTTTTGCTATGGTTTAAGGATGGTTTTCGGCGCAAGCGTCTTGCCAGCGCGAATGTCTGTAAAGGCCGCGGCCCCGTCGGACAGGTCGCGGGTTTCAACCCAGTCAAGCGTCCCGAGGCGGCCCTTGAACATGGCATTGCATGTGTCGCGGAAGTCCTGTGCGGTATAGGTGTAGGTGCCGATTAGCGTGATTTCCTGCAGCGTGATGCGTCGGATATCCAATCCACCTTCGGAACTGCCTAGGCCGATGTGCAAAATCACCCCGCCCGGGCTGACGAGCGCCGAGGCAACCGCACGGGTA
The DNA here is from genome assembly GCF_056534365.1 of Ruegeria sp. D6. Lineage (NCBI taxonomy): Bacteria > Pseudomonadati > Pseudomonadota > Alphaproteobacteria > Rhodobacterales > Roseobacteraceae > Ruegeria > Ruegeria sp. D6. Next base: position 499,778 of record NZ_JBQFPH010000002.1, on the reverse strand, counting down.
GACGCAAACCCCACTGCGTCGATCACCAATGGAATGTCCTGTTCCGGTGTGTCCACAACGGCGATTCCACAGGTGTCGCGAAGATAGGTCGCACGGGCTGCGTTGGGTTCGGATAAGGTCACCTGCTCGACCCCCATCGCAGTGAGCGCAAGAGCTGCCGCTAGCCCGATTGCCCCGCCGCCAATCACATGGGCACGCCGTTCGTCTGCCGGGTGCAGGGCCGCAAGCCCCAGCCGCACCGCATGCCAGCTGACCGCAATCGGTTCGGCGAGTGCGGCCTGCTCCAGCGTGATATGCGAGGGCACTTCAATCAAATTGCGCTCTGGGATAGCGACATATTCCGCAAAAGCGCCTTCGCGCGGCGGCATTGAGATGATCTGTCGCGAGGGGCAAAGGTTCTCACGTCCGGACCGGCTAGCCGCGCTGTTGGGGTCGTTGACCAGCGGATTGATGGTTACGCGACGGCCATCAGCCGTCACACCGGCCCCTTCATGGCCGAGGATCAGCGGTGCCGGGCGGCGGTCATCATGGCCCAGATAGGCGTGCATGTCAGACCCGCAAATGCCGACGCTATCGATACGGACGAGAACCTCATCGGGGCCGGGCTCCGGGTCCGCGAAATTGCGGTATTCCAGTGTTTCGACATCGGTGTAGACCAACGCTCTCATTTCGCTGTAAACCCCCCATCAACCATCAAAACTTGCCCGGTCACGAAGGCACAGGCATCAGAGCAAAAGAACAGCAACGGGCCGTCGAGGTCTTTGGGCTCTCCGTTGCGACCGATACAGGTCTGCGCAGCATTACGGTTCGCGCGTTCAGGATCATTGAACACTGCAGCCGTCAGCTCGGTTCGAAAGAACCCAGGGCCAATCGCGTTTACGCATATTCCGCTTGATGACCAGGCCTCGGCCATTGCTCGGGTCAGCTGTGCCACGCCGCCCTTTGACGCCCCATAGCTAAGCCCACCTGGAAAAGCTCGGCTGGACTGGAGCGATGCGAAATTTACGATCCGTCCCCAGCCTTTGGCCTTCATATCGGGCACTAGGTGCTGCGACAGAAAGAAGGGAACGGCAAGGTTCAATCCCAGTGTGATGTCCCACCCCTCAGGCGATACATCATCCGCAGCCTCGCGCGTGTTGATCCCGGCGGCATGCACCAGAATATCCGGTGCCCCAAACGGCTGCGACGCGGCAACGGCCAGCTCCGCCAACCGATCACGATCCGAAAGATCCCAGGGCAGGGGATGGACCTGATCCAGCTCGGCCAACGCTTCTGCACGTCGCGCCACGCCCACGACCTTAGCGCCGGCATGCGACAATACCTCTGCCGCTCTGCGACCAAGGCCGGAGCTGGCCCCGGTCACAAGAGCGGTATGTCCAGTGAGATCAGGATGATAGGTCACGGGTTGGGTCAGTCTTCGGCTGTCAGGTCAAAGTTTTCATCGGGGAAGAACTTGGCCAGTCGAATATCCGCAGTACGCGCGTGCCCCTCCATACCTTCAAGGCGTGAGATACGGGCCGTCGCCTGCGCAATCGGCTTCATCGCATCAGCGGTCGAGCGCTGCCAGGTCACGATCTTCATGTATTTATGGACGCTGAGGCCACCGGTGTAAGTGGCCGCCCGGCTCGTGGGCAGCACGTGATTGGTGCCCGAGGCTTTGTCGCCAAAGGCAACCGTGGTCTCTTCGCCCAAGAAAAGCGACCCATAGCACGTCAGCCGATCCAGCCACCAATCAAGATCATCGGCCATGACTGTCAGGTGTTCCGGGGCGTATTGATCCGATGTCGCCGCCATTTCTTCGCGATCCGCGCACAGGATGACCTCGGCATAATCGCGCCACGCCGCAGTAGCGTTTTCGCGGTTCACTTCGGGCAGGTCCTCGATCAGGACAGGCACCAGACGCATTACCTCTTCGGCCAGATCACGATTGTCTGTCACCAGCCAAACCGGTGAGTTGTATCCGTGTTCCGCTTGCCCGACCAGATCCGTCGCAACAACCATCGGATCAGCGGTGACATCCGCAAGGACCAGACTGTCGGTCGGACCCGCGATCATGTCGATGCCGACACGCCCGAACAGTATACGCTTTGCTTCGGCCACAAACTGATTGCCGGGGCCCACAAGGATGTTGGCCCTGGGAAGCCCGAACAACCCGAAGGTCATCGCTGCAACCCCCTGCACGCCGCCCATGGCCATGATCTTGTCGGCGCCACAGATATGCGCGGCGTAGACGATCGCAGGCGCGATACCGACATCTGGGCGCGGTGGTGAGCAGGCGACGATATGTTTACATCCCGCCACCTTCGCCGTCGTCACGGTCATGATCGCGCTGGCGATATGGCTGTAGCGCCCGCCTGGGACGTAGCAACCGGCTGCATCCACCGGGATCATCTTCTGGCCAGCGGTCAGGCCCGGCACAACCTCGACTGCGATGTCGGTCATGGACGCTTTCTGTGCCTCGGCAAAGCGTTTGACGTTGCTGTGGCTGAACTCGATGTCGCGCTTCAGCTTTTCTGGCACGGCATCCATCGCGGCCTGGATTTCGGCATCGCTGAGAATGACGTTACCTTCGTAGTTGTCGAATTTGGCTGCGTATTCCAACGCCTTGGCATCGCCACCTGTCTCAATGTCGGTCAGGATTCCCTGCACAATTTCACTGACATCTGACGCTCCGCTGCGCGCGGTCAGCGTGGCTTTCTTCAGGTATTCACGGGTCATGAATTAGGTCCTTTTCTTACCGCGTCTTTCGGCGGCTTATCGATAGACATCAGGCAACAGCGAGGTAGAGAACGCCGGGATATAGGCGATCATCAACGTCACGATCAGCATGAAGAAAACAAACGGGATGGCGCGGTAGGCGATCTTGAGGATCGACTCGCCCGTAATCCCCGACACCACGAACAAGTTCAGCCCCAAGGGTGGAGTAATAAACCCGACCCCCAGCGCGGTGATCATCATGATGCAGAACTGAATCTGGTTCATCTCAATCTCTTGCGCCAACGGGTAGAGAATCGGTGCCAGGATCACGATGTTGGGCGTCGTTTCCATAACGCAGCCCGCAATGATCAGGATAAGGACCATCATGGCGATCAGTACGAATTCGTTACTGCTGACTGAGGTCAAAGCCCCTACAAATCCTTGCGGCACTCCAATGATCGCCAGAGCTTCGGCCAGAGGGATCGAGAAGGCGATGATCGGAAGGATCACGCCGTTGACCTTGGCCGAACTGACCAGCATGGCCGGGAAATCCGAAAGCTTCAGGGTGCCCAGGATAAACCCGATGACGATGGTCACGACGACCGCCACGGCACCTGCCTCGGTCGGGGTCAGTTTCCCCGAGAAGATGCCGTAGAAAATGATGCCGGGGACAAGGAAAGCGTACCAGCCGGACTTGACCGTCTTCCACAGGTTCGCGCGCCATTCAGCTGCGGTCATCATGCCGCCGCCTTCCCAAAGGTTCAGCCGGTTCATCACGACGTTGGTGATCAGGATGGCCGTCAGGATCAAAAGGCCGGGGATCAGCGCAGCAAGGAACAAGGTCGAGACCGCTATACCCAGCACGAGGCCGATGATGATATAGGCGATAGAGGGCGGGATGAGGATGCCGGTGCAGGCTCCTGCTGCGACCAAAGCACAGGCGTAGGGGCGGGGATAACCGCTCTCGACCAGCCGGTCGATAGTCATGCGCCCTACCGCTGCCGCACCTGCTGCGTCCGACCCGGAGATCGCCGCGAACATACCACAGACCAAAACGGTGGCCGAACCGAAGCCACCCTTGGCCCAGCAGGTCAGGGCTTCGGCGACGTCCAGAAACTTTCGACTAAGCCCGGTTCGGACAAGCACGTCACCGGTCAGGATAAACAACGGCACAGCTGTCAGCGCGAAGGCATCGATGCCCGAGAACAGCTTTTCGCCGACAAGGCTCAGCGGCAATGCGCCGGACATGATCAGCATTGTGATCGATGCTGCGCCGATCGCGGCCCAGACCGGAACGGCGAGCGCGACAAGAGCGACGAAGAGAATGACGGAGGCGTAGAAATCCCACCCAAGTTCAAGCGTTTGACCGCCGAGTTGTTGCCACATCATGGCTCAGGCCCTCCCTTAATCAAACAGCTTGTCGCCTTCGTAGACGGGACGGCCCGTTCGAAGGTCGGCAATGTCGCGGAGGAAGGACTGCACCAGCCGAAAGATGACCAGCGCGAAGCCAAACGGCACCGCCATGAGGAAAAAGACCTGGCTGATCCGCAGGCCGTGTGTGACAGACCCGAATTTCCAGGACACGTGGACTGTCTCCCACGACCAATAGATCGCGACGAGTGCCACGATGAACATCACGATGTCGCCGAAGATGTACAGCAGCGTTTTGACCGTGCGCGGGACGTAGTGCATCAGAACATCAATGCGGATATGCCCGCGTTCCTTGACTGCAGCGGCGGCACCGATCCATGCGAGATAGATGAACGCATACCGGACGATTTCTTCGCCCCAGATGGACGAGTAGGCAAAGACCTCGCGCCGGACCACTTCGATGAACATCGTGCCGACGAGCATGACGTAGAAGACTAAAAGCAGCCAACGTTCGGCATTTTTATCAATCGCTCGAAAGAGCTGAGACATAGCATCCTCACTACCGTCACGCGGCGGCGACGTGTTCTAGTGGGTTTTTAATGGGCAAACATCGGATGAGCCGACGCTGGACGCGCCGGCCCGAAGACGCGATCAGGCGTCGTGCACGTAGTATTTCGCACGCGTGTCTGCGGCTTCTTCCAGCTTGGCGAACGCATCCATCGATCCGGCCAGCTCGGTCTTGAAGCTGTCCCATTCGCTGCGCTGATAGCCACCGGCCTCTTTCCATTCGCCCAACTGATCTTCGCTGAGCGAGTGGAACTCGACGCCGTTCGCGATCAATTGAGACATGGCGTAGGCCCGTGCCGAAGGCACTTTGGAAAGGTTCTGCTGCTGGGTGACTTCGCCCGCAAATTCGATACCTTCCTTGACGTCCATCGGCAGGCTGTCGAACCATTCAAGGTTGATCGAATAGACCTGACTGTCCGGCACCGCCTGAGTGAAGGTCACATGGCTGAGGATCTCACCAAAGCCAAAGACATGCAACGCGCCCACCGAGGGATCAAGCGCGTCTGCGACGCCTTGCCGGATCGCTGACGGAGTCTCACCCCACGCAACAGGCGTCGGGTTCGCACCCACCATGCCATAATACTGCTGCAGCATTTTTGATCCGGGTACGCGGAATTTGACACCGGACATATCGCCGGGGGTGATAATTGCGTTGCCTCCCTGGCGAACAGCGACGACGCGCGGATCGATCACGATATACATCAGCGCTTTAAAGCCAGATGCCGCGATCTTGGGGTCTACTTCCGCCTTCCAAGCTTCGGAGGAAGTCAGGTTCGTGAACCGCTGGTTGGACCCGCAGAAATATGGAAGGTTGATCAGATCAACCACGCTCGCAAAGGGTGCGAAATTCGACAGCGAGTGTTGCGCGGCTTGAATGGTCCCCCCCTGAACCGCCTGCGCCAGTGCACCACCAGCGCCAAGCTGACCACCGGGCGCCAGTTTCACATAGACCTTGCCATTCGTCATGTTCTGGATGTTTTCTTTCAGGTCCAACTGCATGATCGGATAGCTGCGAGACGCGCCCAGAACATAGGCCGTTGCCAACGTCATCTTGAATTCAGCCGCGTTTTCGCGATCGCGTTCCTCGGCGGCGGTCTGTGCTGCCGCTTCGCTGGACCACAATGTCCCAGCCGCGCCGGCGACCATGGCCGCCGTGAACGAGCCGGTGCCCGCGAGTTTCAAAAAATTCCGACGCTCGGCCGAAGCCAGCTCCTGTTTAGTCTTGTCCATGTGTTCTCCTCCCGTTGGACTTTTTTTCGGATTTATTCCTTTGATTTTTTCTCCGAAATTTCTTTTGCTTCGCTCCGCAGAATGCCGATCGAAAAGGCGATGGCCGCAGCAAACAAGATCAACATTTCCCAGATATTGTTGACCAAGGGCGCATTCGAGACTGCTCCGATCACTACGTTCGCTACAAACGCGAGCAGCAATATTCCAGCTATCAAGTATGGCATGCGTCCTCCCCAACCCATCCAATGTCTCGCACTGAGTCGTCCGCAATGTAAGCGCTTACATTTTGTTATGCAAGCGCTTACATTGCATATGTGCTGTAGGTTCCCGACAAATCGTGCTTTTGATAGAATTTGTCTTGAGCTAGTTGCCCATCCAGAATGACAAGAAAAACCATGCCTCAAAGCGGTCACGAAAACACAGTCCCAACCCTTGCAGATGTTGCCCGACATGCGAACGTGTCCACCGCAACTGTCTCGCGGTGCCTGAACTCGCCAGAGCGGGTAGGGCAAAGCACAAGGGAACGAGTTCTGGCAGCTGTACGAGAACTTGGGTACGCGCCAAATTTCGGAGCCCAAGCCCTTGCAGCAAGGCAGACAAATACGATTGCCGCCGTGATACCGACTATGGAGAACGCTGTTTTTGCACGCGGACTACAGGCGTTTCAGGAAGAACTGGTGCGGCATGGTAAAACGCTTTTGGTTGCTTCGTCCGCCTATGATTCAGAGCTGGAAGAACAACAGGTGCGTGCGTTGGTAGCGCGGGGTGCAGATGGGTTGCTGCTGATTGGGTACGATCGCGAACCGGAAATCTATGCGTTTCTGGAAAAGCAGCGTGTACCAACTCTGATCGCCTGGTCATTTGATCCTGACCAATCCCCGCCGGCCATCGGCTTTGACAATCGGGCCGCGATGTTTGCCCTTGCCCGGCAGGTCATTGGATATGGGCATCGGCATATCGCATGTATCTCTGCTCCAACCGCTTCGAATGATCGGGCAAGGGAACGCGTTCAAGGCATTCGGGATGCCAAACAAGAGGCCGGTCAAGACCCGAATACAATGTTTCTTGTCGAGACCGCCTACGGCGTTGAAACTGGTGAAGTTGCTTTGCGCGAGGTCATGACAGCCGCACCAGAAACGACTGCCGTGATGTGCGTCAATGACGTTTTGGCGGTCGGAGCCTTACGCGCGGCTCGGGAAATGGGGCTTGAGGTGCCTAGAGACCTCTCAATTACCGGTTTTGACGATATCGAAATTGCAATGCTCGCCGAACCCGCTCTTACGACGGTACATGTCCCGCATCGCGAGATGGGGCGTCGCGCCGCTGGGATGCTGATCCAGATACTCCGTGATGCGCACAGCGGTCAAAGTGTTGAGTTGCCGACAGAAATAAGACTACGTCAATCACTCGGTCCTGCCCGCACTATTGTGTGATCCCAACCTTGAGGGCTATCTCTGGAAATCTACCCGCTCGAATCTACCAACGATGTACGACCCGGATTCGGCATGCACGGCCAATCCAACTTGAACTACTGGTGTGAGTATTTCTTAGACTAAGAGTTTATGGCTAGCAGACTAAGAAAGCTGTGAGGAAGGCCTTTGTACGCGGCTCATCCGTTGCGATGCAGAATGCCCCGAACCGGACGATGCCTGCCGCGGCAATCGGGCAAAAATTATTTTGTCGCGGCTGTCTTTCAGGTTCTGGTCACGTGGTTAACAGAGCCGAAAGTTCATTTGCCCCCTTTTTCAGGATACCCAGAAACGACATCAGGCTGTTGACGTTGTGACGTTGTGTCGGTGCATGAACCGAAAGTGTGCCCACCAATCGGCCTTGCCCATCTTGAACGGGTACTGCTAGGGCTGCCATTCCACTCATGAACTCTTCATCATCAGTGGAATAACCGTTCTGAGCGATATGTTGGATTTCCGTGCGCAATGACTGCGGATCGGTCAGGGAACTTTCAGTCTGTGGCTGCAGATTTCCTGCTGAAAGAAATCCATCCAGTGTTTTCTGCCGGAGCGTGGACAAGTACATCTTGCCGCTGGCGGTGCAATGAAAGGGAACCTGTGTCCCGACCGGTAATTGAATGCGCAAAGGCCACTTCGTCTCAACCCGGTCAAGATAGATCATGCCCTCTCGGTCAGGAATGGCGAGATTGCATGTCTCACCAACCTGCTCGGCGACACTGCGTAAGATCGCCAAACGCGCTGTGCGCAGATGCTCGGACGACATGGTGTTGACTGAAAGCAACCTTAGACGGTGCCCAGGACCGTATGAGCGGCCATCCAGATCGCGCTGCAGGAAACCTTCGGCCTCTGCTGTTTGCAATAAACGGTGGATTGTTGGTTTCGCCAGACCGAGTGTCTCGATCAGGTCCGATGGTTTGACGGCAACCCCGCGTCGCGCCACCTCCTCAAGGATGAGGAGAAGGCGCAAGTTAGTTGGGATCTGAGTTTCTTTGTCTTGTGTTTCCGTTTCGGCCATCCCGCAACAGTCTAGTTATTTGGCAGCAGGATCAAGGCCAGATCAGGTACAAGCGAGATCAAAATCCACACTGATATCAGCGCTGCTAGATAGGGCACAGTGTACCGAAGCAGACGGAAGTAGGGAACGCCAGTCACCCCTGATGCCACGTAGAGATTGAGACCGTAAGGGGGTGTGATGAAGCCAATCGAAGCGCCCACGAGGAAGATTACCGAGAAATGGATCGGATCAATCCCGACCGAGGCCGCAATCGGTGCCAGAATCGGGGCCAGGATAATCGTGACAGGCAGGCTTTCGAGTACCATGCCCGAGAAGAAAACGATCACCATCGAAGTAAACAGAACCGCATAGTAGCCACCCATCGAGGTTACGAAATCCCCAATGGTTTGCTGAGCGCCAAGCAATGACAGGATCTGCTGCATCACCACAGAAATCGCGATCAGCGGTGCGAGGATACCTGTGATCTGGGCCGAGCGGATCACGATTGAGGGGATCTCGGGGATCGTGAAGCCTTCGACGACAAACATCTCGGCATAGCTTTTTTCGGTGGGTGAGATGTCGTTCCGCGCGCCCATGATCCGATTGATCGGATAGCTGACCAACCCTGCAATAACGCAGAAGCCGACCGTCACTCCGGCTGCCTCAGTTGGTGAGAATTTGCCTGTGTATATACCCCACAACACCAGCCCGATGGCGAAGAACCCAAGCCAGGCACCGAATGCGGTCTTCAGCACCCGGTTCAGTTGCAGTGGGATCAGATGACCCCACCCGTTCATGCGGCAGATGATCCAGCAGGCGAACTGCATGCCAAAAACCATCAGCGCGCCCGGAAGGATACCCGCCACGAATAGCTCGGAAATCGGCAGGTTCATCAGGAAACCGTAGACGATAAAGATAATCGAGGGAGGAATGATGATCCCCACCGTACCGCCTGCCGCCGCCGTGGCCGCGCTGAACCGTTCGTCATAACCCCCTTTGACCATCTCAGGGTGCAGCATCGAACCGATCGTGGCGGTTGTGGCCGAGTTTGAGCCTGAGATTGCTGCGAACAATCCGCATGCCCCAAGGGATGCCATCGCCAGCCCGCCGCGTATCCAGCCCAGACAGGCATAAGCAAAATCGCTGAGACGTCTCGCGATCCCCGATTTATTGATCAGGTCTCCGGTCAGGATGAACAGCGGCATCGCCAGCAAGGCGAAACCCTTGTTGAAGACGTTTAGAAGTTCAGCACCCATGTTGTCCAGCGTCAGGCCAAGAACAAACGAACAGCCGATGACCCAATAGCCGATTACCAACAAAACCGGCACGCCCAGCATGAACAGAAAGGTGACCGCAAGAGAGATCAGTGTGACCATAGTTCCGTCTGTCATCAGTCTGCTCCGATCACGGCCTGCTTGATCAGCGGCTCGCCTGTTTTCCAGTTGTTCAGATCATCGGCAAGGTTCTGAAACACGCGCCCGACCATCAGAAAGAACGACAGCGGTGCGGCCAGAAGGAACCACCACTGCATGATATTGTCTGTACCCAGAACGATCTGAAAGTTTGATGCCGACAATGCCACCAGCCGTGTTGTGGTCACGATGACGATCACCGCAAAGATGAACCACAATATCGCGTCGAGTATCAGGCAAGCCAATTGCCCAGCCCTCGGCATTGCAGTGCGGAATTCGCTGAAGCTCAAATGTGTGCGCAGGCGGACATTGTACGACGCCCCAAACCACGCCATGACCATGAACAGCAGCGGGGGAATGGTGGTCGACCAGGGTTCCTGATCGTTGAACACAAACCGGTCGATCACGCCCCAGAAGATGATTAATGCGATCGCAAGGTAGGAATACACCATCACCGACCGTTCCAGATGACGTTCAACAAAGGGCACCGCCCGATAGATCAACATGATCACGATTCCGCCAATCGCCGAGACAATCGCGCCCAACACCCAGGCGGCGTCGGATTCCAGTGCGGATTGAATCTCGAACGAATCCTGGCTGAGAAAGGCGCTGAAAATCGCGCCGATGTCTGCCCAAAACGACATGAACCCCGTCCTCCCAGTCGGTATAAAGTTGAACCGGCCCGCTCAGGGCCGGTTCGCAACAGTCTATCAGGCTTCGCCTTTCCACCAACGGCGCGGTTCGACATTTTCCGGCAGGGTGTCGGCCGGAATCTCGCGCGCGATGTCGTAGATTTCCTGATAGGTATCAATTCCGCCTGCCCATTTGTTCAGACGTTCGCGCCACTGGGCCCAAGGCTCTGGGTTGTAGTTCGGGGCGCACATCTCTTCGGCCAGCTTGATCTGATCGTCAGCCAGGAAAGCCGGGCGCACGCCATTTTCGGCGAAGATCGTGTCCGGCAATTGCGGCTCCGAGAAGCCTACCGTATTCAGCAATGCGGCTTCATTCGCACCCTGGATCAACGCTTGAGTGAAGTAGGAAGACTCCATAACTGCGTCCTGCAATTCTCCACTCAGACCGTCAAAGACCTCGGCCGACATGGACGTATGTTCAGTGCCGCAGAAAAATTTCAGATTGACCGACTGCGAAACCACCGGCGCCATGTTGGCGTAAGCCACGGCCGAGGCCCAGGTTTCCGCCCCATCGATCAGACCTGTCTTAAGCGCATCCAGTGTCTCTTCCCAAGCCACCGGGACTGGGTTCAGATTCAGCAATTGCATTGCAATCCGGCCCAACTGCGTACCCGTCACGCGGTTCTTGGTACCAAACAACTCTTCCAGTTTGGTGACGGTCGGCTTGTCGGCAAAGGTCGAACCCATTTGCAGGCCGCGTAGCTCACAATGGGTAAACAGGAACTTCAACCCGTGCCGTTTTTCCAGCGGATCGCGCAGGATGCGCTGGCTCGCCGGGCTATAGAAGAAGTGATACTGCGCCGCGCGGCTGGGGAACATATAGGCATAGTCCAGCACGTTCAGATAAGGTGCGCCTCCGGCCGAGTTCTGAGTTGAGGCAGCATAAATATCGACGATTCCCTGTTGGGTCTTTTCGACACAGCTCAGCTGGCCGCAGATCTGGTTGTCGCCGATGAATTCGATGCGAATCTCGCCGTCCGTGCGTTCTTCCAGGTCGCGCGCGAACTCGATTGCGCCGGCGCGCTCAATCAACAGGTTGCGGGTGTTGAAGCCCGACGCGCCGAATTTCAGCGTGTGCTTCGGCTCTTTCGAAAAGCGCTTCTCATAGGTGGATTCGGCGGCCTGCGCCAGATTCGCCAGACTCATCGCGCCGCCGAACCCGCCTGCCGCCAGCAGTGTCGAGCTCATGCCGTAACGCCCGGCCACGCGGAAGAAATCTCGCCGTGAAATACCACTTAGTTTCCGTCCGATCTCCATTGCTTACCTCCCTGATCGCAATTATTGAGACGTTTTGTATCAAAAAAGGCTAGTATAATTCTTGCATCTTGCATAGAGTTTTTTTCAGCGACGTTGGAAGGAGGCGGTCATGGAGGTGGATTATGCAGTTGTTGGCGCAGGATCGTCGGGCTGTGTCATTGCCAATCGGTTGAGCGCAGACCCCAACACAACTGTTGCGCTGCTCGAAGCAGGTGGCCGCGATACCAACCCGTGGATTCACATCCCCGTCGGCTATTTCAAAACGATGCATAACCCCTCAGTTGACTGGTGCTATCGCACTGAGCCCGACCCCGGCCTTAACGGTCGATCCATCGACTGGCCACGGGGCAAGGTGCTGGGTGGCTCATCCTCGCTGAACGGGTTGCTCTATGTGCGTGGCCAGAAGGAAGATTACGACCGCTGGCGGCAAATGGGCAACGAGGGTTGGGGCTGGGACGATGTGCTACCCCTGTTCAAACGCTGTGAGGATCAAGAGCGCGGCGAGGATGAATATCATGGCGTCGATGGCCCCTTGTCAGTGTCCAACATGCGCATTCAGCGCCCGATCTGCGATGCCTGGGTCGCGGCGGCACAGGCCGCCGGTTACCCGTTCAACCCAGATTATAACGGGGCCGAGCAAGAAGGTGTGGGTTACTTCCAACTGACCACGCGCAATGGCCGCCGCTGTAGCGCCGCCGTCGCCTATCTCAAGCCCATTCGCAGTCGTCAGAACCTCAACATCATCACCAAAGCGCTTGTGTCGCGTGTGGTTCTGGATGGGAAAAAAGTAACCGGGCTGGTCTACCGGGATCGTTCTGGTGCCGAGCAAACCCTGACAGTTCGGCGCGAGGTCATCCTGTCCGGTGGGGCGATCAACTCTCCCCAAATCCTGATGTTGTCAGGGATCGGAGAGCCGGATCATCTAAAGGAAAATGGTATCAAACCGCTGCACGCCCTGCCGGGTGTTGGCAAAGGTCTTCAGGATCACTTGCAGGCGCGGCTGGTGTTCAAATGCAATGAGCCCACACTGAATGACGAAGTTCGCAGCCTGTTCAATCAGGCGCGAATCGCGCTGAAATACGCACTATTCCGTGCGGGTCCGATGACAATGGCCGCCAGCCTTGCGACTGGTTTCATGAAAACCCGGCCCGATGTTGAGACGCCCGACATTCAGTTCCACGTGCAACCCTGGTCCGCCGACAGCCCAGGCGAAGGCGTGCATCCGTTTTCGGCCTTCACGATGTCGGTCTGCCAACTGCGTCCGGAAAGTCGGGGAGAGCTGCGCCTGAACGGACCGGACCCATCCGAACATGTCAAGATCATCCCGAACTATCTGTCCACTGAAACGGACTGCCGAACCATTGTCGACGGCGTGAACATCGCGCGCGGGATTGCCAAACAAAACCCTCTGGCCTCGAAGATTTCAGAAGAGTTTCGACCAACTGCAGAGCTGAGCTGCGAAGATTATGAAGGCACTCTGGATTGGGCCAGATCGAACAGCGTGTCGATCTACCACCCAACCGGCACCTGCGCGATGGGGAACGCCGAGACGTCTGTTGTCGACGCAAGACTAAAGGTACACGGTATTTCGAACCTGCGGGTCGCTGATTGTTCGATCATGCCGGAAATCGTCAGCGGCAACACCAACGCACCAGCGATCATGATTGGCGAAAAGGCAAGCGACCTGATAAAGGCGGATGCTTGAGAAATCTGCCATCGTATCTGATCGCCTGATCCCTACAGTATCAATAGATCAGTGCGTCAATCGCCTCAAAAACGATCTGGCGCTGTGCCGGTGGTTGGAACCTGCATTCGCTTTGCGACCGCTTTGTCTTGTGACTAAACGAAGTCTGGTAACCGAACCTCGGATGATATTGCGTTAGCAAATAGTCCTAACCGCAACTCCAACTTTCTTTTGACCTCCCCCGCGTTTCGGCCGGCTCAAAGTCGATCTTTGCTGCCTACATGAATGTCTCAGGCAGCTCCCTTTGGCTAACATTCACGAATTCCAAAACGACACGCTACCCACGTGCTAATGACGTGCCAGCAGGGAACTCATAATAAAGTCTTCAGCGCACACAATGATCCCGGTCATGGGCATTTCTGACAGCACACTACGATATGCACTGCCTTCCAGAACTTCGATCACCAGTTGTGACGCCTGAAGGGGATCCGGAACGGCGCGCAATTCACCGCCAGTAATTCCTCGCTTCACTACGGCTTCCAGGGCCTCAGTCAAACTCGACCGGTTCTCGACGAACAGCTGCGCGATGTCCGGTTGACGAACTGCTTCGCTCGAAATTTCCAATGTTAAAATAACGTTTTCCGGCGCAGCAAGGTATTTTGCGTAGGCCTTGATGAACTTTCTTATGACTTTGGGCGCGGGCGCATCTGAGTTCAGGATTTTCAGAAACGGCTCCATCTCGTGGCGTTCAAGTATTGCGATTTCTACAAGCACATCATGTTTGCCGCGAAAATGATTATAGAGATTTCCAAGGCTGACGCCCGCCCGCGCAGCGATATCGCGGACGCCTGTCTGATGATAGCCCCGCTCAAGGAAACACATAACTGCGGCCTCCAAAATCTGGTTGCGACGCTTGGCTGTTGCCTTTTCCCGGATTGATTCCGGCTTCTTGGTGTCATCGGACATTTTTTCAACTTAATATTGAACGAACGATCGTTCATAGTATATGACACTCTATCGAATGCCACAAGGTGCAATGGATTCGGCGGCACAGGAAAGACTGGTCTATGACAGACAAAACTTTGGAAACTCGGCAAAGACCGACCCGGCGATGGCTTTGGATTGGACTATCGTTGGCACTGTTTGTAGCGATCGTCATCCTCCTGTTTGATACAGAAGATACAATTGATGTTCAGGCAACAACGACCTCACCTCCGCCACCGATCATCTCGGTCGTCACGGTTGCTTCAGCAACCGTACAAGCGCAGGTTTCGGCGTTCGCCGAAGTTCGGCCTCGGTGGGATGCCAAGCTGCGATCTGCTGTGTCCGGGCGCATCATTGCAGTGCACAACGCCGCTTTGGCAGGGACTAAGGTGGAACGGGGTGCCCCTTTGTTTTCAATCGAAAATGCACCTTATCAAAGCGCCGTTGCAGCCGCTGAGATGGAGCTTGAGCAAGCGGAACTGGCGTTATTGCGCGCGCAGAACAAAGTGACAGTCGCGCAACGACAGTTTGACCGGGATGAAACAGAACCGCCAAACGAACTGGCTGTGAATCTACCGCAATTGCGCATTGCCGAGAAATCCGTTGCAGCTGCGCAGGCACGGCTGAATGCGGCGCGAAATGAACTGAAGGACGCGGAGGTTGTCGCCCCTTTTTCGGGATTTGTAACCCATCGCTTTGCCAGCCTGGGCCAGACGGTCAACCCAGGCGATGCCCTGATACACCTTTCGGACGACCAGCAATTCGAACTGGTCGCCGAGTTTAGTCAGGCGGACTGGGCGTTGTTGGATCATCCGATCTCTGGCGCCACTGCTGATCTGACACAGCGCTCGGGCGGAGCGTTGGGGCGGGCTCAAGTCCGGCGTGGAGGAGGGTTTCTGGATCAAGACACACGGCAGGTGCGGGTCTTTCTGGATGTCACAAAGCCCGATGAACGCATACTCGCCGGAGACTTCCTGCAGGTTCACATTCCCGGACGCCGGATCTCGGACACATTAACCCTACCCGAAAGCGTCCTGACCCGTGCGGGATACATTTGGCTTGTAGACGATAAGGACCAATTGCAGAGGCTTAGCCCGAACATCCTGTTCCGCAGCGAAAGTACAGTGACGGTATCGGCTCCCGAAGGGACCGGCCCGTGGCGCGTGGCCAAAACACCTTTGGCCTCGTTTCTACCGGGTCAGCGGGTGACGCCGCAATCAGATGGGGGCTGAGCCATGCATGCTCTGACATCCTGGTTTATCCGAAATCCGGTCGCTGCCAATCTGATGATGGCACTGATCCTATTTCTTGGGGTGCAAACGCTGCTGAACATTCGGATCGAAGGCTTCCCCCGCATTCCGCCGGAAAGTGTTACAATCGCGATCGAGTTTCCGGACGCCACAGCCGAACAGGTTGATGAATTGGTGACCCAGAAAGTTGAGCAGGCCCTCGAAGGTTTGGAGGGCGTGCGTAGTGTGACATCACGATCCCAAAATGACCTAAGTGTCGTGACTGTCCGCCGCGCAGGTGGCCAGAAACTACAAGCCGTCCTGGATCGTGTCCGTATTCGGATCGACGGCTTGACTGATCTGCCTGATACTGCGCGCCGACCCGTGATCGAAGCCTCGGGTTTCGATTTCCCGGCGCTGTATCTGAACTTGTTCGGAGAAACAGACCCCGCCACATTGCAGAGCTTGGCGCAACGCCTGAAAGAAGAGTTGCTGGCGCAACCGGAATTGTCGCGGTTGCAAATCTGGGGCCTGATACCGCGTGAATTACGCATCGAAATCGACCCGGCGTTGCTGCGCCACTATGGGTTGACGGTTTCGGATGTGACCCGCGCCATCGAAGGGAATTCGCTGGCCTTTCAGGCAGGTCGTCTGAGGACTGATGGCGGTACGATTTATCTGCGGGCCGATGACAGGGCGAAATACGTGCCGGAATACGCAGCTCTGCCGATCATCGAACGTGACGACGGGTCCTATGTGCCTTTGGGCGATATTGCCAAAATCGAAGACGGGTTTCAGGACGGCGAGTATTTGTTTCGCCTGAACGGCAAACCAACCGTAGGGATGGAGGTTCTGGTCGGGCAGAAGGAAAACCTGCTGGAGATCAGTGATGTCGTGCGCAGCACGATTGACGAGTTCAGCCGACAGCTGCCGTCGCAGGTTCAGGTCGAGGTTTGGGGTGATAGCGCTGGCTACATCTCGGACCGTCTGGCGCTGTTGCGCTCAAACGGGGTGCAGGGTTTGATCCTTGTGACCCTGATGCTGTCGATTTTCCTGAACGTGCGTTTGGCCTTCTGGGTTGCCATGGGCATTCCCGTTTCGGTCATGGGGGCGCTTGCTGTCTCGGGCTCGAAATGGGTGGACTATTCGCTGAACGATGTCACGACTTTTGGTCTGATCATTGCCTTGGGAGTTCTGGTCGATGATGCCGTTGTAGTCGGCGAAAGCGTTTTTGAAGAACGCCGCAAGGGGAAGGACCCGATTAGGGACACGGAACGCGGCGTGCATCGCGTGGCTCTTGCGACCGTCTTTGGCGTGCTGACCACAATCGCAGCCTTTTTCCCGATGCTGTTGATCGACAATCCGCTGGGCAAGGTACTTGCCGGGTTCGCGGGCATCGTGATCCTGACGCTGATCTTTTCGCTTATCGAAAGCAAATTCATCCTGCCCGCCCATCTGGCGCAGGTTTCGATGCGGCAAGAGCGTCGATACTTGCCGACCCGCTTGTGGGGGCGGGTACAGGATTCTGCGCAGGGCGGGTTGTACTGGGTGCGGGATTGCATCTACCAGCCTTTGCTCGTCGCGGCGGTGCGTCAGCGCTACGCTGTGCTGATCTTGTTCATTGCCGCCGCAACGCTGGGGCTTGGCCTGATGTACAAGGGCAAGGTCAGGACGGTGTTCTTTCCCGAGGTGCCCGGTCAGGTCATCACGATGAACCTGGAAATGGATGCCCGCTCCCCCTTTGCACTGACCCGCACGAACGTGAATCGGATCGAAGCCGTGTTGAACGAGCTGAACGTCGAGCTTGCAGAAGAGGCGAGTATGTCTGCTCCACCCGTTCAGACAGTATTCACCATCATCAACAGCGCTGGAAATGCCCAAATTTTCGCTGAAATGATCCCGGTAGCTGAGCGTCCGAATGTCCCGATCCTTTCCGTGGTCCGCGAATGGCGCGACCGGGTCGGTGCGGTCGAGGGCGTCACCGAGTTGGAGTTCACCGGATCGGAAACGCTTGCCGGAGGGTTCCGAATCCGGTTGGCGTCAAAAGACGAAGACCTTCTGCAGCAAGCCAGCGCCGAAATGAAAGGTTTCCTGTCGAACATCGAGGGCGTGGCAAATGTAAGGGATGGGTTGGTGGGCGGCCAACCTGAACTGAAACTCCGCCTGCGCCCGGACGCGCGGCACCTTGGTTTTAACGCCGACGCTCTGGCCAGACAGATTGGCTATGGGTTCGGCGGGGCCGAGGTGACCAAGGTCAGACGCGATGGGTCCGAAGTCCGCGTAGTCGTACAGAACGCGCGTGAAAACCGCGATACGTTGGCGGATCTGGTGCAGACCCGGTTGCGCAGCGCATCCGGCGCCTGGGTGCCGCTTGAGACCGTCGCCGAAATCGAGGGCACCTATGCCTCTGGCACTATCGATCGCCGTGACGGCAAGCGCATGAACATCGTAGCCGCGTCCATCGACCGCGACCTTGTTGCTCCCGAAGAGGTGGGGCAGGCGGTGTTCGAGCAACTGGTCCCGAAACTCCGTGCCAAATATCCCAGCGTAACCGTCCTGCCGGCCGGTGAACTGGAAGAGATGGCCGATATAAGCGATGGCCTGAAGCGCGCGCTGTTGCTGGCAGCCGTTCTGATCTATGTGCTGATGGCCGTGCCGTTGAAAAGCTATTGGCAGCCTTTTGTCATTCTGGCCATCGTGCCATTCGGCTTTATCGCAGCCGCCGTCGGGCACCTGATCATGGATGTCTCACTGTCGCTGTTTTCGTTCTTCGGTATGCTTGCTCTGACCGGTGTGATTGTGAACGACAGTCTGGTCATGATCACCCGCTACAATCAGGCGCGAGAGGAAGGTCAGCCCGTGAATCTGGCGCTGAGAAGCGCAGGCATTGGACGTTTCAAGGCGATCTTTCTGACCACCGCAACTACAGTGATTGGTCTGCTGCCTTTGCTGACCGAAACCTCTGAGCAAGCGCAGTATCTGATCCCTGCGGCAATCTCTTTAGCTTTTGGAGAACTCTTCGGCACAGCCCTCATGCTGCTGCTGGTGCCGGTGCTGATCGCCATCACCGAGGATGTCATTGCCATTTTCAAGTCACCCCTTCCGCAGCCTTCTGAAGAAAGGACAAAGCCATGATACGGAACCTTCTAGCCCCTGCATTCGCCGTAGTAACGCTTGCGACACCGGCCTCCGCCGAGGGTCTGAATGTGACTGTGGACGGCATCCGCAACGCCAAGGGCAACATCGTGATCCTTGTATTCGATAACGCGCGCGCCTTTGACAGTTTGGATGTCTGGAGCGCCATTGACTACGCCCAGATACCGTCACGTAAAGGCAGCGTCAGCCATGAGTTTTCTGACCTGAACGCGGGCCCATACGCTGTGCTGTTGTTTCATGACGAAAACAAGGACGATGACCTGAACATGACTGAGACAAAACTGTTGGAGGGGCTGGGTTCAACAAGTGCCTCAGACCCTCAGGACGAGCCGGATTTCAAGGCTGCCTCGGTCTGGCCGGGCGATGTGCGTGTTCGCATTCACTATGATCAGTAATTCGACATGCTGACAGATCGAAAACTGACAATCGGCACGCTTCTGAGTGTGTTCCGCTGGCGCGTAGGGCTTACGTGGTTCCTGATCCTGGTTGAAACTGCCCTGACGGTTCTGATTCCGCTGTTCGTCGGCTTCGCCATAGATGGATTGCTGAGCGAAGATTTTGAGCCCTTTGTGCAGTTAGGTGCGCTCATGGTTGCCCTCACTATGATCAGCGTGATCCGGCGGATTTACGATACACGTGTCTACGGTATGATCCGTGTCGAATTGGGCAAGGCGCTTGCCGCGCGGTTTTCAAATCTTCCAATTTCGTCGCTGAACGCCCGGATCGGCATGGGGCGCGAACTGGCCGACTTTCTTGAAGAGATCCTGCCATCGGCAATCGCGGGGGTGGTGCAGTTCGTCGTATCAGCAATTTTGCTGTTTTACTTCTCGCCAGTTCTGGCCCTGTCTGCCTGTGGAGTTCTTGTCGGAATGATATCTGTGTACGCTCTGTTTCATTCGACGTTTTGGCAATGGAACCGTGCGCTGAATGAGCAAATGGAGCATCAGATCAGTGTTCTGGAACAACGACGTGACCGTCCGGTTTTCGTCCACCTGAGTAAACTGCGCCGGTTCGAAGTAAAGCTCTCGGATACCGAAGCCGTTCTGTATGGCGTAATCTTCATTCTGTTAATAGGTCTGCTCCTATTCAACCTGTGGTTCGCGACCCAAAACCTGGATGCGACACCGGGCATGTTATTTTCGATTATCAGCTATTCGTGGGAGTTTGCGGAAGCCGCACTTGCTTTGCCCGTCACCTTACAATCCTGGTCTCGCCTGTCAGAAATTACGACCAGGTTGCAGAGCGATTGATCAGGCTTGCATACCATAAATGGCGTGATACGGGATTTGTAATCAGGAAGTAACCAGTCCATTCCGGTCGTGCGCAGCCTAGCTAAAGGAGGGGTAAGAAGAGCTGATAAACTAGAGCTTTGTGAATTCAGACAAAGCCTGCAACGGGCGCAGTATGACTGAAGATCGGGCGTCGCGCTGTAATCGTTCGATGAGCTTCTTGAATATGGCCGGATTTCAATAGCAGATTCAGGTAAGTCAGCTCCAAAAGGTCACGCTGTGCGCGGCTGCCACCCAGACGAGCGTGATCAGCCATGACCGGAGTCAGCTGTTGCAGCGCATCCGTCCAATCTTGTCGCGCAATCGCACCCCAAGCACGTGCCACCGGGCGAACAAGATCTGCCGCAAAACCCAAGCTTGTTTCGGTCAGAACCGCAAGGCGTTCTCCTTCCCCTGCCATTGCATGAGCCAGCGCGCCATGTATGTCCGCAAAACTCATGCCTGGTTTTGGAAAAAACCGTGATGCGTATTCGCTCAGGTCGCGCCAAAGTTTGGGCGCAACTGTTAGACCCGCAATTTCAGTGCGGTGCAAAAGTGCAGCAGCATCGGTTAGAACATTTATCGGCAACGAATAGGACGCTGCGGGTGCGATAGCTCCCTCGTAAATCGTCCATAGCTCAGCCTCATCCCCTTGCTCCAAGGCCCACAGAGCGCGATGCCAACTTAAGTGGCCGTGCAATACCGAGCGCACATCATAATCCGCGATCCAGTCGGCAAGGTATGCGCGACCGGCCTCTCCATAACCTTGCTCGTAGAGCGTGTGCGCTTTGAAGTGTGACGCGTTTGCATTGGTGTTGTTCAAAGCGAGCGAGCCGTCCATCATGGACATGGCCTCATCAAGCCGCCCAACTTCGCACAGCGCCTGACCGTGTACGCTCATAACCCACCAGTCTTCGCCCAAGGCATCAAATAATTTGGTCGTGTAGGCAAGTTGCGTGCTTTCCCGACCAGGCTCACCCGATGTTCCAATCAAACCGAAAATGTTGGTACAGATCTGCGCGACAAGGACATCGCGGGGGTGATGAGCAGCGTGCTTCAGAACTGCGCTTCGTGCCTGTAAGACACGTCCCTGAAGCAAGAGATCGAATACCGCAAGATGACCCTCCTCGCGCTCAGTCAACCCAGATGCGCAGGCGCGGGCCGACGCCATTGCCTCTTGAGCGCCAGACATATCGTTTTCATACATTCGAGCTCGAGCAAGCCCAACGTGACCGAGGGCGAAGCCGGGATCGGCCGTGATGGCGGCGAAAAAAGCTTCGCTTGCACCAAACGTTGCTGCAAGGATGTGATCAAGCCCCGCGACATAGGCGTCCCGCGCCTCTGGCAGGCCGGTCGTCAGCGTCAGTCCATACCGGTCAACCAGCATCTCCATACTCCCACTTTCGTCAGCATACTCAAACGTGCGTGCTCGCAACTGCCCAACGCTAGCACAAAAAGCGAAACCATAAGCACTATTGTGGATAATCGATTGCTATAAGGATCGAACCATCGGTTAACGGGCTGGCCTTCTGGCCTTCACGGCTGATTGAAAAGATATTGATTGAACCAAGCGTGCCTCATAGCCTTTCTTTGCCAATAGGGTTGTCCGAAGGAGGCACAGCGATGAGGTGCACATTGCCTACCAAGTATATGGCGATGGCTTTCTCGCTACGTTTGACGGACCCGGCCAGGCGATCCATCGTGGCAAGGCGATTGGCGATGCCATTTCCAAGCTGAATCTGGAAGTTCGCATAGGGTTTCACACAGGCGAGGTCGAAGTTTCTTTGCATTATGTGCGCGGAGTTTCCGTTAACACTGCAGCGCGTATCTCTGAATTGGGCGGAGGCGGCGACATCGTCGTTTCCAGAACAGTAAAAGATCTGGTGGCTGGGTCCGGTCTGGACTTCGAAAGTCTTGTAACAAAAGAACTGAAGGGCTTATCCGAAGACTGGCAAGTTTATAAAGCGGTCTAAAGGCATCTCTAGCCATTCCACCCAACAGCTTTCGGAAGTCACAAATTAAACATCAAATGATGACGGCGGGAGGGGTCGAGCAGACCTTCATTAGCCATAAATTGTGGTTTTCACCCAATCAATATGAACGGCGGATTTGGCCTCAAAGCCGCCGAATAGCAGCATGCTAGCCACCTCGGCACGAATGCTTCGGAGCTGGGCATCGCCTAATGTGTAACCGCTCTTTGAACGTCCGACATCGTTGATCCATTTGCCAAACGCATACTTTTTAGCCAATTTGCGACAATGGAGTTTCTCGACGTCAGCCACAACAGTTTCCTCGTCGCCATGTCCTGCATTGTTGCCTTCGTGGCAGGGTTTACAGGATTGTCGATGACGCGAGATCTTTCGACGAAGCCGGTCTTTGAAAAGAAGGCCTCGGTGGCTCTTGCAGCTGTTTCGCTTGGCGGTGGAATCTGGGCCATGCACTTCGTGGCCATGCTCGGGCTTCAGATGCCGATCCTGTTCTATTACGACGCTGCAATCACACTTGTGTCTGCGCTTGTCGCGATCCTGCTCGTCGGAGCTGCGCTTATTCTGTTGCATTTCACCGAACGCAACCGCGCCACGATTGCGATGGCAGGAGGCGTTGTTGGGTTGGGCATCTTGGCGATGCACTATATTGGAATGGCTGGCCTGGAGCTTTGCCGGGCAGTGTATACGCCCAGTGGCGTCATCTTGTCCTCGATTGCTGCAATAGCGCTTTGTATGCTGGCTTTCGCGATTGCCTACGGGCAGCGAACAAACAGAAACATTTTGCTGGGCACTTTGTGTTTTGCAGCGGCGGTTTGCACCGTTCATTTTCTTGCTCTGGCGAGCACCCGTTTCGTCGCGGTGCCAAGTGGGGTTGAGTTTGGCCCGTTGATGAGCAATGAGACGCTGGCCATTGGCGTAATCCTGTTCAGTTTCATCATATTTGGTGCTTGCTTGTGGGTCAGCGTGACCTACCTGCCAGGACCTTCGAGGAAAGACCCGGAGCCAACAGAAGCGACCGTGGATGTAAAACCATTGCTGCAAATTCCTTGCGAACGGGATGGTGGAAAGGTCTTCATCTCTGCCGAAGATGTTCTGTTTTTGCGCGCGGATGGGCACTACACCCAAGTTTACACCGAAACGGATCGGTTGTTTTGTGTCTGGCCAGTGACCGAGGCCGCCAAGCGATTGGTGCCCACCGGATTTCTCCAGACCCACCGCAGCTACCTTGTCAATCCTCAGCGCGTGGCGCGGTTTGAGCGTACCAAAGATAAGGGTCGATGCCTGTTCGACGGGGATGGTTTACCACCCGCGCCGGTCAGTCGATCCAAACTCAAGACGGTTCAGGATGCGCTTGCATCGCAGGTGGGCGCAATTCGTGCGACCTAGGGCGCATTTCGTGCAAAATACCTGTTTTTTGTTGATTTCCTGAAGCGTCGCCATCCAAGCGCATGCAGTGATCCTTTCAGCCAGAACATTTGCTTGAAGGGAGGAGAGCCGATGATTCCAGCGGCATTCGAATACTACAGACCCAAGGACATGGCCGGTGTGCTGTCGATCCTGGAAGAGCATGGCGATGATGCCCGCGTCATGGCCGGTGGGCACAGCCTGATTCCGATGATGAAGCTGCGGATGGCGGATGTGCCGCATCTGATCGATCTTCAGGATGTTGGCGGCATGTCTGATATCGAGATCGGAGGTGACAGTATCCGCATCGGTGCGATGGTCACCCAGCACGCGATTATTGATCACGACGCACTGGCTGAGGCCGCTCCGATTCTGCGCGAAGCTGCCCTTCAGATCGCAGACCCGCAAGTCCGATACATGGGGACAGTTGGTGGCAACGTGGCCAATGGCGACCCCGGCAATGACATGCCCGGCCTGATGCAGTGCCTGAATGCGCGCTTCACTGTCGAGGGTCCTGACGGGGAACGCGACATCGCTGCCCGCGAGTTTTACGAAGCCGCCTACATGACTGCTCGGGAAGACGAAGAAGTGTTGACGGCAGTCACCATCCCAACGCCTCAAGGCGGTTACGCCTATGAAAAACAAAAGCGCAAGATTGGCGATTATGCGACCGCTGCCGCTGCAGTCCAGATCGTGAAAGAAGGTGGCACCTGTGCCTCCGCCTCGATTGCAATGACCAATCTGAGCGACACACCGGTCTTTTCCGAGGCGGCTGGGGCCGCTCTGGTTGGCACCGGCGTCGATGCAAATGCCATTAAGACCGCTGTGGCCGCCATGCTCGGTGATATTGACCCCACCGAGGACAACCGCGGCCCCGTCGCTTTCAAAAAACACGTGGCAGGTATCATTCTGACCCGCGCCATTGAGCGCGCCTGGTCGCGTGCGTGAGGAGTTCGTCCGATGTCAAAGAAACAACACTACAAGATCACGGTGAACGGCAAGGAAGAGGAATTCCTTGCCGAGCCACGCGAACTTCTCATCTACACGCTGCGCGAGCGGCTCAATATCACCGGCCCGCATATTGGTTGCGAGACTTCCCATTGTGGCGCTTGCACCGTCACCATTGATGGCAAATCAGTCAAGTCCTGCACCATGTTCGTGGCGCAGGCCGATGGCAAGGATATCACAACCATCGAAGGCATCGGTGGGCCTGACGCGCTGCACCCGCTGCAAGAGGCGTTTAAGGAACATCACGGGCTGCAATGCGGCTACTGCACACCGGGCATGATCACACGTGCGGCAAAGTTGCTCGAAGAGAACCCGAACCCGTCCGAGGAAGAGATCCGTTTTGGCATGGCAGGTAATATCTGCCGCTGTACCGGGTATCAGAACATCGTGAAGTCCATCAAAGCCGCAGCGGCCGAGATGAATGCAGCCAAGGAGGCGGCCCAATGAATGACATGACACCAGATCGTGAGGAACGCACCGCGAACCTCAAGGGCATGGGCTGTTCGCGCAAAAGGGTCGAAGATGCCCGCTTTACTCAAGGCAAGGGCAACTACGTCGATGACGTGAAGCTCGACGGGATGCTCTTTGGAGATTTCGTCCGCTCTCCCTATGCTCACGCGCGGATCACCAACATCGATACGGCGGCAGCGCTTGAAGTGCCCGGCGTTCTCGCTGTGCTGACCGCCAAGGACCTTGAACCGCTCGGCCTCCATTGGATGCCGACGCTGGCCGGCGACAAGCAAATGGTTCTGGCCGATGGCAAGGTTCTGTTTCAAGGCCAGGAAGTGGCGTTTGTGGTGGCCGAAGACCGCTATGCGGCGGCAGATGGAATCGAGGCCGTCGAAGTCGAATACGAAGAGCTTGAGGTTCTGGTTGATCCGTTCAAGGCGATGGAATCACAGATAGTTCTGCGTGAAGACACCGTGGGCGAGGATGGCAAACCAATCGATGGAGCACATGGTCCTCGAAAGCATCACAACCACATCTTCACGTGGGAAGCGGGCGACAAGGATCCAACATTCGAGACAATCGACAATGCCGAGGTCGTTGCCGAAGAGACCATGTATTACCACCGTACGCACCCATGCCCACTGGAAACCTGCGGCTGCGTCGCCTCAATGGACAAGGTCAATGGCAAGCTGACTCTTTGGGGCACGTTCCAAGCGCCTCATGCTATCCGCACTGTGGTCAGCCTGATTTCCGGGATCGAGGAACACAATATCCGTGTGATTTCTCCCGATATTGGCGGCGGGTTTGGAAATAAAGTTGGGGCCTATCCGGGCTATGTGTGTTCGGTCGTCGCCTCCATCGTCACCGGCAAGCCGGTAAAGTGGATCGAAGACCGGATGGACAATCTGATGACCACCGCCTTTGCCCGCGACTATTGGATGAAGGGCCGCATTTCTGCCACCAAGGACGGCAAGATCACCGGGTTGCATTGCCATGTGACAGCGGACCATGGTGGATTTGACGCCTGCGCCGACCCAACCAAATTCCCGGCGGGTTTCATGAATATCTGCACCGGATCTTACGACATCCCGACTGCATTCCTTGAGGTTGATGGCGTCTACACCAACAAAGCGCCGGGCGGGGTCAGCTACCGTTGTTCCTTCCGCGTGACAGAGGCGGTTTATTTCATCGAACGGATGATCGAGGTGCTGGCGATCGAGTTGAACATGGACGCGGCAGATTTGCGCCGGATCAACTTCATCAAGAAAGAGCAATTCCCCTATCAGGCTGCGCTTGGCTGGGAATATGACTCTGGCGATTATCACACTGCATGGGACAAAGCGCTCAGCACCGTCGACTACGAGGGATTGCGCAAGGAACAGGCCGAGCGTGTAGAGGCGTTCAAACGGGGCGAAACGCGCAAGCTTATGGGAATTGGTCTCAGTTTCTTCACTGAGATCGTGGGTGCTGGCCCAGTGAAGAATTGCGATATCCTGGGTCTCGGCATGTTCGATAGCTGCGAAATTCGCATCCATCCAACGGGCTCTGCAATTGCACGGCTTGGAACGATTTCGCAGGGGCAAGGCCACGCGACGACATTCGCACAGATACTGGCCTCCGAGATCGGATTACCTGCCGATAGCATCACCATCGAAGAGGGCGACACCGATACCGCGCCCTATGGTCTGGGCACCTACGGCTCGCGCTCGACCCCGGTTGCCGGGGCGGCTACGGCCATGGCTGGCCGCAAGATCCGCGCCAAGGCGCAAATGATCGCGGCCTATCTGTTGGAAGTGCATGACGATGACGTCGAGTTCGACGTCGACCGTTTCGTGGTCAAAGGAGCGCCCGAGCGGTTCAAGACCATGAAAGAAATCGCATTCGCCGCCTACAATCAGGCCATTCCAGGGATTGAGCCAGGGCTTGAAGCGGTCAGCTACTATGACCCGCCAAACATGACTTATCCGTTCGGTGCCTATGTTTGCGTGATGGATATTGATGTGGATACAGGCGTGCCAGACATCCGCCGCTTCTACGCGCTGGACGATTGCGGTACCCGGATCAACCCGATGATCATCGAAGGACAGGTGCATGGCGGCCTGACCGAAGCACTCGCCGTCGCTTTGGGCCAGGAAATCGCCTATGACGACCAGGGCAACGTGAAGACGGGCACGCTGATGGATTTCTTCCTGCCGACCGCATGGGAGGTTCCGAACTACGAGACCGACTACACCGTCACGCCGTCGCCACATCATCCCATCGGCGCGAAGGGCGTGGGCGAAAGTCCGCATGTGGGCGGGGTGCCATGCTTCTCCAACGCGGTGCAGGATGCGTTCCGGGCCTTTGGTCTGCGGCATACCAACATGCCACATGATCACTGGCGGATCTGGAAGACCGCCAATGAGCTTGGCCTGCACGGCTAAAGGCGAAAGGCAGGGCGGAGACGTTCCGCTCTGCCCGGAGACACAAATGACCTGGACCGATTTACAATCCGCTCTTGAAGGGCAGGGCTATGTCGCATCCGACGACCTAGCAGTTGCTCTCCATTTGGCGCTGACGTTGGAGCGGCCCCTTCTTCTGGAGGGCGCCGCGGGCGTAGGTAAGACAGAGGTCGCGCGCACCCTGAGCGATGCGCGCGCCACCAAATTGCTCCGACTGCAATGCTATGAGGGGCTCGACGCCGCGCAGGCCATCTACGAATGGAACTACCAGCGGCAATTGCTGACGATCCGCGCCGCCGCCGAAGATGGTGAGACGGGCAAAAGCGTTGAGGAGCGTATTTTTTCCCGTGATTTCCTGTTGGAACGCCCTCTATTGGCCGCCATTACCCAGGACACGCCGCCTGTTTTGTTGATTGACGAAATTGACCGCGCTGATGTGGAATTCGAAGCCTACTTGCTGGAAGTTCTGGCCGACTATCAAGTGACTGTCCCAGAACTCGGCACCATCACGGCCTCTAGCAAGCCGATCGTGATCCTGACCTCAAACGGCACACGCGATCTATCCGATGCACTGCGTCGTCGCTGCCTTTACACCTATGTCGATTATCCGGACCGACAGACAGAACTTGCAATCCTCAAAGCCCGCTGCCCTGCGATTGAGGCACGTCTCGGCGCGCAAGTCGTAGGCTTTGTACAAAAGCTTCGCGAGGAGGAACTGGAAAAGACGCCCGGCATCGCTGAGATGCTCGATTTTGCTGCCGCCTTGATGGGACTCGGGATTGCGGATCTGACCGACGATCCAACCGTGTTGCACTCCACCTTAACCACGCTGCTGAAAACTCAAAGCGATCAGGCACAGATCACCGCTGAAGTCGCGGCCCGCATCGCGGGGAAGGCCGCATGAGCCGGGTTTCCAAATTTGCGGCGCGTGATCCGGGGCCAGCGGCCCGTGTCGCCGGGTTCATTGCGCATTTGCGCCAGAACGGCCTTCGCCTAGGTGTTGCAGAGGCAGAGCTTGCCTTGCGTGCCCTCGGCGAGGTCAATGCCGCTGTCCCGAATGAAAGCCGTCGCGCGTTGCGGGCCATCTGCACAGGATGCAAGGATGAGGCCGAACGGTTCGACGGCCTCTTCGATAGTTTTTGGATGGCTTCCGGTCGGGTGAAGCAAAGGGCCGTGCCCAAGGCGCAGTCTGCGCTCAGCGATAACGTGCATTCCTCTCGTCAAGCCAAGGGTCAGGATATGGGCGCATCGGGCAGCGCCATCGCTCCTGATTCCGGTGACGGCGAGGCCGACAGCGACGGCACCGGTAAACTTATCGCAACTCAGCAACGCAATCTCAGCCGCCGCGATCTGCGTGATCTGGTCCGCGCGGATGATATCGCAGAGGCCGAAGCAGTTGCGCGTCGCATCGGTGCCGCTTTGCGCGACCGACGTTCGCGCCGTCGGATCGCCGCCCGCAAAGGCGACCGCCTGCATTTTCGCAAGACCATTCGCCTGAGCCTTGCGACAGGAGGGGAACCTCTGCAGCTCTTGCGCAAGTCTCGCCCAGATCGCAGCCGCAAAATCGTAGCGCTTTGCGATGTATCGGGATCGATGAGCGTCTATGCACAAGTTTTCCTTGCTTTTCTCGCTGGGCTGATGCGCGCTGACAAAGATGCCGACGCTTATCTTTTTCACACACGGCTGGTTCGCATCACTGAAGCATTGCGCGACAAAGACGTACTGCGTGCAATTGGCCGGATGTCGCTGATGGCAGATGGCTTCGGCGGTGGATCAAAGATCGGGCCATCGTTGCAACGCTTTGCCGATACCTATGCGCGGCGCTTTGTAGATGGCCGGTCTGTCGTAGTGATCCTGTCGGACGGCTATGATACCGAGCCACCCGCAATCCTGGCAGCAGCGCTTGAGAAGCTGAGAAAACGCGGCTGTAAGATCATCTGGCTCAATCCACTGAAGGGTTGGAGCGACTACGCGCCCGTAGCGGGCGGAATGGCTGCGGCCTTGCCTTATCTCGACCTTTTTCAACCGGCCAACACCCTTGCCGATCTTGCCGCCCTGGAACCAAAATTGGTGACGCTATGAGTCCGGCAGAGATCTTAGACACGGACCTTGCCGATGCGGCACAAGACCTGCGTGACCGGCAAGAACCTTTCGCCTTCGCGACAATCGTGCGCACTGCGGGGGCGACGGCGGCCAAGCCGGGTGCCAAAGCGCTGCTCAGCGCGGACGGGACAATCCTGCATGGATGGCTTGGTGGCGGATGCACGCGTGGCGCAGTCAAACGCGCTGCAGTAGAGGCTTTGTGCGCCGGTCAGCCGCAACTGGTTTCTGTCGCGCCCGAGGAACTCCTGGAAGAAATGGGCGTGATAGCGGGGGATGAGATCGACGGGACGCGCTTTGCGCGCAATGGTTGCCCGTCAAAAGGCACCGTCGACATTTTTATCGAGCCCTGTTTGCCAATGCCCGAACTTGTCGTGCTTGGCGCATCCCCTGTGGCCCAAGCGCTTAGTTCCCTGGCACCGCAATTCCACTGGTCGGTTTCTGGCACCACGTCGGCTGATACGACGTGCAATCGACGCCGCTTCGTTGTCATTGCGACGCAAGGCCAAGGAGATCTGGACGCGCTCAAATCCGTACTGACAGATTTGCCCGACTATGTTGCCTTCGTCGGAAGCGCTCGGAAATTCGCGACACTGGCTGAAAAACTAAAGACCGCCGGCATAACGCCCGAGGCCATCAACACCGTCCACGCCCCGGCGGGTCTGGACCTGGGGGCGGTCACGCCCGAGGAAATAGCGCTGTCGATCCTTGCGCAGTTAGTCCGTGTCAGACGGCAGACTGTGGGGCTTGCCGATGGCTGATGTTGCCGCGATCCTTCTGGCCGCCGGTCTTTCCCGTCGCATGGGGGCGCAAAACAAGCTGCTGTTACCAATAGACGGCGTGCCGATGATCCGCCGGGTAGCCATGGCTTACTTAGGTGCCATTGGTACTGACCTGACGGTGGTAACAGGACATGAGGCGAGCGCCGTGCGCCGGGCATTATCAGGGCTAGATGTTTCTTTGGTTCACAATGCAAACTTCACCAGCGGCCAGCAGAGCTCGGTTGCCACGGGGTTGCATTGTGCACCTGACGCCCATCTGCTTCTGATCGGCTTGGGTGATCAGCCGCTATTGACCACTCAGGATCTGCAAGATCTGATTGCCGCTCACGTCGCAGGTGATGCGACTAAAGTGACGATACCTGTCCATAACGGCGCACGAGGCAATCCAATTACTATCCCGCAGCTATTGCGCCGGCGATTGCTGGAAAACCCCGCACGCCCCGGCTGCTTGGGCTTCACGCGCGATCATCCCGAACATGTACAAGCCGCTACGCTGCCATCGCCAGGGTTCTACACCGATGTCGATACCCCGGATGACTATGCGACCCATTTGGAAACCGCGAAGGAGCCGATCTCATGAGCCGACTTCTGACCTGGATGCGCAGGCGTCTTAAATCGCTCGAAATGACCACTGAACAAGCAGACAACATAAGATTTCCATGTTGCTAAGAAGGACAAGACTATGGAACTGAAGGACGAAATCATCATCAACGCCCCGAAAGATCGCGTCTATGCGGCACTGAATGATCCCGAGGTGTTGAAACAATGCATCCCGGGTTGTGAAGAACTAATCAAGCATTCTGATACTGAACTGGAGGCCAAGGTCTTGCTTAAAGTAGGGCCCGTCAAGGCGCGGTTCGGAGGCAATGTCACCCTGGACCAGACCGGCGCCCCTGATGCATTCTCGCTGTCTGGTCAGGGCAATGGTGGTACCGCTGGTCATGCAAAGGGTGGCGCAGATGTGACGCTGAATGCAGACGGCGACACAACGATCCTGCGCTATGAAGCAAAGGCCGAGATTGGCGGAAAACTGGCTCAGCTCGGCAGTCGTTTGATCCAGAGCACAGCCAAGAAGCTCGCTGGAAAATTCTTCAAGTCCTTCGCTGATGTAGTGAATGAAGGCGCGATGATTTAATCTTAATGGGTGGGGATGAAGCGGTTCTGTAAGCTTGCTCCACCCGCGAAAGACCAGAAAGGTAACTTGTACCGCCTGCGCAACTGCCTGACGTCATCGCCAATGGGACAGTTTAAGTCGATTTGATAAGAGAGGGTTTCTGGCTCATCGTAACCGCCAAGGAGTGGAGATGAGAAAGCAACCCGGAACCAAGCAGAGCCACGGTGAGAAGGTCGTAAAGGACATTCGCCGTGCGACCCGCAAACAGTATTCCGCAGAGGAAAAGATCAGGCCGTTCCGGATGACCGGAAGGGTGAGGATAGCATGCCGAGTTTTGCCGCTGTGAAAGCATTGCACAGAGCCTCTACTACAGCTGGTCCAAGGAATTCCTGGAATCCGGCAAGAAACGCGTGGCAGGTGATACGGCCCGCGCGGCGACTTCCACCCAAGTAAAGGATCTGAGACGGGAAACCCGTGATCTAAAGGAAGTTTTTGCTGAATAGGCCTTGGAATTGCGCCTGCTCAAAGAAAGCGTGATCGCGGATGGGGACGACGACGAGCGGGGCTCAAAAGTTTCCCTTTGAGGCTTCCGTCAGGAACAATTTGTCCAAAGTCAGATCTGAAACCGCGTGTTTCAGCCGCTCGGTCTCTTTCTAACGCCGTTTCAGTTCCTTCAACTGGTCTACGCCCATTCCACCGTACTTCTTTCTCCAGCAGTAATTGGTATGTTCAACAACCCCGATCAGTCTGATCGCATCAAGACGGGACACGCCTTGCCCCAAAAGAACTTCAACCTGCCGCAACCACGAGACAATCTCTTCTGGCTTCGGTCGCTAGTTTGCCATTCTCATTCATCCGTTTCCTAAACATATCGGTGGACCAGTTCAGTTGGGGAGGCTCACATCTCTTCTGGACTTTCGAAATGATGCAAGTTTTCAGCATTTGTCCCAGGATTGGCGGCGCGAAAGCATGCAGCGGCGTTACGTTTACAATTTCGATTGGATGGGGCGGCCAATTATCCAATATCCGCAGGATATAGTCGCCTTGCAAGAGATAGTATGGGAGACAAAATCCGATGTTATTCTTGAGACGGGCATCGCCCATGGTGGCTCTTTGATTTTGTCCGCGTCATTGCTGGCCATGCTCGACTATGCTGACGCTGTGGAAACCGGAGATTTGCTTGATCCGGCTAATCCGAGGCGACGCGTCGTCGGCATTGACATCGATATTCGTGCACACAACAAAGTCGCGATGGAACACCATCCGATGGCCTCCCGGATCACTATGATCGAGGGATCCTCGACTGCGCCAGACACTATCGCGCGTGCCAAGGATGCTGTGGGCGACGCAAAGAGAGTCATGGTTTGTCTCGATTCGATGCATACCCACGACCATGTTGTCGCCGAACTAGAGGCATAAGGGCCTTTGGTTGCCTCAGGTTGCTATTGTCTGGTTCTTGATAGCTTTGTAGAAAACATGCCGCAGGGATTCTTCGAAGACCGCCCATGGGATGTTGGGAACAACCCCAAAACGGCTCTGCACAGCTGGTTAAAGGACAATCCCGATTTCACCATTGATCGCGATATGGCGACTAAACTGCAGGTGACCGTTGCACCTGATGGATTTTTGCGTAGGGATTAGATTTGACGGTGAAGACTTTTATGTAGTCGCGATCAGCAGGGCCATGCACTTAGCTTTCTTTTTGTTGGATAGACGCCGTTCAATTTGTTCCCGTTGTTGCGACAACGTGAACAAGATCGGTGCACTTAAGGTTTTGTTGCGTGGAATAACATCGCTAGAGCGTCCTATCGAAAAACTGAAGCGCCGGGATTCCCATGAGAACTGAATTGTAATTCATCGTTTATGAGAGGATGGATCATAACAGCACCATTGCCAGATGCGTTTCGGTCGCGGCTTCGAAAGTTGATTGAAGAATGGTTATGCGGGAGCGCGACGGCGTTATGGTTGTAACTTTCGCCTGCAACCGGCGCACGCACAAGGTTTACGGTCCGACGAACTGGACGATTGAAGGCCGCGCCGCAGGTTCGACCTTGCAGTGAAAGCATTCTTGATCCCCATCGCTCATTTCTTATCGAACGGATTGAGCAAGACGAAGACACAACCATGCCTGAACTAGCCAATGTACTGGCATATACGACCGGTGTACAATCACACCCTAATGCGATGACAGGTTTCCGAGCAAGTTTGGCTTTAAGTACAATAGAAGACGCTGGTGGCCACCTAGCAACGCTACACACGGACAAGGGGACAACGCTACGACTGGTCTACCCGCCACCCGCCAGCTGTCTCGGCCAAGCCAGATCGCGTTGGAGCAAGGACATTCACTGAAATGTTCGGCGCCTTCTCAGAGATCTACGCTCTCTTCTCACCAGAAGAATGCTGGAACCACTTTAGGGCTGCCAGATTTGTCTCAAGTTAAAAGCCGGTGGTTTAAATTGTGTGTCCAAGTCGTTGTATAGCAACGTCATGTGCCGGGGATTGTACTGGTTGGAAACGATTGCGTCTTGAACGTGTGCCTCTGATACGATTGAAGTTCTGAGTTCAACAACGCTGCGTTAGAATGGTATGGCAACTATGCGGCATAGCAGTTGAATAAAGGGGATCGCCGGTTGCACTGATGCGCTTTCCTAGAATAGTTCTGCGTATCTATTGATACAATCCAGATCGGTGGTTCGAATTGCCCTTCAGTCTTCACCTTAGTTCATCATTGCATGCTATAATCTTTCGACTGACACACCCAAGAAAGTACGTCGAAGCACGTAAACTTCGTTCTGCGGCAAAACACGCTCTCGAGAAGAAGAACTTTCGTTCAGCGTCGGGGACGATTTTGAAGGCGTTGAATTGTAATCCAGCGCTGAGGAATGGCGCGCAGCTTCTTGCTAAAGCAAAGGCCGCGGACGTTCGAGCAGGAAAGGCAGACTTAGTTGCAGAAGCGGAAATAGACCTTGTTCACGAAGTCGAACGGAAACTTGAGACCCGCAGGTTGTGTTCTGATGCAACGTTCGAAGCACTGGCCGTGGTCAAGGCATTGCAACTTGATGCCGAACAGTCGCTGGACGCTCTTTCGCGTTTGAAATCGCGCCGCCGCCGCAAGGTACTGTCTTTTGCAGTGATCGGCGTGTTGAGTAATGCGTTCGAGGATCGTAGCCATTTCCAAAAGTTCATTCAGTTGTTGGACCAATTTGGTGTGGCCGAAGAGGCAAATTCTCGCCGAAGTGTATTCAATATGTGGTTGGTGCACGAACTGAAGTTCGGGGTGCCTTACAAGGGTGGACATCCTCTTCTGGTTCCCGAAGTTTTTCAGAGGTTTATACAAACCGTGCAGGAAGGTGATCCCGCCGTTGCTTCTTTCCCTATCGAATTGCAGGACCTTATAAGGGCAGGGCAGGTTGGCGGCGCGCATGGTGGTTCCCCCGTCGAGTGCAAAAAGGTGTTGGTCGTCTCTGACAACTGGAACTTTTTTCCGCTGGCTGCGAAGGCACTCGAGGACGATGGATTTGAAGTGCGTTACCTCGATTTTGGAATTATCAGGCAGGCGTTTCCCAATACGGATCGCAAACTGGGTATTTCGTACCAAACAAAGAGCATCGCCGGGCGACCCTCTGCGACCGCTATCCGCGAAGCGCTGGCAGACCGCAATCCGTTAGCGAGTGACCTTGTTGGTTGGGCTGATATCGTTTTTTGTGAGTGGCTGACGGAGGGCGCTGTCTGGATGAGTCACTATTTGCAGGAAGAAAAGCCGCTGATAGTTCGTTTACACAGCTACGAAGCATTTACGGCATACCCTCTGATCGCGAACTTTCGCAGGATCAATGGGTTAGTATTCATTGCGCCACAAATTCGTAAGGTGTTGACTGCGCTGGTGGGTGAGAAGGCTCTTTTGGACACCGTTACAAATGTCATTCCCAATATTAGAGATGTGTCGAATTTCAACTTTATAACGCGCGAGACGTTATCAAAAAAGACCCTGGGTATGACGCAATACGCTTCCGCAAACAAGGACCCAATATTCGCTCTCGACATACTCAAAGAACTTCAGGTGCATGATCCATCCTGGAGGCTTCGTTTCGTTGGAAAGCCTTGGGGTAGCGATGTATCGGACTCTGAAGCGCAATATCAACTCAATTTCAAGAAAAGACTTTCTGAGTTTGGAGATAGCGTTTCAGTTGAAGGGTATACAAACGACATTGCTAGTTGGTACCGGTCGATCGGCTTTGTTTTATCTACGAGCCAAAGAGAAGGTAGTCATGAGAGTCTCGTCGAAGGCATGCTTACTGGTGCTATACCGGTTCTACGGAATTGGCCCATGATGGCACCTTTTGGGGCTCCCGAGTCAGTCTTCCCGGATCTTGAACGAGTAAATACTGCGGCCGAAGCAGCTGCATATATTCTTCAAGCATCCGATCAATACGAAATGCGCTCTAAAGCCGCTGCAGATTACGCCGTCGATTATGTGACTATGGATAGGCCGGAAATTGAGTTGCCACGGTTTGTCCGAGCAGTATGTCGGCCTGACCGCATTGGACAATCCGTGGTTGCTTCGTGACTGTTCTCATCACCGGAGACGCTGGCTACGTCGACAGCCATATCGCCTGGGAGTTTCTGGACCAAGGCGACTCTGTCGTGATCCTTGACAACTTGATGACGGGTGTCTGTGGAAATCTACCAGAATCGGCAATTTTTTGTTGAAGCTTGCATTGGTGATGAAAAGGTAATTGCAGAACCACATTCTGGCATCCACACCATCCTGGTAATTGACCTCACGATTGCGTTGGGAAAATGTAAAAAAATTTTGTTCTTTCTGAAAATGGTATGAAAAAAAGTAGCGGTAGCGTTTTTCTCGCTTTGTTTCTTACCCTCTCGAAACAAACAGCCATGGATTTCACGATCCTCAAGCGTGGTACAGAAACGGACGTTGGAGTGGCGTCGGTTTTCCGCGGTTGGTTTGTGGCGGCCGACTTACTAACCAACCACAAGAGTTAAGTCGGCCGCCTAAAGCTGTACGGCAGGCGCATTATCACTTGGTGCATGGCTTAAGAACTATATTGGCCGCAGCCGAAATGGAGTCTACGGCTAAATCTATGCTATCGGATTGGGCGCACCATCGATCTGTTTTGAAACGTGACGTAAGTTACTCTCCGTCCCGAATACAACTTCCGTGATCTTCTAGGTTTTTGGAACCGTGCGTAGACAACTCGTAATTCATCGTCGGGAAAAGAGTCAGCGTCCAGACTTCATTTGATGCGATGTGGATAAACGTCACACCATCAAGACCATGCGCAACCGTATGGGTCTTCGAATTCAACGGCTTAAACCAATCAAAAGCAGATAGAGCCGTTTCACCAAATCCTACGGGTGAAATGAGTTCCTGCGCGAAATTCACGGCAGTTCGTTCGCTTTACAGTCGCTCGTAGAAGAAGCATTTCCACCATCGCAATGCATAACAGCAAAGTGGGCTACGTTCGCCGCATTTGAGGTCATTTATGGATGTCGGCTCGGAGCCAAATTCGTGGGCCCGCTGATTCGAGCTGAACGGCAGCTTTGGTCCGCTCACCTGCCACCTAACACTGGATTTGGAATGTCAGGAATGCGCGGTTGTGGCATGCTGCATGAACGAATGGCAGAGGTGGAATCAAAGGCAGGTGAGGGCTTATACTTCAAATCGATGCCCACCGCAGAGAACGGCGGGAGAGTGCCCTTATCGGCCATTGCTACAACGGTTCAGCGCTGCGGACGCATTAGACAGGTCTGCAGCCCAAAGCGGACATTCAAATCCAGGCATGATGACTTTCAAGATGCGGACAATCTGCCGTTCGCTTTCATCCGCGCAATGCCTGTATCCGGTAAGCGATATTCTCTGAGGAAAGGTTCAACTATTTGGGAAACAGCAAGGTAGCTACAAGTCTCGCGCCCCAACCATCGGGCCCACTATCGGGGCCGTCGGCCGAATAGCGTATCCCCCCGCCTACGCTAATAAGTTGATCCCCGAGTTGGGTAACTTTGGTGACAACACCGTTGATTGGCACAGACCATTGATCGTTTTCCCAATCGTAGGTGGACTCAGTGTTTATAGTGAACGTCCACGCGTTCGAATTTGTGTAGGAAATAAATGGCTGTAAGAACGTCTGGTTGATGTCGGTGTCACCATCAATGTCCCAAATGTGATTTGTCAGGCCACCATATGTCCAGGGACCCTGTTGTTTGAGTGCCACGCCGGTAACTCCAGCACTCCACTCTCCGAGACCTAAGCTGTTATCTGTCGACGTTGGCAGCAGAAAAACGGGTCCAGCCCCCCAGATCCAACCGCCCGCACTTGGTTTTTTGGGCGAAAGAAATAAGCTTTGAACAGTATCTCCTAGCCCAGTCTCGGATCCAGAACCCGGTATGCCACCATCTATGGAGGCGATTGGGAGAATTGTTCGGGATATGACGTTCCAATCGTCCGTAAGATTAAAGGGTACAACCGGCTGTACATTCAATATCCAACGCGAACCGTTTCTGTCGGCACCCAAATTCTGATCATAGTTCAGCTGGAATGGCACACTAATCAGAGCGGCCACGGGGTTGGCAAGTTGCTTTGCTAGTTCTTCTTCCTGGGACTCTGCCCACGCAGTACCAGAAAGGACACCAACCCCGGCAAGTATGGAGCAGCGTAGCAACCTTAGTTTCATAGGCGGTCTCCTTTCAGCTGGCCGTTTTCTCAAGGGTGGCTTGCAGTTGAGATCGCCAGATTGGCAATGACGTCTATGGCCCACTCAAAGTCCGCCGCCGCCGAACGGGATGAAATTATCCAACCTATTTGACTTATAGCCAAAATACTTGGTCGAAACTGGCTTTCAAACTGTCTCCATAAGCGTATCCGAAAGGACATCCTCGGAGAGCGCCCCCGGTGCGCCTATAGCGACAAGCCGTGTTTCGGGTCTGCGGTCACCCCAAGCACCATCCCGCGCGATGTCCATACGTTTTCCAACCACCTGAACAAGAATGCGATGATCTGGATCTTCCTCGCTGAAAACAAAACCCTTGAGACGATAAACGTCACCCGGAAGCTTCCGAATTGCACTCCTGAGAGAGGATAGGCTTATCGGGCGTTCAGCTTTCATCATAGTTGTTGAGAAGCTGTCTGAGTGATCAGAGTGATGACAACCACAATCTGGTCCATGTTCGTGATGATCGGGTATTTCTGTTTCGAGCTGTTCGGCGGCAAAGCGACCGACTGAAAGAAGTATGTCCAGAGGGACGTCTGCGTTTACAGCTTCGACAAGACGATAGCGACGGAAGCGAGAGCCAAGCCAGTCGTGCACCTTCTGAACTGTGGCCCTGTCGACAAGATCAACCTTGTTCAAAATGACCATGTCCGAGAACGCAATTTGACGAAGCTTCAGTTCCATTTGTTCTGGCGCAGCAAATAGCTGTTCCGCATCGACAAGACACATTAGGCTGTCCAAGCGGATCATGTCCCGGAACCGTTGATCCGTAAACGTCATCGCGATTGACGATGGATCCGACACTCCGCTTGCTTCAAGGACGATGTATTCTGGTTTCTCAGGCCGAGCGAGAACAGCTTCTACCGTTTCGATCAAATCATCTCGTATCGAGCAGCAAACGCACCCATTAGCCAAGCTCATCACATCATCTTCGAGGCCAACCACCAAGTCGGCGTCTACGTTTATTGATCCAAAGTCATTCACCAGAACTGCCACTCGCAATCCGTGATTGCCGGTAAGGATCCGGTTCAAAAGTGTCGTCTTACCGGCTCCAAGAAAGCCGGTAAGGATCGTAACAGGGATCGCAGAAGTCGAACCAAATTCAATCATTGTTCGATCTCCTCTCAGTCTTCATCACGCGAGCCGATTACATCCGAAACTTTGATGGTAAAGTCCTGCGGCCAGTCTCCGCCGGGTGCTCGGAAAACGTCAGTTGGGTAGTATTCGCGTGGATCGATCTCCATATCTCGATACTTCTGATCTTGCTGGTCTGCGCGAGTGAGTCTTGGGTTCGGTAATGTGATTTCATCCGGAAGCTCAATACGCCCGGCCTCTGCCGCCGCAGCCAGTTCACGAAATGGTGGCACAGTACCGGATTTCCCGGGCAGTGCAGCTTTCCTGTACCAGATTGCATCCTTGGTCACGTTCACAACGGCTACATCGAGACCCCATTGGAACAGACCGTCGTAGTGGGCGCGAATACCAGCCAGCATTTCAGCGTCGATGTCTTCATCCTGGGTATAGTGTGTCACCATTCCCAAACGCGGCCTTGTGTCAGCAAAGAGCTTACCCACGGCATAGTGGGAGGTGTGATGCGTATCGATAGTGTAGTTAAAGAGATCTTGTGGGATACCGTATTTGTAGGTCATCAACTGACCAATATCCTGTCCCGACATTTCGGTTACAAAGACATCAACGCCTTCGCCGTATTTTCGTGAAAGCTCATCCGGGCGACCATCGCCGGTCCATACAAAGCTCAGACCATTCCAATCGAGCCGATAACCAACCGCACCGTCCTTGGCATGACTTCGCGGCCAGGACCGAACAGTCACCCCGTCTTCGTCATAAACAATACCACCTTCTTGGCGGAAATCGAATTCATTGACTTCGATCTCGTAGCCGTCCCCAATCGGGAAAACATCAAAGGCCTCCAGATGCCATTTGAGCATCTGTTGCATGCCTTTGACCATTCCGGCTGTGCCAAGCTCGGGCGTTCGACCTGACGGCCCATGGATGCGTAGTGGCGTGTAGCCACCCGACCAGGCACGGAAGGGGTAAATATACGGAATGTCGGCATAGTGGTCGACATGCAGGTGAGAGATGAAGATGTCGTTGATCAACTGCCCAGGCACTTGCATCGCAATGATGTTGCGGACACAACCGGACCCAAAGTCGAAGAAGAACCGTTTTCCATTCCCCAACTCCACCATGATACAAGTACCCGCCTGATCTTCGCGCGGCGGATATGGTGTTGAGCCGCAGAATGAGATGCGCATCTCATCTGGCCCTAATTCCTCACTCAGTGGGAAATAGTTCGCATTTGAACCCGTCATGTACTTCGTCGGACGGAAGTACTCCGGCAATGATATGCCACCTGCGGGTCGACC
This sequence comes from Ruegeria sp. D6, assembly GCF_056534365.1. NCBI lineage: Bacteria > Pseudomonadati > Pseudomonadota > Alphaproteobacteria > Rhodobacterales > Roseobacteraceae > Ruegeria > Ruegeria sp. D6. Next base: position 459,366 of record NZ_JBQFPH010000002.1, on the reverse strand, counting down.
ACCATATGGGTTCTTGAGTGTTTCTCCTAGAGGGCCGTCTCCTTCGTGGGCCTCGGCAGTTCCTGCCGCAAACCCAGCCGCCCCTGTGGCAGCCGCTCCAGTGGCCAAGCCCTTTAGAACACTCCGCCGCGACGGGTCTTCAATTTGATCTGACGCCTGAACCTGTTTGTCGTCCTGGTCTTTTCTATTGTCTTCCTTGGTCATGGATTGGCCCTCAGTTAGAGTATCTCACAGGTTGCGCTTCAACATCTGGCGAAGCTCGTTGATAAGTTCAGATTTGATGTGGGCCCATTCGGCGCGCTCTGAGGCCGTGATCGATGCGTCTTTCGAAAACGCAGATGCTTTCTTCAGGTCCTCGATGACCTCGCCGAGTAGTGCATCCGTTTCGATGCGCCCCGACAGCACATCGGAAAGTTCCGGAATTTCTTCAATCAGGTTCACCGTCACTGGAAAAATCCCGACGCCCACTATCTATTCTCAAATCAAGATGAGTGCGGTTGACCGCAAAGGCCAAGTGAGTCACCGTGAGTTGGGGGTGAGTTGACATTGAACAAATCAAACGATTTGCCAATAAATCAACAAGTTGGCCAACCTTCTCCGGAACTCATCCGGGAAGCTCTGAGTCGAATTGTATCAAGCGACGGATTTCAAGCTTCACCCCGACTCACGCAGTTTCTCACCTATATAGTCGAGGAAACTCTATCTGGTCGAAGCGCTCAGATTAGAGGCAAAGCTATCGCTGTTGAGGTCTATGGGCGGCGCATAGATGGTACTGGTGGTCAAAACCTGGTTCGCGTTGAGGCTAGGCGACTGCGTCGCCTTTTACATCAGTTCTACGAAGATCACTGGGACGGCAACGGGGTTCGCATTTTTGTTGATCCCGGCGGATACAAGCCGCGGTTTTCATACGAATCTACAATCGAAGACCGTACATCAAGTGAACTGAAGAGCGACAATCCAGTTGGCCGTTGGCGTTCGCGGCAACTGCTGCCTGCTGGACTAGGTGTTGTTGCATTAGTCGCTGTGCTTGGCCTCTGGATGAGCCAGGATAACAGGGAGGTTGTGCCGACAACTCGATCCATCGAGAAAGCAGAACGTGTGGCGCTTGGTGAACAATCATTGACGAGACTCCAGGCGGCCAACATTGCAGACCAAGCCCGAGGCATGTTTTTTCCCGTTTTTGATGTCAAACGTCAGCAGATAGCACTGGGAATGTTCCAGCACGCGATGGAACTCGACCCGGCTCTGTCCGACGGCTATGCCGGATCAGCGCAGGTCCTGGCGATCTTGGCGGTGTTGTCGCCGGATGAATCACAAAGGGATGATTTCTCCAATCAAGCTTCAGAAATGTCTGAAAAAGCGCTTCAATTGTCCCCGGCCGACGCCTGGGCAAACAGCGCAAACGGTTGGGTGCTGGCTGTCAAAGACCAGCCAAACGAGGCATTGAAATACGCAAGGATGTCGGTCGAACTGGCGCCGAATGATGGCCATATTCTCGACCTTGCAGGTATCACCGCCATCTTGGCTAACGCCCCGGAATTTGCCGCCGAGGTTAGCAACCCGGAGAGACCCAAATCAGGATCCGGGAGGTTTGGTGCGAGAAACATCTGGGGCGTCTCGCAACTTATGCTCGGGAACTACGAAAATGTTGTTGAAGCTTTTCAGGGAGCGCCAGCTGCTGGAGCGCCAGTCAGTGCTCCTTCGCTCTTGTTCCAAGCCGTTGCGCACGATCAGTTGGGAAATTCAGAAGAAGCACGACGGCTCGTTGCTGAAATGCGCAGGACATGGCCTGAGTTTCCGTCCGAGTTTCTCGCCGACAGGATTTTCCACAACGACATCAATACGCGGAACATAATACTAAAGGCACTGAGCAGATACTGACGAAACGTATCGCGACTATTGCCTCGAAAAGAGCGTCAAAATCTATTCAAATAGTTCCGCTTCGAAAGGGTAAGATGCCGATAAAATCGGCGATTGAACCGGACTACGCCGTTTGTGGATTGAGGGTGGACATTGCAGACTTGCAGAGTCTGCCTGCCGCGCATAGCCGCCGCTCATGAGGCGCAGTGCTGCTAATGCAGCGAACGGCAGTTTGGCGGCCAATTTGCTGCATCAGCTAGAACTCATAATGTGACTAATGGCGGTAGTGGCTCTTTCTGCCGAAATTGTCTGGACTTTGGTCCGTAAGGAAGCGGTACTGAAATCGCCAATATTTGCCCGGAACAGCCGGGCTCCGCTCAGTGCAGGACGCAGGATCAGCCTGTGTCCTTAGAGTGGAGACATAAATGACAACTTCATCCGATACAGAAATCAATAAATCGCCTGCCAAATCCGCGCGAAACAAACTGACGCGTCAGCAACAATTACAGAAACAGCTGTGCCGCAAGGCAGGTGCCACGATTGCGCAGATGCGGAACGCCTTTGGCTGACAACCGCATTCAGCACGCGCAGCGATTTCGATGATGCGCAAGTCAGGACATACTGTTGAGCGATCAGGATCTGACAAAAGCACAGTCTACCGGATTGTGAAGGCGCGCCGGTGGTTGGCGATGATCAATGATGGCAGAGCTTTCTCAGAAATCGTTCAAGAAGAAGGTAGCTCCAAACGCCGGGTGCAGTATGTGGTCGATCTGGCCATGCTGGTGCCTGATGCTCTGGATGCCATCGATTCAGGCGAACAAATTGATGGCCTGACAATGGACTACCAGATCAGGTCGGGTTTCCCGGCGATCTGGTCAGATCAACACAAGCGCTTCTCTGCCCTCTGATCTGCCGCCTCTCCGAAACACACCAAACTCGTACCGTCGGAATCGCGACCTGGGACTGTGGTCGGAAATCGACCACTGTTGCGCACACGCTCGGGTCTCAGTTGAAATTGCTGGATCTTAAGTCGCTGAAAACACGCTATAATCGGCGTGCAACTTCTCGGTATGTGATTTCCGGGAAATCATGGCTGGGGTGGTAGGATTCGAACCTACGATACACGGTACCAAAAACCGCTGCCTTACCACTTGGCTACACCCCAACGGTGAGCGGCTATCTACGACTGTTGCTTTCAGGGTTCAAGGGCTTTTTTGGACAATTTTGATGTGGATATGCAATTTAGTCTGATGGCGGTTGGATCGTCGGGATGGTCGAGTATTGGTCAGGCGATTGTTTGAGGCGAAGCTAGATCTCTAAAACGAAAATCCAACTGGCAATCCTTGGTTTTGCGGTCGCGAGATACAATCCGAAATGCGCTACAACGCTCGTTCCTGCGACTGCGTTTCAATAGCACAAGAATTGGATTAAATTATTGATTAATAGCGATAAAAATTACCTTTATCAGTTGAATGTCTTTGGCTTCGGACCTAGCTAGATAAAGTCCGCTAACCAGCACGAAAAAGGAGCGAGCAATGAAATTGAACCCGCAAGTTGCAGAAGCATTGAATAAGCAGATCAACAATGAGCTCCACGCTTCGTACACCTACTTGGCGATGTCGGCTTATTTTGAGGCGCAGGATCTGCCTGGATTCGCCAGTTGGTTTCGGGGGCATTCTGCCGAAGAGGAAACCCATGCAATGCGTATATTCGACTTTATCGCCAAGCGGGGTGGGAGGGTAAATCTCGACGGCATCGCAAAACCGCAAACGGACTATGAATCACCCGTTGATGTACTGGAGCAGGCGCTGGCGCAGGAGCAAACCGTGACGGGCCAGATCAACGCGTTGTTTGAGCTGGCGCATGAGGTCAAAGAATACAGCACACAGAATATGCTGAACTGGTTCCTGGCCGAACAGATAGAGGAAGAAGACCTGTTCACATCGATCCTGGACAAGGCCAAGGCGGCCAGCGGGGACCGATGGAACCTGTTGTTGTTGGATCAGGAACTGGCCAAACGCGGCAGCGCTGCAGGCGCGGAGTAGCTCAGTCGGCGCTGTCGCGCACGCACGTCATTCCCGAATCTCGGCGGGGTCGACCCCCCAAAGATTGCTTTTCAGGGTCCAGCCCCGATAGCCGCCTGCCGAGATGCGGCACCAATCGGGTGAACATTTTTCAAGCCGGGCGACGACGCCGGTTTCAAAATGCGCGTTCACCTGCGATTTGGGATCAGGCATCGCGTAAACCGGCAGCAAGTCGGCTTCGATAAGAACTGTCCGCACACCTGAAAGCAGCGCGTAATGCACCCAACCCCCGGCACCGTCTCGATCCTGAACCTTGCGCCAGTTTCCATATTCGGCCGTGATCTGCAGCGGCATCCCACGGCGTTTGAACACCCAATCGATTCGGTGAGTCAGCGAAGGGCCGCGACGGACATTACCCTCGGCGGCTTTCATCGAGACATATCGTGGAAGCGGTAGATTCGTCACTGGACCGCGTTTTTCCTGCGCGGACACGGCCACTGCGCCGAGCACGAGCAGGAAAACCGATATCAACACCACAAAATGGCGATTCACTGAAAAACTAGCACTCACTGCCTGTCTGCTCTTATGCCTATGGATCGTATGCAAAAAAGGTTGAGACGATGCCCAAGGGGTTCTTGTGCCCCGTGTAATCCTGCGCCACGATGCCATGGCGCGCGGCAGTTTGCAAAGCGGTAGGAGGGTCAAGGTGCCAAGAGAACGTCTGAGTGTTGTCGTTACGCGACGGTTGCCCGAAGCGGTGGAAACACGGCTAAGCGAGCTTTTCGATGTAAAACTGCGTGACACCGACGATCCCATGACTCGCGAAGAGCTGGTGGCGGCAGTGAACACAGCAGATGTGCTGGTTCCGACGATAACCGATACAATTGATGGCGGTATCCTGGGGCAGGCTGGTGAGAAATTGCGACTGATCGCCAATTATGGTGCCGGTGTCGACAATATTGATGTGGCGACGGCGAGGCAGCGCGGGATCCTTGTCTCGAACACACCAGGAGTACTGACTGACGATACTGCAGATATGACTATGGCTCTGATCCTGGCGGTTACACGACGTATCCCCGAGGGGTTAGGCGTGATGCAAAAGGGCGATTGGGCCGGTTGGGCCCCGACGGCCTTGCTGGGTGGCCGGGTCGGTGGTCGCCGCTTGGGTGTTCTTGGGATGGGCCGGATAGGGCAGGCCGTTGCGCGACGTGCCAGCGCGTTTGGAATGCAGGTTCACTATCACAACCGCCGCCGGTTGCGCCCCGAGATTGAACAGGAACTGGAGGCGACCTACTGGGATAGTCTTGATCAGATGGTGGCGCGGATGGACGTCATCTCGATCAACTGCCCGTCGACCCCTTCGACCTTTCATTTGATGAATGCGCGGCGTTTGAAATTGATGAAACCCACGGCCGTGATCGTGAATACATCACGCGGTGAAGTCGTCGATGAGAACGCCCTGACACGCATGATCCGCGCCGGTGAGATTGCAGGCGCTGGTCTGGATGTTTATGAACAGGGCACAGATGTGAACCCACGCCTCCGGCAATTGCCGAATGTGGTGCTGCTGCCCCATATGGGCTCGGCGACGCTTGAGGGTCGGATCGAGATGGGTGAGAAGGTCATTATCAACATCAAGACCTTCGAAGACGGTCATCGCCCGCCAGATCAGGTTGTGCCTGCAATGCTTTAGGCTGTGGCCTGAGAAAAGGGGAACGCAATGGTGCAGGCAATTGCTTTGCCGCGAAACGAGGCCGGGATCGACACGGCGCTGGGAATTTTGAAGCAGAGGTTCGCAGACCGGCTGCAATCTGGTGCTGCGATCTGCGAGCAGCACGGACACACGACAACGTGGATTGAGAACCAGAGTCCGGATGCGGTGGTTTTCCCGCATTCAACCGAAGAAGTGGCCGATATCGTCAGGACCTGTGCCGAGCACAAGGTGCCAGTCATCCCGTTCGGAACAGGCACCTCGCTCGAAGGTCATGTAAACGCTCCTGCTGGTGGCATATCCGTCGATCTGAGTCAGATGAACAAGATATTGGCGGTCAATGTCGGTGATCTAGATTGCGTTGTCCAACCGGGTGTCACCCGAGCCGAATTGAACACCCATCTGCGGGATCAGGGGTTGTTCTTCCCGATTGATCCGGGCGCGAATGCGTCGCTAGGTGGCATGGCCGCGACACGCGCGTCTGGCACCAATGCTGTGCGTTATGGGACAATGAAAGACAATGTGCTTAGTCTTGAGGCCGTGATGCCGGACGGGCAAGTGATCCGCACGGGGCATCGTGCGCGCAAATCTTCGGCGGGTTTTGATCTGACCCGCTTGCTAATCGGTGCCGAGGGCACGCTGGGAATAATCACCGAAATCACATTGCGATTGCAGGGTATCCCCGAGGCCATCAGTTCAGCTCGCTGTTCGTTTCCATCGGTGGATGCAGCCTGTCAGGCTGTGATGATGACTATTCAGTATGGTATCCCGGTTGCGCGGATCGAATTGCTGGACCAAATGTCGGTCAAAGCTGCAAACGCTTATTCGGGACTGGATTTGCCAGAAACGCCACTGCTGCTGCTGGAATTTCACGGTTCGGAAAGCGGTGCAGCGGAACAGGCAGAGACCTTTGGCCAAATCGCGGAAGAATTTGGTGGCAGCGATATCACCACCACCACGACAACCGAAGAGCGCAACAAGCTGTGGCAGGCCCGGCACGATATGTATTGGGCCAGCCTACAACTGCGCCCAGGCGCGCGGGGCATTTCTACGGATGTATGTGTTCCGATCTCGCGTTTGGCCGAATGTGTGACCGCCGCACAGGATAAGGCCGCTGAATTGGGTTTGCTGGCCCCAATCGTGGGTCATGTTGGTGACGGTAACTTCCATACACTTCTGTTAATCGACATGGATGACGCAAAAGAGGTCGCAAGTGCAGAGGAATTCGTCGGTTGGCTAAATGATCTTGCAATTGCGATGGAGGGCACCTGTACCGGAGAACACGGAATAGGGCAGGGTAAACGCCCCTATCTGGTGAAAGAACTTGGTGCGGCGACAAATTATATGGCGGCGATCAAAGCAGCGCTGGATCCCGATAGCATCATGAATCCTGGCAAGGTACTCTGACCGTGATTGTTGGGCTCGGCCATAACAGCGCCTCAATTTTAGGTGAATGATCTAGGAAAGAGCAGTATTTGATTCCGAGGTTATTCATGGGCGCGTTGCGTTTCATTGGGTTTTTGCTGATTGCCGTCGTGGTTGTCGTAGGTCTGGATTATTATCAGCAGGATAAGAAAGTCGAAGGCAGGTTGTCCTTCAACGGATATGTCGACACGATTAATCAGCGGTTCAACTTGTATCAGGCGGAGCTAGCCGCGGAAGAAATTGAACGCGAAAGACAGAAGCGTTGGCGAGAGGGGGCCAAGCCGTACCTGCCGGATTCGGGCGAAGGCTGGGTGCGTCGTTCGATCGTGGATGCAGATTTTACCCGCGATGCCCGAGAAGGTGTTTTGCAGGACGGAATAAGCGAAGCTGCTCGTCCAATTGCAAAAAGAGTTGCTGTGCAAGAGACCGAACAACTGGCCAGAAAACTCGATAATTCTAGTTGGATATACGAAAGCGGCGAGCATACGGTCTGGCTACAGGCGAAACTCAGGAAAGACGCTAAATCCAATACACTGACTGGCAACATCGTCAGGTCTGTCGAAGGGTTGGGCGCAGGATCGAGTGGCTACACTCCATTCGGCATAATTGGTGGTGCTGCGTATTTCAGGTTTGAAAACAGCCGATACAAACCCGTCACAGTGAAAGATCGAAAGTTTTGGTCAATGATCACGGCGAGCCTGACGGACCTTGAGGTCGAACCTCGGTTTGAAATCTACAAGGCCACAATCGGACTGGGCGAAGAAATTCGTTTACAAGTCTATTCCGATGCACCAGCGCCTATGCTGCGAGCGTTTCTAGATCGATTGGATTATGACGGATTGAACGCACTGCTTCAAAAGCAAGTGCCTGGCGTCGGCAACGATACCCTCTTTGATCCTGAACGAGAAAGTGAACTGGCGACAAACATGGCCGCCTTGCGCGGCGAGTTTGTCAAGCTGCGCAGCGAGCTGGCGCTTTTGAAGCTAGAAAACATTGATGGGTTGTCTCTTGTCGCAAATACTTTGGCCGCGCAATACGGTTTGCCGGCAGACACCTTCGACTTGACCGCGAACAGAATCGAATCTGCGGATGATTTGGTCCAGGTCGGATACCGCAAAGGACTGACAGATTTGCTTGAAGACGAGATGCAGCAGGCAGACAGAGATGACGAGGGTTTCTTTGGAAATTTGTTCGCCAAATTCAAAGATCAGGAAACCTCTGAAGAAGTCGCATCTGTAAACGAAAATGAAGGCTTCCTGTCCGGACTGTTGTCAGCCTTTGGTAGCTCTGATTCCGAAGCAGAAACTGCCGTGCGGGTAAACCGAGGCGGTTCCGGAACGGGCATTGATTGCGCAACCACCGGAACGTTCAAAAGGTGCAAATTGGGGGGCGGATAACACGTCAGATCGACTGTTGGAAAGTGACCTGGTGCAACGCTCAGGTCGCTTTTCTTATATCACTGGTCGGATGAATGTCGCGTCGAGCCCCTCAAATGCGCCATATGGTGTCAACTGAATTCAAGGGGAGACACCCGGCTATGAAAACCCAAGTCAAAGCACTGGTCGTTGGCGGCGGCGCCGTCGGGACCTCGATTGCCTATCACCTTGCCAAAGCGGGCTGGGATGATGTGATGCTGATCGAGCGGGACGAACTGACATCCGGTTCCACCTGGCACGCAGCGGGCCTGTTGCCGTTGTTCAACATGTCGTATGCCACGACCCACATCCACAAGTACTCAGTCGATTTCTACAAGACACTAGAGGAAGAAACCGGCTTGAATGCAGGCTTCGCCGTAGTCGGAAACCTGCGTATGGCACAGACACAAGAGCGTATGGATGAATACATGCTCTATGCATCCACAGCGGAAACTTGTGATGTTGCATATGAGTGGCTGACGCCCGAGCAAATCAAGGAACGTTGGCCTCTGATCGAAACTTCCGACTTGAAAGGCGCGATCTATCACACTGAAGACGGCTACATTAACCCTGCGGACGTGACCCAGGCGATGGCCAAAGGTGCGCGTCAGCGCGGTGTCGACATCGTTCGCAAGATGCAGGCCGATGCGTTCCGCTGGAACGGTACTCACTGGGAAGTCACCTGCACTAAGATGGTCGAAAAGGGCGGCAACCTCATTCCGTCAGATGAGCAGGTTGTGATCACCGCCGAACATGTTGTGACCGCGTCAGGCAACCACGCACAGCGGACCGCGAAAATGCTGGGTATCAAGATGCCCGCGATCCCGGTCGAGCATACCTTCATCGTCATGGACAAAGACCCCGAGCTGGTCAAATGGCGTGAAGCGGGCAACCCCGAGCATCCAGTTGTGCGTGATGCCGACAACGAGTCGTATGCGCGCGAAGAACGTGGCGGCTGGATTCTGGGTATCTACGAACATGGCGCTCCTGCGCAGTTCGAACACGGCGTGCCGGACAGCTTCCGCGCTGACCTATTTCCGCTGGATCTGGATCGGATCGCCGATCAGTACATGGCGATGGCCGAACGCGTGCCTTCCTGCGCTGAGTCCGGTCTGAAAGACGATTTCAACGGCCCGATCTGCTACACACCTGATGGCAACCCGCTGGTTGGTCCGGCGCCGGGCCTGCGCAACATGTGGCTGGCCGAGGGCTTCAGTTTCGGCATCACCGCTGCAGGCGGCACCGGCTATTATCTGGCTCAGATGATGGTCGATGGCGAAGCCGAGATCGACATGGCTTCGCTGGACCCCAAGCGGTATTCGTCGAACTGGATGACCACCGAGTTCGCGGCGCGCAAGAACGAAGAGTGCTATGAGCACGTCTACATCCTGCACCACCCTGACGAAGAGCGCGAAGCCTGCCGTCCGCTGCGCACCGTTCCGGCCTACGACCGTCAGAAAGCGCGTGGCGCACAGTTTGGCTGGGTCAACGGCTGGGAGCGTCCGAACTATTTCGGCCCGCTGGATGCGCCTGATAACTTCGACAAAGAAAGCCGCAGCTTCCGCCGCGGTGGTTGGTGGCAGTATGCGGTCGACGAAGCCAAAGCGATCCGAGAAGGCGTTGGCCTGATCGATGCGTCGGCCTTCACCAAGCATGTCGTCAAAGGCCCCGGTGCGACCCAGTTCCTGGATTGGTTCACCTGCAACAAGCTGCCCAAGGTCGGTCGCATCAACCTGACCTACGCGCTGACCGCGCACGGCACCACCCGCACCGAATACACCATCGTCCGCAATGGCGAGAACAATTACTACATCGTCTCTGCCGGTGCCTGGACCGAGTACGACGCCGACTACCTTCGCAAGGCGGCCGAGGACAAGATGGAGGAGTTCGGCTACATCGAAATCCAGGACGTGACCACCCAGTGGGGCGTCTTCGCGATCGCCGGACCCAAGTCGCGTGACGTTCTGAAAGAGGTCATCAAGGACGCCGATCCGGAAACCGCGCTGTCCAACAAGCGCTTCCCTTGGTTGTCGGCCCGTCAGATCGAACTGGGCATGTGCCCGGTCAACGCGATCCGCGTGGCCTATACGGGTGAGCTGGGCTGGGAACTGCACCACCCGATCGAGATGCAGAACTATCTGTTCGACCTGCTGGAGAAGGCCGGTGAAAAGCACGGCATGAAACTGGTAGGTGCCCGCGCCCAAAACTGGCTGCGCCAGGAGAAATCCTATCGCGCCTTCGGCACCGAACTGGGCCGCGACGCGACCCCGCTGGAAGCTGACCTGCCGCGCTTTGTTGATCTGTCGAAAGACTTTTATGGCAAAGCCAAGCTGGAAGAGACCGGCGTGCGCGTGAAGTGCTGCACTCTGCTGATCGACGGACCGGACGATGCCGACCCCTGGGGCCGCGAGGCGCTGTACACGCCGGAAGGTGAGCGCGTGGGTCGTTTGACCTCGGGCGGGTACTCGGTGGCGTTCGAGAAATCCATCGGCATGGGGTATGTGAAGCCTGAGCTGGCGGTCGAAGGCACCAAGCTGCAGGTCAAAATGCAGGACAAGCTGTGGGATGCGGTCGTCACTTGTGACAGCCCCTACGATCCGAAGAACGAAACAATCCGCAAAGACGGCTGACGCTTCCAAGAAATAAGGCGGTACTCACGTAGCACCGCCTACCAAAAGCCCGCTCTCGGTGGGCTTTTTTCATGCGCTCAATTCATCAAAGCATTCTAGTGCCTTGGCGGCGTACATCATGGACGGCCCACCGCCCATCTGGATGGCCATTGCCAGAACGTCCGAAACCTCATCGCGGGTGGCTCCCGCCTTGGCCAACGCCTCGGAATGCAGGGTAATGCAAGGCTCACACCGTACTGCGATTGACATGCCTAACGCGATGAACTCTTTGGTTTTGTAGTCCAGCGTCCCGCCTTCCTTGACAGATTTTCCCAGCGCCCCGAAGGCACGCGCAGTATCAGGAATGGCTCCGTTAAGGTTACGCAAGCTTTTGCGCGTTTCGTTCAGTGAATCCTGCCAGCTCATTATCACGTCCTTCTTGATACATATGATAATCTGCATATGAATGATGAAGAGCAAAGCAGACTTTGATCCTGATCAGATTCCAGTTTTTTGGGCGACAAATGCCAAGTTGTTCGCAGGCATCTTTACGATTTCGACCAGTTCGAGGGCGTTGTCCTTTAACATAGACAATATATGTGTGTCGTCTTTGTACCCGATCTCAGGGTCTTGTTGGACCAGTGCGTCGTGAAATCGCTGGTCGCCATCGCTTGTCAGGTGTCCGTCACGTTTGAAAGGGCCATAAAGCACCAAACGCCCATCCGCTTTCAGAGCGCACGCTGCTTCGGCAACGAGGGTTTCAGCCTCGGGTAAACTGATCAGGTGCAAGAGGTTGATCAGTAAAACCAAATCTTGCTGCGCCATTGATTTGTGCCAACCCTCCGCAGTCGCATCCAGATGAACGGCTGCGGCGGTGTTTGGTAAACCCTTGGTGTACGCATCGATGCTGGCGCGCCGTTCGGAGGTGACTTCGCTGGGTTGCCAATGCAACCCGGGCATCCGCTGGGCAAAGGCCGAAATGTGTTGTCCGGTTCCACTGGCCAGTTCCAGGGCCTGTCCTGATGACGGGGCGACCCGTGCCAGAAGATCGCACAGCACAACCGTGTTTCGGCTGGCGGCTGGGGCGACGAGTTTGCTGCCGTCGCCCTCGGTGGCGACGCTGGCATTTGAGGGCAGTTTGCGTTTTGTCATCGTTACAGCCTACCGGGTGTCAGCGCTTTCACAATCGCCGCATCAAGGCGCGGCGACGCGCCAGTCACAAGATCCGCCACAAGTTGCGAGGCAGCAGGAGCGGTCTGAAACCCATACCCTCCCTGTGCTGCCGACCAGATAAACGATGGATCGGTTGGATCAGGTCCGAGCACCAGCGTGCCATCGGCAACAAAACTGCGTAACCCCGCCCAATTGGTTTCTACCCGAGTTACAGTTTCGGTAACCATCGCTTCGTATCGTGCCAGTCCTTCTGCGAGAACCATGTCATCGGCGTAAGCGTCATGGGGTGTGGTTGGGTCCGCCTCGCAAGGCGAGACCAGTAGCTTGCCCGCATCAGGTTTGGCGTACCAGCTCTCGCCTGCGCCCAGCATCATTGGCCAGTTTCGCAGGTCATGTCCGCCCGGTGCGGGGATGCGCGCAATCGATCGACGGTAAGGTGTGATCCCGATGGGGGAGATTCCTGCCATCTGCGCCACCTCATCGACCCAGGCTCCGGCGGCATTTACCAGATTGCGTGCCTCAAAGGATTCTGAGGTTTCGACGGTCCAATGAACCGATTTGCGGATGCTGCTGACCCTCTGACGGGTCAGGACTGAACCGCCATTCTTGCGGACGGTTCGCGCAAAGTCCTGCAGCACACGATCTGTATCGATATCATATGCGCTATTACTTATGGCTGCATAACCGACAGTTTCAGCATTCAGGACAGGAATGTGTCCGATGGCATCATCCGGCGAAATCTCTTGCACACCAAGATCTTGGGCGTCTTTTTGAAACAGCGCCTGTTGATCCCTTCCGCCAATCAGCATCAGGCCGCGTGGTGTGAGGTACGCATTTGTTTCAAAAAACGCAGCACTTGCCTCGTTCAATGCCTTGACCGAGTTTGGACCGTAACCCTTTTCGAACAGGGCAGCTGAACGACCCGAAGTATGATATCCCAATCCGTCCTCGGCCTCTAACACCGTGACTGTGCCGTGCTCTGACAGGCGCGCACCTGCGCTTAGCCCCGCGACACCGCCACCGATTATCAGAAAATCAATCATGCGTTTTGTTCCGTTTCCGGCCGCCAAGTGATCGAGGCGGTGGTAAGTTGACTGGCGACATTGGCGGACCATGGCACGCGTACTGCCAAACGAAAAGACACAAGCCCACCGCAATGGAAACTTGATCGTAGGCGGCCAGCCTGCTTTTAGTGCAAACAACATAAGATTCGGAGGCGGACGTGAACGCGGCAGATATTCACCCGATGGCAACGGGGCACATTCCGTCATATGTGACACAAGCAGATGGTAGCGACTTCCTCTTCACCTTCATGTTGTTTTTTACCGTCGGGATGGTCGTGCTGATCGGGGTTGCCTACTTTACGTTGCATTCGATCCCGGAAAAAATGGCGCATGAAACCAATCACCCGCAATTCCAATTGGTTGGGATTCTGGCGCTTTTGGCTTTGTTTACGCATAACGGCCTTTTCTGGGTTGCCGCCATCCTTGTGGCTGGGTTCCAGTTCCCTGATTTCGCGGCACCGCTGCGCTCGATTGCCGATGCCATCCGATCTTTGGCGCCTGGGCAGGACAAAGAACACGCTTCACCCCCTCCTGAGCCGGAAACTGAGCCCGAACAATCCAAACCCTCCGAACCGGCAGCACAGGGGCACTGAACAATGATCGAGACGATGCTGTGCGCCCTGATTACCGTGCTTCCTGACTATCTGTTTCGCCGCTTTGTGCAGGGCAAACGGATCGGACACGAGATCACGCTGTTCACCATGTGGTACGAGTTGCGCTGGGGGCTGACGACTTGCGCTATTTTGGCGCTAACCGTTATCACAACGCTGTTCTATTTTCACCCGTCCAGCAAAACAGCGGCTTCCTACTTCCGGACGGTAACGATCCTGCCGCAGCTAGGGGGGCGCGTTTCCGAAGTCTACGTGCGCAACAATGAGCAGGTGACAGCTGGACAGCCGATTTTCCGGATCGAAGACTTCACGCAAACCGCGCAGGTCGAAGCGGCGCATGCCCAGATTGCTCAGGTTCAAGCCTCGTTGAAGGTGGCGGAAACCGATCTGGCCGAGGCTGAGGCCGGGATTGCTGGCGCGCGCGCAGCTCTGGATCAGTCGCTCGAGGATCTGGAACGCAATACCACCCTACGTGACGAGGGATCCAGCGCGGTGCGCTTGGCCGAGATTGATCGGTTGGAAAATCTGGTTGCCGAGCGTGAAGCGCAGGTCAAAGCAGCCGTCTCAAAACGCGCAGCGGTTGTACAACAAATCGAAGAGCTGATCCCGGCCCAACTTGCCAGTGCCAATGCGCAGCTGGATGCGGCATTGACCGAGTTGGACAAGACTGTGGTCAACGCTGGAGTGACGGGCAGGGTTGAACAATTCGGGCTTCAGGTCGGCGACTATGTCAGCCCTTTGCTGCGCCCGGCGGGTATTCTGGTGCCATCCTCCTCCGGACATGACCGATTCCAGGCGGCGTTCAGTCAGCTTTCGGCCCAGGTGGTCAAACCGGGTATGATTGGCGAATTGGGCTGCATGACCAAGCCCTTTACCGTTATCCCGGTGGTTGTCGTCGAGGTGCAGGATGTGATCCCATCAGGGCAGATCAGGCCATCTGATGAGTTGCGGGACGTGCAGAGCAACACCAATCCGGGTTCGATCCTTGTCTACCTTGAACCGCTCTACAAAAGCATGGCCGATGATGTGCCTCCAGGCAGCAACTGTCTGGCGAATATCTATACGGATAATCATGCAAAGCTGGAGGATGAGAGCCTCGGCTTCTGGGAAAAATCGTTCCTGCATGTGGTAGACACGATTGGCGTCGTTCATGCGGCAGGCCTGCGCCTGCGACTGATCCTGATGCCAGTGAACACTCTGGTGCTGGGCGGACACTAATTTCACGCCCTAGAACCTAACCATTGCGGCGATTCAATCGCTTGAAGTCCTGACCCGACGACAGCTGGGTATCAAAACGCTCGTGGCTAATATTGCCCACGGTCCGATGGTGTTGGGTCGCCAATAAGACTGGCCACCAAGTAGACCTTCGCCGTGCGTGCAGCATTTGCTTTCTTTGAATGCAGCTATGCGGACTTAGCGGCTGTTTAGCGATTTGCTCATGCTTTTGAGAACCCGTTGATGGAGCTCGGTTGGTGCATCCTCAACTGCAGGTCTTTCGACCCATTCCAAATCCAAGTTCAGTGATCCCGCAGGAACGATTTTTCTTGCGATTTCGGGCGGCGTGGTATCGTCAGTCGTTCCATTCTTCCAGTCGTGAAAGGCTGATGAGTATCGAACGACCGCTCCACTGGTCGACAATTCGAGCAATCCGCCCTCGGCAAAGAACATCAGCCCATCACCCATTTCCTCACCAATGAGTTTGAGCCTGTTTCCCAATCGATGTTTGAGGATGGCTACAAACACTATCGCTGCGGAAAACGTGAATTTATCGACAAGCATAACAACCTGCTTGTTTGCGCTTTCTGAGATCGCGTCGATCAAGGGCATCGTTAGAAGAAAGTCGCCACCAGTGTTTCCGCGAACATCAATTAGTAGTGTTTTGTTCGAGGATGCGCGCACGCATTCCACCGCGGCTGAGATGGCTTTAGGCAGCGCATTTTCGTTCGGATCAAAGAAGCTTGGTAACGCTATTGATAGCCCTAGCTCTTGCCAGTCCTTTATCTCTACAAATATCTCGGGTTCCCAGGCTGGATCAGCCTTGCCGTGCTCGTTTCTCGGGTAGAGCATCGATCCCGGAACTGTATGTTCATTGGCCACTTTCAGATTGGCTATCCGCCCATTTTCGTCCTGCACACGGTACTCGGTCATGCCGCCGTTTGACGAAAAACCCAAACGTGCCAAAGCGTACGGCCAAGCCAGTAGAATCGGGCCGATGACCCGTTTCCTTTGGCACGTTCCCGCCAGAAATTTCTCTGCAGTAGCTTCAATCTGGCTCAAAGCTGAGCCGTTGACCGCTATCAACTCTCCTCGCGGTGCGGCTATCTCTGGCGCCGCGTCGATGAATTGAACGGAACGTCCAACGCTCACGAATCTCAGCGGTAGCACCGCGATCGCATCATTCGGGATCAGCCGTGTGTGCCCATTGCCGGGAAGTGCCAATAAACGCATCGCTGACAACAGGAAGGCTTCGACAGAGCCCTCTGAGGCATATTGCCGGGTTTCACCAATACAGTCGTCAATCACGGCCTTTTCGATCTGTCGAAAACTGGGATCGGTCGGCAGGGCAGTTTCTAAAATTTGGTTCAGGTCTTCCGTGAGCGACATGTTTCACGATGCGCATAGCCGCTCGTCAATGTCCAGATTGGGCTCAGGGCAACTAAAAAGGCCCGCAAAAACATGCGGGCCTTGTTGTTAGTTTCCGGATCAAATTCTACTGCGGAATTTCGCCTTCCAGCCCCTCAACGTAGAAATTCATGCCCGCCAGCGTACCGTCATCGGCGGTCTCGCCTTCGGCCAGCCAGTCACTGCCGTCCTGCTTTTTCAGCGGGCCAGTAAAGGGGTGGTATTCACCGGCTGCCATCGCGGCTTTCAGCGCCAGTGCTTCTTCTTTAACATCAGCCGGAACGGCGTCCGAAATCTCACCAATTGCTACCATGCCTTCCCGGATGCCATCCCATGTGTTGGCACTTTCCCATGTTCCGTCCATCACGGCCTGGGTCCGCGCGATGTAGTAGGGAGCCCAATCGTCGATGATTGAAGACACACGCGGGAAGGGTGCGTATTCGCTCATGTCGGAGGCCTGGCCAAAGGTGACAACGTTTCCTGCCTCTTGCGCGGCTGCCTGCGGTGCAGTCGAGTCAGTGTGCTGCAGGATCACGTCCGCGCCCTGTTCGATCAAAACTGTGGCGGCGTCAGCTTCTTTCGCAGGATCGAACCAAGTGTAAGCCCAGACGATCTTGAACTCGACGTCGGGGTTTACCTTCTTGGCGTGGATGTATGCCGAGTTGATGCCGCGGATCACTTCAGGGATCGGATAGGAACCGATATAGCCGATGATGTTCGACTCGGTCATTTTCCCGGCGATGTGACCCTGAACGGCGCGACCTTCGTAGAAGCGGGCCGAGTAGACCGAGACGTTGTCGGCGGTCTTGTAGCCGGTTGCGTGCTCGAATTTCACATCCGGGAATTTCTTCGCGACATTGATGGTCGGATCCATGTAGCCGAACGAGGTGGTGAAGATCAGGTCCGCGCCTTCCAGTGCCATCTGGGTCATCACGCGTTCTGCATCTGGGCCCTCAGGCACCGACTCGACGAACACGGTTTCAACCTTGTCGCCAAAGTGCTCTTCCACGGCCAGACGGCCCTTGTTGTGCTCATAGGTCCAGCCGCCGTCGCCCACTGGGCCGACATAGACGAAGCCGACTTTGGTCTTGTCTTGGGCCATGGCCCCCGAGGCCAGACCCAGCGCCATTGCGGCGCTTGCCAAAAGTGTAGTGAATTTCATGTGTTACTCCCCAAGTTGGTTCAGTTGGCCTCGCTTAGTGCGAGGCATGGAAGGTCCGGCCCAATGCGGCAGGTGCGCTGCTCTTGTCGGCCGAAAGGATCACAAGCACAAGGATCGTGATGATGTAGGGCGACATTGCCAGATACTCGACAGGAATGGCAACGCCCGCTGCCTGCAAATTAAGCTGCAACACAGTGATGCCGCCGAACAAATAGGCGCCCAGCAAGACACGCCATGGTTTCCAGCTGGCAAAAACCACCAGCGCCAAGGCAATCCAGCCGACACCGGCAGTCATGCCCTCGGTCCACTGCGGCACGCGGATCAGGCTGATGTAGGCGCCGCCCAAGCCAGCGCAAGCACCACCAAACAGGATCGCCATGATGCGAATCTTGATGACCTTGTAGCCCAGCGCATGCGCCGCATCGTGGTTTTCGCCAACGGCGCGCAATATCAGGCCGATGCGTGTGTATTTCAGCGTGGCCCAGACGGCGGCCGTCAGGGCAATTCCGACGTAGAGGATCGGGTCGTGCTGAAACAGGATTGGTCCAATAACAGGGATATCGCTGATCACAGGGATATGGATTTCACCCATGCTGGGCGGCTTGATTCCTACGTAGCTCTGCCCCATCAGCGCGCTGAACCCGAGGCCGAACAGTGTTAGGGCCAGGCCGCTGGCAACTTGATTGGCCAGCGCCACCTGCGTCAGCAGCACAAACAACAGCGATAGCACCGCGCCACCGATTGCTGCCGCAATAAAGCCCAGCCAGGGCGAACCGGTCTCGACCGAGATTGCGAAGCCGCTGATTGCGCCCACGATCATCATGCCCTCGACACCGAGGTTCAGGACGCCTGCTTTTTCGACCACCAATTCTCCGATTGCGGCCAGCAAAAGTGGGGTTGCGGCCACCATTAGCGAGGCGACCAGAAGGACGGGGTTAATTTCACCAAGGTCCATATTACGCTACCTCGCTACGGGCCGCACGAATGCGGTAGTTTGTCAGAAGATCAAATGCCAGCAGGAAGAACAGAAGCATCCCCTGGAATACCTGAATGGCTGCGGCGGGCAGACCCAGCTGAGATTGGGCGATTTCACCACCAATATAAGTCAACGCCATCAGACCTCCGGCCAGCAGGATGCCTACCGGGTGCAGTCGGCCAAGGAAAGCCACGATGATAGCGGTAAAACCATAGCCGACGTTGAAGTCGATGCTGACCACACCCGCAGGACCCGAGACTTCGAACATCCCCGCAAGACCGGCCAGCGCGCCGGCCAGACCCAGACAGAACAAGATCAGGCGGGCAGGGTTTACACCAGCGAACTTCGCCGCACGCGGGGCCTCACCTGTCAGGCGGATGTGGAAGCCCAGCATGTGCCGGTTCAGCAAGACATATGCAAAGATAACAGCGATCAGGGCAGTGACTACGCCCCAGTGCATGCCTGAACCCGCAATCAGCTCGGCATTATACGCGCTGTCGTAGGATTGCAGATTGCGCGAACCGGGAAAGCCGAACCCTTCGGGATTCTTCAGCAGGCCTAGCGAGACCGAGGCCAGCATCTGTTCGGCCACATAGACCAACATCAGCGACACAAGGATTTCATTGGTACCGAAGCGCACTTTCAGGAAGGCTGGGATCATTGCCCATAGCCAGCCGCCAAACGCGCCTGCAATCACCATGATCGGAAAGATGTAGAATGCATCCAGCGGATAGAATGCCAGACCAGCGCCCGCACCGAAAATGGCCCCCATAATGTACTGACCCTCGGCCCCGATATTCCAGATACCGGCGCGGAAGCCTAAAGACAGGCCGATGGCGATCAAAACCAGGGGCGCGCCCTTAACCAGCAATTGCGGCCGATAATAGAAGGCGAACTCGCCAAACAGGGGTTCCCAGAAAATGGTTCCAATAGCCTCGACCGGGTTTTTGCCCAGAATGGCGAACAGGATGCCACCAAAAACCATCGTCGCCAGGACTGCGACCAGAGGGGTGGCATAAGACCACGCCTTGGACGGCTGAGGCCGTTTCTCCAACACAATCATTTGCTCATACCCCCGCGTTTCTCTTTTCTTTTAAATGTTTAGACATGGGCCACCTCCATGCCATGCGCGCCGCCCATCATCAGGCCGATCTCATCGACCGTCAGACCCGTGGTTTCACGCGGGGCGCTTAGTCGCCCTTCGTTCAAGGCGGCAAAGCTGTCTGAGATTTCCATCAGTTCATCGAGGTCTTGCGAGATACAGATGACCGCAGTTCCCTTGGCCGCCAGATCCAGAATGGCCTGCCGGATCGAAGCCGCCGCCGCCGCATCCACGCCCCAAGTCGGCTGGTTCACGACCAGAACATCCGGGTTTTGCAGCACTTCGCGACCAATCACGAACTTCTGCAGGTTCCCGCCCGACAGCGACCGGGCGGCATTTTCAGGACCCGGCGTACGCACGTCAAAGGCGCTAATGATCTTTTCGGCAAAGCTCTTGGTCTCGGACCACTTCAGAAAGCCGTTATTCTCCAGCCCCTCGCGGACCGACCCAGTCAGCAGAGCGTTTTCGGTCAGGCTCATATCAGGGGCAGCCGCGTGGCCCAGCCGTTCTTCGGGCGCGGTCAACACGCCCAGCTTACGCCGCGCGGTCGGGCCGAGTTTGCCGATGGGTTGACCGTTGAATTTGATCGCATCTGCGGTGGTCGGAATTTCGCCAGAAAGCACACCCAGCAATTCATCCTGACCGTTCCCCGCGACACCCCCGATCCCCAGAACCTCGCCCTTGCGGACGGTCATGTGGACGTTGCGAAGCGCAGTTCCGAATTCCGACGGCGACGGCACTGACAATCCGCTGACATCCAGCGCAACGTCACCGAACTCCCGGCCGGAACGTTCAGGTGTCTGCAGGGTCGAGCCCACCATCATCTCAGCCATATCGCGCGCTGAGGTTTCAGCTGGTACACATTCGCCCACATTCTTACCCAGCCGCAGAATCGTGGCGTGGTCGCATAGCGTTCGAATCTCTTCCAGCTTGTGCGAGATATACAGGATCGATGTCCCTTCCGAGCGCAATTTGTTCAGCGTTTCGAAAAGGATTTCAACCTCTTGCGGCGTCAGAACCGAGGTCGGCTCGTCCATGATCAGCAACTTTGGGTCCTGCAGCAGGCAGCGGATGATTTCGACCCGCTGACGCTCACCTGCAGACAGATCGCCAACCGTGCGGAAGGGGTCCAAGGGCAGGCCGTAGGTTTCGGATACTTCGCGGATACGCGAGGCCAGATCACCCATTGGGGGCGGGTTCTCCATCCCCAGAGCGATATTCTCGGCGACGTTCAACGCATCGAATAGCGAAAAATGCTGGAACACCATCGCGATCCCGTCTGCGCGGGCGGCGCGCGGTTCAGGCGGTGCATAGGGCTGCCCTCGCAGCAGCATGGTGCCGCTGTCGGGTTTCACCAGCCCATAGATCATTTTGACAAGCGTGGATTTGCCCGCGCCGTTCTCGCCCAGCAGCGCGTGAACTTCGCCTTCACCGATGTCAAAGGACACCTGATCATTGGCCACGACGCCGGGATAGGCTTTGGTCAGCCCTTGCAAGCTCAGAAGTGGAGTGGTCACGCGCTCAGGTCCTTCTTCAATTCGTTCTGTCGGGCGGGGCGTAACAGTTGCGCTGCCACGCCAACGGCGATCATCTGCGGGTGTTTGCCCAAGCCTGGATCGCCGATCGGACAGGTGATCCGGCTGATCCGCTCGGGCGGATGCCCAAGGGCTGCAAGTCGCGACCGGAATCGCGCCCATTTCGTAGCCGAGCCGATAAGCCCCGCAAAGAGGAAATTGTGCGAAAGCAGCCGGTTGCACAGTTCCAGATCCAGATTGTGCGAATAGGTCAGCACCAGATGCTCGGCATCGGTTGGCGCGTGGCGAACCAGCTCGGCGGGTTTTGCGGTCGGAACCGGGGTTACACCGGTTGGAACCACATCGGGAAACCGCTCGGGTCCGGTATCGACCCAGGTGATTGCCAGATCGGGTAGGGGGGACAAAACGTCCACCAGCGCCCGGCCTACATGGCCTGCGCCCCAGATCCACAGATTACGCGTCGGTTTGTGAACGGGTTCGACCATCCAACCTTCGATCAGTTGGGGCTCGGGCGCGACACCCTGTCCTCGCGCTGCCGCCAGCCGACGTTTGACCGATAGCGGCATCTCTCCGCCCGAGGCCGAACGCGCGATGACGGTATCGTCCAGTGCATTCAGCGCTTCATGATCAAATACTTCACTCAGCAATGAAACTGCACCGCCGCAGCATTGCCCCATGTCGGGGCCAAGAGCGTGATGCGTTAGTCGGGTGGCGGTGGTTTGGGATCGCGCAGCTTCGGCTGCCTGATACTCCAACGTGCCTCCACCGATGGTGCCACTTTGCCCGTCCTTCCAGACTAGCATCGCGGCCCCCACTTCACGTGGAGACGACCCTTTGATGCCGGCGATGACCACCCGGACCACTGTTCCGTGGGTTTTGACCGCCTCCCTCAAAGCCTCCAAGTCAAATCCCATCAGATGCCTCCCTTCATCTTTTGGACGCCGCGCCAAACTTCTTCAGCCGTGGCTGGTGCATCAAGAGCGGGGTAGGCCTCTCCACAGGCCGCGACCGCATTCGACAGGGCCAGCCATGCTGAAATACCCAGCATGAACGGCGGTTCGCCCACCGCTTTCGAACGATAGATCGTGTCCTCACGGTTTTCGGCATCCCAGAGTGCGACGTTGAACACGTCGGGTCGATCTGAGCAGGCGGGGATCTTGTAGGTCGAGGGTGCGTGTGTGCGCAGGTTGCCCGTGCCGTCCCAGACCAGTTCCTCGGTCGTTAGCCAGCCCGCGCCTTGCACATAACCGCCTTCGACCTGCCCGATATCCAACGCCGGGTTCAACGAAGCACCGGCATCATGCAGGATATCGGTGCGCAGAATGCGGTTCTCACCAGTCAGAGTGTCGACGGCCACTTCGGTGACCGACGCTCCGTAGGCGAAGTAGAAGAACGGACGGCCTCGTCCGGCGATCCGGTCCCATTCGATCTTGGGTGTCTTGTAGAAACCGGTCGCCGACAGGCTGATCCGACCCTGATAGACCAGCGCCGCAGCTTCAGCGAAGGTGTAGCGTTCGGCGCCAACCGAAACATGGCCATCAGAGAAGGTGACAGTCGACGGATCGGCCTGATGCCGCTCGGCCAGATAGTCCGCCATTCGATCGCGGATCGTATCGCAGGCCGCCTTCACGGCCATGCCATTCAGGTCACTGCCCGAGGATGCTGCCGTGGCCGAAGTGTTCGGCACCTTGGCCGTATCCGTGGCGGTGATTTTGACCATCTCCAGGGGGATGCCAAAGCGCGAAGCCGCCACCTGCGCGACCTTCTGGAACAGACCCTGACCCATCTCGGTGCCGCCGTGGTTCAGATGGACCGAGCCATCCTGATACACATGCACCAAAGCGCCTGCCTGATTCAGGTGGGTCAGCGTGAAGGAAATCCCGAACTTGACCGGAGAGAAGGCAATGCCCTTCTTGATCACGCTGTTCTCGGCGTTCCATTTCGCAATGGCGGCCTTGCGGGTTTCGTAATCGCTGGATTTCAGTAGGGCCTGAGTCATCCCGTGCAATTCGAAATCGCTGACCTCCATTCCGTAGGGTGTGGTATTGCCACCAGCGGGCAGAGGGCGCACGGGGGCGTCCCCGGTTTCGACCGCGCCGCGGCTTGTTAGGTCCTCATGCGGGTCGGGATGACCCAAAGGCTTTTCGGACGGCGTGATCTCGGCAATCGCATGGGCCGGTTCGTAGTAGTTTCGGCGGCGCAGTTCCACCGGGTCCAGACCCAGCTCATACGCGGCGTGGTCCATCACGCGTTCGATGCCAACCATGCCCTGCGGGCCGCCGAAGCCGCGATAAGCGGTGGCGGATTGGGTGTTGGTCTTCAGCCGGTGGCTTTCGATCCGTGCATTTGGAAACAGATAGGCATTGTCCGAATGCAGCATCGCGCGGTCGGCGACGGGCAGGGACAAGTCCTGCGCCCAGCCGCAGATGACGTAGTGGTGGAACGAGACGCCCTGAATATGGCCGTTCTCGTCAAATCCGGCCTTATAGGCGATGCGGAACGCGTGGCGTTTGCCGGTGATGGTCATATCATCGTCGCGGTCATAGCGCATCTTGCACGCCTTGCCAGTTGCGCGAGCGGCCACCGCGCAAGCAACGGCCAGCGCATTGCCCTGGCTTTCCTTGCCGCCAAAACCGCCGCCCATACGGCGCGTCTCGACCCTGACGGCGTGCATCGGAACGCCCAACGCATCGGCCACCTTGTGTTGGATCTCGGTCGGGTGCTGGGTCGAGCTGTGAACCAGCATATCCGCGCCTTCATTCGGCACGGCCAAAGCGGCCTGACCTTCCAGATAGAAATGCTCCTGCCCGCCAAGCTCGAATGACCCTTCGATCACATGGGCGGATCCTGCAATAGCCGCATCAGCATTGCCTTTGGCATAGATGCGCGGGCCGTCTTCGAACCGACTGTCGGCGGTCAGAGCCTCTTCGACGGTTAGGATCGGGGTTTCCTCGGCGTAGTCGATCTTGCCCAAACGGGCCGCCTTGCGGGCGGCCAGATGGCTGCTGGCGATGACCAGAAACACCGGCTGGCCGATATAGTGGACCGTTCCGTCCGACAGCAGCGGTTCATCATGGATCGAAGGCGATACGTCGTTGGCGAAGGGCAGATCATCCGCAGCCATAACCATCACGACGCCCTCGGCGGCCCTCACCGCAGACAGGTCGATTGCGGTGATCTTGCCTTTGGCAATCGGGCTGAGGCCAAAAGCCAGATGCAAACTGTCCCTGGGTGTCGGGATATCGTCCACATACCGCGCGGTTCCTGAAACGTGCAGCGGTGCTGCGTCGTGGGGGAGGGGTTTGGTCACGCTCATGCCGATACCTCCAGCACATTGGTCACTTCGCCCTGATCTTCCAAGAAGTATCTTTCGAGCATCGCTTTGGCGGTTTCCAGTCGATAGGTGGCCGAGGCGCGCATGTCCGTGAGTGGTGAATAATCGTCAGCAAAGGCAGGCAGCGCGGCGTCAATCGTCTCGCGCGCCCAAGGTTTACCGACCAATGCGGCCTCGACATGGGTTGCCCGTTTCGGGATGCCGGCCATGCCGCCGAACGCGATGCGCGCCTGCGTGACGATGCCGCCCGAGACGGTGATGTTGAAACACCCGCAGACGGCCGAGATGTCCTGATCGAACCGCTTGCTGAGTTTATAGGCCTTCAGGCGATCCAGCTGACGGGGGAAGCTGACAGCTTCGACGAATTCACCGGGAACGCGGTCCTGTTTGCCATAGTCGATAAAGAACTCTTCCAGCGGAAGGGACCGACGGGTGTCGCCTTTGCGCAGATGAAGGGTTGCGTCCAGAGCAATCAGCGCAGGCGGGTTGTCCCCAATGGGCGAGCCATTGGCTATGTTGCCGCCCACCGTTGCAGCATGGCGCACCTGTACACTGGCGTAGCGGCGGATCATTTCGGCGTAAGAGGGGTGAAGATCGGCCAGAGCCTCACCCATCCGATTCATGTCGACCATTGCGCCAAAGCGAATTTCATCGTCGGTGATGGTGATTTGTTTGAGATCATCGCAACGGTTGAGGAAGATTACTGGAGCCAGGTCGCGCAGTTGCTTTGTCACCCACAGGCCGACATCTGTTGCTCCGGCAACCAGCGTGGCATCCGGGTTTTCAACATATACAGCTGCCAGTTCATCGGAAGATTCAGGCAGCATGCGCGACGCAGCAGAAGATGCGAGTGGCTTGTCTTTGACCCAGACTGGCACGGGACGGTCCTCGACCGCTTTCGCGGCGCGAATAATCGGTGCATAGCCAGTGCAGCGGCACAGGTTTCCGGCAAGCTGGGTGTCATGATCCGTGGCGCCCGTCGCATGGCTGGCGACCATCGACATGACAAAACCCGGAGTGCAAAAACCGCATTGCGAACCGTGCAAGTCAACCATTGCCTGTTGAACGGGATGTGCTTCGCCATCCGGGCCGCTTGCCCCTTCGACTGTTCGAACCGCTTTGCCATGCAGCTGGGGCAAGAACAGGATGCAGGAGTTCAGAGCTTTTGCACCGTCTTCGTCCGTCACCATGACCGTGCACGCGCCGCAATCGCCTTCGTTGCAGCCTTCTTTGGTGCCTGTCAGACCGCGATCTTCACGCAGCCAGTCCAGTAGGGTGGCCGTCGGATCGACATCCGGCAGCTCCACTGTCTCTCCGTTCAGAAGAAACGTGATGTTCATTCGAGAAACCCGTCGCGTTACCCGGTTGCGCCCGTTCGGCCCTCCTTCGATGCGACGTAGAAAGAGTGGCGGGCGGTAGCTTGCCGTCAGATGTTAGAAACAGCGCACCTTATCTGGCAAGAAAAACTGCCTATATGATACACCATTGCACCCGAGCGGCCCATGATTGTCGTGTATGTGTGAAACTTAATAAATTGAAAATAAACACTTTTTGGGAAGGTGTGCGTTCCTACGCCCGAAGCACCTTCTGAAAAAGCCGAATAATCACCGATGATTTTTTCGGCATTCGATGGTGCCGGTTCCCGCTTTTGCAACATCGCTGGCTGAGATAGCTTAGCCTGTATGAGCAGTTCCCCCCGATTCATTCACCTCCGCGTTCACACTGAATATTCGTTGCTGGAAGGCGCCGTGCGGCTGAAGAAGCTGCCGGACCTGTGCCAGAAGATGGAGATGCCCGCCGTCGCGGTGACGGATACCAATTCAATGTTCTCGGCCTTAGAGTTTTCGGTCACCGCCAGCGGGGCAGGTGTGCAACCGATCATGGGCTGTCAGGTCGATCTCAGTTACGTTCAGGCGCAGCCGGGAGAAAAGCCCAAAGCACCCGCGCCGCTGGTGCTGCTGGCACAATCCGAGGTGGGATATGAGAATCTGATGAAGCTCAGTTCCTGCCTGTATGTAGACAAAAGCGGGCAGTTGCCGCAGGTCACTTTGGACGAATTGGCGGAACGATCAGATGATTTGATCTGCTTAACCGGCGGTCCAGACGGGCCCGTAGGGTTGCTGTTACAGCAAGGTCAGCGCCCTGCTGCCGAGGCTTTGGTGGATCGTTTGTCCGCGATTTTCCCGGATCGCCTTTATGTTGAGTTGCAGCGTCACCCTGGCGAAGGAGGTCAACCTGAGGCCGAGCGCTTGACCGAGCGCGGTCATGTCGAGATGGCGTATGACAAGAACCTGCCGCTGGTGGCCACCAATGACGTCTATTTTCCGACTTCGGACATGTACGAGGCCCACGACGCGCTGATCTGTATCGCCGAGGGGGCTTATGTCGACCAGCAGGACGGTCGCCGACGTCTGACCGCGCAGCACTATTTCAAGTCGCAGCAGGAGATGGTGACGCTGTTCGCCGATCTGCCCGAAGCCGTCGAGAATACGGTTGAAATCGCGCAACGCTGCGCCTTCATGGCCTATCGCCGCGACCCGATCCTGCCGAAGTTTGCAGATGATGAGGTCGCCGAACTGCGTCGCATCGCCAACGAGGGTCTGCAAAAACGTCTGGCCGTGATCCCGCACGCCGTGACACCTGAAGAATATCAGGAACGACTGGATTTCGAACTTGGCATCATCGAAGGGATGGGCTTCCCCGGCTATTTCCTGATCGTTGCCGACTTTATCCAGTGGGCTAAGGATCATGACATTCCGGTGGGTCCGGGGCGAGGCTCGGGTGCGGGATCACTGGTGGCTTATGCGTTGACGATTACCGACCTTGATCCGCTGCGGTATTCGCTTCTGTTTGAACGGTTTCTGAACCCCGAGCGGGTTTCTATGCCCGACTTCGATATCGACTTCTGCATGGATCGCCGTGAAGAGGTTATCCGCTACGTGCAGCAGAAATACGGGCGCGACAAAGTGGGGCAGATCATCACCTTCGGTGCCTTGCTGTCGAAGGCGGCTGTGCGCGATATTGGGCGTGTATTGCAGATGCCATACGGGCAGGTTGATCGCCTGTCCAAGATGATCCCAGTCGAAGGCGTCAAACCCGTTTCCATCGAAAAGGCGCTGAAGGATGAGCCGCGCCTGCGGGAAGAGGCACGCAATGAAGAGGTCGTGGACCGTCTGCTCACATATGGCCAGCAAGTCGAGGGGCTGCTGCGCAACGCCTCGACACACGCTGCCGGCGTGGTGATCGGAGACCGGCCGCTGGATGCACTGGTTCCAATATACCAGGACCCGCGTTCGGACATGCCTGCGACCCAATTCAACATGAAATGGGTTGAACAGGCCGGGCTTGTAAAGTTCGATTTCCTGGGTCTGAAAACACTGACCGTGATCCAGAACGCGATGGATTTGATCTTTAAGTCAGGGCGTGACCTTCACATAGCTCCCGATGGCACGGAACTCTATGAACCCGCCGAAGGGGCAATAAATCAGATCAACGCCATCCCGCTGGATGACGAGGCGACGTACAAACTCTATTCGGCGGCCAAGACGGTGGCGGTGTTCCAGGTTGAATCCTCGGGCATGATGGATGCGCTCAAGCGGATGAAGCCGGATTGTATCGAGGATATCATCGCCCTCGTCGCGCTTTATCGACCCGGCCCGATGGAGAACATCCCCAAGTTCTGCGAGGTCAAGAACAAGCTTAGCGAACGCGATACGCTGCACCCGTCCATCGACCATATCTTGGATGAGACGCAGGGCATCATCGTCTATCAGGAACAGGTGATGCAGATCGCGCAGGAAATGGCGGGTTACAGCCTTGGGGGCGCGGACTTGCTGCGCCGCGCGATGGGTAAGAAAATTCAGGAGGCGATGGATGCAGAGCGGCCCAAGTTCCTCAAAGGTGCTGCCGAAAACAATGTGGATGAGGCCAAGGCGACCGAAGTCTGGAACCTGCTGGACAAGTTCGCCAACTATGGCTTCAACAAATCCCACGCCGCCGCCTATGCGGTGGTCAGCTATCAAACCGGCTGGCTAAAGGCGAACCACCCGGTCGAGTTCATGGCAGGTGTCATGAACTGCGATATCCATCTGACCGACAAGCTCGCGATCTATTTTGAGGAAGTCCGCAAGGGGCTGCAGCTGCCCTATGTTCCGCCGTGCGTAAATCGATCCCAAGCGACCTTTGATGTGGCCGATGGGCATTTGGTCTATGCGCTGGGCGCGCTCAAGAACGTAGGCGTCGAGGCAATGAATCTTGTGGTTGAGGGGCGTGGCGAAAAGCCTTTCGTAAACCTGTTCGACTTCGCCCGCCGTGTTGACCTGAAGAAGGTCGGCAAACGCCCGCTTGAGATGCTGGCTCGCGCCGGTGCCTTTGACGAGCTCGATAAAAATCGTCGCCGTGTGTTTGAAAGCCTTGATCCGTTGGTTCAGTATTCGGCGGCGATTCACGAGCAGAAGAATTCCAACCAAGTTTCCCTGTTTGGCGAGGCAGGCGATGACCTGCCCGAACCGCGTCTGTCCCCTTCGCCTGATTGGCTACCTGCCGAACGCCTAAGCGAGGAATTCAAGGCCATCGGATTCTACCTGTCTGGCCATCCGCTGGATGACTATATGCCGGCCCTGAAGCGCAAACAGGTGCTGACACTGGACCAGGTGACTGAAAAGGCGCGCTCTGGACCATTTATCGCTAAGATGGCCGGAGTCGTTGCAGGTCGGCAGGAAAGGAAATCAGCGCGTGGCAATCGGTTTGCTTTTGCGCAGCTCTCTGATCCGACTGGGGCATTCGAGGTCACGTTATTCTCGGAAACACTGGAGAAATCCCGAGAGTTTCTGGAAACCGGCGCACAGGTGGTACTGACGGCCGAAGCGACCATGGAGGCCGATCAGCTGAAACTGCTGGGCCGTTCCGTTGGTCCGATTGATACAGTTGTGGCCGATGCGGGTGCGACGGGTTTGCGTGTGTTTGTCGAGGATTCGAAGGTTTTGCCGAACATGGCCACGGTACTGGACGGCGCAGAGGCTTCAGCCAAAAGGGTGGCCAAGGGACCTGTTTATGTTTGCCTATTCGATCCCGGACTGCCGGGCGAGGTCGAGATGGATCTGGGCCGGGAATTTCCGATCAACCCAGAAATCAAAGGCGCGCTGAAGTCGCTCGAGGGGATATCGGAGATCGAAGAAATCTGATCCCGAACCGTAATGTTGCCACACGCGATGGACCCCGCTAGGCTGGGTGAACATCCTCAAAGGTCATTTCACAGGAGGGTTCCGAAATGGCAAGTTCAGGCAATGTTTTCAGGATATTTACACTTGCCGCAGCATGTTCACTGGCATTGGCCACTGCGGTACATGCAGACGACAAAAAGAAGAAGAACACTCTTACCGGGGCCTTGGTCGGCGCGGGCGTTGGCGCGCTGGTAGGCGATGGTAAAGGGGCTGCGGTCGGTGGGGTGGCCGGTGCGATAATCGGACATAACTGGAAGTGATCATGATGTTGAAAAATCCCATCAAATCTTCCTTCTGCGCCACGCTGTTTGTTATTCCGACGTTTGCTTTCGCGGATGAGGCTGCTGAGCAGATGGTGCAAGACGTCCTGCCTATGATGCACTATACATGCGCCTCGATCGCCGAAGCGGCCGACGGGGACGAAGCCTTTGTTGTCGAAGTCGTAGGAAAGATGACGGCCTTGTCACTCTATAATCGGCAGATCAATATCGAAGATCACGCGGCCACTGACGAGGAAAAGGCCCAACTGCGCGAAGCCTTCATCGCCGCTCTGTCCGAGGGCTGTGCCGCCGACAAGAACGCCCTTCTGGGCGGTGTGGTCGATAACGCGGTGAAATCGACGTTGGGGATGTAAGCGAGCGCTGGTTATTGCGGGCGCTAAAGTCTGCCAACCGGGCAACGAATGAGGCCCCAGCCGTTGTCCATCTGGGCCGCTTTCAGGCCTGAGACGAGACGGTCGGACAAAAAGAAGAGTTTTGGAACTTTCGGGTCCAGCCAGATGTCCGGTCCGCCCAACGCTTCGGGTATGACTACCAGTTTGGTTTCTTGACTGCTTCTAGGAAGGTAGGTTCGACCATAGCGATTGCTAAGTGGTGACCGAACATCCCCCTCCGGGCCCAGCACATCATAATTACCCATGGGTCGTTTGTTGCACACGTTCAGAAAGTAATACCGCTCGGACGTGGTCAGATGGTTTTCAGTTGAATCCATCAGCGTCAACGGATGAAATACCGTGTCCCCCAGATCGAACTGTTCCAGAACGGATTTGGCGGATTGGGAAACCATAGGCTTGCCACCGCCATTGATGAATGGAGCCGTATAATACTCGGCTTTAGAATTGTAATGATAAACGCTACCAACCTGTTCTTTGGTCAGCAGATCACCGCGTTTCCAGCTTTGAGAGGCTTGACGGAGGATGCTCTTCGACCATTCGACGTCTTCGGCAGATTGTTTTTTCCGCCAATTGTCTGTGTATTCTCTGCGCGATACACCCTCTATGACGTTGATATTGTTCACCGTCGTAGCAATCCACACGCATTGCGCGTTGCTGTCCTCACTCGCCATCAGCTTGCCCTCAGTAATGCGGCGGGCGTTCGTCTCCGAACACAACTCCGCCTGAACCTTCCTGCGCGCGTTCTGCTTCACGCTGCAGCAACATCTCGACGCGGCGGGTCAGGCGGTCGATCTCGTTCTGTTGGTTTGTGACGACCGAGTTCAGCTCTTCGACCGTGCGGGTCAGATGGGCGATCTGCTCTTCCAGATGCTGCATGGGGCTCTCCTTATAGGCGTCTCATAGCGACCCTGTGACGCCCTGGCCAGAGAAACCCCGCCTTGCTCCGATGCGGGCCATGGGATAGACCGCGCGCGGAACACTAAATCCCAAGGACGCCCCACATGGCCAAGCCCAAGAAACAGCCCCGCCCCAAGGCCGTAACGCCGAAAGGGTTCCGTGACTATTTCGGCGAGGAAGTCACGCAGCGCACCGAGATGCTGCGGACGATTGCGGGTGTGTATCATCGTTACGGGTTCGATGCCTTGGAAAGCAGCGCGGTTGAAACGGTTGAGGCGTTGGGCAAGTTCCTGCCCGACGTGGACCGCCCGAACGAGGGCGTATTTGCATGGCAGGAATTTGACGAAGGCGGCTCAAAAGGTTCCGGGGGCGACTGGATGGCCCTGCGCTATGACCTGACTGCGCCTTTGGCCCGTGTCTATGCGCAGCACCGCAACGATCTGCCGACGCCTTATCGCCGCTATGCGATGGGTCCGGTCTGGCGGAACGAGAAGCCGGGGCCGGGGCGGTATCGCCAGTTTTATCAGTGCGATGCGGATACGGTGGGCACGGCCTCAATGGCTGCGGATGCCGAGATTTGCGCTATGCTGTCGGACACGCTGGAAACCGTTGGAATCCCGCGCGGTGACTATCTGGTGCGGGTCAACAACCGTAAGGTTCTGAATGGTGTGCTCGAAGCGATGGGTTTGGGTGAAGACGCCGCCGCCCGAGATAATGTTCTGCGCACGATCGACAAGTTCGACAAGGTGGGCGAGGCTGGTGTGCGTGAGCTTTTGACCAAAGGCCGATTGGATGCCTCTGGCGCTTTTATCGATGGTGTTGGTCTTAGCGGTGATCAGGCCGAGCCGGTGATTGCCTTCCTGACTTCTAAAGCTGCAGATACCGCCGGAACGCTGGCCAACCTGCGCGCCGCTGTGGGTGACAGCAAGATCGGTGCGGACGGGATCGCTGAGTTGGAGCAGATTGGTGCGCTGCTGGATGCAGGCGGGTATGGTTCGGACCGGATCGAGATTGATCCTTCGGTCGTGCGTGGCCTCGGCTATTACACCGGGCCGGTCTATGAGGCCGAACTGACCTTCGAAATATACGACGAGAAGGGCCGCAAGCGGCAATTCGGGTCGGTCTCGGGTGGTGGTCGCTATGATGATCTGGTCAAGCGGTTTACCGGACAGGAAGTACCCGCGACCGGCATCTCCATCGGTGTTGACCGATTGCTGGCCGCTTTGCGCGAAAAGGGGCGGATCGCGGCGCAGGCCACCGGCCCAGTGGTTGTGACCGTGATGGACCGCGATCGCATGGCGGACTACCAGGCGATGGTGGCAGAACTGCGCAATGCCGGAATCCGGGCCGAGGTCTACTTGGGCAACCCCAAGAACTTTGGCAACCAACTGAAATATGCGGACAAGCGGAACTCTCCAATTGCGGTGATCGAAGGCGGTGACGAAAAGGCAAATGGGATTGTACAGATCAAGGACCTGATCCTTGGCGCCAAGATTGCCGAAAGCGCCACGCTTGAGGAATGGAAAGAACGGCCCAGCCAGTTCGAAGTGCCCCGCGGCGATCTGGTCGCTAAGGTGCGCGAGATTCTGGACAATCAGGACTGACCCATGCCGAACCGTTCCCAAATACAGGCCCGCGCCGCCATGATGCGTGTCCGGTTCGAGGCGGCGGGCGCGCAGGTGGTTGATACGCCTCTGCTGCAGCCAGCCGGGACGCTGCTGGACCTCTATGGAGAAGATATCCGCGCCCGTGCTTACGTAACCTCGGACGCGCTGCGGGGTGAGCAGATGCTGCGCCCGGATTTCACCCTGCCGGTGGTGCAGATGCACATGTCCGACGGGGCTGAACCAGCAAGAT
Source organism: Ruegeria sp. D6 (assembly GCF_056534365.1). NCBI lineage: Bacteria > Pseudomonadati > Pseudomonadota > Alphaproteobacteria > Rhodobacterales > Roseobacteraceae > Ruegeria > Ruegeria sp. D6. The sequence goes on along the minus strand of NZ_JBQFPH010000002.1, from coordinate 426,094 downwards.
ACACCTATTCCGGCGAAGTGTTCCGCCGTCAGGAACACGATCCGGATCGTGCTAATGAGTATATCCAAGTCGGCTACGAAGTATTTGATCGCGAAGACCCCGCCGGAGCCGATGCCGAGGTGTTTTCGTTATTTGCCCTGCAATTGCGCGGGCTGCCTTTGCGGGCAGCGACAGGTGATATCGGTATTCTGATCGCCGCGGTCGGGGGTCTCAAGACCACTAGTCGTCGTAAGGCTGCACTGATGCGGCATCTCTGGCGGCCTCGCCGGTTCCGCGTTTTGCTGGACCGATATGCCGGACGCAAAGCTAGTCTCGAGGGGCGCGATGCTCTGCTTGACGCGGTCGACCCATTGGCGATTGACGTGCCCATGATAGGCAAGCGCCGTACGCCCGAAATTCTCGAACGGATTGATGCCCTGCGCGAAGACCGCGCTGCGCCGCCGATCTCGGACAATGAACTGGCCGGTTTGGAGACGCTACTTAATGTGCGAGAAACCATGCCTTTCGCGCTGGAACAACTGCGTGACATTGCGGTTGATCTGCCACAGATCACATCTGCTTTGGATCGTTTGGAGGCTCGTATCGCAGCCCTGCAAGCGCGGGGCGTAGATGTGGATACACTGGATTTTGAGGCGTCTTATGGCAGGACCTCGATGGAGTACTACGACGGGTTTGTATTCGGCTTTTATGCCGAAGGCCGCCCTGATCTGCCACCGGTCGCGACCGGTGGGCGCTATGATGCGCTGACCAGGCAATTGGGTGGTGGAGCCGAGATTCCGGCAATTGGCGGCGTGATCCGCCCGGACCTGATGCTCGAAATCGAGGAGGCTGCGCAATGAGCCTGAAACTCGGTGTGCCCTCGAAGGGCCGGTTGATGGACAAGACCTTTGCATGGTTTGAAAAGCGCGGCATTACACTGTCGCGCAGCGGATCAGACCGGGAATACGCGGGCAAGGTTGATGGGATTGGTGGCGTCTCGCTGATCCTATTGTCTGCAGGAGAGATTCCGCGCGAGCTGGCGGCGGGACGCATTCATTTGGGCGTGACCGGCATCGATCTTGTGCATGAAAAGCTGCCGCGCTGGGAACAGCAGGTGGAAGAGGTTGCACCTTTGGGGTTCGGCAAGGCGGACCTTATCATTGCAACCCCAGCCTGCTGGGTCGACGTGGACACTCTGGATGATCTGGATGCGGCGGCGGCAGGTTTTCGCAGGGCGCATGGCCACCGGCTGCGCATCGCTACCAAGTACCATCGTCTGGTCCGCGAATTCCTGACCGAAGCGGGAGTGGCCGATTACACGCTGGTCGACAGCCAGGGCGCAACCGAGGGGACGGTGGTGAATGAGACAGCCGAGGCGATTGCCGATATCACCTCGACCGGGGAAACACTGCGGGCGAACCACCTGAAAATCCTGTCGGATGGGTTGATCCTGCAATCGCAGGCCACGCTGTGGCGCAGCCGCGTGGCCAAATACGATGCGGCTGAAAAGACGGCTTTGAATGAGCTGCTGGACAGGTTGGCCTAAAGCACCCCAATTTCCGCTAATGCGCGGTTCAGATCGTCGGGCAGGGCATCGTCCTGCTCGCGATTTTTAGGCAAGTCGGCAGGGGTGTCCTCAGGCTTGAGATACCGCCAGCCCTGGAATGGACGCTTCAGAGCGTTCTGCGTTCTGTGTACCTCGGGGTCCAGGACGATGGCGCAGCGGCGGATGCCATCCTCACCACGGACTTCATCCAGCCGCAGGATGCGCTGACGGCACTGGACCATACCTTTGATCACCCAATAGATCGACCCGCCATTCAGAATTTCAGCGTCGCGCTTGGGCCACATGCGGGTGACGTGGCGCGGGTATCCGTCCTCATAGAGTGGTTTGCGGCTGTCTTGCCATGCCATCAGCGTGTCGACGCTTTCTGACCCAACCGAAAGTTTGATGAGGTTTACGTACTTATCCACAGCTTTCCCACAGAGTCGTCCCAAGGGTGATCCCTATATTGTAGCCCTCATGCGCTTGTCATCAAGGTGTTGTGGTTTAGATGTGATCTGGGCTAATCTGAATGCCTCTTTCAGCACAGGGAATCACCAATGAGCCGCTTTGCCGCCCCCATCGCCGAGCAGATCTGGGATATGAAATACCGCTTTAAACAGGCGGATGGTACGCCCATCGATCAGACAGTCGAGGACAGCTGGCGGCGCATAGCTCGTGATCTGGCGCGTGTGGAAGAAGACCCGGCGCATTGGGAAAAAAAATTCTATGAGGCGCTAGAGGATTTCAAATACCTTCCTGCTGGCCGCATCACCGCCGGGGCGGGCACCGCGCGACAGGTAACTCTATTCAACTGCTTTGTGATGGGGACGATCCCCGACAGCATGGGCGGTATCTTCGACATGCTGAAAGAGGCCGCGCTGACCATGCAGCAGGGCGGGGGGATCGGTTACGATTTCTCAACCATCCGTCCGCGCGGCGCCGATGTGAAAGGGGTCGCAGCGGATGCCTCGGGCCCGCTAAGCTTTATGGACGTCTGGGACGCCATGTGCCGCACGATCATGTCTGCAGGCTCGCGTCGTGGTGCGATGATGGCGACCATGCGCTGCGACCATCCGGATATCGAACAGTTCATCACCGCGAAATCCGACCCGGCGCGTTTGCGCATGTTCAACATGTCGGTTCTGGTCACCGATCCATTCATGGAGGCCGTCAAGGCCGATGGACCGTGGGATCTGGTATTTGACGGAAAGGTCTATCACACCGTTCAGGCGCGGGATCTTTGGAACAAAATCATGCAGGCCACCTATGATTATGCCGAGCCGGGCGTGATCTTTATCGACCGGATCAATCAGGCGAACAATCTGAATTACGTCGAGACGATCTCGGCGACCAACCCGTGCGGAGAACAACCTCTACCGCCTTATGGTGCCTGTCTGCTGGGTTCGATCAATCTGGCACGGTTGGTTGCCGAGCCGTTCGAGGATGCCGCGCATCTGGACGAGGAGGCCTTGCAAGAGCTGGTGGCCACCGCCGTTCGCATGATGGACAACGTGGTGGACGCGTCGAAATTCCCGCTGGCCGAACAAGAAGCCGAGGCGCAGGACAAGCGCCGTATCGGGCTGGGCGTGACTGGTCTGGCCGATGCGCTGTTGATGTTGGGTCTGCGCTACGGCTCGGACGAGGCGGCGCGTCAGACCGAACGCTGGTTGCACGCGATCGCGCGCGCCGCGTATCTGGCGTCGGTCGATTTGGCGAGGGAAAAGGGCGCTTTCCCACTGTTTGACGCCGAGAAATATCTGGCCAGCGGCACCATGCAACAGATGGATGACGATGTGCGCGACGCAATCCGCGAACACGGCATCCGCAACGCGCTACTGACCTCGATCGCACCGACGGGTACGATTTCGCTGTATGCGGGCAACGTGTCTTCGGGGATCGAGCCGGTTTTTGCCTATGCCTACACGCGCAAGGTGCTGCAAAAGGACGGTTCGCGCACCGAAGAAGAGGTTGTGGACTATGCGGTGCAGATGTGGCGCGACAAGTTTGGCGAAGCCGAATTGCCCGAGTATTTCGTGAATGCGCAAACACTAAGCCCGTCCCATCACGTAAAAATGCAGGCGGCGGCGCAAAAGTGGATCGATAGTTCGATATCGAAGACGATCAACTGTCCCGAAGATATCAGCTTTGAAGCCTTCAAAGACGTCTATATGCAGGCCTGGGATCAGGGATGCAAAGGCTGCACGACCTATAGGCCAAACGATGTGACCGGCTCGGTTCTGAGCGTATCGGAAAGCGACGACAAAGCGCCAGGTGAAAGCGCGGATGCCCCGCATGAGGTTGACGGAGGCGAGGTCGTTTATATGTCCGAACCGCTGGATCGCCCACAATCGCTTGAAGGGTCGACTTACAAGCTGAAATGGCCGGACAGCGAGCACGCAATTTATCTGACAATCAACGATATCGTCATTGGCGGACGCCGTCGCCCCTTCGAGGTGTTCATAAACTCGAAGAATATGGAGCATTATGCTTGGACGCTGGCTTTGACCCGGATGATATCGGCCGTGTTCCGACGCGGTGGCGATGTGTCCTTTGTGGTCGAGGAACTGAAAGCTGTGTTCGACCCGCGCGGCGGGGCCTGGGTCAAAGGCAAATACATTCCGTCCATTCTGGCCGCGATTGGCGGCGTGATCGAGCAACACATGGTCAATATCGGCTTCCTTGAGGGCGAAGGCATGGGCCTGAAATCCGATCCTCAGGCGCAGGTGGTCAACATGGACGCCCCGCGTGGCAAGGCTTGCCCATCCTGTGGTCAGTTCGACATGGTGATGATCGAAGGCTGCATGACCTGCCGCAGCTGCGGTCATTCTAAATGTGGCTGATTTGGCGGAAGAGGACTTGATGTTGTGGGGCTTCAGGCGACACGGCCATTGTTGTCACCAAATGACCTCTAACTGCGATCTGCCGACCTGCTGACGGAACCCAAGAAGCGCTAGTTTTTTTTACGTTTCTTGTCTGAAGGAAATTTACTGGCCTTGTCGACCGAAGCACCTTTGGCGAGTTGCTTCGGCGTCTCTGTGCGACTTAATGCATGGCATTTGTTCCAAACATTTGCTTTGGAGTACTTTGCAGTTCTTCAAGCGTCAGGTGCAGGTTCAAACCTTGAACCTTTAATAGAGCAGCACCCTAAACTCGTTCGTCGAGTGGCATTGCGTCTGCGACAAGTTTTAAGAACTGCTCCGGGGAAATGCTAAGTGCGCGCGATAGTATAACAAGTTCTGGCACATCTATGCGCCTTTGGCCGATCTCAATCCTGGCAATAAATAGCGGATGACACTTTAACTTCTTGGCGAGCTTCGCCCGCGAGTATCGTTGGGCTTTGTCGGCGGCGATAGGCGCGGAGATCAGCGCGAGATGCCCTGACGAGCGGAGAGATTTGGCCGCTTTGGTGTCCGTTTAATGCTTCGGACATTTCCTAATCTCATTTTCAGAGTGTTTAGAAAGTCAGATTGAATATCTAAGAGCGGATGATGAAAATTGCTAAACATATAATCAACGCAGCTTTTTTCCCCTGTTTTGCGTTTGCCCGAGAGCCACTCACACTAACTTCAGACGAATATGAGCACTTGGAGCCTATCTACTAAATCCTTTGCGTAGCGCCCCGTAGGACCACTGACGAAGCAATGGAAGCGTTATTAGCGCACTTCGATCAACCACTTGCCAATGAAGTGGAGACTCTGATTGTGCGTAGTTCATGCGGCGCGAATTTCGATACGAATTTACCCAGCGGTTGCTGTCCCCAAGTTCCTACGAGAATCGTGCTTCGACCAGCATGATTGTCATTCTTAGTATCTGATACCTTCGCACCGGCAGCTGATCAAATCAATTCACCAGAATCTAAGCGATTGTTAACGTTGCTTTTATTGTGTTTGATCGGTGCAGAAAATAAAGCTCTTTCTGAAAGCGAACTGGCATTATGTCTAAGAAAAGTTGGATTTTCACAATGGCTTGACGATCTGAAGCCACCTTTGAAACCGCCCCATGTGCCTACGGCAGCAGTATTCCAGACGAAATTTCCCTTACGCAAAACCTGTTGTTTGTTGACCTTCCAGCGCGGGAACCGGGCATACAGCCCAAATGAGTCGAAAAGCAAGAATACACGTTTGGGGTGGCAGGCATGAAACCGAACAAGGATAGAAAGGCTGTTACGCGACGCGGAGTGATTGCCGCGTTTGCTGCGACAACTCTTTTTCCAGCACCGGCCGTTTGGGCCCAATCGATGACAACCGAGGGGACGCGCCGGAATGTTTCCTCATTCCGCGTTGCTAAATGGCAGGATCACTTTGATACGCTTAAGAATGGTGTGATCCTGTCCGATACACAGTCCAAGGTCCTGCAATATTGGTCAGAAGACGAGAGCGTCTATCGGATGTATCCAACCAGCGTGCCGCTGACGGAAGACCTTACAAGGCTGGGCTACACCACAGTAACTCGCAAGGTTGAGGGGCCATCTTGGCGACCGACACCAGCAATGAAAAAGCGCAACCCCGCTTGGCCCGACTATGTGGGCCCGGGTCCGGAGAATCCTCTGGGGACACATGCACTATATTTGAGCTGGCAATACTACCGGATCCACGGCACCAACGACACACGCAAGATCGGAAGAAGATCCTCCAATGGCTGCATCGGCTTATATAACGATCAGATTGCGGAATTGTTCGAGCTGGCCGCTGTAGGCACGCAGGTAAAACTGATCTGACCATGGTCAAGTCGGCTTTTCTGGACAGGTGCTTAAGCTCGGTAACTGACAACGACGTGAAATAGTAAAATGGATAAACTTACACTCATGATAGGCGGTGTGGCGATCGCAGGTGCCGTCGCAATCGTCTACAATCTCAATCAGCAACCAGCTGGCCATTCGATGACGACACCTGATACGTCGACGCTGGCGTCGGGAGATCCAATCCAAAACGTCAATCTACCGGACCAGCTAAGCGAATTTGCGGCCGTCGGCAAAGTGGCATTCGACGCAAAATGCTCGGCGTGCCATGGCGGGAATGCAACTGGTCTGGAGGGCCTTGCACCACCATTGGTGCATAAAATCTATGAACCAAGCCACCATTCGGACGAGGCATTTTACGTGGCCGTCCAGAATGGTGTTCGGGCACACCATTGGAAGTTCGGTAACATGCCGCCGGTCGATGGTTTGACCCGCGCGGATGTGAAGGGCATCGTGGCGTACATAAGAGAGTTGCAGCAAGAAAACGGGATTTTCTGAAGGTGACGAGTCGAGTGGGCACAGCAATTCGTTACTCCATCCTGTCAATTGCGCTGGCTATTGGCGGGCTACTTGTGACGGCCGATTCTGCTCATGCACATGGCGGTGATTCACAGCATGTGATTGACCAAACCGACTCTGCGGACGTCGAACATGTCAAGCAGGGTCATCCCGGGCATTGTCATGGCGGAGCGATCTGCAACGCTGTTGGACTATTTTTGATGGGTCCAACACTGCCTGGTCCCCAAGGCACGGAACGAAGATACTCGATACCTCGAGCTCAATACCGGGTTCTTAGTATTATCGCGTTTGACCCACCACCGCCGCGTGTCCTGATCTGACGAGTCGAATTGCGCTCAAGATGGGCGCGTCGAAGCAGACGAAAAGGACAAATAAATGAACTTTCTAAAAATGACTACAGGCGTGGCCCTGGTTTCTCTATTTGCGGCGGCCGCCTTAGCGCATGGTGGCGCAAACGGCGTCGTCAAAGAACGCATGGACGGTATGTCCGCGATGAAGGACAGCATGAAGGTCCTTACACCGATGATGCAGGGGAAAACGCCCTACAATGCGCAAACGGTACGAAGCGAAGCCAAGAAAATCGGAAGCCACGCCGGTGAGAGCATGACTAAGCTGTTTCCAGAGGGATCTGATGGCAAACCCTCGGAGGCCAAATCGCAAATCTGGCAGGATTGGGGTTCCTTTACAGAAATAGCCAGACAGTTGGAAATCTACTCAAAAGGCCTTGCGCTTTCGGCAGACAACGGGCTGATGGCGTCCGGATCGGGTCATGGTTCCGGCATGATGGGCGGCAAATCCATGATGGGAGGTGGTTCCATGATGGGAGGTGGTTCCATGATGGGCAGCGGGATGATGGCTGGCAGTCCAAACTTAGCACAGCTGTCTGAAATGCCGGCAGATGGTGTGTTCATGATGCTGAGCCAGACATGCTCGGCGTGTCACACGCGATTTCGGTCGGAATAGGAATGCATCATGAAGCCGATAATACGGTTGGGTCTTGCTACCGCCGTTACGGCGTCAGCAGGGTTTGTTGCTGTGATGGCTTGGCCGATTGGCCAGCCCTTACAAGCTCTCGACATTCAAGGTGACGTTAACCGCGGGGCGTATCTGGCAAGGGCAAGCGGCTGTATCGCCTGCCACACAGACTTTGCCAAAGGAGGTGCGCCCTTGGCCGGTGGGGTGGAGTTGGATACCCCGTTCGGCACGCTCTTTTCGCCGAACTTGACCACAGATCCCGATCACGGGATCGGTGATTGGACCATCGAGGAATTTGCCCGCGCTGTGCGTCAGGGTGTGTCGCCAGACGGGCAGCCCTACTACCCGGCCTTTCCTTATCCGTTTTATGCGAATTTCACAGATCAGGACATCGCCGATCTCTGGGCCGCCTGGAAAACGGTTGCACCGGTAGCGGAACCGTCAAAAGAGCAGGAAATGGTGTTCCCCTTCAATCAGAGATGGGGCCTGAAGCTGTGGCGGGCGGCATTTTTGGAACCGCCGCGGACCGATCCCGTGCCGGGCAATGATGATGTATGGAACCGGGGCCGGTTACTCGTTGAAGGTGCCACGCATTGTGCCGCCTGTCACACCGGGAGAAACCTGGCTGGCGCAAGAAATTCGGACACGGAACACTTCAAGGGAAGTGACTCGCTGCCAGGCGGTGACAAGGCACCGGCCATCGACTTTGAGACCCTGCAAATGCGTGGGTGGACAGTTGATGATCTGGCCTACGCGTTGCGCACCGGCGTCATGCCTGATGGCGATGTCTTCGGCGGCGCCATGGGAGAGGTCGTAAACTATGGCACCAGCTTTCTAACAGACGAAGACCTGAAGGCAATGGCGACCTATCTGCTGGATGTACACGACGGGGGATAATCCAGTGCGAGATCAAGTATTCTTTGGAAGGAAGTCCTAATGAAGCTCAATCGCAGGCAATTCGTTGCAGGCACGTCGGCATTGTTCGCGGTGCCGACTATCGGGAGGGCGGCTACCGCCCCCCGAATAATCGAGGCGCGTTCAGGATTGGCGCGTGTTGCCCCCAACAACTATCCGGAAACCGAGATATGGGGATATGATGGCGGTGTTCCGGGCCCTGAAATTCGAGCCCGGCAAGGCGAAACGGTTCGCCGGACACTCCTGAACTCGCTACCTCAGCCTACAGCAATCCATTGGCACGGATTGCGGGTTCCGAACAATATGGACGGGGTGCCGGGCCTTACGCAGGAGGCTGTACCAATCGGCGGCGAATTTCAGTATGACTTGCCTCTGAAGGACGCGGGGACCTTCTGGTATCACTCTCACAACCAGTCAACGGAACAAGTGGCCAGGGGCCTTTACGGCGCGTTCATCGTCGACGAAACGGACCCGCCGGACACGGACCATGACATCACGATCCTTCTGGATGATTGGCGGTTGGGTAAAGACGCTCAAATAGTAGATGATTTTGGTGCAATGCATGATTGGACCCATGCAGGTCGGATGGGAAACTACGTTCACGCGCGCATATCGCCAATGACCGAAGTTTTGACGAACCAGCGATTGCGAATTCGAATGGTCAACGTGGCAACTGATCGGATCATGTATGTGTCAGTAGGTGGCGCAAACGGGAAACTGGTCGCTTATGATGGCATGCCTGTAAGGCAGCCAGAAGATTTCGAAACACTTGTTTTCGGACCTGCGCAGCGAGCAGATTTGATCGTCGACGTCACAGCGGAATCGAACGAAGCCGTTCAAATAACTCTTCACGAACGCGATGAATCATTTGTTATCGCTGAGATCCCGGTTTCGGGAAGCGGTACATCTGCCAGCCGCGGTGAGATCGACGCTCTGCCACCCAACCCTGTTTCTTTTCTTGAAGATGTTTCTGACGCCTTAAAGGTTCCATTGGTGATGGAAGGCGGGGCGATGGGCGGACTGCGTCAAGGTACTTACAACGGCCAAGTCATGAGCGCTAATGAGTTGGTTCAGGAAGGACAGATCTGGACATTCAACGGAGTCGCAGGGTTACCCGAAGACCCGCTCGCTTCTGTTTCGCGTGGCGACATAGTCCTTATTCAGATGCAGAACGACACTGTCTTTGCGCACGCCATGCACTTGCACGGGACGCACTTTCAGGAAGTTCTGCCGAACGGGAGCCTGGGACCGCTGCGAGACACAATACTGGTTGACCGGATGGAAACGCGGGAGATTGCGTTCGTTGCGGATAACCCGGGGGACTGGCTGTTTCATTGCCACATGCTGTCGCATCAGGCCGCTGGAATGAAGACCTGGCTGAGCGTGGCGTGATGAACAAGAGCGCGGCGAAATGGGTGTCACTAGCTGCTATGGTGATCATTGTCGCGGTCGCTGGCTGGGGCCTGAGCGGGCGCGCACAAAACGGTGCATCAGCGGATTCGGCACGTGGTGCAGTTTTGTATGCCGAAAACTGCGCGTCATGCCACGGGGCAAGTCTGGAGGGTCAACCAGATTGGCAGACACCTGATCCAGATGGCGTCTTGCGAGCTCCCCCGCATGACCGAACAGGGCACACCTGGCATCACGGCGACAAGCTGTTGTTCGATTATACAAAGCTTGGCGGGTACCAAACTTTGAAGCAGATGGGTGTCACTGACGTCAAAAGCGGTATGCCAGGTTTCGAGTACACTCTGTCGGATCAGGAAATCTGGGACATCCTCGCCTTCATCAAGGAGAGTTGGCCGGATCGGGAACGCAAGCTGCAAGAGCAGCGCACCGAGGCAGAACAAACGGAAGGAAACTGACGTGAAACGATTTTTTGCAGGCTTAATTGCCATCACTATGTCGATTGGTGCTGCTATGGCGAGTGCTGACGAATTGTCTGACTCCGATGTAAAACGGCTGGCTCTGGAAGCCATTATGGAAAACCCCGAAATCATCATGCAAGCGATTCAATTGCTTCAACAGCGCGAAGATCAGGCAAAAGCCGAAGCCATTGGAAACGTCTTGGAAAATCAGCGTGAATTGCTGGAACAGGATCCGAATGCGCCTGTCATCGGAAACCCGGAAGGTGATGTAACCGTAGTCGAGTTTTTTGACTATAACTGCCCATATTGCAAACGCGCGGCCCCGGTCGTGAAAAACTTAATCGCAGGCGATTCCGAAGTCCGAGTTGTTTACCGAGAATGGCCCATACTCGGAGAAGGTTCCGACTTCGCGGCACGCGCCGCGCTTGCCTCACGTAATCAGGGAAAATATGAAGAATTTCATTGGGCGCTTATGGCTCTGAACGGTCGTGCCACTGAGGCCAGTGTCCTGAAAGTTGTTCGGGAACTTGGCCTGGACGAGGATCAATTGCGCGCAGACATGGAGGCGCCGGAAGTCGACGCGCATATTCAGGTGTCCATGGAATTGGCCCGGCAGCTTGGCTTCAGTGGCACCCCTTCGTTTGTCATTGGAGATGCGCTTGCCCCGGGTCTGATCGCCGAAGATGAAATGACCCGGCTAATCGAGGCAGTCAGAGACGCAAGATAGAACTAAGGGACGACAGCATGTGCGCTCCTAAACTTCTGTTGCGACCGTGGCTTCGCATCCCTCGGACTCAGAGCTGCAAGGATATGATCAAGTTGATTAGCGCTTTAGACACGTACCCTGCGGTTTTTCATGTCAAAGTTCAACTGTGCGGAGGAACTTACTGTGTCAATGGCTTTGTCTATAACTGACTTGCGGAGCCCGCAGCTCATATCCGGGATACTTAGCGTCGTCATGGATGATGAGAAAGAAAGTCAGCCTCATCCCTTGACCTTCCACTTGCTGGAACCCTTATGTTGCCCGTCAGCAGAACATACGTGGTGACAATATGACTGAAAATTCACATGCGCGTTTCCAGGTTCAGGGTATGAGCTGTGCTTCCTGCGTTGGGCGCGTCGAGCGCGCTTTGAAAGATGTTCCAGGGGTAGATACCGCTTCGGTTAATCTCGCCAGCGAAAGCGTTCAGGTCGATTTCCGCGATCCAGCCGATAAAGCGGCCATTGCTGATGCGTTAAACCGCGCCGGATATCCGGCGCGGACGGCAGAGGTCACTCTGGATATTCAGAACATGTCCTGCGCATCCTGTGTAGGGCGCGTTGAACGAGCCCTGGAAGCCGATGGCGGCGTCTTGTCCGCGTCGGTCAATCTGGCCACTGAAAGTGCAACTGTGCGTTATGCTGAGGGAGTCACAACACCCGAAGCCATAGCGGCGCATGCGGCGTCTGCTGGCTATCCGGCGAGCCTGCGATCCGCAACGCAAACCGAACCACACGACCGCAAAGCGGCAGAGATCAGCCATTTGGCGCGGCGAACAAGCTTCGCCGCCTTGCTCGCATTGCCGGTATTCATTCTCGAAATGGGCTCGCATGTTATTCCGGGCATGCACCACCTGATAGCGAGCACCATAGGCATCCAGAACAGCTATTACCTGCAATTCCTTCTGACCACGATCGTTCTTTTTGGGCCAGGCTTGCAGTTCTACACCAAGGGATTCCCTTCCTTGGTCAAAGGCGCGCCGGACATGAACTCTCTGGTGGCCCTGGGCACTTCGGCGGCATATGGGTTCTCACTGATCTCGACCTTCGCGCCGCATATTCTTCCTGCCGGAACCGCAAATGTCTACTACGAGGCCGCTGCGGTAATCGTGGTTCTTATATTGCTTGGGCGGTTCCTCGAGGCGCGCGCCAAGGGCCGAACTGGTGAAGCGATCCGAAAACTGGTCGGTCTGCAGGCAAAAACAGCACGAGTTGAGCGCGACGGATCGGTTGTCGAGCTACCGATTGAGCAGATCGTTGTAGGGGATATTGTGCACGTTCGACCGGGCGAAAAAATCGCGGTGGATGGTGCCGTAATGACCGGCGCGTCATATGTCGATGAAAGCATGATCACCGGAGAGCCGGTTCCCGTCGAAAAAACCGAGGGCGCAACTGTGGTCGGGGGGACCGTAAATGGCGCGGGTGCATTGACGTACCGTGCTGAAAAGATCGGCGCAGACACTATGTTGGCCCAGATCATTCAGATGGTCGAACAAGCACAGGGTGCCAAGCTTCCGATTCAAGGCCTGGTCGACCGCATCACGCTGTGGTTTGTGCCGGTAGTGATCGCAGTGGCCGTTGTAACAGTGCTGGTATGGATGTTGTTCGGACCCGATCCCGCGCTTAGCCTGGCGTTGGTGGCCGGGGTTGCGGTACTGATCATTGCTTGCCCCTGCGCCATGGGGTTGGCCACACCTACTTCCATCATGGTCGGCACTGGCCGCGCTGCCGAGATGGGCGTCCTGTTCCGAAAGGGCGATGCCTTGCAAATGCTGCAGGAAACCACCGTTGTTGCGGTGGACAAGACGGGCACCCTGACCGAAGGGCGTCCGGAGCTGACCGACCTGATTGTGGCCGAAGGAATGACCGAAGACGAGGTTCTGCACCTTGTTGCTGCCGTTGAGGTCACTTCCGAACATCCAATCGCCACAGCCATCGTGCGCGCGGCAGAAACCCGTGGTCTGGAGCTTTCCAAGCCAGAAGACTTCACGTCGATCACCGGTTACGGGGTAAGCGCCTCAGTCGAAGGCCATAAAATCCTGATCGGGGCCGACCGCCTGATGAGTCGCGAAGGGGTAGAAATGGGCGCGTTGTCTGATCGGGGCGCTGAACTCGCAATCAACGGAAAGACTCCACTTTATGCTGCCGTAGACGGGGCTATCGCGGCCGTAATCGCTGTGGCGGACCCAATCAAAACCACCACGCCGGACGCAATCGAAGCTCTGCACGGGCTGGGCCTGAAAATAGCGATGATCACCGGCGACAATGCCGCTACTGCCAAATCCATTGCAGCGCAGCTTGGCATCGATCATGTCGTGGCTGAAGTTCTGCCCGAGGGTAAAGTATCAGCGTTGCAGGATTTGCGTTCAAATGGCGGAAAACTGGCCTTTGTGGGTGATGGCATCAATGATGCGCCTGCTTTGGCGGCAGCTGAGGTAGGAATTGCGATCGGGACAGGCACTGACATTGCCATCGAAGCGGCTGATGTCGTTCTGATGTCAGGCGACCTGACCGGCGTGGTCAATGCCTTCGATATTAGTCAGCGCACCATGCGTAACATCCGCCAAAACCTGTTCTGGGCGTTCGGCTACAACACACTGCTCATACCGGTTGCGGCAGGGGTGCTTTATCCGTTTGGCGGCCCGCTGCTGTCGCCGGTTTTGGCCGCAGGTGCCATGGCTCTCTCCAGTGTATTTGTCCTGACCAATGCGCTGCGGTTGCGCTGGGTAAAGCCGATCAAAGTTGGGCGAGAACAGATCTCGCAGAACACCGAGCAGATGCTGCGTTCAGCGCCTGCTGGATAGAATAGGAGAACCGCTGTGAATATCGGAGATGTAGCAGAACGTTCCGGTCTGCCTGCCAAAACCATCCGCTATTACGAGGATATCGGGTTCATCAAACCCAAGCGGAGCCTCAATGGGTATCGCCATTTCGACGAAAAGGAACTGCACAAGCTGGCCTTCATCGGGCGGGCCCGCTCATTGGGCTTTACTATTGAGGATTGTCGTTCGCTACTGGCGCTTTACGAGGACAAAGAACGCGCAAGCGCGGACGTGAAAGAAATTGCAAAACAGAATCTGAAAGAGATCGAAGATAAGATTTCCGATCTGAAGGCGATGCATGAAACACTGTCTCATCTGATCGAAGAATGCGCCGGCGACCACCGCCCAGACTGTCCAATTCTAAAAAACTTGGGCCAAGCGTAGTTGACCTTGTTGTTTGATCTGCCTCCAAGTTTGGCAATCTTTTTCTTCAGACGTGGCAATCCGCTCTTCTCTAGTGCGTGCCGCGCTATCAATTGTAGTTTTGTTGGCTTCGGGTCAGCACGTTGCCACGATCACACTACGACCGCAGTACGGTGAATGAGTTGATCCCTGTTTTAAGAGAAACGCTTTTAGTGTGCGTCTGTCTTACTGTGACAATCATCGGCTCTGTTGCTTTTGCAAACAACGACTTTGAGATCGCAGACAGCCACAAACAGTATGGCGTTTCGATCGCGTCAAAAGCATCTGAATTCAAACACAACAATCGCCGTTTTCATTCTACCACCGATCAAGATTGCGCGGACGACTGCATGAGTTGTGGCGGGGCATGCCACACTGGAACCTGTTGCGTAGGTGAAAACCCGACCCAATTAGGACCTGTGGTTTTGGTGGAAGCTTATGGCCAGAGAAACCGTAACATGGACACTGATAACCATGATTCTCAAACGCCTCTGACGCCCAATCTTCCTCCACAAATATCCTAACATCCAAAGTCCCGAAAGTGCGGGTTTTCAAATTGTTTCTGTTCGAGCATGCACTGCGGTCGCCAGGAGATTATTATGCGTGGAAGAGAGGCTAAACTATCAGTATTTGCCTTGGCGCTCATCTTATCCAAGCGGTTGCGATATGCGTGCGCTATGCACCGAAAGCGAACAGAAACAGGGCTGGTCATGATCGCTTGCTTTACACAAATCATAGCACTTGCCTGCGATTTCGGTCACAAGACCGAATATCACAGCGCAGGCGTAAACACGGAAAGGAAATGACATGACCACCACGAAACTTGACCGACGCCTTTTCCTGGCTGGCCTCAGCGCCTCCGGCATCGCCCTGGCTTCACCTACATTTGCAACGACCTTACCGCTGGTGAAGGTTCTCAAGGACCCCGCATGCGGGTGTTGTGGCGCGTGGATTGATATTATGCAACGCGAAGGATTCGAGATGGAAGTGCAGAATGCCTCCTGGGAGACTTTGTCTGAATACAAAGCTAACAAGGGTATTCCAGAAGAGATGGCGTCCTGTCACACGGGCTTGCTCGAGGGCTATGTCATAGAAGGTCATGTGCCCCCGGCGGACATCCGGCGTTTGTTGGCCGAACGCCCTGATGCGGTCGGGCTGACAGTGCCAGGTATGCCCTATGGCTCACCTGGTATGGGGCCGGAGAGTGAGCGGGAAGCCTATTCGGTTTTCCTGATCGGTAAGGATGGCACCACAGAAGTTTTCAACCATTACAAGGCAGCGTGATTGCCAATTTTTTGCAACAACCGCAAACGGAATTGCCAAGCGTTTAGTGTGAATTTCGGTAGCAGCGATTGAAAAGCGAGTTCAAGGTCGGCTAGTCCGATACGGGGCTGGTCCGATGCTCCGAAGGAGTATGGCCCACCCAAGACGCTCTACAACTGCTAAAAACGTTAGAGCGACAACGGCGTGTTTGCACGGATCATGGAAAGGCTGGCTTCGGACCATTCCGATCACAGGGCGATCATGATAAAAGTGAGCAGGCGAACGCCATGCGTTCAATTGAGCCTGCGCGAGTATCTGAAGGCACATCGCAGGGCTTCAAGCCTAAGGTTGAAAAAAGGGGCGCTGGTGCCTGATTGGGCGTGCCAACGGCGGAATGAGCGCCAAGTTGCATGCCGTCAGCGATGCTTCTGGCCACCCAATCCGGTCTTTCATAACTGTCGATCAGATCAGTGACTACACGGGTGCCAGGGCACTTCTGAGCAGCCTACCAGCCGCCGATTGGATGATTGCTGATCGGGGTTACGATTCTGACTGGTTCCGAAAGGCTATGAAAGACAAAGGGATACGCCCATACATCCCCGGCAGAAAGTCACGCGAGAAGCCTGTCCGAAAAGATACACACAGGCTCAAACGCCGAAACCGCATCAAGATCATATTCGGTCGCTTGAATGAATGGGGCCGAGTAGAAACCCGCTACGAAAGATGGCTGAAAGTGTTCCCATCAGCCATCGCACTCGCAGAGATTTTCAGGCTCCGAAATTCAATGAGCCTAGGGTCTAGCGCAGTGCGCCAGACGTTCACCAACATTCGACGAAAAGTATCAATATGAGGCTGTTCTTTAGCAACATTTTCGTGATTGCTGCATTTCGGTCTCTTTTCCGCCCATTTTTTCGTTGATACACAAGCACAGTTACTTGTGGGATGAGTAAAAGTGCGGGCGGACAGATGAGAACCGGTTGTAACGGTCGGATAGCAATATTTTGGACACAGACGGAAGTTGACGGGCTTGAGGCGGCGCCTTTGGCCCACTTGCGCGTTGGTAGCTCTTGGTCCTGGAGGGGGCGAGGGGTCCAACTCGCCGCAAGTGCTGACCAAGTTGCGCTGCACGCAGGCTCCACCGGTCTTGGATCTATATTGGCGGCCAGAGCCAGTTTCGCCAACCCCGGCGAGATCAACGAAAGTGCCAAGATCGAGTTGTCAAACGGGGCTCAGACTTTCGTTGCCGAGCTGGTGCGTGAGGTGAACGAAGCGTCTCTGGTGCTTGTGTTTGAGGATGGATGCCCTGAGCCTGATCAAGATTTCTGGGTCAGTTTGGCAGCTTCGCATATTGAACCTGTTGAGATTGACAGCGGTTATGACGACAAGGTTGTCGTGTTCCCGGCGGCTCGCGCAAATGCAAGTTCAGTGCCGGTAAGTCTATCAAATACTGCCGGTTGGGCCGCTGAATAACGGATACTTCTCAGAAAGATTCCAACTCTAAGCAGAAATCCTACCCTTTGCTTGCTGTGGCGTGTTGACTCTGGCCGAAGCAGGGATATAAGCGCGGCTTCATTGGTGTTGGTGGCCCCCGCGAGGGGATGCCTGTCATGGGGGAAACCTCAAGAGGACAACGCCCTTCATAGTGGCCCATCGGGGCCTCAATCTAAAGAAGGAGATCAGCCGTGACCAAACGCACGTCTGCCAAGTACAAAATCGACCGCCGGATGGGCGAAAACATCTGGGGTCGTCCGAAATCCCCGGTTAATCGTCGTGAATACGGCCCTGGCCAGCATGGCCAGCGCCGCAAGGGCAAACTGTCTGACTTCGGTCTGCAGCTGCGTGCCAAGCAGAAGCTGAAAGGCTACTACGGCGACCTGACCGAGAAGCAGTTCCGCCGCATCTATGCAGAAGCTGAGCGTGTCAAAGGCGACACCGGTGAAAACCTGATCGGTCTGCTGGAGCGCCGTCTGGACGCCGTTGTTTACCGCGCCAAGTTTGTTCCGACCGTGTTCGCCGCACGTCAGTTCGTGAACCACGGCCACGTTAAAGTGAACGGCAAGCGGGTCAACATCCCGTCCTATCGCGTCAAAGAAGGCGACGTTATCGAAGTGCGTGATAAGTCCAAGCAGTTGGCCGTTGTCCTGGAAGCTGTCGGCTTGGCCGAGCGTGATGTGCCTGACTACATCGACGCCGACCACTCGAAAATGACCGCGACTTTCGTGCGTGCACCGGGCCTGAGCGATGTGCCTTACCCGGTTATGATGGAACCGAACCTGGTCGTCGAATTCTACGCGAAGAACTAATCTTCGCCGACCCGTTGAGCTTAAGGGCCGCGCTTTCAGCGCGGTCTTTTTTGTTTTGATGGGGCTCTGCCCCAGTCGCTGCGCGACTCCCCCGAGATATATTTGGCCAGATGAAGAGGCGGATCAGATAGGAAGCGGGCGACTTTCGGCAATGGCCTCCATTGCGAAATAGGAGGTGACGCTGTCCAGTTCGATCTTATCGATGAGGCGTTGATAGACTTTGTCGTAAGAGGCCATATCTTCTGTAACGACCTTGAGTTGATAGTCATAGTCGCCGCCAATGCGATGGAAATCGACCACTTCAGGAATGGTCAGGACATGACTGCGAAAGGCCTGCAACCATTGGGCAGAGTGGTGGCGCGTGCGTAGCATGACGAAAACCACCAGATTCAGCCCAAGCTTTTCACGCGCGATGCGCGCCGTAGAACCTTGCAGGACACCCGCGTTGTTCAAGGCCTTTATTCTTCGCCAGCAGGCATTTTGGGACAGGCCGACCCTATCTGCCAATTCTCGCTGGGAAAGTGTTGCGTCTTTTTGCAGTTCCTTCAGAAGACGCGTGTCAATTTGATCTAATTTTTTCTCCATATAAACTCATATGACACAAAACTCGGACACATAAAGCATAAAATTGTGAGGTTTCCACAGGATGGATCAATCATATTGGAGTTAGCAATATGGAGCCTGTGTTATGACCTTGTCCAACTTTCGCGCAGAAATTCAATCTGCTGCTCACGGAAATACTCTGCGTGATGGGCTGATCGGTGAGGGGGTACTCATCCCGGGTCTGCATGGGGACGTGCCGCTTGTGTATGCGGACTACGTTGCCTCGGGTCGCGCGTTGCGACAGGTCGAAAATTTCGTGGCCGAGCATGTGTTGCCGTTCTATGCCAACAGCCACACCGAAGCCTCCTATTGCGGTTCCTATATAACCCGTTTGCGCCGCGAGGCGCGGGCCGAGATCGCCCGCATAGTTGGCGCCAAGGAAGAGGACGCGGTGATCTTTACCGGGTCTGGCGCTACAGCGGGTCTTAACCGGCTGGTTAGTCTGCTGGGAGTGCAAGAGGCTAATCAGCCGGTCGTTTTGATCGGTCCGTATGAGCATCATTCGAACATTCTGCCGTGGCGTGAAAGCAAGGCGCGGGTGATCGAGATTCCAGAAGCCGTTGACGGCGGTCCCGATATGCAGGCGCTAAAGGCGGTGCTGATCGAACACGCAGATTCCGATCTTGTGATTGGGTCATTCTCAGCGGCGTCAAACGTCACCGGCATCATCACCGACCCTGATCCAGTGACGCGGATGCTGAAAGAGCATGGTGCGCTTGCGGTATGGGACTATGCGGGTGGTGGACCTTATTTGCCAATGGACATGGGGCCGGAAGATGCGCGGAAGGACGCGATCGTTGTCTCTCCGCATAAGTTTCCGGGTGGGCCGGGGGCGTCGGGTGTTCTGGTCGTTAACCAATGCGCTGTGAAGCGGACGTGTCCGAGTTGGCCCGGCGGTGGGACTGTCAGCTTTGTCTCGCCTTGGCGGCACGACTACAGCGCCGATCTCGCGACACGAGAAGAGGCGGGTACACCAAATGTGATCGGAGACATTCGCGCGGCCCTGGCCTTCATTGTCAAGGATGCGGTCGGAACGGATGAAATCGCACAGCGTGAGGCGCAGTGTAACCGCATGGCGTTGGATGGGTGGTCCGACAACCCACATCTGACATTGCTAGGTGCCGAGAATGCACACCGCCTGCCGATATTCTCGTTCCTCGTGTGTGATCGGAATGGGCAGCCGGTGCATCAGCAGCTGTTTACCCGGATGCTCAGCGATATCTACGGCATCCAGGCACGTGGCGGCTGTGCCTGTGCCGGACCCTATGCGCATCGTTTGCTGGGCATTGATCGGGCAGCGTCGGAAGAATTGCATGCGGCCCTGTCGGAGGGTGAGGAAATGAAGAAACCGGGTTGGGTGCGGTTGAATTTCTCTTACCTCATGAGCGAAGAGACCGTTCAGTTCATTATCGACAGCGTTAACGAGCTGTCGCGCCGGACCGAGGAATTCGTCCCATTCTACAATGCCGATCCGGCGACGGCGCGCTTCAAAGCGGCGTAAGATAATTGCCGCTTTTCTCAACCCGTTGAGAAAGGTATGAGGGGCCAAGCTAGTGGAGCCCCTCATGAACCAGATCACACCTCAACCCGGCATAATGGACATCGCGCTGTATCAGGGCGGACAGTCGCATGTTGACGGTGTTGCGGATGTCATCAAGCTGAGTTCCAACGAAAACCCGTTTGGGCCAAGTCCCAAGGCGATCGAAGCGGTGCGCGAAAGTGCCGTTTCGCTGCATCGTTATCCCAGCACCGATCATTCCAGCCTGCGCGCCGCAATTTCTGAACGGCTCGGACTGGATTCCAATCGGATCATCTGCGGTGTCGGCAGTGATGAAGTGTTGCAGTTCGTGGCGCAGGCCTATGCTGGTCCGGGTGATGAGGTGATATATACCGAGCATGGATTCTCCATGTATCCGATCATCGCGCGAATGGCGGGCGCGACCCCGGTCATGGTGCCCGAGAGGGATCGCCGTGTAGACGTAGATAGCATCCTTGCCGCGGTCACTGGGCAGACACGGATTGTCTTTGTGACCAATCCGGGAAATCCTACTTCAACCATGATCTCTGACGCCGAATTGCAGAGGTTGGCGGATGCATTGCCAGCCGATTGCCTGATGGTGCTGGATGGTGCCTATGCCGAATTTGTCGATGGTTTCGATGGAGGCGCGGGGCTGGTGGACCGGTTTAGCAATGTCATCATGACCCGGACGTTTTCGAAAGTGTACGGTCTAGGTGGGATGCGCGTTGGCTGGGGCTATGCGGCGAAAGAGATTATTGATGTGCTGAACCGCGTTCGTCAGCCGTTCAACCTATCGCTGACGGCTCTCGCGGCGGCCGAGGCCGCCGTGCGGGATGAGGAATATCTGCGGTTCTGCCTGTCTGAAAATGCACGCCTCCGGATTTGGTTGTCTGATGAACTGGCGAAGGTCGGCGTTTCATCCGATGTGTCATGCACGAATTTCATCCTCGCCCGCTTTGCTGACAGGGCCGAGGCGGAAGCCTGCGATGACTATTTGAAAACGCAGGGTTTGATCGTGCGGCGGGTCGCGGGCTACAACCTGCCAAACGCGCTGCGGATCACCGTAGGCGACGAAATCGCCTGCGGTCGCGTGGTTGCAGCGATTACTGCGTTCAAAGGGGGCGCTGTATGAGCCAGATTTACGACCGTGTTGCGCTGATCGGGTTGGGCCTGATTGCATCGTCCATGTTTTGGGCAATCAAACGGGCTGGGCTTGCGGGCGAAGTGACGGGCTATGCGCGATCCGAGGCAACCCGCGAGACGGCGCGCCAGATCGGCCTTTGTGACCGGGTTTGCGAGACCGCGCAAGAGGCGGCCGAGGGTGCTGATCTGGTGGTTCTGTGTGTTCCGGTTGGCGCAATGGGACCGGTAGCGCAGCAGATTGCGCCGGTTTTGAAATCCGGCGCCACCGTGTCGGATGTAGGATCGGTAAAGCGTCACGTGATTGACGCCGTCTCACCTTACATACCCGATGGCGTTCATTTCATTCCGGCGCACCCACTGGCCGGGACCGAGCATTCCGGGCCTGAATCGGGTTTCGCTGAACTGTTCGACAACCGTTGGTGCCTGTTGGTGCCGGTCGAAGATTCCGATCCGGATGCGATCGCTCGCCTGCGGGCTTTGTGGGAGGGTCTGGGATCGAATGTCGATGAGATGGACGCCGCGCATCATGATTTGGTGCTGGCGGTCACCTCGCACGCACCTCACCTGATTGCCTATACGATGGTGGGAGTTGCGGATGATCTCCGGCGGGTTACAGACACCGAAGTCATCAAGTATTCGGCAGCTGGTTTCCGCGATTTCACTCGCATCGCGGCTTCGGACCCGACGATGTGGCGTGATGTGTTTCTGACCAACAAAGACGCAACGCTGGAGATTCTGGGCCGGTTTACGGAAGAGCTCTTTGCGCTACAGCGGGCCATCCGAACAGGTGACGGAGAGCAATTGTTCGACTACTTTACGCGCACACGGGCGATCCGCCGCGGCATCATTGATGCGGGCCAGGATACGGATGCGCCAGATTTCGGGCGGGGAAAAACATCGACATGAGAAAGATCGGTTGCAGCCATTTGATTTTCTGCGTTGCTTTGGCGGCAACGACTGCAAATGCGGCGGCGCCTGAAACTTCTATTGTGCCGTTGACGCGCCCGGAAACCACCCAAGCGATGGTGGCAATCGTCACCCCCAACATCCGGCCTGTGCTACGGCCCGCTTCGCCGCAGATAACGGCCGCTGCAGTCCGTCCCGCTGAATTACCATTGCTCGGGCCCGAGAATTCTATCCGCCCGTTTGTGCGCCCGGAAGAATTGGAACAACGCGTCTTTCTTAAGAAACGCAAGCTGCGTAAGGGTTCAGTCTGTGGCGATATCGATATTCAGGGTAAGCCGGTTGGACGTGTGAAGGGCAAGATCAAAGCCTGCGGGATTAAGGATGCAGTGCAAATCACCTCAGTATCGGGGGTCGGGCTGAGCCGCCCAGCGACGATGGATTGCGGCACTGCACAGGCGCTGAATAATTGGGTCGACAAAACTGTAAAGCCCACGTTCAAACGCCGAGGTCCGGTGGTCGAGCTACAGGTCGCCGCGCATTACGCCTGCAGAACACGTAACAACCGTAAAGGGGCGCGGATTTCTGAGCATGGTAAAGGGCGCGCCATCGACATTTCGGGCTTCAAGATGGCCGATGGTGAGGTGGTGACGGTTCTGAATGGCTGGCGCAAAAATCCGTCCAAGAAGCAACTGACCAAGGTATGGCGCGGCGCGTGCGGGCCATTTGGCACGGTTCTCGGACCAAACTCTGATCGCTACCATCGGGATCATTTCCACCTAGACACCGCGCGCTACCGCAGCGGCACCTATTGCCGTTAACGCAGTACCAGTCTCGGGGCAGGACCAAGGGGCAACGGACCCAAGGCGACGAACCCATCTCTGAAATTCAGCTGTAAATCCAGCGCATTTGGGTTGCCACCCAGTCCAGCCATGAAGCCCAATGCGCGGGTCACAGGATCGACTGCCTGATCCGGCAGCGCACCTGCGGCGTTTGCCATCGCGATCATGTCGCGCCAGTTTTCGGCTTTCATCGCAATTTCACCCGTTGGAATGCCCTGTTCGTCAACTTCCAGTTCGCCGGTGGCGAACAGACGCAGCTCACCCCATTTCATTTCTGCCAAACGCAGATCAATCGCAACGGGTTGGGGGCGACGCTGCTCAAGTGCGGTGCGGTCCCAGGGTTTGTCGAAAGTGACAAACATATCCATTTCCAGCGTTTCGAATGATTGCGGCAGCGTTGAGGCTGAACGCATGAGGCGTCGCAAATCGTCGCCGGGGGTGAACCCGTCGATCTTCGCGGTAATCCCATAGCTTTCGGGCGCTCCAGATTGCTCCATCACAAGGCTCAGCGACTGGCCTCCGGCTTGCGGATCACCTTCGGTTGTCAGCAGCCAGCGCTTTGAGGTCAGCGCCATTTTCTCGAGCACCAGCGCGACACCGGGTTGGAGCTGCAATTCGGCTTGTAGCGCTTCGGCCTGAACGGTCGTGGTCTGGTCGAAATAGGAAAGGCGCTGCGGCGTACTGGCAAAGCGCAGCATCTGGCGGCCGGGCCAGATTGCTGGGCTTTGGAACTCGACCCAGTCCGCACTCCACGCCGTTCCGTTGACCGGATCGGCCAAAGCGGGATTATTCAGGCGTGTGATGTGCTGAAACGGATATCCTGCCGTCGACACGTCCGAGAATTCGGCCTGCCAGCCCAGTTCTTGCTGCCGGTCAAACCAACCGGTCAGGGCGTTTCGCAGACCATAACCGGCGACAAACCAGTAGGCGCTCCACGCGAGGGCGATAAATACGAAAACGCGTACCAGACGGCGCATGATGAATGGCCCTTTTTCCTGCCTCGGATTTGATGTTTATAGGGCCAAACGGGCAAGGACCAGTGCAATGACGATGTGGGTATTCGGATATGGATCGCTGCTGTGGAACCCGGGCTTTCCGGTGGCACGCAGCGAACGCGCTAAATTGCACGGATATGCGCGGTCGTTTTGCATGCGCTCTATCCACCATCGCGGCACGGAAGAAGACCCCGGTTTGGTATTGGCGCTGGACGAACAGCCAGACGCGCATTGCACTGGATTGGCGCTTGCTGTCGAGGCAGGTCACGAAGAGCGCACTTTGGCTGAATTGCGTGAGCGTGAGCTGATCTCGTCAGCCTATCTGGAGCGGATGCTGGACGTGCATCTGGACTGCGGGCAGATCGTAAATGCAGTGACTTACGTCATCGATGCTCACCACGTTCAGTATTGCGGTGGTCTTCCATTGGAAGAGCAGGCTCAGATCATCGCCCACGCGGTTGGCGGACGTGGGCCAAATACCGAATATCTCTACAATACTGCCTCGCACTTGACCGAGATCGGACTGCACGACCCTGATCTTGAGTGGTTGTCGCAACGGGTGCGGACAATCAGCGCATAAACTCTTGGCGTCACGGGGCGAACTTCGATAGGTTCAGCCCAGAGCAGACAATACCAGGAGCCACGCGCATGGCGCAGGCACAACAGGGCGTGAGACCACATTTCTCACAACCGATCCGTCAGATTTTGATGATGCTGATCGCAATAGGGCTGTCAGGACTTGGCGTGTTCATGGCGTTGCCATATGTGCTGCCGGTTATTCAGGCCAATCTGTATCTTAACGGGTTCATTTTGCTGGTCTTTGTCATCGGTGTCGCTGCCTGTTTTCTGCAGGTCACACAGCTGATCGGATCGGTTCGTTGGATCGAAGCCTTTGCCGGAGGCGTCGAACGTGACGATGTGCGCCCGCCGCAACTGCTTGCCCCACTGGCGTCGTTGTTGAGGGAACGCGGCGCGCGGTCTCAGATCAGCTCTAGCTCTACCCGATCGATCCTCGATTCCGTCGCCGAACGGGTCGAAGAAGAGCGCGAGATCACCCGCTACATCACCAACGTGCTGATCTACCTTGGCCTACTGGGGACATTTTTTGGTTTGGCCACCACTGTCCCCGCCATCGTTGATACGATCCGCAGCCTGAACCCGCAGGAAGGTGAAGAAGGTCTGGCCGTCTTCAACCGTCTGATGACAGGATTGGAAGCGCAGCTGCAGGGCATGGGCGTTGCTTTTGGGTCGTCATTGCTGGGTCTGGCCGGATCCTTGATCGTCGGTTTGCTGGAACTATTCGCGGGCCATGGCCAGAACCGGTTCTATCGCGAATTGGAAGAATGGTTGTCCTCAATCACCCGCGTTGGCTTTGCTGCGGGCGATGAGGGCGGCGCGGAACTGGCCGTGCTGACCCCAGTACTGGACGCCATGTCTGAACAAATGGATGCACTGCAGGACATGTTCTCGGCGCAAGAAGTTGATCGCACGAACGTCTCGACCAAACTGGGACATTTGGTCGATGTCATCGGGGAAATGAACCAGCGGCAGGCCCAGACCGAAGGCGTAACGGCTGCGCTTGAACGTGTGGCGCTGGGGCAGGACGCTTTGTTGGATCACATGCGCGAACATGGCGCGGGCGAGGGGATCGATGCGGAAAGCCGCATGCGCCTGCGGTCGATGGATGTTCAGTTGCTGCGTATACTCGAAGAAATCTCCGCTGGTCGTCAGGACAGCATGAACGAACTGCGCAAGGATTTTGAGCTGCTGGTCAAAGCGTTGACTTTGCCACGGGGCGCCGTACGAACGCCGCCAGAAGGAGAGTAACCCATGGCGCTGTCCCGCCGCACAGGTCAACGGTTTTCGGGCTCGGTCTGGCCCGGCTTCGTGGATGCGATGACGGGATTGTTGATGGTGCTGACCTTTGTGCTGACCATCTTCATGGTCGTGCAATTTGTGCTGCGCGAAACCATTTCAGGTCAAGAGGATGAACTGACTGCGCTGTCCGACGAAATCGCCGCTCTGGCCGGGGCGCTGGGGCTGGAAGAGCGGGAAAACAGCCGTCTTCAAGCGCGTCTTGGGAACTTGAATGCAACGCTTAATCAGGTCGAAGACGATCTGGCGCAGGCACAAGCCCGCATAACCGACTTTGAAGCACAGGTCGCGGCTTTGCTGGCTGATCAGGCGCGTGCGCAGGGGGATATCGCCGCGCTAGAAACGCAACGCGATGAGTTGCTAAATGAACAAGATGCCTTGAATTCGGCACTTGCTCAAAGCAGACAAGAAATCGACGCACAGGCCGAAGCCGCCCGCCTTGCCGCGGCTCGACGCGAAGCACTTGAAGCTCTCGTCGCCGAACTTGAAACCAGCGAAGATGCACAGGCAGCTCAGATATCCGAGCTAGAACAGCAACTGACCGAGGAAGAGGCCGCGCGCCTGGCCGAAGCCGCCGCTGCTGAGGCGTTGCGTGATCGTCTGCAGAATGCAGATGCCGAACTGACGGCAATGACCTTGGCGCTGGAAGCACAGCGAAAGGAAGCCGAGGACACTCTGACTTTGCTGGCTGCGGCACAGGCTGCCAAGGCAGAGCTTGAGCGCCAGTTTGGTGAGATCAATGCCGAAGAACTGAGGGCACAATTGCAAGCCGCATTGGATGCCCAAACCCAGGCGCAAGCAAATGCAGCCGAACAGAGGTCGCTGGCCGAAGAGCGCGCGGCGCTGCTGGCGCTCGCCCGAGAGGCGCTTGCATCGGAACAGGAAATCTCGACCGAAGCGCAACGTCAGACCGCGCTGCTTAATCAGCAGATGGCAGCCCTGCGCAGCCAGTTGGGATCGCTGCAGGCTTTGTTAGACGATTACGAAGAACGTAATACCGCCGCCGAGATCCAGATACAGACGCTGGGCCAGGATCTGAATGCCGCTCTAGCGCGCGCAGCCTCGGAAGAACGCCGTCGCCGACTGCTGGAAGAGGCTGAACGTATTCGGCTGGAAGCCGAGGCCGAGAAACTGGCGGGCCAAAATCAGGAACTAGCCGCACAGGCCGAGGATTTGCAGCGCTATCGCTCGGAATTCTTCGGGCGACTGCGCGATGTGCTGGGTGATCAGGATGGTGTGCGCATTGAGGGCGACCGCTTCGTGTTCTCGTCGGAGGTGCTGTTTGCCACCGGGTCCGCAAACCTGTCCGCGGAAGGCCGTCAGGAGGTTGCCAAAGTTGCCAATATCCTGCGAAGCGTTGCCGCCGAAATACCCGAGGGGCTGAACTGGGTCATCCGTGTCGATGGGCATACCGATAATGTGCCACTTGCAGGCAGCGGACGATATCGCGACAACTGGGAGCTCAGCCAGGGTCGTGCCCTTTCTGTGGTGCGCTACATGGTTGACGCACTGGGCATTCCACCTGATCGTTTGGCGGCAAACGGGTTCGGAGAATTCCAGCCTGTTAATCCCGCCGACACACCCGAAGCGCGCGCCCAGAATCGTCGGATCGAGTTGAAGCTGACAGAGCGATAAGGCTGATACGAACCAACTTGGATTACCTGCCAAAAATGAAAAACGCCCACCGAAAAGGTGGGCGTTTTTCGTTACAGAAGCCGTGGGTTAGTCCGCTGTCAAAAGCGGGGGCTTGTCGCCCGGAATGCGGGGCTGATCGGGGCCCAGGATTTCCAGGTTCAGCTCGCCCTTCTTCATCGAGACACGGACCACGCCGCCTTTGGCCAGTTTGCCGAATAGCAGTTCCTCGGCGAGAGGTTTCTTGATGTGCTCCTGAATGACACGGCCTAGAGGACGCGCACCCATCTTGTCATCATAGCCCTTGTCGGCCAGCCATTCGGCGGCACGCGGTGTCAGATCGATGGTCACGCCACGATCCAGCAACTGTGCTTCCAGCTGCAGGACAAACTTCTCAACGACCTGCAAAATGACCTCTTTCGGCAGCGGCGCGAATGAGATCACGGCGTCCAGGCGGTTGCGGAACTCCGGCGTGAACATACGTTCGATCGCTGCGGTATCCTCACCTTCGCGCCGGTCGCGGCCAAAGCCGATGGCGGCTTTCGCCTGCTCCTGCGCACCTGCGTTCGAAGTCATGATCAGGACCACGTTGCGGAAATTCACCGTCCGGCCATTGTGGTCGGTCAATTCGCCGTGATCCATCACCTGCAACAGGATATTGAATACGTCCGGGTGCGCTTTTTCGATCTCATCAAGCAACAAGACGCAATGTGGGTGCTGGTCGACACCGTCGGTCAGCAAACCACCCTGATCAAACCCGACATAACCCGGAGGCGCACCGATCAGACGGCTGACCGCGTGCTTCTCCATGTATTCCGACATGTCGAAACGCAGCAGTTCAACACCAAGCGTGTCAGCCAACTGTTTCGCCACCTCTGTTTTGCCAACACCGGTGGGGCCAGCGAACAGATAGTTGCCGATGGGTTTTTCGGGCTCACGCAGACCGGCGCGCGCCAGTTTGATCGCACTGGATAGCGCTTCGATCGCTTCATCTTGACCAAACACCACGCGTTTCAGCGAGGTTTCGAGATCTTTGAGAACCTCGGCATCATCCTTGGTGACGTTCTTGGGTGGGATACGCGCAATCTTGGCAACCACCGCCTCGATCTCTTTGACGCCGATGGTCTTGCGACGTTTGCTTTCGGCCAGCAGGTGCTGCGCTGCCCCGGCCTCATCGATCACGTCGATGGCCTTGTCGGGCAGTTTGCGGTCGTTGATATAGCGCGCCGACAATTCGACAGCTGTCTTGATCGCGTCGGCAGTATATTTGATCGAGTGATGCTCTTCGAAATACGGTTTCAGACCGCGCAGAATTTTGACACTGTCCTCGACCGACGGCTCGTTCACGTCGATTTTCTGGAATCGGCGGCTCAGCGCGCGGTCTTTTTCGAAATGCTGACGGAACTCTTTATACGTGGTCGAGCCCATGGTGCGCAGTTTGCCACCCTGAAGCGCTGGCTTCAGCAGGTTCGACGCATCCATCGCACCGCCCGAGGTTGCACCCGCTCCGATCACAGTGTGAATCTCGTCGATGAAGAGAACCGCATCAGGGTGCTCTTCCAATTCGGTCACAACCGCTTTCAGACGCTCTTCGAAATCGCCGCGATAGCGAGTTCCTGCAAGCAGGGCGCCCATATCAAGCGAGTAGATGGTGGTTTCCGACAACACGTCCGGGGCCTCGCCTGCAACGATCTTATGCGCCAGACCTTCGGCGATGGCGGTTTTGCCGACACCGGGGTCACCTACCAGCAGCGGGTTGTTCTTGCGTCGGCGACACAGCACCTGAATACAGCGTTCAACCTCGTCCGAGCGTCCGATCAGCGGATCTACATCACCGGCGCGTGATTTGGCGTTCAGATCAACGCAATATTTGCCAAGCGCGCTTTCTTTCTGCTCGGCGTCACCAGAGGTCGTCTGAGCCTCTTCTTCGGCTTCATCAGCACCCGTAACAGGACGATTCTCTCCATAGGCCGGGTCTTTGGCCACACCATGTGCGATGAAGTTTACCGCGTCATAACGGGTCATGTCCTGCTCTTGCAGGAAATAGGCTGCGTTGCTTTCACGTTCGGCGAAGATGGCCACCAGTACATTGGCCCCGGTCACCTCTGTGCGGCCAGAGCTTTGAACGTGGATCGCGGCGCGCTGAATGACACGCTGGAAGGCTGCAGTCGGTACTGCTTCTGACCCGTCGATATCAGTGACGAGGTTTGACAGATCTTCGTCGATGAATTCGACCAAGGTGCTGCGTAACTCGTCCAGATCGACGCTGCACGCTTTCATGACGCGCACCGCATCGGGTTCTTCCAACAGCGCCAGCAGCAGATGCTCTAGCGTTGCGAATTCATGTCGCCGTTCATTCGCCGCCGCAAGGGCCGCGTGGATGGCTTGTTCAAGTGTGCTCGAGAATGAAGGCACGCGGGTGCTCCTCTGTATTGGGCCGGAAGGGGGCGGGCTGCAGGCCGGATCCCCATCCCAACCATGTCCTCATACTATTAGAGTTTGGTTGATCCCGCCCCGGCTTCAAGGGTTTTCTTTCACTTGACAGTCACATTTGTTGTGACCGTGGCCGTGATTGGGGCTTGAAACGGGTTAAAAGCTGTCTTTTTGGGCTCGAATTTCGGCGAATACGGACACGGGATCAGAGTTTTCCATGCCCAGATGGGCCTGAATCGCCGGATCAGTGGCCCTTAGAAACGGATTTGTCGCCTTTTCCAGGCCTAAAAGCGAAGGCACAGTAGGTTCTCCAGCAGCGCGGGCGCGATTAATATCGGCCACGCGGTCAAGCAAGGCTGGGTTGTCGGGATCGATGGTCAGGGCGAACTTGGCGTTTGCCTGTGTGTATTCGTGGCCTGAGCACACGATTGTTTCATCGGGCAGGGCCGCCAACTTGCTGAGAGAGGCCCACATTTGCGCAGGCGTGCCCTCGAACAATCGTCCACATCCCAGCGCCATCAGGCTGTCAGCGGTGAATACAACGCCAGTTTGGGGCATGTAGAATGCAATGTGCCCAATTGTATGACCGGACACATCAAGAACCTCGACCGGCTCACCGCCGATATAAAATGTGTCACCTTCTACCACCGCCTGATCAAGTTTTGGCAAGCGATGCTCATCTGCTTTTGCGCCGATCACACGCGCGGGCTGTTTCGCTAGAATGCCGCTCAGCCCGTCCACATGATCCCAATGATGATGTGTCAACAACACATGGCTTAGCTGCCAGCCGCGCGAATCCAGTTCGGCCAGAATCGGAGCTGCCTCTGGCGCATCGATCAAGGCAGTCTCACCGCTGGCCGGATCATGGGCGAGAAAGGCGTAATTATCGCTGAGGCAAGGAATGGTAACGATCTCAAGAGGCATGGCCTTTTGCCCTTTCATTGCTAGACTGCGCCCAGCTAAGCCGATTGACCGGGTGTCCGCAATGCATCTTGATGTGCAGGATCTGAGGAATTTCTACTATCGCAGCACCCTGGGTCGCGCGGCCCAGGCAGCGATCCGTGGTCGGTTGGTGGATCTTTGGCCCGAAGCCAAGGGGCAAACTGTGGTCGGATTTGGTTTTGCCGTACCTTTATTGCGGCCTTACCTCAAAGATGCGCGCCGTGTGATTGGTCTTATGCCTGGTCCGCAGGGTGTAATGCCATGGCCTGCGGGGATGCCCAATGTTTCCGTTCTGACCGAAGAGACGAGGTGGCCAATCGAAACAGGCCATGTGGATAAACTCGTGGTGATGCATGGTTTGGAAACTTCAAACCGACCCAGTCAATTGCTGGAAGAATGCTGGCGCGTTCTGGGGCCCGGAGGGCGTGTGCTATTTGTCGTACCGAACCGGGCCGGGCTGTGGTCGCGCTCAGACCGGACGCCGTTTGGCTTTGGGCAGCCCTATTCAACAACCCAGTTGGAAAACCAATTGCGCGCGCACCACTTCGTCCCTGAAAACCATTGCTCGGCGCTTTACCTGCCGCCTTCGTTCCGTCGGTTCTGGCTAAAATCAGGTAGCCTGATCGAGAAGACTGGACAACGCATCCCAACCGTCATGGCCGGAGGCGTGCTTATGGTTGAGGCCAGTAAACTCATTCGCCCGCCTAGCGGGAGCGTTACTAAAGACACAGCGAAGCGCCCGATCAAAGCGTTGGATGGTTTGTTAAAGCCTGCGTGACAGTCAGGCGCATTTTGAACGGAAAAAATGCGGGAAAAAGGTCACAGGAATCGCAAAAACCTGCATATTCGTAACATTTTTCAACTGCCCCAATCGGTCCAAAGGGTCGCAGTTGGGTTAAGTGTATGAAAAATAATAATTTGTGGATAAAACTGTTACCGCTATAGCGTATTGCTTGGTTGGAACACCTCTGCTACATCCCCGGTGATTTTGATCCCCGCCCTAAATGGACGGGGTTTCCTCACGCCCCAAGGTAGCGGCCGCTACTCAAAATCGGGGCCTCAAATATCGGAAGGGTGGACGTGTCCGAACCAGCTTCGATTTCCACTGGCATCGCCGAGCGCTATGCCACCGCGATCTTCGAGATCGCCAAAGAGAATAATGACCTTGCAGGTCTGGAAACCGGAATCAACGATCTGGCAGCAGCATTGGGTGACAGCGCTGAATTGCGCGACCTGATCGCATCGCCTTTGGTTTCGCGCGCCGAACAGGAAAGCGCAATCACCGCTGTTGCGGACAAGATGGGCCTGCATGCCATCCTGCGTAATACGCTCGGTCTGATGGCGCAGAAACGTCGTCTGTTCGTTGTACCGCAACTGGTGCAGGTTCTGCGCGACATGCTGGCTGACGAGCGTGGCGAGGTGACCGCCGATGTCGCCTCGGCCAAGGCGCTCACCAAGACCCAAATGGATAAACTGTCCAAGACGCTGTCCGAGCGTGTGGGCAAGACCGTGACAATCAATGCGACCGTTGATGAAAGCCTCATCGGCGGTCTTGTCGTTAAAGTGGGCTCGAAAATGATCGATAGCTCGATCCGTTCGAAGCTGAACTCCCTACAGAATGCAATGAAAGAGGTCGGATAAATGGGAATCCAAGCTGCAGAGATTTCTGCAATCCTGAAGGACCAGATCAAGAATTTTGGTCAGGAAGCCGAAGTGGCAGAGATCGGCCGCGTGCTGAGCGTCGGTGACGGGATTGCCCGTGTATACGGCCTGGACAATGTGCAAGCCGGTGAGATGGTCGAATTCCCCGGTGGCATCATGGGCATGGCGCTGAACCTGGAAAGCGACAACGTCGGTGTCGTTATCTTCGGGTCCGACCGTGACATCAAAGAAGGTGACACTGTCAAGCGCACCAACTCGATCGTGGACGTTCCGATCGGCGACGAACTGCTGGGCCGCGTCGTTGACGGTCTGGGCAACCCGCTGGACGGCAAGGGCCCGATCAACGCAACCAAGCGTGGCGTTGCAGACGTTAAAGCACCGGGCATCATCCCGCGTAAATCGGTTCACGAGCCGATGGCAACCGGCCTGAAATCGGTTGACGCAATGATCCCAATCGGCCGTGGCCAGCGTGAGCTGATCATTGGTGACCGTCAGACCGGTAAAACCGCCGTTGCTCTGGACGCGATCCTGAACCAGAAAGTCTACAACGACGCAGCAGGCGACGACGAGTCGAAGAAGCTGTACTGCGTGTACGTTGCGATCGGTCAGAAGCGTTCGACCGTTGCTCAGCTGGTGAAGAAACTGGAAGAGTCCGGCGCGATCGACTACTCGATCGTTGTGGCGGCAACCGCGTCCGACCCGGCACCGATGCAGTTCCTTGCACCTTACGCCGCAACCGCGATGGCCGAATACTTCCGCGACAACGGCCGCCACGCGTTGATCATCTATGATGACCTGTCGAAGCAAGCTGTGTCCTATCGTCAGATGTCGCTGCTGCTGCGCCGTCCGCCCGGACGTGAAGCCTATCCTGGCGACGTTTTCTACCTCCACTCGCGTCTGTTGGAACGTTCGGCAAAGCTGAACGAAGACTTCGGTGCGGGCTCGCTGACCGCTCTGCCGGTTATCGAAACTCAAGGTGGTGACGTTTCGGCGTTTATTCCGACCAACGTGATCTCGATCACCGACGGCCAGATCTTCCTGGAAACCGAACTGTTCTACCAAGGCATCCGCCCTGCTGTGAACACCGGTCTGTCGGTTTCGCGTGTGGGCTCCTCGGCTCAGACCAACTCGATGAAGTCGGTTGCCGGTCCGGTTAAGCTGGAGCTGGCTCAGTACCGCGAAATGGCTGCCTTTGCGCAGTTTGGTTCTGACCTCGACGCCGCGACCCAGCAGCTGCTGAACCGTGGTGCGCGTCTGACTGAGCTGATGAAACAGCCACAGTACTCGCCGCTGACCAACGCTGAAATCGTCTGCGTAATCTTCGCCGGCACCAATGGTTACCTCGACAAGATCGACGTGTCCGATGTTGGCCGATACGAAGCCGGCCTGCTGGCGCACCTGCGTGGCAAGCACGCGGATCTGCTTCAGTGGATCACGGACGAAGATCCCAAGATCAAGGGTGACGCTTCCGACAAGATCAAGGCTGCGCTGGACGAGTACGCCGCAACCTTCGCTTAAGGGAGAGGCGGGCATATGCCAAATCTTAAGGACCTTAAAAACAGGATCGAGTCGGTTAAATCGACCCGCAAGATCACCAAGGCCATGCAGATGGTCGCGGCCGCAAAACTGCGTCGCGCCCAGGAATCTGCCGAAGCCTCGCGTCCCTATGCCGAGCGGTTCAATGCCGTGATGGCGGGGCTGGCGGCTTCGGTCGGGGGCAGCGACAGCGCCCCCAAGCTGCTCCGTGGCACGGGCAGTGATGATGTCCATCTGCTGGTTGTCATGACAGCTGAACGCGGCCTGTGTGGCGGCTTCAACTCGAACATCGCCAAGCTCGCTCGCCAAAAGGCGGACGAGTTGCGCGCCAAAGGCAAGACGGTCAAGGTTTTGACCGTCGGCAAAAAAGGCCGCGACGCGCTCAAGCGTGATTTTAGCGATCTGTTCGTTGGACATATCGACCTGAGCGAGGTCAAGCGTCTGGGGTATTCCAACGCGCAAGACATCGCCAAGGACGTCCTGTCTCGTTTCGACGGGGGTGAGTTCGACGTTGCCACGATCTTCTACTCGAAGTTCGTCAACGTTGTGACCCAGATCCCGACGGCACAGCAGGTCATCCCCGCCTCGTTCGAAGACGAAGCGACGGGTGACGATAGCGGTGCGGTATTCGACTACGAGCCCAGCGAAGAGGCCATTCTGGCCGACCTGCTGCCCAAGGGGGTTGCCACCGCGATCTTCTCGGCTCTGCTCGAAAATGGAGCGTCTGAACAGGGTGCACGGATGTCCGCAATGGACAACGCGACACGCAACGCGGGTGAAATGATCGACAAGCTGACGATCCAGTTCAACCGCTCGCGTCAGGCCGTGATCACCAACGAGCTGATTGAAATTATTTCCGGCGCCGAAGCGCTGTAGAGACATACCGGAGACGAAACATGGCGAATGCAAAAGGCAAAGTCACACAGATCATCGGGGCCGTCGTCGACGTGCACTTCGAAGATCAGCTGCCTGAAATTCTGAACGCGCTGGAAACCACCAACAACGGCAAGCGCCTGGTGTTGGAAGTTGCCCAGCACCTGGGTGAAAACACCGTCCGTACCATCGCGATGGACGCGACCGAGGGTCTGGTCCGCGGCGAAGCCGTGACCGACACTGGCGCACCGATCTCGGTTCCGGTTGGTAACGCCACTCTGGGCCGCATCCTGAACGTGGTTGGCGAGCCGATCGACGAAAAAGGCCCGGTTGAAGCAACCGAAGCCCGTGCGATCCACCAGCCCGCACCGACTTTTGACGAACAGTCGACCGAGTCGGAAGTTCTGGTAACCGGCATCAAGGTTGTTGACCTGCTGGCCCCATACGCCAAAGGCGGTAAGATCGGCCTGTTCGGCGGCGCCGGCGTTGGTAAAACCGTTCTGATCATGGAACTGATCAACAACATCGCAAAAGTGCACTCGGGCTTTTCGGTGTTCGCGGGTGTTGGTGAACGGACTCGTGAAGGGAACGACCTGTATCACGAGATGATCGAATCGAACGTTATTAAGCCGGACAACCTGTCGGAATCGCAGGTGGCCCTGGTTTACGGTCAGATGAACGAACCTCCCGGAGCACGTGCACGTGTTGCGCTGACCGGTCTGACGCTGGCCGAACAGTTCCGCGACCAGTCCGGTACTGACGTTCTGTTCTTCGTCGACAACATCTTCCGCTTCACGCAGGCGGGTTCCGAGGTTTCGGCTCTGCTGGGTCGTATTCCTTCGGCGGTGGGCTACCAGCCGACCCTGGCAACCGACATGGGTGCCCTGCAGGAACGCATCACCTCGACCAAGTCGGGCTCGATCACGTCCGTGCAGGCGATCTACGTGCCTGCGGACGACCTTACCGACCCTGCGCCGGCAACCTCGTTTGCGCACTTGGACGCGACCACCGTTCTTAACCGTGCGATCTCGGAAAAGGGTATCTACCCTGCGGTTGACCCGCTCGACTCGACATCGCGTCTGCTCGACCCGGCCATCGTTGGTGAAGAGCACTACAAGGTTGCGACCGACGTTCAGCAGATCCTCCAGCGCTACAAGTCACTGCAGGACATCATCGCCATCCTCGGCATGGACGAACTGTCGGAAGAAGACAAACTGACCGTGGCACGTGCCCGTAAGATCGAGCGCTTCCTGTCGCAGCCGTTCGACGTGGCCGAAGTCTTCACCGGTTCGCCGGGCGTTCAGGTTCCTCTGGATGTGACCATCGCGTCGTTCAAAGCGGTTGTCGCTGGCGAATACGATCACCTGCCCGAAGCGGCCTTCCTAATGGTTGGCGGCATCGAAGAAGTGATCGCCAAAGCGGAGAAGATGGCCGCAGAAGCCGCCTAAGGAGTATCCCTGATGGCAAACACGATGCAATTCGACCTCGTCAGCCCTGAGCGGAGCCTTGCTTCGCTTAGCGCGACGGCGGTCCAGATTCCCGGCGCGGACGGGGATATGACGGCAATGCCCGATCATGCCCCCACTATCACCACGCTGCGCCCGGGCATCCTGAAGGTCGAAGCACCCGAAGGGGCCAGTGAATACCTGGTCACCGGCGGGTTTGCTCAGATCAATGGCGATGGCCTGTCGGTTCTGGCCGAAAAGGCCATTCCGGTTGCTGAAGTAACACGCTCGCATCTGGACGATCTGATCGCTGACGCCCGCGCCTCGCACGAGGCAGCCAAGGCCGGTGACGATCAGACCATCGTCGACGATGCTGCAAAGTTGCTGGCTGACATGGAAGCTCTAGGAACGCATATGAGCCTGTAAGGGTTCATGACATTCTGATCACTTGGAACGGCCCCGTATACGCGGGGCCGTTTTTTTGTCGTGATTTTGCCATTCGCTGAAGTTAAGCTGCAGGAATTGAACAATAAAAGACGCTAGATGAAAAAGTTTCAAACCCATCCCATCGGCATTGATCAGGGCGAGGAGGTCTTGT
The DNA here is from genome assembly GCF_056534365.1 of Ruegeria sp. D6. Classification (NCBI taxonomy): domain Bacteria; kingdom Pseudomonadati; phylum Pseudomonadota; class Alphaproteobacteria; order Rhodobacterales; family Roseobacteraceae; genus Ruegeria; species Ruegeria sp. D6. Next base: position 389,004 of record NZ_JBQFPH010000002.1, on the reverse strand, counting down.
TTTCCGATTTCGCCGATGGTGGCGTGATGTGGACTGGTGAGGGCCCGCGTGAGCGTCGCGTAAGCGTCCGTTTTTCAGAAGTGTTCCGCTCTGTGCCAATCGTCCAGATAGGCGTGGTGCTTTGGGATGTGGATACGTCTTCCGCTTTACGGGCTGAAGTTCAGGCCGAAGATATAACGCCGGAAGGATTCAATGCGGTGTTTCGCACCTGGTCTGATACGCGTATCGCCAGAATTCGGGTGAATTGGACCGCAATTGGAGATGTTTCGCATGAAGACGATTGGGATATCTCGTGAAGCAGGCCTGTTCGTGAGATAAGATTGCGCACCTTCGCGCGTCGTCCCATAAAGAAGACTGTCCACCCCAAATAGCGGCTAACGCAACCGGAGGATCTTACAGGTGTTTGCACGAGATCATATCGAATACGAGGCCCTGGATCTTCCGGATCGTATGGACTTGTCTGATGAAGAAATGCTGGCCGAAGCGCGAGCGTTCTACAACAAGATGAAACGCCGCCATACCGTGCGTGACTATTCGGACCGGCCCGTCGAGCGCACGGTCATCGAAGAGTGCATTCGCGCAGCCGGAACAGCGCCCTCAGGAGCCAATCATCAGCCCTGGCACTTTGTGGCAATCTCGAACCCTGAGATGAAGCGCCGTATTCGGGAAGAAGCGGAAGCTGAAGAGCGCAGGTTTTATGAAGGCGGTGCCGGGGATGAATGGCTGAAGGCGCTTGAACCAATCGGGACTAACGATCAGAAGCCGCATCTGGAAGACGCACCGTGGCTGATAGTGATTTTCGCCCAACGTTGGGGTCAATTCGATGATGGAGATCGGTTCAAAAACTACTACGTGCCTGAAAGCACGGGCATTGCCACGGGCTTTTTGTTGACGGCGCTGCACCATGCAGGGCTGGTATCGCTGACCCACACACCCAACCCGATGAAATTCCTGAATAAACTGCTAAACCGCCCTGATCATGAAAAACCTATTATGATCGTAGCTGTAGGCCACCCGCAAGACGACGCGAAGGTGCCAAAAGTTGCAAAGATGAAAAAACCGTTGGAAGAAATCATGACGGTCGCCGAATAGGCAGGCCGTCATGAATTCAGAATCTATGGTAGTCAGCAGTTTTTCGATCAATCCATATGATAAAGTGACTCGTAGATCGGCGTCAGTGTCTTGTCTTCGAACAGCGATGATACACTTGTGCCGTTCCAAATGTTCAGGATCGCCTGCGTAAAGATCGGCGCGGTGGGTACGATGCGGATGTTGGCGGCCTTGTTGATCTCGACCGTAGGCTGGATCGTGTCCGATAGGACCAGAGATTTCATCACCGAATTGGTCACACGTTCAACCGCCGGTCCACTCATGACACCGTGGGTGATGTAGGAGTGTACTTCCTTGGCGCCGTTATCCATCAGCACCTGGGCAGCTTTGCACAGAGTGCCAGCGGTATCGCAAATGTCATCGACAATCAGGCAGATTTTGTCTTTCACGTCACCAATGACCGTCATCTCGGCCACTTCGCCTGCCTTTTCGCGGCGTTTGTCAACGATCGAAAGGGGCGCATTGATGCGTTTGGCCAATTCACGGGCACGTGCAACACCGCCGACATCCGGCGAGACCACCATCAGGTCGTCCATCTGATCCTTGAATTGTTTCTTCACATCCAGGGCAAAGATCGGAGAGGCATATAGGTTGTCCACCGGCATGTCGAAAAAGCCCTGAATCTGGGCTGCGTGCAGATCCATGGTTAGAATCCGTTCGATACCCGCACCAGTCAGCATGTTTGCCACCAGCTTGGCGCTGATTGGCGTGCGCGCTTTGGTGCGGCGGTCCTGACGGGCGTACCCGAAATACGGAATGACAGCGGTGATCCGGGCTGCGGATGAACGGCGCAGGGCATCTGCGATGATCAGCAGCTCCATCAGATTGTCATTGGCGGGGTTCGAGGTTGGTTGAACGATAAACATATCTTCACCGCGCACATTCTCGAAAACCTCGACGAAAATCTCTCCGTCGTTGAACCGTTCGACCCTTGCATCGACCAGCCCCTGGTCAACGCCGCGATGAAGGCTCATGCGACGTGCAATGGTTTCGGCAAGCGGAAGATTGGCGTTCCCAGCGATAAGCTTGGGTTCGTGAAGTGTCGGCATCGGCTGATTTTCCCCGGGCAGCAGTGGCAATGTGACAGATTCGTGATGTTGACACCGCTTAGCATGGGTCTACCGTCCCGCAAAGATAACGCAGCGGAGAAAGTGAACATGGCCCAGATTGACTACTTTTTTGCGACACTCTCGCCCTATTCCTATCTGGCGGGAATGCGCCTTGAAGAGATCGCGGCAAAACACGGTGCGACGATCAACTATAAACCATTGGATATTGTTGCCCTGTTCGGCCGGACAGGTGGAACGCCACCAAAAGACCGACATATATCTCGCATCGAATACCGCGCGCAGGAATTGGTGCGCCAAGCGCGCAATCTGGATATGCCGTTGAACCTGCAGCCTGCGCACTGGCCGACGAACATGGCACCGTCCTCTTACGCTGTGATCGCAGCAGTACAGGATGGATCAGGTGATGTGGGTAAACTTTGCCATTCCTTCTTGCGTGCCTGCTGGGCAGAAGAAAAGGACATCTCTGATGATGGCGTGATCCGGGATTGCTTGGAACAGGCAGGATTTAGTCCAAATCTAGCTGATAGTGGCCTGTTGGTAGGTGCGGAAACCTACGCCGCAAATCTGGAAGAAGCCGTGGACCGGGGTGTTTTCGGGGCACCTTTCTACATCACACCGGACGATCAGAGGTTCTGGGGACAGGACCGTCTTGATGATCTGGACAAGCATCTGGCTGAGATGAAATAGCCGGGGCTGGGAGGCACGGTTACAAGAGGTTCAGAAACCGATCGATCTGGTCGGTTTCGATGGACCAGTCACAGACAAGGCGGCAGGCCAGCATCTCGTCTTCGTCGACACCGTCCAACGTATCGCCCCACAGGTGATAAACGGCGCCGGCCTCGTGCAGGCGCTTGTGTTGGCTGCGAGGAAAGCTTGCGAAAATCATGTTTGCCTGGGGTTCATGCAGGAATTCTGCCCCGACTGCCCGCAGACCACCCGCCAATCGCGCGCAATTGGCATTCGCTTTGCGAGCTGATTTCAGCCACAGGTCATCCTGCAGATAAGCAGCCATCTGGGCCGACAGATAACGGTGCTTGGAAAACAGGTGCGCCCCGCGCTTGCGCCGCAGCTCGAACTCCCAAGCTTTGCTTTCGTCGAAGAAGATTACGGCCTCGACACCCATCAGCCCGTTTTTGGTGCCGCCAAAGCTGACTGCGTCAACACCAGATTTCCACGTCATCTCTGCCGGTGAGCAATTCAAAGCGACCAGAGCGTTAGTGAAGCGTGCACCATCCATATGCACCGGCAACCCATACTTCTTGGCAACGCCACACAAGGCTTGAAGTTCGGCAAGCGAGTAAACCGAGCCACGCTCGGTCACCTGAGTGATCGAGACAGGCCCGCGCTGCGGACCATGCACGCCGCGGGTTTCTTCCCCCTCAATGGACTTGGTCAATGCTTCGGGGGTCATCTTGTCGCCACCCGGCACCAGAGTCAGTTTCGCGCCGGTGTAGAATTCGGGGGCATTGCACTCATCCTCATGGATATGAGCAACGGGTGAACAGAACACGGTTTCCCACGGCTTGCTCAGCGTTGCCAACGCCAGTGAATTCGCTGCCGTTCCCGTAGCGACCAGATAAACTGCCGCACCCGGTGCTTCGAAAATGCCGCGGATTTGGTCGCGCACTTCGTTCATCAAGGTGTCGGCGCCATAAGCCATCTGATAGCCCTGATTGGCTTCGGCCAATGCGGCCAGAACTTCGGGATGAACAGGCCCGGAATTATCAGAGGCAAAATGCATTAATTCGGCTCCTCGATGATGTAGTCTTCCCACTCTTCCATGGGTGTTTCGAATTCAGATACGGTTCGCCGCTGCACGGAGACTCCGGCGGTGTGAACGCTTTCAGGCGTACCTGATAGCAAAGGGTGCCAGTCGTAAAGCGGTTTGCCTTCCCAGAGCAGTCGATAGGCGCAAGTCTGGGGCAGCCAATAGGCATGGTTGTCGATGTTATCGGGTGTCATGACGATGCATTCGGGCACGAATTGGTGGCGGATATCATATTGGGTGCACCGGCAAGTTTCGTCATCCAGCAGGCGACAGGCAACACAGGTCAATGCGACCTCGCCCGTATCTTCGTCTTCCAGCTTGTTAAGACAGCATTTGCCGCAACCATCGCACAGGGCCTCCCACTCACGCTGGTTCATCTTGCGCAGCGGCTTGCATTCCCAGAATCGGGGCGCGAGGCCAGCTCGATCGATTGGATCCGTAGTCATGTACTGGCCAGTATCTCTCTCGCGCGCGCGCAATCGGCATCCATCTGCGAGATCAACCCGTCGAGGCCGTCGAATGTCATTTCGGGCCGCAGATAGTCGACCAGACCAACGGACAGCGTGGCACCGTAAAGATCACCTGAGAAATTGAACAGAAATGTCTCGATGTTAGGAACCTCGCCTTGGAACATGGGCCGGGTCCCGACCGATGCCGCCCCGTGATAGCTGCCCTGATGCGGGCCATCCAGGACGTCGACCAAAACTGCATAAACGCCGAATCTTGGAGGGTGCAGTCCTTCGATCGACATATTGGCTGTCGGGTACCCCAACTCTCGTCCGCGTTGCTCGCCTCCGACGACCTCACCCTCAATCCGGTGCCAGTGCCCCAGCATTGTTGCCGCATCGCGCGGGCGCCCCTCTGACAGAGCTGTCCGGATCGCAGTCGACGAAACCACATTCTCGGTGCGCTCCAACAGGGGCGCGATGGTCACACCGAACCCCATCTCTTCGCCAAAGCGAACCAGGTCCTGAGGGTTACCGCTGCGCCCTTTGCCAAAACAAAAATCGGCACCCACGACAACATGAGAAAGCCCCAGACCATCGCATATGACATTCCTCGCAAAAGCTTCGGGCGTCATTCCCGCGAGCGTTGAATTAAAAGGCAGTTCATAAAGCTTCTGCACGCCGAGTTTTTCCAGCCGGTGCGCGCGCGCATTGCCGCGCATCAGACGAAAGGGCGGTGCCTCTGGGGAAAAATACTCTCGTGGATGCGGCTCAAATGTCATGACCCCCAGCGGCGCGTTCAATTCAGCATTGCGCGCCAACTCGATGACGGATTGATGGCCAAGATGAACACCGTCAAAGTTCCCGATGGCGACACTTGCGCCTCGGTCTTCTGGTTCAACAAACTGGAAGTCCCGGATGATATGCATGCGGCTTGCCTAGCGGGACTGCCCGTCAGGTTCAAGCCGCAGTTCGGTTAAGGTGGATTATCAGTCGAACTTGCGGCTCGGAGCCAGCACCATGGCCTCACCCACCAGCACTTTCTTTCCGTCAACTGCGCAGTGGCAATCCAGCTTAACCCGGCGTTTGGCGAAATCGATATCGATCACCTTGACCTCGGCATAAACCATGTCGCCCGGACGCACCGGCGCCAGAAATTTAAGCGATTGTCCCATGTACACGGTTCCATGTCCGGGCAGCTGCTCTCCGATAACCGCAGAGATCAGGCCAGCGGTCAGCATGCCATGCGCAATACGTCCTTCGAAAATCGTATCGCGGGCATAGTCATCATCCAGATGAACCGGATTCCGGTCGGTCGATACTTGAGCGAACATCTCGATATCTTCATCGGTCACGACTTTGCGCAAGTGCCGTGACATGCCCATTTCGATGTCTTCGATGCAAATCGTTCCGCGCGGAAGGTTGTCCAACATGCTGCCCTCATTCGAGATCGAAAGAGCAACAAAAGACCATCATCTGCCGCTCGTCGGCAACTTTATTACTTCGCAGTTGCAGAAAATCAAGTCTTTTTTGCTATCTCAGGCGACCAATCGAATAGGTTGGATTGATCTGTTCCTTCTCGTTATGAGCTTTCAACGCGTCTTCGTCTGGATGATGTGATGTTTTGGTTTCTGCGGCTGCCAAACCGCCGGTGATGAAGAGGGTATCAATGCCTTCCCCCATGCCTCCAGCGATATCTGTTTGCGGCCCGTCCCCTATGGCAAGTATTTCAGAATCCGACACATCAACCCCAATCGCCTGCAACCTGCGCCGGGCCAGATCGTAGATCGGCGGGTGTGGCTTACCGAAATATAGGCTTTCACCACCCATCTCGGTATAAAGTCGGGCCAAAGCACCTGCGCACCATTCGCGCGTTTCGCCTCGGTCCACCACGATGTCCGGATTTGCGCAGAGCAGTTTCATCCCTTTCTGCTTGGCATAAAGAAAGTCGGGCCGGTTCACATCTGGGTCCGCCATCGGGTCGAACGGGCCGCAACACACGATGCCTTCGGCCGCGTCCAGCGGAACGCGTTCAATGTGGATCGGATGATCCAGCAGTTTCAGGGGTTCAAAAAAACCGGCATCCCGCTGCCATTCCCCCATGAAGTAGACTTTTTCGCCAATCGCCCCGCGAAACATCGCTGAACGCGCCGAATCACCGCTGGTTGCAATCGTGTCATAGGAATCTGCCGGCACATTGAAATGTAAAAGCTGCTCGGCAACCCCGGCCCGAGGCTTGGGGGAATTGGTTACAAGAACCACCGTGCCACCACGTTGACGATAAGCTTGCAGTGCCGCGACAGCCTCTGGGTAGGCAGTTATCCCATTATGAACGCAACCCCACAAATCAACAAACAGCGCTTTGTAGCGGTCAGAGATTTCAGCGAGTGAAGAAACGATCTGGGTCATGGCGCGCCTCGTGCAGCAGGGAATGCGAGATGTCAAAGCCTATGGCAGAGCGTGGCGCAATTGGCCAGAGGTGCAGCCCAAGGCGGAGCGGCCGAAATCAACCCCCCTTGTTCATCTGGCCAAAAATATCTCGGAGCGCGAGGCAGAGCCTCGCAAAAAAAAGCGCCCGGTTTCGGGCGCCTTTGATGATCTAAATTCAAACCTTGAGGTTCGGAATGATCTGCTTTTTCCGGCTCATCACGCCGGGCAACACAACCGCGTCACCGTCCACGGTTGCGCCAAAGCTCTTCTCAGCGACACCTTTGACCAGATCATTTGGAACCAGCAGCGTCGCTTCTTCGTTCAAAATATCGACCACGAACAGCAACACCTGATCAACGCCGTCTTCCTTGGCCACATCAGCCATCGAGCTTACGATGCTGTCCTTGCGATCCAGCACGACACCGGGGGCAGTGGTTTCCAGAACCGAGACCCGGAACTTGGTGCCGTCGACTTCGTATTCTTTGCTGTCCATGCGGATCAGTTCGGCGTCCGAGAATGACGATACATCCGATTTTGCTGCAAACATGTCGGCGGCGTAGGCCGAGACATCCAGACCAAGTTCAGCCGCCAGTTTCTCAGCCACGGCGCGGTCGTGCGCGGTGGTTGTGGGTGAGCGGAATTCCAGTGTGTCCGACAGGATGCAGGTCAGCGCGGCACCTTTGATCGCGTCGGGCATCTTGGCGGCGTCGTCACCCATCAGGTCGACCATGATGGTTGCCGTGCAGGCCAGCGGGCGCACAGTGATGTCGATGGGGCCTTTGGTTTCAAGCCCGCCAACCAGTTTGTGGTGGTCGATTATGGCGCGGATATCGGCGCTGTTGATGCTGGCGGGCAGCTCGGCCGGATTGTTGGTGTCGACGATGACAACCGGTGCATCCTCGGCCACGTCCTCGATGATTTGCGGCTTGGGCAGGTCCCAACGCTCAAGCATAAAGGCGGCTTCGGTGTTGGGTTCGCCTAGCAAAACGGGCTGTGCCTGATCACCTTTCACTTCGTTCAGATACCACGACCACAGGATTGGAGAGCCGGTGGAATCGGTGTCGGGAGATTTGTGGCCAAAAACTAGCGTTGTCATGTCTCGTGTCCTGAAGAATATGGATTTGCGCGCCTTATAGGGTGGTCAAACACGGTTGTCACCCGGAAGCAAACTTGCTGCGACCCTTGGTCTGAAAACCTAGAATTCAGCGCGTTCCAGTGTATATCCGGCTTGATGTAGCTGGTTCAGTAAGCCGTAGTCGTTGCTCAGATGTCCGGCCCCGACAGCGATCACCGCGGTCTGATCCTTCAGGTCCAGAATCTTTTCCATCCAGTTGGCGTTGCGTTGCACCAGAAGCTGATCCTCGAACCCTTTCCATTCGGCGTTAAACTCTTCTGGTGTCATCCCTGAAGCTTCAAGTCCCTGAATTTTCGCAAGCTCAATGATCGCGGCGTGCTGCTCTTCGATATAGGCGTTCGCCATCGTGATCATTTGGTCGTCCCCGGTCTGCAGCGCCCCAGCGAGCCTGGTCAGTGACGCCACTTGTTCCTCTAGAGGATGGCTGTCGAACATGGCGATCAGATCCTCGATCCGCTCTAGCGAATACTGGGGTATCCCGTGTTGTTCGGCCAGTTCCGTCAGGCGCGTGTCCATGCCGCGATCAAAGTCTGGGGTATTCATCAGGCAAGGCGGAATGCCCAACATCATGCTTAGAAACCAGGGGCGCATCTTGGCGGCCATCCAGGCGGGAATGCCACGCTCGGCCAGAGTCGCGGACAGCGCTGTCCAATCTTCTTCCGACATCAGGTCAATCAAAGTGGGGCCGGACGTAATCAGGACCGGGCTGAAATCATCGGCCAGATCTTTTTCGAACGCGTCCATTTCGTCCTGTGTGACCTCGAAGAAAAACGCGTCGGCCTGCCTCAGAACTGGCTCCAAGCGCTCGACCACGGGTGCCATGCGGGGGTCGCTGGTGTGGAGGGTGCCGATCAGGTGCAAGACGGTCCCGTCTTTTGTCGCGATCCAGTGGTTGCCCTCCGGAAACGGAATGTCACTGATTGTCTTCTCGAGATCAGCTTGACTTTCGGCCGACAGGTCAAGCCTAAGATCTCTCCCTTCGCAGGCCGCATGGGCGGTAATCGGAAGCAAAAGGCCGAGACAAAAGCTGAGCAAGCGCATATGGAACCTTCCGGAAATGGCGAATATGACCAAGACGTACTCCTGCCTTCTTGTAAGTTGCAATGTAGTTTGTCTTCAAACCGTGGCTGGCAATCCGCGCGAAACTACATAGCATAGCGTTATGAAGCTCGAGCAGGACCTTTACCCACCCATCAAAGCCTTGTTGGAACGTCAGGGATATACCGTGAAAGGTGAAGTTGGCGCCGCCGACATTGTTGCTCTGCGAGACGGGCAGGAGCCGGTGATCGTTGAACTCAAGCTTCGCTTCAGCCTCGCGCTGTTTCACCAAGCTATCACCCGTCTGAAAATAACCGATCAGGTCTACATTGGGGTCTGTAAACCAAAAGGCCGGGCAGCGCGACGGGCGGTGAAGGATAATCTGGCGTTGTGCCGTCGCCTGGGGTTGGGTCTGATCACCGTGCGCTCTGATGGGACGGTCGAGGTTCAATGCGATCCCGGCCCCTATGCGCCGCGCAAGGATAAGGTCAAGGCAAAGCGATTGCTGCGCGAGTTTGAAAGGTTGCAGGGCGATCCGAATGCGGGCGGTGCCACGCGTCATGGGATAGTAACGGCTTACCGACAGGATGCGCTAAAATGCGCGGCACATCTGGCGGAAAACGGAGCGGGCAAGGGGGCCGATGTCGCAAAGGCCACTGGCGTAAGTGCGGCGACACGTTTGATGTACGACAATCATTACGGCTGGTTCGAAAAAGTGGAAAAGGGCGTCTACGCGCTGTCTGAGGCAGGGCAAGAAGGTCTGAAACACTGGGCGTACAGCTGGGATCAGCCAGACTAGGTGCCTTGTTCTTGCCTGCTTATCGCGACGGGCAAAAAAATCTTTCACATATTGTTGACTCGCTTCCTGCAACTCCCTAGCTATGCGTCGTTATCACTCATGAGACCCGAGTGCTAACGCCTCGTCAGTCGGCGAGGGGAGGAAAACAAACTTTGAGCCCAAGGAGCTGCAAAGATGGCATTGAAACCGCTTCATGACCGTGTGCTGGTTCGTCGCGTAGAAAGCGAAGAGAAAACCGCAGGCGGACTGATCATTCCCGACAGCGCAAAAGAAAAGCCCAGCGAAGGCGAAGTCGTTGCAACCGGCGAAGGCGCGCGCAAGGACAGCGGCGAACTGATCGCAATGGCTGTAAAAGCTGGCGACAAGATCCTGTTCGGCAAATGGTCGGGCACCGAGGTTCAGGTCAACGGCGAAGAGCTGCTGATGATGAAAGAAAGCGACATCATGGGGATCATCGAGTAAGCGCACCCGCTTTCTCTGATCTTCGTTTCAACAGATATTCTCAAGGAGAGACAACATGTCTGCAAAGGACGTCAAGTTTGACACCGATGCCCGTAACCGCATGCTGGCCGGTGTAAATGTTCTGGCCGATGCTGTTAAAGTGACCCTGGGTCCCAAAGGCCGTAACGTGGTTCTGGACAAATCCTTTGGCGCACCGCGCATCACCAAAGACGGTGTTTCGGTTGCCAAGGAAATCGAACTGGAAGACAAGTTCGAAAACATGGGCGCGCAGATGGTGAAAGAAGTCGCCAGCCGCACCAATGACGAAGCCGGCGACGGCACCACCACTGCAACCGTTCTGGCTCAAGCCATCGTTCGCGAAGGTCTGAAGCAGGTTGCTGCTGGCCTGAACCCGATGGACCTGAAGCGCGGCATCGACCTGGCAACTGCCAAGGTTGTAGAAGGCATCAAAGACGCCTCGCGTGAAGTTAAAGACTCGGCAGAAGTTGCTCAGGTTGGCACCATCTCGGCCAACGGCGAAGCCGAAATCGGCCAGCAGATCGCAGACGCGATGCAGAAAGTTGGCAACGAAGGCGTTATCACCGTCGAAGAAAACAAAGGTCTGGAAACCGAGACCGATGTTGTCGAAGGTATGCAGTTCGACCGTGGCTACCTGTCGCCCTACTTCGTCACCAACGCAGACAAGATGATCGCAGAACTCGACGACTGCATGATCCTGCTGCACGAAAAGAAACTGTCCTCGCTGCAGCCGATGGTTCCGCTGCTCGAGCAGGTGATCCAGTCGCAGAAGCCGCTGCTGATCATCGCGGAAGACGTTGAAGGCGAAGCGCTGGCGACCCTCGTGGTCAACAAACTGCGCGGCGGCCTGAAAATTGCTGCTGTCAAAGCACCGGGCTTCGGCGACCGCCGCAAAGCCATGCTGCAGGACATCGCGATCCTGACCGGTGGTCAGGTGATCTCCGAAGATCTGGGCATGAAGCTCGAGTCCGTCACCATGGACATGCTGGGCACCGCCAAGAAGATCGAGATCACCAAAGACGAAACCACCATCGTCGACGGTGCTGGCGAGAAAGCCGAGATCGAAGCACGTGTTGCTCAGATCCGCACTCAGATCGAAGAAACCTCGTCGGATTACGACCGTGAGAAGCTGCAAGAGCGCGTTGCCAAACTGGCAGGCGGTGTTGCCGTTATCCGCGTTGGCGGCATGACCGAAGTTGAAGTGAAAGAGCGTAAGGACCGTGTGGACGATGCTCTGAACGCAACCCGCGCTGCTGTACAAGAAGGCGTTGTTGTGGGCGGTGGTGTTGCTCTGGTTCAGGCCGGTAAAGCACTGGAAACTCTGGAAGGTGCAAACGCCGACCAGAACGCAGGTATCAACATCGTTCGTAAGGCAATCGAAGCGCCTCTGCGCCAGATCGCCGAGAACGCTGGTGTCGACGGTGCGGTTGTTGCTGGCAAAGTTCGCGAAAGCGACGACGCAGCTTTCGGCTTCAACGCTCAGACCGAAGAATATGGCGACATGTTCTCGTTCGGTGTGATCGACCCGGCCAAAGTTGTCCGTACCGCTCTGGAAGATGCGGCATCGGTTGCGGGCCTGCTGGTCACCACCGAAGCAATGGTTGCCGATAAGCCCGCCAAAGAAGGCGCGGCACCTGCCGGCGGCATGCCCGACATGGGCGGCATGGGCGGCATGATGTAAGCTGCTTAAGCCTTAGTGCTTATTTATGGGGTCGCCTTTGGGCGGCCCCGTTTTTTTGTTCGGAACACCGTTGTGCCTTCGTACCATCGGCGACAGAAGGTTCTGATCCGAGGAGGATCGGGATTGGTTCGGCAATCGGGAATGTAGTGTGCAAATCCCTTTGAAACGGCTATGCGGTTGATATGCGACTGTTTCTTCTGACCGCTTTAACCATGTGCGCCTTCGCTGCGAATTCGATCCTGAACCGCCTTGCTATCGATAGTGGCGCAAGTGATCCGGCGGGATTTGCCATTATCCGGGTTTTGGCTGGTGCCTTGGTTTTAACGGTATTGGTGGCGCTTCGGGGCGGCTCGATCCCTGTTTTTAATCGTCGACGTGTTGTTGGGGCCGGGTCACTGTCGCTTTATATGATCGGGTTTTCAGTAGCTTATCTGACGCTTGATGCCGGGCTTGGTGCGCTGATCCTGTTCGGGGTTGTGCAAATTACCATGTTTGCGATTGGTGCGATGACCGGTTCTGCACCCACTTTGAGACAGATATTGGGTGCCGGTATTGCGCTTGGTGGACTGGCTTTTGTTCTTTGGCCTGCTGGGACGGTTCAGGTCGACCCGACAGGGGCCGGCTTAATGACGGCTGCCGGGGTCGGGTGGGCCATATATTCCATCGCGGGCCGGTCCGAACCAGATGCATTGTCGGGAACTGCGGCAAATTTCATCATGGCGTTGCCCGTCACGGGATTTGCCCTGTTCCTGCTGGGAAGCAATTGGCAAATGTCTCCGCTTGGCTATGGGCTGGCTGCGCTTTCCGGAGGTGTCACGTCCGGTCTCGGCTATGCGCTATGGTACCGTGTCGTGCCACAGCTTTCACCGGCGGTGGCCGCGATCGTGCAACTCAGCGTTCCAGTTATCGCAATTGCTGCCGGGGTCATCCTGTTAGCCGAGATGGCAAGTCTAAGGCTTCTGCTCGGCGCCGGATTTGTACTCGGCGGCATCGCACTGGCGGTGCTGCGCCGGAACCGTGGCTAGGGGTTCCCTCGGCCTGGGTTAGGCCTTATCTGGCGTGTATGAAATTTCTTGCTGTTCTCCTCTTGTGCCTTATGCCTGCGGTGGCCAATGCGAAATGCGTGGTTCTTCTGCATGGCCTCGCGCGCACAGAGGCCTCGTTTACCGTCATGGAACAGCTTTTTCATGCGCATGGTTACACTGTGGTTCGTCCAGGTTACCCTTCGACAGACCTACCAATACCAGACCTCGCCAACCAGACTTTACCAGCTGCGTTCGCCGCCTGCGGAGAGGATACGGTTAACGTTGTAGCTCATTCGATGGGGGGCATTCTGCTGCGCTATTGGTTGCAGGACAACGACCCCGAGAATCTGGGACGCGTTGTCATGCTCGGGCCTCCTAATCAGGGCAGCCAACTGGTGGACGAGCTTGGCGCCTGGGAGGTTTTCGGCTTTCTGAATGGCCCTGCAGGGCTTGCGTTGGGAACCGGACCAGAGGGTATTCCACGCCGCCTGCCGCCCGTGGACTTCGATTTGGGGGTGATTGCAGGCGAGAACTCATTGAACCCATTGTTCTCGTCTCTGATCGATGGTCCAGATGACGGCAAGGTATCGATAGAGACCACAAAGGTTGAGGGTATGGCTGATCACATCGTCTTGCCGGTGACGCATACGTTCATGATGAACAACCCGCGGGTCATGGCGCAGACCCTGCATTTCATCGAATTCGGACAGTTCGATCCACAAATCACCTGGCTTGACGGGGTGATGGATATCATCGACCAGATCTGTCTTGGGGAAGATTGCTCGGAACCCGACTCGGAGCCCACTCAATGAACTCGTTGGAACTGACATTGACCGGCGCGAATGTTCTGTTGCCCGGCGAAGGGGTGTCGCGTGCTGAACTGACGATCGCCGAAGGTACCGTTCAATCCGATAGGGCAGGGCAGCAGATTGATCTGTCAGGATACCTCATCCTGCCTGGCATCATTGATTTGCATGGCGACGGTTTTGAACGTCACATCGCGCCCCGGCGCGGTGCCATGAAGCAGATGGCAGAGGGCATTTTATCGGTCGAGGCGGAACTGGCCGCGAATGGAATAACCACAGCTGTTCTGGCGCAGTTCCACAGTTGGGAAGGCGGCGTGCGCGGGCCCGAGTTTGCTGGTCAGGTTTTTGACGCCATCGCTGCGGTTCGGGATGATGTTGTAACCCAACTGATCCCTCAACTGCGCTTCGAAACCCATATGCTGGACGACTATGACGGGCTGCCCGAACGTATCGCGGATTGGCAGGTGCCTTATGTGGTTCTGAATGATCATCTACCTCATGACCGGCTGGCTGAGGGGCGAAAACCACCCCGCTTGACGGGGCAGGCACTGAAGGCGGGACGGAATCCCGAAGTGCATTTTGAGATGCTGAAGGCAATGCACAACCGCAGCGCCGAGGTGCCAGCAGCACTGGACAGCCTTTGCACTGTCCTTGCGAACCGAGGAATTCGGCTCGGCAGCCATGATGATACAACGCCGCAGGATCGTGCTGAGTGGCGCGAGCGCGGGGTGATGATCTCGGAATTTCCGGAAACGCTGGAAGCCGCCGAATGTGCCCGGGCGGGCGGAGATCACATCATCCTCGGCTCACCCAATGTTGTGCGGGGCGGCTCACATAAGGGAAATGCCAGCGCGGTGGATCTGATCTCGATGGGTTTGTGTGATGCATTGGCATCGGATTACCACTACCCCAGCCCGCGCCGCGCTGCGCTGATGTTGGTAAAATCTGGCCTGCTGGATATCGCGAGCGCCTGGGCGCTTGTCTCGTCCGGTCCCGCGCGGGTTTTAGGCCTGAATGATCGCGGAACGCTACAGCCCGGAAATCGTGCTGATCTGGTGATACTCGATGCGACAACCCACAAAGTGGCTGCCACACTGTCAGGCGGGTGTGTCAGCTATATGTCCGGTAGTATCGCAACACGTTTCTTGAGCTGATCCCGGCTTCATCTGGCTAAAAATACCTCCGCCGGAGGCATCGCGCGTAAGCGCGATTACCTCATCGCGAAATCCGGTTGAAATGCCCCATCTTGCGGCCGGCCTTGACCTCGGCCTTGCCATAGAGATGCAGTGCTACGTCCCGTTCGCGTGAAAGCTCGGGTACGCGGTCCATGTCATGCCCGATCAAATTCTCCATCACGACGTCCGAGTGGCGCTGACCGTCGCCCAAAGGCCAACCGGCCACTGCGCGAATATGTTGTTCAAACTGATCCACGGCGCAGCCGTTCTGGGTCCAGTGACCCGAGTTATGAACGCGCGGCGCGATTTCATTCACGATCAATCCTTGTGGCGTCACAAACAATTCGACACCCATGACGCCGACATAATCCAGCGCGTTGAGAATGTTGGCGGCCAGCAATACCGCATCTGTCCGCTGCGCCGGAGACAGGCGTGCCGGTATTGTGGTCGTGTGCAGGATGCCATCGCGATGGACATTCTCGCCCGGATCGAAACAGGCAACTTGCCCGTCCAGACCGCGTGCTGCGATGACCGAAACCTCGTGGCTGAAGTCCACAAACCCTTCCAGTATGGACGGCGCGCCCGCCATATCGGCCAGTGCCGCCCCGGCATCTTCGGGTGCGCGCAGCCGGGCCTGACCTTTACCGTCATAGCCGAAGCGGCGGGTTTTCAGGATGGCGGGGGTGCCAATGTCATCAATTGCGGCGCGCAAGCTGTCCAAATCGGAGATGTCTGCAAAGGGCGCGGTTTGCAGGCCTAAGCCTTGTAGAAATGTCTTTTCGGTCAAGCGGTCCTGACTGACCCGCAACGCCTCTCGACCCGGGTGAATGGGGCGGTGTGCCTCAAGCAGATCCAGCGCCTGGGTGGGGATGTTTTCAAACTCGTAGGTGATCACGTCCACCGACTCCGCAAAGGCCTTCAATGCGTCGGCGTCATCATAGGCGGCGGTCGTGACCTGATTTGCAACTTGACCGGCCGGAGGATTTGCGCCCGGCTCGAATATGAGGGACTTGAACCCCAACCGTGCAGCCGCGATCGAGAGCATCCTGCCCAGCTGACCGCCCCCCAATATCCCGATTGTCGCACCGGGCGTAAGCATATCTGACATCGTCATGTCTCCAATCTCTTGCCAATGGCACTCAGTGCAGCACGCAAGGCATCATGCGCGCCCTCGGATTGCAAAATATCCGTCATCTGAAGGCTCAGTGTGCCCTCGGTCGCAAGCGCGTCACGCTCGGCTGCCAGTTGGCCCGCATGCTCTTTTTGCATTGATGTCAGAAACCCTGACACAAGCTGCGTGGTGTAGAATTCGGCCCGGTCTTTGTCGCCGGTCTGATCAGCCAACCAGTCGGTGCCTGTTGCCATAAGATCCAGGATACCTGGCACCATGGCGCAGATGGCGAAGTGGGCGTTCAACGCGGCCTCATTGGCAACCTTGACCACAGGATTTTCGGGCTCGAACAAATCTGCCAAGAGGCGATCGTTGCCGTAAGCGGCCAACGGGCAACCTCCTGTCTGAAGGAAACCCAGCGGAATCGTTTGCACAAAATCCGATGCCGGCGCGCACAGGCAGGATAGCTGCTCCTCAGAGACGGCGGCCATCACTGAAACGATTTGCTGACCTGCGCGAAAGCTTAGCGGGGCCAGAACGTCCTCGGCCACATGGGGGCGCAGGCAGAGAAACACGATCTCGGACGCATCAATCACGCCTTGCGGAGTGCCAACTCGGACCCCAAGCTCGGCCTGCAGAGCCGAGGAGACTTGGGCATTGCGCTCGGTGACATAAAGATCATGACCTTTAGCAGCCATCAGCCGCGCGATTGGCGCAGCGATGTGGCCTGTGCCGATGAAACCGATACGGCTCATTGCTGAGGCTCTTCCGGGATCGAAGCAGAGAGGGCCTCGCGCCACGCATCCAGCCGTTCCGCAAGCGCGGCATCCTGCAGCGCCAGAATGCCCGCGGCCATCAGGCCCGCATTGGCCCCGCCGGCGGAACCGATAGCCATGGTTGCAACCGGAAAACCTTTGGGCATCTGCACGATGGAATAGAGCGAATCCACACCCGACAACGCGCGGGTCTGCACCGGAACGCCAAC
Organism: Ruegeria sp. D6; assembly: GCF_056534365.1. Taxonomy (NCBI): domain Bacteria; kingdom Pseudomonadati; phylum Pseudomonadota; class Alphaproteobacteria; order Rhodobacterales; family Roseobacteraceae; genus Ruegeria; species Ruegeria sp. D6. The sequence goes on along the minus strand of NZ_JBQFPH010000002.1, from coordinate 371,945 downwards.
TACCGGCACGCGGGTTTTCGAAGCCATCATGCCCGGCAAATGCGCCGCGCCACCCGCGCCCGCGATAATGACCTGCAAGCCGCGCGACACGGCGGTTTTACCATAATCCCAGAGGCGATCCGGCGTGCGGTGGGCTGAGACGATACGCGCCTCATATGCGATGCCCAGCTCATCCAGAATATCGGCGGCCTCTTTCATCGTAGGCCAGTCCGACTGGCTGCCCATGATGATCCCTACTTTCACATCGCTCATCCGCTTACGCCCCTGCCATCGGAAAGAGCGCGCACTATAGCCAAATCCGCATATGTGGCAATGCGGTACGCGCGTCTCAGGCGATGATATCGGGGGTCAATCTGTCTTCGATCAGACGGATGATGTCTTTCAGGCGCAGTTTCTGCTTTTTTAGCCGCTTGATCGTCAATTGGTCCGAGGTCCCCTTGGCCTGCAAGGCCTCGATCGCTTCGTCCAAATCACGGTGCTGGCGTCGAAAGACCTCTAATTCCACCCGTAGGACTTCATCGGTTTTCATCGAAAGATCGGTGGGTGCGTTCATGGACGACTCAGTGTTTCAAGTGGTGCTTCTAACACAAGATAGTGTGTCAGGGTTTATCCGGCCAGACCTTGTGGACATCCCTGTATCTTCCCATATTCTATATCACGCGGTTGCCGACATCGGGACCGCAGAATACGTCGCTTTGACAATGAAGGACGAAAATACGTGTCGAAACTTACCTTAGGCTCATACCCGCATCTTTTGGGGTTCGAGCAGTTGGAACGCCTTCTGGAACGGTCTGCAAAGGCCGGAAATGAAGGATACCCGCCCTATAATATCGAGCAGACCTCGGATTTTTCCTATCGCATCACCTTGGCGGTGGCCGGTTTCGCGGAAGAGGACCTGTCGATTACAATCGAGGATCGCCAGTTGGTGATCCGGGGCCGTCAGTGCGACGACAGCGAGGGGCGCATATTCCTGCACCGTGGCATCGCGGCGCGTCAATTCCAGCGCATGTTTGTGCTGGCTGACGGGGTCGAGGTGGGCGAGGCGATCATGGAAAACGGTCTGCTGCATGTGGACCTGACCCGCGCCGTGCCTGAAACCGTGGTTCAGACAATCAACATCAAGAAGGGGTAAGAGCAATGAATACACCGATTGAGATCAACGCCGAAGGCAATCGGATTGTCTATGTAAAGGCCGTTGATGTGGCAGACCTTCCGCAAGATCTGCGCGAGCAGGCAGGCGATCTGGATCAGCTGTATGCTGTCCACGATTCCGATGGGCAGCAATTGGCACTGGTTGCCGACCGCAAGCTGGCCTTTGTACTGGCACGCGAACATGACCTGTCCCCGGTGGCCGTTCACTAGGCCACCAAACATTCCGCCGAATTGACGTGACATTTTCTGCCTAAGCGGTGATCGTGCCGCTGATTGAAACGCAGGAGTGCGCGATGAGCTGGTATGATTTCGATTGGGTGGATGCGTTCAGCGATCAGGCCTTTGGTGGCAACGGCTGCGCAGTTGTGCATGAGGGTGCAGGGCTGTCGGACGCGGTTTGCATGGCATATGTGCGCGAGACTTCTCTGGTTGAATGCACTTTTACCGGGCCATCCGATATCGCTGATATCCGGGTCCGGTACTTCCTGGCCGGCCGGGAAATCCCATTTGCCGGGCACCCGACCATAGCAACCGTTGCAGCGATGCGATCACGGGGGTTGTTTCAGGGTGATGCTCTGACGCTTGAGACCGGAGCAGGGATTGTATCGATCAAACTAAATGGTGATGACATCGAAATGACGCAGGTCGCCCCGCAATTCGGCGATCATGTGCCCGCAGATCTGGTTGCCGCCGCCATCAGCCTGCCGGAAGAGGTGGTAATTTCTCCACCGCAGTTCGTTTCAACCGGTCTGCCCTTTTGCATTACGGTCCTGCGCGATCACGAGGCGCTGCGCGCTGCCAAGCTGGATGTTGCTTTGCTCAGTCATATAACCGAAAAGGCCGGTTTCTCGGGGTCGGACATGGCTGAACCGTTTCTTGTAACACTGAAAGGCGCAACGACTACGGGCGACACATTCTCGCGCCTGATGATGGCGCCCCCCAGCCCGCCCGAGGACCCGTTCACCGGATCCGCCACCGGTGCGATGGCGGCCTATCTCTGGAAACACGGACTGATGGACAAAGAGACATTTACCGCCGAACAGGGCCATGACATGGGCCGCCCCGGTCAGGCGACCGTGACACGCGTTGGACCTTCGGATGCGATGACGGGGATCAAAGTTGCCGGGCGCGGCCATGTCCTGATGCGCGGGCAGGTGAATTTGCCCGACTGAACCAGACCCGCACCTGCGAAAAAGGCCCTCAGAGATCTGAGGGCCTTTGATGTATTTTTTCGTCTTAAGTGATCAGGACGCTGCAATCAGTCCCATGCTTTCCAGCTTAAGCAGAACCTGATGTGCGCAGTTGTCAACCTCGACATTTTCGGTCTCGACGCGCAGCTCTGGGTCTTCAGGGGCGTCGTAAGGGTCGGAAATCCCCGTGAACTCTTTGATCTTGCCCTCACGTGCCAGTTTGTACAGACCCTTGCGGTCTCGGCGCTCGCATTCTTCAATGCTGGTCGCGACATGCACCTCGCAAAATGCACCGAATTGTTCGATTTCTTCACGTACAGCACGACGGGTAGTTGCGTAAGGCGCGATAGGAGCACAGATGGCAATACCGCCGTTCTTGGTTATCTCAGACGCGACATAACCGATGCGGCGGATGTTCAGATCGCGATGTTCCTTCGAAAAGCCCAGTTCAGAAGACAGGTTCTTACGCACGATATCCCCGTCCAGCAAGGTAACCGGACGATCCCCGGTCTCCATCAGCTTGACCATCAAGGCGTTGGCAATGGTGGATTTGCCCGAGCCTGAAAAACCGGTGAAAAATACGGTGAATCCCTGTTGCGAGCGCGGCGGGAAGCGGTTGCGCAGTTCCTGAACAACTTCGGGGAACGAAAACCAATCCGGAATCTCCAGCCCTTCGCGCAGACGGCGGCGCAGTTCAGTTCCCGAGATGTTGAGGATCGTGACGTTGTCCTTGTCCAGGATCTCGTCATTCGGCTCGTATTGCGCGCGTTCCTGCACGTAGACCATATGTTTGAAATCGACCATCTCGACGCCGATTTCGTCCTGATATTTTCGGAACAAGTCTTGCGCATCATAGGGGCCGTAGAAATCCTCACCGGCAGAGTTTTTGCCCGGACCTGCGTGGTCACGACCGACGATGAAATGGGTGCAGCCGTGGTTTGCGCGGATCAACCCGTGCCAGACTGCCTCGCGCGGGCCAGCCATGCGCATCGCAAGGTTCAACAGCGACATCGACGTAGTCGAGGCCGGATATTTATCCAACACGGCTTCGTAGCAACGCACGCGGGTGAAATGATCCACATCGCCCGGTTTGGTCATGCCAACCACGGGATGGATCAGCAAGTTGGCCTGTGCTTCTTTTGCGGCACGGAAGGTCAATTCCTGATGCGCGCGATGCAAAGGATTGCGGGTCTGGAATGCCACGATACGGCGCCAGCCCACTTTGCGGAAATAGGCGCGCAACTCGTTCGGCGTGTCGCGGCGGGCTTTGAAATCGTAATGCACGGGCTGCTGGATGCCAGTGACCGGGCCGCCCAGATAAACTTTGCCCGCTACATTGTGCAGGTAATTCACAGCCGGGTGCGCATCATCATCAGCACCAAAGACCTTTTCCGCCTCACGCGCCTTGTCTGGTGTCCAGCGGTCGGTCACGGTCATGGTGCCGAGGATCACGCCTTCCTGATCGCGCAGGGCAATGTCCTGCCCCAGCTCGATCGATGCGGCAAAATCCTCGTCAACATCCAAGGTGATCGGCATTGGCCAAAGTGTTCCATCGGCGAGGCGCATGTTTTCGACCACGTTGTCATAGTCCGCTTCGCTCAGGAAACCTTTGAGCGGATTGAACCCGCCGTTCATAAGCAGTTCCAGATCGCAAATCTGCCGGGGCTTAAGATCCCAGCTGGTCAGATCAGCGGCTTCTATCTTCAGTTTCTGCGCAGACTCGTAGGAAACATACAGTTCAGAGATAGGGGCCAGATTGCTTAACATCGTCATCGGAAAACTCTTATCGCAGTTCTGTTTGCATTTGTTTCAAGGGTGTTTGCAGGGCATGTGCCTCGGCCTGAGGGTGAAGTCCATAGACTTGCAAAAACTAAGGATGAAATGCGTGGTTTTTTCTCGAAATGGAACGGTTTTCTGTTTTTTGTTTCATGTTATTGAAAAAATCCCGCCGCTCAGGCTCATTAGGCGCATTCTCAGGCAATCTGTTCCAGCGGTGAGGTTTGCGACTCAAGGTCGGCTGCGTGCCTGACGGGCAGGGCGGGGACAGGTTCAGAGACACCGCGCAGGCTGAATTCCCGCAGATCGCGGGGATCACATTGTAATCCAGCCGCGTCCAAAACCTTGTCCGATACAAGGAGTTCGACCCCCAGTGCTTTGGTTTCAGCCTCCAAACGGCTGGCAACATTTACAGCGTCTCCGATGATCGTGCGTGGCGCGTGTTTCGCCGCACCGATTTCGCCCAGCACAAGATCACCAAGATGTAGACCCATACCAATGCGCACGGGTTGGCTGCCTTCTGCTTGAAGCTGCTGGTTGAAACGCTCCAATGCGTGTCCGATCCCGGCCGCTGCCCTCAGACCGGCACTTGCCGAACTTGCGGCGTTGGCTGTTTCAAACATCGCCAGCAACCCATCGCCCATGTATTTGTCGACAACCCCGCCTTGCACCGTGATTGCTGGAACAATTGCGTCGAAGAAACGATTCAACAGAAACACGATATCATACGGCAATTGCCCCGTTGTGCGGGCGGTGAACCCGCGCATGTCCAGAAACAGAACCGCCAATTGCCGTTCTTGCCCTTGGCTCGCATGCGCACGATCACGCGCGCCGTCGGGGCGGAAAACACGAAACACCGTGAGCGGATCGGACGGCCGCATCTGGCAGGCCAGGCGGGTTCCTTCTGGCGCGCTGATCGCTTTCAGACTGCGGGCTTCAACTTCGGTAGGCGGGTGCAACTGATCGGCACCATCTTCAACCACTACGCGACAGGTCGTGCAGCGCCCCTTGCCACCACACAGCGCGGTATGTGGGATGCCATTTGCGCGTGACATCTCCAAAAGGGTCATGCCTTTCTCCGACACAACTTCTGGACCGTTGACATAGCGCACCCGCACCGAATGCCGCCGCCGCCAAAGCTTGCGCCCGAGATAGACCAAGCCTGTTAGTGCAAGCGCGGCCCAGAATACCCACTGCGTATAGTCTGTGACGGAAAACAAAGACTGAAACTCTTCTTGCGAAGGCCAGTTATAGTATTCGACATACTGTTCTCGTAGATCGGGGTCGGCAAAATCGGCCCAGATACGCCGCCCCTCGGTCAGAAGGCCTGCGAAGGCGAAGCCCGGTACAAAGACGGCGAGACCGATCAGATATGGAACCATCGCGCGCCACCATGTGGTCAACCGTAACCACATGTGTAGCCCAATACATCCGTGGACCCACACCAGCAGAAGTAATAGGCTTTGGAACCAGATCGCGGTGCTGGGCCACATCAGAATGATGATGTAACCCATTTCATCATTCACCCCAAAAATCTCATGCGCGTATCGGGTCTGTACCAAATGTGAGATAAGCTGCAGCGGGATCAACAGTCCAAGAATAACCTGAAGCGCGACGCTGAAAGGCATTCTGAGCGTCCGGCGCTGCGCGAGTGAGATAAGCGCCAGTCCCATGTGCATCAGCAATGCGCCATATATCACGACGCTGCCGATCTCATTCCGGCTGACAGCTTTACGTCCGCCCTGCATCCCGTGCAGCAGATCAGTGTGAAACAAGCCAAGGCCGATATTGATGAAATGAAAGAACGCAAAGACAAACAGCACGAGGCCGCTTGCGATTCTGAGCCGGCTCATCCATCCGCCGCGCCAAAGAACGTTTTCCAAAAGCTCACCTGTTCTTCGCGTTACTATGGTTGATCCTGATACGGTGCCGGGTGCCGGTCAAGATAGGCGCGGTCACCTTTCGGGGAACCAGTCGCAGGGGGCGCTTGCGGTTTGTATCATCTGGTGTTCTGCGTTGAACAACACCAGATGGCTCAGTTCAGGACGCGAGCGCGAACTGTATAGCAGCCCATCCGCGCCATATGTGCGGGCCTTGTCCGAAAATCGCCATGTTGGAGAGGGTATGCCGGTTGCCCGCATGTCTTGCCAGACGATCGAGGCAGAAGGTTGCCCCCGCAAATCCAATACTTGCGCCTTGGATATTTTCAAGCGATGGATCGTCCGTGGAGGGTCGCACTGCGAGACATAGCGCCGAATGGCGATCCCGGCCCCTTCAGCACTTAGCGACGCATAAAGCGCGAATTGGCCAGAATGATGAAACCGTCCTTCGGGGGCACGGGCCGATGAGAGCGGGTCACCCGATTGGGTGTGGAGCAGAATTCTCCAGACGAGGCCGGAGAATTCTGTGATCATCTTAGTCGTTCTCCGCCAAGAATCGTTCTGCATCCAGCGCGGCCATGCAGCCCATACCGGCGCTTGTCACAGCCTGACGGTATACGTGGTCGGTCAGGTCTCCGGCAGCGAAAACTCCCGGAACCGAAGTTTGCGTCGTGCCCGGCTTGGTCACGACGTAGCCACCCATGTGGGTTTCCAGCGTATCTTTGACCAGCTCATTTGCCGGAGCGTGGCCGATAGCGACAAATACGCCTTTGCACGGAATCTCCGTGATTTCGCCGGTCTTTACATTCTTGACCTTGACGCCTTCCACACCCAGTGGGGCATCGGTTCCGATCACCTCATCCAGTTCGTGAAACCAAAGCGGCTCGATCTTTTCGTTCTTGAACAGCCGATCCTGAAGGATCTTTTCAGCTCGCAACTCATCGCGGCGGTGGATCAGAGTGACTTTGCTTGCGAAGTTGGTCAGGAACAGCGCTTCTTCTACGGCAGTATTTCCGCCGCCGATCACAACGATTTCCTGACCGCGATAGAAGAAGCCGTCACAGGTGGCACAGGCTGATACGCCAAACCCTTTAAATTTCTCTTCCGAGGGAATGCCTAACCACTTGGCTCGTGCGCCCGTTGCCAGAATCACCGCGTCGGCGGTGTAGACGGTGCCACCGTCGCCTTTGGCTGTGAAGGGACGCTGGCTTAGATCGAGATCGCTGATGATATCGCCGATCACTTCGCATCCCATTGCCTTGGCGTGATCCTGCATCCGAACCATCAGGTCTGGCCCCTGAACCTCGGTGTCACCCGGCCAGTTTTCCACCTCAGTTGTGGTGGTCAGTTGTCCACCGGGTTCGATACCCTGCACCAGGATCGGTTCCAACATGGCCCGGCTTGCATAAACGCCCGCGGTGTATCCTGCAGGTCCCGACCCGATGATCAGAACCTTGGTGTGTCGTGTTTCGGCCATGGTATCCTCACTCAAACTGCCTCGGCGGACGTGTTGTCCGGTGCGGATCGATATAGCGACCGCAGGGCAGGGCTTAAAGCCCCTTCATATTGCAGGTCCGTGATGTGCCTAATGATTGGCTTTGCGGCCAATTATGTATCTGAAATAACGAAAATTGCGTGGCTGTGAAATATTATTGCGCCTCCCGGGGCTGCTGATATAACAACTGAAAAACTCAGGAGCATTCGATGGTCACGACCCGGTTGGATGAAATCGACCGCAAAATTCTTGCGGAACTGCAGGCCGATGGCCGTATGACCAATGTTGAGCTTGCCAAGCGCGTAGGAATATCCGCTCCTCCTTGCCTGCGACGGGTGCGGACGCTGGAAGATTCGGGGTACATTCGCGGCTATCATGCCGAGGTGAACGCCCGCGAGCTTGGGTTCGAAGTGCAGGTCTTTGCCATGGTCGGACTTGAAAGTCAGGCTGAATCCGAACTCAGCGCTTTTGAAGACCGGTGTCGGGAATGGCCCTTGGTTCGCGAATGCCACATGCTGAATGGCGAGGTTGATTTCATCCTGAAATGCGTCGCACCGGATCTCAGCAGTTTTCAGCAATTTCTGACAGGCGAGTTGCTGACCACGCCAAACGTGGCCAGCGTCAAGACTTCGCTTGTTATCCGAGGCGCAAAAGACGAGCCAGGCGTACCATTTGACGTACTGGAAGACCGGATGAACCGGACGGCCTGAACCTACCTCTTGTTTGATCCACAGGACAGGGTGGCAGCATCGCTGCCAGTGCAAGGGTTAAAACCCAACTCAGTAAAATCTGCATAATGCCCCACGCTTGCAGTAATAGTTAACCAGTTCACGCTGTCATAGCGTCAATTTCACCATCTCCGGCTCTTGGCAAGAGCAACGGCCCAAAATCATTCAATGATTCGATATGTGAGAATAGATTCAAATAGATCGAACGCAAAGAGTGACTGATCATTCGGACTGCGTTGATGCCCGGATGATAGGTCTCGAATTGCAGGCCATCGACCCGAATCACGGAATGTCGGGCCACACAGATATGAAACAGCTCGACCGGAGTCGGCGGCAGCGTTTCAATGATACCCATTCCATCCTGAAACTCACTGACGGGTGTCAGCATGGGCTGCCCGCCGTTCAAATGACGCATGTGCGTAGGCGTACCCAGCAGACGTGCGGCGGGGCCCGTGATGACGCCCGACATCGGTTTTTGCATCCCGAACGTATCGGCCATGATCCGCGTCAGTGGCCGGGTTCGCCCGCGCGTATCCTCGCGTCCGGGAATCAGCGTGACAGACCCTTTCCAAAGCACGGTTTCCGATGATCCATCCTGAGTGAGGACGTCATCACCCGGCAGCAGATCTTCGATCGCCATCTGGCCTTGCGGCGTCTCGACCAACGATCCGCGTGTGAACGCGCAGAACGCATCTTCAAACATCGGCAAAGCTGGCGCGATATGGCGCGTCTGTGAAATATCCCCGTTTTTCAACAGACTGCACACTTCATAACGTCGAAGCTGTGCTTTTTGCTTTGTCGCGGGACGAGGCGCATCGCGCAATAGCGCTGACGTCTCGACCGCGTTTCTGGCAGCGCGGGCCAGAGAATTTGGAATAGTCATGGTATTCCGTCCCCTCTAAATTCCGTCCGACGGCTTGAACCCCCGTGCAATATCGCCGGACGACCTTGTTCTTTGTCTGTAATCAGATGGGTAAACACAGGCCGGTCGCCGCGAATGCACAGCGCCGCATCAGAAAACACCAGTGTTTTGGTCAAGTTCTTGACCCCCCAGACAAACTCGTAAACCGCAGGCTGCAATTGCCTGCACACACGCTCCGAACCCTGGTCGCAGTCTTGATTGCGACCCCACACACCGGACCGGAGCTTCATCCGGTATGCGTTTGCCCTCCGAGACCGGCAGCTGGTCTCTTGGGGTTGCTGTGTCAGCGTCGCGCCGCCAGACGGCGTGCAACTCTGACTGAGTGACTTGAAACCCGCTTCCAGGGCATTTCTGGTTCTTGATCCCTGACAGCCGCAAAAACGGCGCTGAGAAAGCGTGATTTCGATTTCATATCCATTGTCCTGCTTCGATAGGGCGGTCGCCCTGTTCCCGTTTATGAAGCCAATGTGACGCTGATTTGCGGCGCCTATAAGGCTGATCCGGGTTGAATTGAGGACAAATTGAAGGTTTCAGGTACCTCTTAGCTGCTTCCGCCCATGCCATGACGACCCCTCTTGGGGTAACCGTCTGTGCATTGGCGAAAATTTGAGACGATTCTGACTCTGATAAACACAAGAAATGTGGCAGAAACTGGGCAAAGCTGCCTTAATCTGGGCCAGATTTACAACCTGATAGCGGAAATCAATCTGCCGTAGTCGGCCTCTTTGGCATGGGTCGAGCGCCGGTAGGAATAAAACCTGTCGGGGTCGGAGTAGGTGCAGTGACGGACCCACTCGGCCTGGCCGATACCAGCTTCGCGCAGACGATGCAGGCCAAAGGCGGGCAGGTCGAAATGCATCCGGTCACCTTTGCCATTTGCAAAAAAACGCGCGTTCTCTGGCGTGTCAGCAAGGAAGTCGTCCAGAAACTCTGAGCCGACCTCGTAAGCGCGTTGTGAAATCGTGGGGCCGATTACGGCAACTGTGTTATCCCGGTTGGCTCCGAGCGCTTCCATCGCGTCCAGTGTTGATTCCAGCACACCATCCAACGCGCCGCGCCAACCGGCATGTGCGGCCCCGATCACATTTGCGCCAGGATCGGCGAACAGCACTGGCTGACAATCAGCGGTTAAGATTGTAAGCGCCAAACCCGGCGTTGATGTGACAACCGCATCAGCTTTAGGTTTGTCACCCGTCATCGGCCCATCGACTGCAATCACGGTCGGCGAATGCACTTGATGCACACCGATCATCGCTTCAGGTGCCACTTCCATCGCGTCGGCGACGCGCCGACGGTTCAAAGCTACGGCCTCGGTCAAATCTGTCGACCCGGTTCCGCAGTTGAGTCCTTCGAAGATACCAGAAGATGCGCCACCGCGGCGGCTGAAGAACCCGTGTCGTACGGGGGACAGCATGTCTGAGGTAATGATTTCCAGTGTCATGGTTCCAGTCCCGGTGGCGGCGTGGCGTTTGGCGGATAAAGGCCCAGTACTTTGAACAGGTTTCCCATTTCGTCGGGGTGCGTCAACCGTCGATGTGCAGTGACCAGCGTCTCAAGCTGTGACCCGCTGAGAGGGGTGGCAAGCGATTGCGCGCGTGCAGTGATCCCGAGCCGTTCAAGAAACACCCCCTGCGGGGTCAGTTTTGTATATGCGCAGCCCGAAGCATGAGACGCCTTCGCCAAGACCTCAAAGTCGACATGTGTGGTCAGATCCGCCTGACCGGGCTGATCCAGGGGATCGACACGTTCATGCGCTTGCAATGCCTGCAATGTGTCGCCAAGCGAGCGCCAGTCACCATAATCGATGATCAGCGCGGCTCCGCCGTTACGGGCGATCTGCCCGGCAACAGAGTACATAATGGAACTGGCAGCAGCGCACAGTTCTACCAGATCTCCGTCCTGCGTATCCTCGACACGTTCGCTGAGCGCGGCTTGTGCCAATTGCGTACCAAGACCGAACGCAAGCGAAGCACCATCTTTGCCAACTAACCTCTCGCGCCAACCTTCGCCTTCGCGCAGGAACTGGCGGATGGGCAGGGCATCAAAGAACTCGTTTGCCACCAGAAACAGAGGAAGATCTTCAAGATCAGAAATTGCCTCGATCCACTGAGGTTCATACCCTTGCAGTGCCTTGGCTTGTACGTCGCGCAATACAGGTGAAGCTTCGAGCAATGCGATCTCGGCCGCTTTGTGAAAGCCAGGAACACTTTGAGTGGCGCGCAGGATGTCTGCCATCAGGGTGCCACGACCAGGGCCAAGCTCGGCCAGAACAAACTTTTCGGGTTTGCCTTGTACCAGCCAGCATTGCGCCAGACACAATCCTATTAGCTCTCCGAACATCTGACTGATTTCAGGCGCTGTAATGAAATCGCCCTGAGCGCCCAGCGGATCGCGTGTTGTGTAGTATCCATGTTCCGGATGCATCAGACACTCGGTCATGTAGTCAGCGATGGTCATAGGGCCATCATTCTGGATGCGCAGGAGCAGACGATCCTTCAGGTTCATGATCTGCGTCTTGCCCGAAATGCCAACCAAAGGCCAAGTGCAATCATTGGTAGCGACAAGAGTTGCCCCATCGTCAATCCATATCCGCCAACATGCCACGCCAGCCCTAGCGGATTCCCCGGCGATATAAATTGCGCATCGGGTTGACGGAAGAATTCGACAAAAAACCGCGATGCGCCGTAGCCAGCCAGAAATACGCCCATAACCAGACCTGGTTTTTGAAACGCGCCGCGCCGGTAGGCCAGCCATATCAGAATCGCCCCGAGGATCAGACCTTCAAGTGCTGCCTCATACAGTTGCGAAGGGTGGCGGGCGCACATCCCCGCAACAACGCCGGGGCAATCCTGGGCCGCAGTTCCGGGAAAGATCACCGCCCATGGCAATTCGCTGGGTCGACCCCAAAGCTCGGCATTGGTGAAATTCGCCAATCGTCCCAGCAACAACCCGGGCGGCACTGTGTAGGCAACCAGATCACCCAGCGAAAGAATCGGTATAGCGTGGCGCCTGCCGAACAGATACGTGGCGATCACCACGCCCAACAGGCCGCCATGGAATGCCATGCCACCCTGCCAAACCATCAGAATTTCCAGTGGATACGCAAAATAATATGCGGGTTGATAGAAAAGGACGAACCCCAATCGACCACCAAGAATTACACCCAGTATGATCCAGGTGACCAAATCCTCAAGCTGATCGGGTTGCATCGGTGGTGTGTCATCAGCCCAAAGCACAGGCCGCCTAAGCGCCATCAGCGCCATGCGCCAAGCAATCAGGATGCCAACGATATAGGCCAGCGCATACCACCTGAGCGCAAACTCCATCCCGAACAGAGAGATCGAGAAAATTTCGGGTGACAGATCGGGGAAATTCAAAACAGCCTGCATGTGCGTCTCATTGCCCGGGGTTTGCGTGGCAAGTCAACCTTGAGCCCGGGCCAATCTTTACCCATATAGAGAGCAATCGCGAAATCGGAGAAAGCCCATGCAAACCCGTAACAAGATTCTGGACGATATGTCTCAACTGATGACCAATGCCATGGGTGTGGCGCAGGGGGCACGAGAAGAGGCCGAAAATGCGATGAAATCAATGATGGATCGCTGGCTGGCCGACCGGGATTTCGTAACCCGTGAAGAATTTGATGCTGTGCGTGCCATGGCGCAGAAAGCGCGCGAAGAGAACGGTGCACTTGAACAGCGAATTGCCGCGCTCGAGGCGAAGCTGGACAAGTAACGTCCGCAGGAATTTAAGATTTTGGGTAAAAGCATCCGCCGCGCAATCCGAACTTGGATTGTGCGGTGTTGTGCATTTTGCCGCTCTGCAGAAATTTATCAAGACAAAGCTGCATCCAACGCCAATATTTTGATCGGCGTTGCCAACTGTCCACAACTTATTGCTGTTATCCCCAATAAATAGGGTTGCCAGAGCTGTGCTCACATCGCACCATATTTAGTACAGGCAGACTGGGGAAGCCCGGCTTGTAGAGCAGGCAACTAGCGCTGGGGCGCTGCCAGCCCCAAAATGCTAGAGATTAGTGAGGTGGCATTATGGCCCTTTCCGAGCAGTATCTCGAAGAAGACCTTCATCCGATCGACATTGTTGAACATCTTGCAGAACATCACGACTGGGATTTTGACCGGATCGGGGATGATCAGATTGCCATGGCTGTCGAAGGACAGTGGCGCACATATTCGATAACTTTGGCCTGGTCGAATTACGATGAAACGCTCCGCATGGTGTGTTCCTTTGAGATGGAGCCTCCGGCCGAGCGCGAAACCGAGCTTTATGAGCTACTGAACAAGATGAATGATCAGTGTTGGGCCGGGGCGTTTACCTACTGGGCCAACCAGAAATTGATGGTCTATCGCTATGGCTTGGTGCTGGCCGGTGGTCAGACGGCCAGCCCAGAACAGATCGATACCATGATCACCGCAGCGGTACTGAGCGCCGAGCGCTATTACCCCGCGATCCAACTGGTGACCTGGGGAAACCGAGACCCCGAAGAGGCGATGCAAGTCGCCATTGCAGAGGCCTACGGCCGCGCGTAAAGCTTTGCCCCGAACCATAGGGGAGGGGCAATCATGGATATCTCGCGAGTTGCGGAACAGGGGCTTGTGCTTCTGGGATGCGGCAAGATGGGCTCGGCGATGCTTGCAGGCTGGTTGGAACATGGCCTTCCTGCCGCATCGGTCTGGGTGATCGATCCATTTCCCTCGGATTGGCTGAAGGCGCAGGGCGTCAACATCAACACTCCTCTCCCCGAGGCACCCGCAGTTGTACTCGTAGCGGTCAAACCACAGATGATGGGCGAAGCCCTGCCAGCCATTCAAGCGCTGGGCAATGGTGACAGTCTTTTCATATCGGTCGCAGCGGGTACCTCACTGGCCACCTTCGAAAACGTCCTCGGCGCGAACACACCGATCATCCGTGCGATGCCAAATACGCCTGCGGCGGTTCGGCAGGGGATCACGGCGCTGATTGGGAATGCCAACACCTCGGACGCGGATATCCTACTGGCTGAAGACCTGCTTTCGGCCATTGGTGAGACGGTTCGATTGGATGATGAGACGCAGATGGATGCCGTCACCGGGGTCAGCGGTTCGGGCCCGGCCTATGTATTCCACCTAATCGAAACACTGGCGCAAGCTGGCGAAGCGCACGGCTTACCGCCGGAACTGGCGATGAAGCTAGCCAAATCAACCGTCGCTGGGGCAGGGGCGTTGGCGATGGCCGCTGACGAGCATCCGTCTCAATTGCGGGTCAACGTCACCTCTCCCAACGGCACCACTCAGGCCGCACTGGAGGTGTTGATGCATGAAGAAGAGGGTTTCCCAGACCTGCTACATCGTGCCGTCAAAGCTGCAACCGACCGATCTAAGGAGTTGTCTCGTGAGTGAGATTTCATTCGACGAATTTCTCAAAGTCGACATTCGTGTAGGTGAGGTGATACGCGCCGAGCCGTACCCGGAGGCCCGCAAGCCCGCGATCAAGCTGTGGGTCGATTTTGGCGGTGAGATCGGTGAGCGCAAAACTTCAGCCCAGATCACCGCGCACTACGATCCGGCGACGCTGGTGGGCAAGCAGGTGATGGCCGTGGTCAACTTTCCCCCGCGCCAAATCGGTAAATTCATGTCCGAGGTTTTGGTGTTGGGTCTTCCCGACGAAAACGGTGAGATCGTGTTGATAGGCCCCGATGGCGCTGTGCCCATCGGTGGAAGGATGCATTGATGAAACTGCTGATTGCCCGACCGATGACCGCGGCTGTCCAAGCGCGCGCCCGTGCCGAATTCGATGTGGAAATCCGCAGTGAAACCACGCCTCTGGCGCATGAAGAAATGTTGCGGGCGCTGACTGAGTTTGACGTCGTGGTCCCGACGTTGGGCGATCAGTTCGTGGCAGAGATCTTTGCTCAGGTGCCAGAGCCTCGCTGTAAACTGCTGGCAAATTTCGGAGTTGGTTACAATCATATCGACGTGGACGCCGCACATGCTGCCGGAGTCGCGGTTACCAACACGCCGGGTGCCGTCACCGATGCCACCGCCGATATTGCCATGACACTTTTGCTCACGACGGCCCGCCGTTCAGGTGAGGGGGAAAGGTTGGTCAGGTCAGGCCAGTGGCAGGGGTGGCATCCTACACAAATGCTGGGCCAACATGTGACCGGCAAAAAGGTGGGCATCATCGGAATGGGCCGCATAGGTCAGGCCATTGCCCGGAGGTGTCATTTCGGATTCGACATGACCGTTGCCTATCAATCGCGCAGTCCAAAACAGCTGGACTTCCAAGCAGAGTACATCCCTGAACTCAATGCATTGGCTGCGGCAGTGGATTTTCTTGTCATAGCCGTCCCCGGAGGAGCTGAAACACGACACTTGGTCAACGCGCAGATTTTGGCCTCGATGAAGCCCTCGGGCATTGTGATAAACATTGCGCGCGGTGAAGTTGTGGACGAAGCCGCCTTAATCCAAGCGCTTCATGCGGGTCAGATTGCTGGCGCTGGGCTGGATGTCTACGAGTTCGAGCCCAAGGTGCCGCAGGCCTTGTGTGACATGGAAAATGTGACTCTGCTGCCCCACCTCGGCACCGCGATCGAAGAGGTGCGCACCGATATGGGTCACATGGCGTTGGACAATGTCGCGGCGTTCGTGGCCGGGCGAACGTTACCCAACCCGGTTTAGGAACCCACCGCCTCGCGCCAGTGTTTGCGGCAGAGCGAGACATAAGTCTCGTTCCCGCCAATCTGGACCTGCGCACCTTCAGTGATGGCGTTTCCGTTTTCATCCTGACGAATCACCATCGTCGCCTTGCGCCCGCATTCGCAGATGGTGCGTACTTCGCGCATCTCATCGGCCAGAGCCAACAATGCTGCCGACCCGGGGAACAGTTTACCCTGAAAATCCACCCGCAACCCGTAGGTCAACACTGGGACCTTCAGATCATCTACGGCGCGCGCAAGTTGCCAGACCTGCTCTTCCGAAAGAAACTGGGCTTCATCAATGAATACGCAGGCGATGCCCCCTTGTGTCAGGCGGTTTTCGATCATGGCAAACACATTGTCGTCGGGACGAAACATGTCCGCTCGTTCCGAGATTCCGATTCTTGATGCGATCCGCCCCTCACCGGCGCGTCCGTCAATGGCGGCTGTCATCAGGTAGGTATCCATGCCGCGTTCGCGATAGTTATGCGAGGCCTGCAGCAACACGGTCGATTTGCCCGCGTTCATAGTCGAATAGTTGAAATAGAGCTTTGCCATGCCGTGGGTCTAATTCGCATGTGATGCCTGGGCAAGCCGTCTCATGGGGGTAAATCGACGCCACCATCGCTACAGCTGAGGTTGAGCAAATGCTCTTGGGGATGGATTACCTCGCCTTCGCGACAGTGGCGTCGTCGGCCTACAAGTGGCCTATACAATGCAAGGCTAAAATCCTGCCCCGCATACACTCTTTACCGGCTCGAATGGCCGCCACTCACTCACAAAATCCCTGCATATCTGAGGGATAGTCAATTATTGCCATTTCAATTATGAATCGAATATGGGAAATTTCCCTACCCTTTCCCCCAGCATGGACAGGCAGAGGGGGCAGGGCGCAGGTAACAAGGGTAGCAAAATGGCAGATATCGGGGCCTATCTGAAAAAGCATACCGAAGCATTGGTTAAGGATGTCGGAATCGAAGCAGCGTGCGAGATCACCGGGAAATCCAAAGCCACGCTTGGCAGGTACTATTCAGACAACGCAGAACATTCTGACCGGTTCATGCCGGTGGATGCTGTTGCCCGGTTGGAAAACGCGGCTGCCTATCCGCACGTGACTGCGGCATTGGCGGATTTGAAGAATATCACGCTTTCTTACGATGGACGAAACTCGGACAGCCCACGTACGGGCGGGGTAAATTCCGATGTCATTGCGCTGAGCCAACGTTTTGCCATGCTGATGACGGAATACCAGTCGGCGATAGAAGATGGCATCATCACGGTGAACGAGGCGAAGCGGCTGCTGAAAGAAACCAGTATGCTGCAACAGGTTCTGATCGAAATGAAGCTGCATCTGGAAGAGGAAAGCGTCAGTTAAGGTGTCATGTCCCTGTACTGAATTGTTGTGAATGCGCAAAATAAAGGCGGCCCATGTGCCGCCTTTTTTGTTTGTCTGCCGGGCAGATTAATATTCAGCGTTCATCATTGTTGGCGTTCTTGCCGCGCCCGGGGCTTGCCCCCTCTGGTCCGTTGCCGCCACCGTTATTGCCTTTGGCACCGCCTTTGCCTGGCTTGTCACCACCGTCGTGGCCACCTTTACCACCGCCTTTGCCGGGCTTGTCACCACCGCCGTGACCGCCTTTACCACCGCCTTTGCCGGGCTTGTCACCACCGCCGTGACCGCCTTTGCCGCCGCCTTTGCCGGGTTTGTCACCTCCGCCGTGGCCACCTTTGCCACCGCCCTTACCGCCGCCATCGCCAGGACTGCTTCCACCATCACCCGGATCACCGTTGCCGCCGGAACTCCCGTCGCTGTTGCCTGAGCTACCGCCGCCGTTGCCCGAGCTTCGGTTTTCACTCGAGCCAACGGAATTGGAGGATGGATCTCTGCTGCGCTCTTCACCGGCATTGGTGTTGGAAATCGACGCAGTGGGCAGATCGCTCAACAACTGAGTCAGACCGGGGCATTGCGCCGAAGTGTTCTGCAGGATCGAAGCAAAATCAGAACGATTTTGCAGATGTGATACAAACCCTCGCGTTACCTGCGAACAGCTGCAGAGCGTGTCAAAATCGCCTTCATTGGCGGCAACACGCGCGGTGTTGACTGTACAGGTTTGCGGTTCTGCGATTGCCGCGCCGGTCGCCATGACCCCAATGAAAGGTGCGGCGACCAAGGCGGCCAGTCCAACGCGAGTATTATTTCCCATAACAGCGGGCTCCCATAACTACATCACTCGGATGCACAGGGCATCCGGGTTTCGATGTGTCGGTCAGAGATGAAGGAGCGGTTGAGCCCGTCTGAATAATTCTTGAGAAAGCGGTTTGGTCTTGCAGCGATTCCAGCAGCGCAGTTAAGGCGCGCGCTTATTGATACCGTTTGACGATCACAGAACCCACCGAATACCCGGCCCCGAACGAGCAAATCAGGCCCACATCGCCCGCATCCAGATCATCGGAATGCTTTGAGAAGGCGATAATCGACCCGGCGGATGAGGTATTGGCGTAGTCTTGCAGAATGTTGGGTTGCTCACCCGGTTCTGGCTCACGCCCCAGAACCTTCTTACCGATGAAGTCGTTCATCGTCTTGTTGGCCTGATGCAGCCAGAGGCGTTTTAGATCATCACTACTGATGCCCTCTGCCTCCATGTGGTCGCTGATATGTTTGCTGACCATGGGCAGGACCTCTTTGAACACCTTACGACCATTCTGCATGAACTGCATGTCGCGGCGATCCACCAGACCATCGGGGCGCGAACGGCGGAGGAAGCCGTTGTTGTTGCGGATATTGTTGGAAAACGCAGTTGCGCACCGGGTCGATACTATCTCGAAATGTGGGCCTTGGGCGTCTTCGATCCGCTCGATCAGAGTAGCGGTCGCGACATCGCCAAATATGAAATGGCAATCCCGGTCGCGCCACTCAAGATGACCCGAGCAGATCTCGGGGTTGACGACCAGCGCCGCTCGGACCGAGCCCGAGCGCACCATATCCGCCGCCGCCTGAATGCCGAATGTGGCCGAGGAACAGGCCACGTTCATGTCAAACCCGAATCCGCTGATCCCCAATGCCTGCTGAATCTCGATGGCAATTGCAGGATAGGCACGTTCATGGTTCGAAGCGGCGCAGATCACCAAATCGACATCCTCGGCGCTGCGCCCCGCTTGTGCTAGCGCCTTAAGGCACGCATCCACCGCCATCTCGGTCATGATCCCAGGCTCGTCGTCGCTACGCTGGCGCAGCGCGGGATGCATGATCTCGGGGTTCAAAACACCGGTCTTGTCCATCACATACCGGTTCTCGATCCCTGAGGCCTTCAGGATGAACTCTTCCGAGGAATGCTGCATCGGTTCCATGTCGCCCGCTGCAATCGCATCCGCGTTTTCGACGTTCATCCGGTCGGCATAGGCATTGAACGCTTCCACCAGTTCGGCGTTGGTTATGATGTTTTCTGGTGTATAGACACCGGTCCCGGTGATGGCAGGAGTGTACATGGCTGGCCCTGAGTTCATGATCTGCACAAAATGCAGTCCCTATTCGTATTGATCAAGATGTGTTGACCCAAGGGAATGTATCGCCTCTCGCTTCATAACTTGAATAGTTCAAAATTCGAAGTATATTTCGCCGCGACTCGCACGGAAAAGATTCATGTCAGACGATATCAGCATGCGGTTAGGACGCCTCAGCCCTGAGATTCAGGCGATGATGGGGGTCTACGCGCTTTATTGGAAACTGGAAGAGAGCTTTGACAGCATCGAAACAGACCTGAGCCATCAGGAATGCCACATGCTAATCAAGCTCGATGTGCCCAAACGTATGGGAGTGCTGGCCGCAGATATGTTGACAGTGCCGTCAACGATTACGGCGACCGCCGATGCACTTGAACGGGCGGGGCACCTGACCCGTCAGCGTGATCCTGAAGACCGTCGCGCCTGGCTTTTGGTGCTGACCGAACAGGGCGAAGAGGCCCGCAATATGCTGGTGGCCGTGGCGGGTGAGCTTTTCCACAGCGCATCGGGTCTGAACACCGAAGAAACCGCCGAGTTCGCACGGCTGGCTCACAAAATCCGTGACAACATTCTGAAAACCGGAATTCCCGAGGGATTGACGAAATGAAACTCCTGACCTCTGTTTGCCTCGCACTGTCCTTGTTGACTGCGCCTGCCATGGCGCAAGAGCCTGCCAAGCCTGTGAAACTGATGCAGGTCAGCGAAACCTCTCCCGGCTTTTCGCGCCAGTTCTTTGGGCGGATCGCCGCGCGCCAGACCGTTGATCTGGCGTTTCAGGTCGCGGGGCAGATCGTCGAGATGCCTGTGACCGAAGGTTTTGTGATCCCCAAGGGTGAACTGATTGCCCGTCTCGATCAGGAACCGTTCGAACTGCAGCGCGACCGGACGCGCTTGCAAAAAGATCAGGCGGATCGAACACTTGCCCGCCTGTCGCGTCTGCGTGGAACCGCAGCCAGCCAGGTTGCCGTCGATGATGCCGAAACAGCTGCGCAACTGGCTGCGATTGCGGTTCGAGATGCAGAATATGAGTTGGAACATGCGACGCTGACCGCTCCGTTCGACGCGCTGGTTTCAAGCCGTGCAGTTGAGGCGTTTACAACTGTTTCTGCGGGTACTCCGATCGTGCGGATTCACGATATGTCTGAACTGCGTATTGAGGTGGATGTGCCCGAAATCCTATTTCAGCGGTCCGGACAGCAGGACGACATCACGATTACTGCCAAGTTCCCTGTCAGCGATGAGATCTTTCCGCTGGAAATAAGGGAATTCGATGCTGAATCCTCAAGCGTGGGCCAGACCTTTCGCATCCAGTTCGGTTTGACACCGCCCGAGGGATTGCAGATTCTTCCCGGTTCCTCCGTGACCGTCACGGTGCAGGTGCAGGATGAACGCACCGGTATCATCATCCCGCCAACGGCTGTAGTTGCTGATGCCAGCGGCGCGCTGGGCGTTCTGGTCTTCTCGCCGGCTGGCGCCGACGAAGGCACCGTCCGCCGGGTTCCAGTGACTGTTGAACCTACGCAGAGCGGCGATGTCCGCGTTCTCACCGGCCTGATGGATGGAGACGAAATCGTCGTCGCCGGTGGGGGTGCATTGTCCGATGGTCAAACTGTCCGCCGCTTTGTCGGCTTTTCAAACTGAGGGCGGTTTCATGAGCATCGCACGCGCTTCGATCGACCGGCCTCTCTATACGTGGCTGTTCATCCTGATCGCCCTGTTCGGCGGCATTTGGGGTTTCACGTCGCTAGGTCGCCTTGAAGACCCGGCCTTCACCATCAAACAGGCGGTGATCGCCACGCAATATCCCGGTGCCACTGCCGAACAGGTGGCGCTGGAGGTGTCAGAACCGTTGGAATCTGCCATTCAGCAGATGGGCGAGGTGGATGTCATCACCTCGGTCAACCAGCCGGGACAGTCGCTGATCGAGGTTGAGATTAAATCCACCTATGACGGCAGTGAGTTGCCCGACATCTGGACCCGTCTGCGCTCCAAGGTGCGCGATGCAGCACGCGGTCTGCCTTCGGGCGTGGGTGCGCCTTATGTGAATGACGGGTTCGGGGATGTGTTTGGCCTGTTCTATGCCGTTACGGCAGACGGGTTTTCTGACGCCGAGAAGCACGAACTGGCGACCTTCCTTCGCCGCGAATTGCTGACGGTAAGCGGTGTTGCAGATGTCGAGGTTCAGGGCTTGCCGGATGAGGCGATCTTTATTGAGCCGGACCTGTCGATCTCGGTCAATCAGAACGTCCCGCTGCAGGCGATCAACGAAGCTATCGCAAACGCGGACTCGGTCAACGCCTCGGGTTCGCTGCGATCCAATAGTGACCGCACCACGATCTTGACGGCCGAGGGCTCGGACAGCGTGTCGGCGATCGCCGGCCTGTCGGTTGGATCGCAGGGGCAGGTGATCAATCTGTTTGATATGTCAGATGTCTATCGCGGGCGGCAGATTGATCCCGATATCATGATCCGATTCAACGGCGCTGAAGCTTTCACGCTGGGTATCGCTGGGCTGGCCACTGAAAACATCGTCGAAGTCGGGCAGCGTGCAGATGCCAAACTGGCCGAACTGGATTCCGAAATCCCCTTTGGTGTCGAAATCCTGCCCATCTATCAGCAGCATGTTGTTGTCGATGAGGCCTCGAACGCCTTCCTGCTGAACCTCGCCATGTCAGTCAGCATCGTGGTCGCGGTTCTGGGCATTTTCATGGGCTGGCGTGCGGCCATCGTCGTGGGTTCCACACTGTTGCTGACCGTTGTGGGTACTTTGCTCTTCATGTCGATGTTCTCGATCGAGATGGAACGGATCTCGCTGGGCGCTCTGATCATCGCCATGGGGATGCTGGTCGACAACGCCATCGTGGTGGCCGAAGGAATGCAGATTTCGATGTTGCGGGGAAAATCCTCGCGCGATGCTGCGGAAGAGGTTGCGTCAAAAACGCAGATCCCACTTTTGGGCGCGACGGTGATCGGGATCATGGCTTTCGCCGGGATCGGGCTCAGTCCTGACGCGACCGGGGAATTCCTGTTCTCGTTATTTGCCGTGATCGGCATTTCACTACTGCTGAGCTGGGTTCTGGCCATCACGGTGACACCTTTGCTTGGGCACTATTTCTTCAAGCAGGGCAAAGAGGGTGAGGTGGATGCCTATGGCGGCATCCTGTTCCGCGTCTACGGTGCAATCCTGAACTGGGCGCTTCGGTTCCGATGGCTGGTAGTGGCCGGGTTGATCGGGGTCACAGTCGTCTGTTTTGCGGGCTTTGGATTGATGAAACAGCAATTCTTCCCAAACTCGAACACGCCGTTGTTCTTCGTGCACTACAAGCTGCCACAAGGTACGCCGATCGCCCGCACGGCGGAAGATATGGCCGTATTCGAGGACTGGCTGGCCGAACGTGATGACGTCGTCTCGGTTGCCACATTCGTCGGGCAGGGTGCCACACGGTTCATGTTGACCTACGCTGCCGAGAAGCCAAACCCAAGCTATGGACATATGATCATCCGCACCGAGGCTTTGGACGATATTCCTGCCTTGCAAGCCGATCTTGAAGAGTTCGGTTCAGCCCAGTTCCCCGAAGGCGAGTTCCGAACCAAACGCCTGATTTTTGGTCCCGGTGGCGGCGATCCAATCCAGGCTCGGTTCTCGGGTAGTGATCCGGTTGTTCTGCGTCAACTGGCCGAAGAAGCGGTACAGCGCATGTCAGCCGCATCTCCGAATGCCCTACATGTGCATCACGACTGGCGTGAGCAGGAATTGGCCGTGCAGCCGATCTATGCCACGGAGCGCGCCCAAACAGCAGGCGTATCGCGCGAAGACATTGCAGCTACGTTGCAGTTTTCGACCGATGGCATCACGGGCGGCGTTCTGCGCGAGCGCGACCGCCAGATCCCGATCATCTTGCGCCGTCCGGCGGATGGGGACTATTCGATCGTCGATCAGGTGGTTTACTCCGATCAGTCGGAACGTTTCGTTCCAATCGAGCAGATGGTGGATGGGTTCGAATACAAGGCGCTCAATACGTTGGTTCATCGCCGCGACCGGGTTTTGACCATCACCGTTGGCGCGGACATCCCACCTGACATGACCGCCGCGCAGGTCCACTCCGAAGTACGCAGTGCCATTGAAGCGATGGAACTGCCGATCGGCTATCGTATGGAATGGGGGGGCGAGTTCGAGGATTCAGGCGACGCGCAGGCCAGCCTTGGGCGGCAGTTGCCGCTGAGCTTGCTGATTATGGTGTTGATTTCTGTATTGCTGTTCAATGCAATCCGGCAACCGGTCATTATCTGGCTACTGGTCCCGATGTCCGTAAATGGCGTAGTTATCGGTCTGCTTGGAACAAGCCTGCCCTTCACCTTCACAGCGCTATTGGGGCTGTTAAGTCTGTCAGGGATGCTGATCAAGAACGGCATCGTACTGGTCGAAGAAATCGATCTGGTCCGCGCTACTGGTAAAGCCCTGCGTCCTGCGATTGTTGAAGCCTCTGTCTCGCGTCTGCGCCCGGTAATGTTGGCGGCGATCACGACGATTCTGGGGATGGCACCGCTTCTGACGGATGCGTTCTTTGTGTCCATGGCAGTCACAATCATGGGCGGTCTGGCCTTTGCCACGATCCTGACCATGGTTGCCGCACCTGTCTTCTACATGTTGTTTTTCAACCGTGAAGAAATGCGACGTCTGGCTGCTGGTTGATCATCCGCCCGAATCCTCCTTTGGATCATAATGGTAGTAAAAACAGGATAGCTTGTTGCCATCGGGGTCGCGCAGATAGGCCACATAGAATCCGGGCTCGTAATGGGGGCGGACACCAGGTTTGCCTTCATCTGCACCGCCGTTTTTCAAACCCGTGGCATGGAAACGCCGGACCTGATCGGCACTTCTGGCGGGAAAGGCGATCATCGTGCCATTGCCGGTACTGGCGGGGGCTCCATCAAAAGGTTTGCAGATCCAAAACCCGGTGCCGCTGTCGGGGTCGGAACCCCATCCGGCCCAGCCATCAATCCAACCGGGCAGGCGCGGCTGGCCAAGAACCGCGAAGATCGCATCATAAAAGCGGATGGCCCGAGGCAGGTCGTTGCTTCCGTATGTGGTGTAGAGGTCCATGAGCACTCCTTCCCCTCCCATCATGTGGGCGATGGGCAAGGAGGGGAAGAAAAAAGACCCCGGCCGAGGCCGGGGTCCATTCATTCATACCGTTGCCGGGGCTTAGCCCTGCAGCGATTTCACCTCAACATCGCCTTCGGCCTGCGCCTTGATCGCCAGCGCGGCGGCATAGCTTGCTGCGGCTGTGGTGTAATAGGGGATCTTGTCATACAGCGCGATCGACCGGATTGATCGGCTGTCTTCCACCGCCTGTGCGCCTTCGGTCGAGTTCATGACCAGCTGCACGCCGCCGTCCTTCATCAGGTCGGTCACATCCGGGCGGCCTTCGTACACTTTGTTGACCACGCCGCACGGCACACTTTCTTCAGTCAGCCAGGCTTGTGTGCCGCGGGTCGCAACAAGCTCAAAGCCTTGCTCAACCAGAACACGCGCTGCTTCGAGCATATCCGGCCCTTTGTCCGCATCCTTGATCGAGATAAACGCACGACCTGCGCTGGGCAGCACCATACCGGCCCCCATTTGTGCTTTCAGGAAAGCGCGCGGGAAGTCGCGATCCCAGCCCATGACCTCTCCGGTCGAACGCATTTCAGGGCCCAGGATGGTGTCAACGCCGGGGAAGCGGGCGAAAGGCAAAACGGCTTCTTTTACCGAGAACCAAGGCATGTCGGGGTCGGCCAGCGTCATCTGGTCAGCGATTTTGGTGTCATCGACAGTTTTGTAAGGGGGGCGTTTCGGGAAATTCGCCAGTTTCTCACCGGCCATCACACGCGCAGCGATAGAGGCAATCGCGCTGTCAGTGGCTTTGGCCACAAAAGGCACGGTGCGGCTGGCACGAGGGTTGACCTCAATCAGGTAAATCTCGTCATCCTTGATGGCGAACTGCACGTTCATCAGGCCGACGACATTCAGCGCCTTGGCCAGCTTGAACGCCTGATCCTTAATCTGTTCGATGATCTCTTTCGACAGCGAATAAGGCGGTAGCGAACAGGCCGAGTCGCCCGAGTGCACGCCGGCCTCTTCGATGTGCTGCATGATGCCTGCAACATGCACGTCGTTACCGTCGCACAGCGCGTCCACGTCCAGTTCGACCGCACCGGCCAGATAGCTGTCCAGAAGAACCGGGCTGTCGCCGGATACCACTACGGCCTCATTGATGTAGCGGCGTAGCTGATCCATATCGCGCACGATTTCCATCGCGCGGCCGCCCAGAACATAGGAGGGGCGGATGACCAGCGGGAAGCCGATATCTTCGGCAATCTCCAGCGCCTTTTCGTCGGTCGAGGCGATGCCGTTCTTGGGCTGCTTCAGGCCCAGTTCATTGACCAGCGCCTGGAAACGCTCACGATCTTCGGCGAGGTCGATCGCGTCGGGCGTGGTACCGAGGATCGGGATACCTTCAGCCTCCAACGCATTGGCCAGTTTCAGCGGGGTCTGCCCGCCAAACTGAACGATCACTCCATGCAGCGTGCCGGCTTCCTGTTCCTTCGTAAGGATTTCCATGACGTGTTCGAAGGTCAGCGGCTCGAAATACAAACGGTCCGAGGTGTCATAGTCCGTTGAGACCGTCTCGGGGTTGCAGTTGACCATGATGGTCTCATATCCGGCTTCGGTCAGCGCGAAACAGGCGTGGCAGCAGCAGTAATCGAACTCGATGCCCTGGCCGATCCGGTTCGGACCACCACCAAGGATGACGACCTTTTTGCGGTCGCTTGGACGTGCCTCGCATTCGACCTCACCCATCATCGGGGCTTCGTAGGTCGAGTACATATAGGGGGTCTGCGCCTCGAACTCAGCCGCACAGGTGTCGATGCGTTTGAAGACGGCGTTCACACCCAGATTGCGGCGGGCGCGACGGACGTTGTCTTCGTCACGGCCGGTCAGATTGCCCAGACGCGCGTCGGTGAATCCAAGCATTTTCAGTTTGCGGATACCGTCCTCGGTAACCGGCAGACCATCTTTGCGCACCTGACGCTCGGCCTCGATGATCTCGCGAATGCGGGCCAGGAACCACGGGTCGAACTTGGTGACGCCGAAAATCTCATCGTCGGTCAGGCCGTGACGCATGGCCTGCGCGATTGTGCGCAGACGATCGGGGGTTTGCTGGCTGATCGCCTTGATCACGGCGGCCTTGTCGTCGGCTTCTTCCCAGACTCCGACGTTCAGACCGGGGATTTCGATCTCATCAAAGCCTGTCAGACCCGACTCCATCGAGGCCAGAGCCTTTTGCATCGATTCGTGAATGGTGCGGCCGATGGACATGGCCTCACCCACCGACTTCATCGCGGTGGTCAGGTAGGGTTCGGAACCGGGGAATTTCTCAAAGGCAAATTTCGGGATCTTGGTGACAACATAGTCGATGGTCGGCTCGAACGAGGCCGGGGTGACCTTGGTGATGTCATTGTCTAGCTCGTCCAGCGTGTATCCCACAGCCAGTTTCGCGGCGATCTTGGCAATCGGGAAACCGGTCGCCTTCGAGGCCAGCGCAGAAGAGCGGGACACACGCGGGTTCATCTCGATCACGACCATGCGGCCATCAACCGGGTTGATCGCCCATTGCACGTTCGAGCCGCCGGTTTCGACGCCGATTTCGCGCAGCACGGCAATCGAGTGATTGCGCATGATCTGGTATTCTTTGTCGGTCAGCGTCAGGGCAGGGGCCACGGTGATCGAGTCACCTGTGTGCACGCCCATCGGATCAACGTTCTCGATTGAGCAGACAATGATGGCGTTGTCAGCGGTGTCGCGCACCACCTCCATCTCGTATTCTTTCCACCCCAGAAGACTTTCATCGATCAGGATCTGACCGACGGGGGACGCATCCATACCCGAGCGGCAAATATGGATATAATCCTCGCGGTTATATGCGACACCGCCGCCGGTGCCGCCCAGCGTAAAGGCGGGGCGGATGATGGCGGGCAGACCAACTGTTTCGAGGGTTTCAAGCGCCAGTGCCACACCGGCGTCGAGATCTTTCTTGCCGTTCTCATCCTTGGGGGCCGTCACGATCTCGGCCTTGGGGTTTTCGATGCCCAACCTATCCATCGCCTCGCGGAACAAGGCGCGGTCTTCGGCCATTTCGATCGCGTCGCGCTTGGCGCCGATCATCTCGACGTTGAACTTATCCAGCACGCCCATCTCTTCCAGCGCCAGCGAGGTGTTCAGGCCGGTCTGTCCGCCCATAGTGGGCAGTAGGGCATCGGGGCGTTCTTTTTCGATGATCTTGGCGACAACTTCGGGCGTGATCGGCTCGATATAGGTCGCATCGGCTAGCCCCGGGTCGGTCATGATCGTTGCAGGGTTCGAGTTCACCAGAATGACCCGATAGCCTTCCTCGCGCAGCGCCTTACATGCCTGAGCGCCGGAATAGTCGAACTCGCAGGCCTGACCGATAACAATGGGGCCTGCCCCGATGATCATGATCGACTGGATGTCGGTTCTTCTCGGCATGGCTTGGCCCCTTCAATTGTCCGCGAGTCAGGGCACCGCCCCAGCGCCCAAATTGTCCTGCGTTATAGGGACCGCGCGAAAAGGTGCAAGAGGTATCGGAAACGGGTTTGAAATTGCCGCTTTCCCCTCTTTCCCTTGGCGCGCTATTCTCTATACCGCGCAGCACGGCAAATGAGGATGCAATTGCGTATTCGTTTCGATCAAGGACCAGCTGGGCGCGGAACCCGGTTTGAGCGTCCGTCCCGGATTATCCGCGCGGATAACGCGGCGGAGGTGCCCCAGGCTCTGGCAGCGCTGGATCAGGCGCGCGCGGATGGGGCCTGGCTGGCAGGGTACGCAAGTTATGAGCTGGGCTACGTGTTAGAACCACGTCTGGCAGACCGGCTGCCAGAAGGACGACGCCTGCCACTACTGTGTTTCGGTGTGTTTGACGCACCGGATCGCGTTGGACTGCCAAAGGCGTCGGGCAGTGTCACTGCGTTTCAGCCCCGCTGGGACGAGGCGCGATATACGCAGGCCTTTCGTACAGTGCATGAGGCGATTGGTGCGGGTGACATTTATCAGGCAAATCTGACCTTCCCAATTGATCTCGATATAACCGGAGACAGCGTCGTGCTTTATGCGGCGCTTGCGGCTGGTCAACCCGTCGGCCACGGCGCCTTGGTTGAGCAGGAGGGGCTGCCTGATCTGCTGAGCCGTTCGCCGGAACTTTTTTTCCGAACCGACGCCGAGGGCCGGATCGAAACGCGCCCGATGAAGGGAACTCAACCGCGCAGCGAGGACCCGGTCGAAGACGAGCGTCGACGCGCTTTTCTGTCTTCGGATGAAAAGAACCGGGCCGAAAATCTGATGATCGTCGATCTGCTGCGCAACGATATTAGCCGGGTCGCGCTGGCCGGATCGGTGAAAGTACCCGAGCTGTTCAAGGTTGAGACCTATGCGACTGTCCATCAGATGGTCTCGCTTGTGCAGGCGCAGTTACACCTTGGCGTAGGCCTTTCGGATATTCTGACCGCCCTGTTCCCGTGCGGATCAATCACCGGAGCGCCAAAGATTCGCGCGATGGAGATCCTGTCCGAACTGGAACCTTGGCCTCGCGATGTTTATTGCGGAACCATCGGTTGGGCGGCCCCGGACGGTCGATCGGAATTCAACGTGGCCATCCGGACCCTCATGGTTGAAGGCGGCAAGGCGACCCTTAACGTAGGCGGCGGGCTGGTCTGGGACAGCACCGCGCCATCGGAATATGAGGAGGCGCTATGGAAAGCCCGCTTCGCCCACCAACTGAGCCTGATTTCCGTCTGATCGAAACTTTGGCCTACAGGCCGGGGCAGGGGTTCGTCAGGCTTGATCGTCATTTGGCCCGCATGGCGCGCACAGCACAGAAGTTCGGCATTGATTTTGACCGAACCGCCGCTTGGACGATTTTGGATGCGAGTTTGGGTGAGATTGCATTGCGCTGCCGTTTGACCTTGGACGCGGATGGCAAATTTGAACTGACGTCCGGAGAATTGGCTGCCAATCCGTCCGTCTGGCGTGTGGATTTGGCCAAACAGAGACTATCATCATCGGATATCTGGCTGGGTTACAAAACGACCCGACGGGCCGTCTATGACATGGCGCGGGCGGGCTTGCCGCTAAGAGTTGATGAGCTTTTGTTTTTGAACGAACGGGATGAGCTTTGCGAGGGCACTATCACGAACCTGTTCCTGACCATGCCCGACGGCAGACGACTGACGCCCTCACTGCGATGCGGATTGCTTCCCGGGGTTTTGCGCGAGGAATTGTTGGATAATAAAGAAGTTACCGAATCCGTTCTGACCTTGACCGATCTAAAAAACGCGCAATCTATCCACTGTGGAAATTCCCTTCGGGGGCTGATCCGTGCGGAGCTTGTGGCACCTTGAGCAAAAATACCGAATGGGTGGAGACCCCTGTTACCAACTCACGCCTCAGGATTGAGTTTGTGCTCTTTTTTGTGGCGGTTCCCATAGCCATCGCGACATTGTTCCCGCCAAACTGGATGTTCTCCTCGCTTTTTGCGTTTACCGGACTGGGGATACTGCTGCTGCAGGATACGCCCGGTTTTTCCTGGGCGGAGCTTTGGTATGGCTGGCGAAACTGGTCGTGGACCGAAGTCTTTGCATTTACCCTGTTCATGGCTACCTTCTGTTCCGCCCTGGTGCTGTGGGCGCGACCGGATGCAGCCTTTGTTTTGCTGCTGCATCGGCCAGAGATGTTGATATTCATCTGTATCGGCTACCCGTTGCTGTCCGCTCTGCCACAAGAGCTGCTTTTCCGCTCTCTCTTTTTCCGACGCTATCACGCGATCCTACCTGAAGGGCGGGCCGCATACCTTTTGAACGCTGGCCTGTTTTCGCTTGCGCACCTCATGTACTGGAGCTGGGTCGTAGCCATCATGACTTTCTTCGGAGGCCTCCTGTTCACCTGGGCCTACCGCAAGCGCGGATCATTCTTTTATGCAGTTCTTCTGCACGCAATTGCCGGTAATATTATCTTTGCGGCAGGGCTGGGCGTCTATTTCTACTCGGGCAACGTGCAAAGGCCGTTTTGACGGCGCGACCCGCCTTGACTTTCCAAGCCTGACGGGGTGTATCGGCGCGACGAATTCTGCGCCCGAAGGGATATGATCCATGCACGCCTATCGCAGCCACACCTGCGCCGCTCTGACCGCCGCCAATGTCGGTGAAACCGTCCGCCTGTCCGGTTGGGTGCATCGTGTCCGAGATCACGGCGGCGTACTGTTCATCGACCTGCGCGACCATTTCGGTGTGACCCAGGTTTTGTGCGACGGCGATAGTGCAGCATTTGCTGAACTGGAAAAGGTACGGTCCGAGTGGTGCATCCGCATCGACGGCACTGTCAAAGCCCGCGACGCTGATCTCATTAACCCGAAATTGCCGACAGGCGAGATCGAGGTTTATGTGCGTGAGCTGGAGGTTCTTGGTGCTGCCGACGAATTGCCGTTGATGGTGTTCGGCGATCAGGAATACCCCGAGGAAACACGTCTGCGCTATCGCTACCTCGACCTAAGACGCGAGGCGATGCAGCAAAACATGACCCTTCGCTCGGACGTTGTCGCATCTATGCGCCGCCGGATGTGGGATCAGGGATTCCGTGAATATCAGACACCGATCATTACCGCATCGTCGCCCGAAGGCGCACGCGACTTTCTGGTCCCCTCGCGACTACATCCGGGCAAGTTCTACGCCCTACCGCAGGCCCCGCAGCAATTCAAACAGCTGATCATGGTGTCGGGCTTCGACAAGTATTTCCAGATTGCACCCTGCTTCCGCGATGAAGACCCGCGTGCAGACCGATCGCCCACCGATTTCTATCAACTCGATCTAGAGATGTCGTTTGTCGAGCAGCAGGATGTGTTCGACACCATCCAGCCCGTGCTGACCGGTGTGTTTGAAGAGTTCGGGGGGGGGCGCAAGGTCGATCAAGAGTGGCCGCAGATTTCCTACAAGGACTCAGCCCTGTGGTACGGCACCGACAAGCCTGACCTGCGGAACCCCATTAAGATGCAAGTGGTCTCTGACCACTTCCGCGGTTCTGGCTTCGCGATATTCGCGAAACTGTTGGAGCAGGAAGGCACCGAAATCCGCGCTATCCCAGCGCCGAGCGGTGGCAGCCGCAAATTCTGTGACCGTATGAACGCATTTGCCCAGAAAGAAGGTCTGCCCGGTATGGGTTACATTTTCTGGCGTGATCAGGGCGAGGGTATGGAGGCCGCAGGTCCACTGGCCAAGAACATCGGCCCCGAACGAACCGAGGCGATCCGTCAGCAATTGGGTCTGGGCGTCGGTGATGCCGCGTTCTTCCTGGGTGGTAAGCCAAAAGCCTTTGAGAAGGTGGCCGGTAAGGCCCGTGACGTGATCGGAGATGAACTGAACCTCACCGAGAAAGACCGCTTTGCCTTTGCCTGGATCGTCGATTTCCCGATCTACGAGCAGGACGAAGAAACCGGTGCGATTGATTTCGAACACAACCCCTTCTCGATGCCGCAGGGCGGGATGGAAGCTTTGCAGGGCAACCCTCTGGACGTACGCGGGTACCAATATGATCTGGCCTGTAACGGCTACGAATTGGTTTCGGGTGCCATCCGGAACCACAAACCCGAGATCATGCTGAAAGCCTTTGAACTGGCGGGCTATGGTGAGGACGAAGTGAAGTCCCGCTTTGGCGCACTGTTCAACGCCTTCCACTACGGCGCCCCGCCGCACGGCGGCTGTGCCGCAGGTATCGACCGGATCGTGATGCTGCTGGCGGATGAGGCCAACATCCGCGAGGTCATGATGTTCCCGATGAACCAGCGCGCCGAAGACCTGATGATGGATGCGCCATCCGATCCGACCTCGGATCAGTTGATGGAACTGGGTCTCAGGATCATCCCGCAAGACTAAGTCTAGCCGCCCGCCCTGAGCGGGCGGTTTACGTTTGGGGCAGTGCAATACAATCGGTGTATTCGCCGCGCCACGCAAATCGGAGTTGCGTGGTGGTCTCAAAACAAGCTCAACTCAATCCAGTGGATTTGCGGCATCCCGACGATTGCGGATGCTCCTGGCCGTCTGTCGTGTCAGGCGGTAGACCCAGATGCAAAGGATCGATGCGGTAATAAAGTACGCGGTCAGCATCTCAGACCGCCTCTTGCCGCTCGAGCCGATCCTGAACCAGACCCGCAATCCGTGCAGCCTGGGCGGTGACCGGTGTCCCCTGCGCACGAGATTGGGCAAGGTCCCGGGCTGCTTCGGCAAGCACAGTATCTTCGGCGTCTCGCGCAACGCTTTGCAGGAATTGTACCGCATAATCCAACGTGCGCTGATCAGTGGGGCCGGTAAGCACGTCGGCGATATGGGCCATGTCGTCCCGATAGGCCAGCGGATCGGGCTGAACGATATTATCCCTGACGGAATCCAGACCTCCTGGGCGGCGATCTTCGGGCAGAAGTTCAAGTATGGAGGTCTGGAAATAAGCGACCGAGGTCAGGGGTTTGGCCAGAAACCCATCTGCACCTGCGCGTCTGGCGATAACCTGCATGCTGTCATCGCCAGACAGCCCGAGAATGACACCGATGCGGGGTACAGCGTGGGTCATTTCGGCTATCAGGTCAGCGCCGGACCCGTCAGGAAGACCCATATCGACGATCAGGACCGAGGGACGATAGATTTGCAGATGGCGCCGCGCTGATTTCAGACAATCCGCACGACGGATACGCGCACCGCTATGCAAGCACATCAATCGTATTGCATCGCACGCATAGCGGCTGTCTTCGACCACAAGGATTGTTTGGCCCAGCAGCGGTCGCATCTTGGTGGCCAGCGCTGGAGAGGCGAAAGGTCCCGAATCGTCCATGGCAGAACTCCTGTTTAGCAGATGCCTCACGCTAGGAACTTCTGGCTAATACAGGGTTAACGACGATTTGGCGCACTTGTCCTTTGGGTATACTGCCCCCATAACCGCTGCAACGCAGAATGAAGGAGAGTCCCATGATTGGTCGCCTGAACCACGTAGCCATTGCTGTTCCCGACCTAGAGGCCGCATCGGCCCAGTATCGCAATGCGCTTGGCGCCAAAGTCGGCGCTCCACAGGATGAGCCGGATCATGGGGTCACCGTGGTCTTTATTGAACTACCCAACACCAAGATCGAATTGCTGTATCCGCTGGGTGAGAACAGCCCGATCAACGGGTTTCTGGAAAAGAACCCATCAGGCGGCATCCACCATGTCTGCTATGAGGTCGAGGATATCATCGTAGCACGCGATCATCTGAAAGAGACCGGCGCGCGCGTTCTGGGATCGGGTGAACCCAAGATCGGGGCGCATGGCAAACCGGTGTTGTTCCTGCACCCGAAGGATTTCAACGGCTGCCTCGTTGAGCTGGAGCAGGTCTGAAGTCGATGACCATTACCGCCGCTCTGGTTCTTTTCGCTGTAATTTGGTTTCTGACCTTGCTGATTGTTCTGCCTGTGCGCATCAAAACGCAGGGGGATCTGGGGGATATTGTTCCGGGCACTCATGCGGGTGCGCCGGAAGTCCATCACATGAAGAAGAAGCTGTGGATTACCACCGGGATATCGGTGGTGCTGTGGGCGATCATTGCAGGCATCATTATCTCCGGCGTAATCAGCGTACGCGATTTCGATTGGCTGAACCAACTGGAACCGCGCGAGTAGCTCAGGTTCGGCTACCCGACAGACCGTGATAAATATGCGTGAAAGTCGCCGCTCCTAGGATCGGGATCAACAGGTTGACCAATGGAACAGAGAGCGGGACCGCCATAAGAATACCGGCGACCCAAATGGTTGTCGCGTGCTTCGCGCGCAGCTTTCGCGCCCCCTCGCGCCCCAGTCGGCGCATCGCAGCCAGGGTGAAATATTCTCTCCCCAAAAGAAACCCGTTCATACCCCAAAAGATAAACAACGCGAATGGCGTGAAGAGTGCATAGAGGATCAATGCCAACAGGTTGGCAACGATCAGTACTCCCAGAAAACTGAGCGTATCCCTTAGCGCATCGCCAAAGGGGATGCGCTGAGCCGGCGGCAGACCGGGGTAATGCTTATCCTCAACCGCCTGTGCGACCTCATCCAGAAACATCGAGGTGATGGCTGACGCAACGGGGACCATCAGAAACACCGACAGCACCATCATCAGCAGGAATGATGACACGCTGAGCAGGTCGTTCAACCATGTCACCTCACCCAGTATTGGCAAGGTGGCCTGATCGCCGACCAGCGCGTTGATCAGCCACAAAAATCCGGCATAGGCAGC
Source organism: Ruegeria sp. D6 (assembly GCF_056534365.1). Taxonomy (NCBI): domain Bacteria; kingdom Pseudomonadati; phylum Pseudomonadota; class Alphaproteobacteria; order Rhodobacterales; family Roseobacteraceae; genus Ruegeria; species Ruegeria sp. D6. Next base: position 337,259 of record NZ_JBQFPH010000002.1, on the reverse strand, counting down.
CACCAACAACGCGAATGTCAGGCCAACACCCAACAGAAGTACCTTGCGGAATCTTGGGTCGCCGATCTGTCCCAGCGCCTGTAGAAACGACTGGATGATGATCATTCGGAAACCCATTGGGTTAGTGCCGCCACATTGGGGCGCGGTCGTTCGGGAGGGGTCGTACCTTCGGTTGCGATATGGATAAAGCCTGCAATCTTCTCGTTTTCGGCCAAGCCAAGCCCCTGTTCGCAAAACTCGCGATCATGCGATTGCCAGCCGGACAACCAATTGGCCCCCCAACCTGCGGCCAGCGCTGCGTTCAGAAGAGCCAGACATACCGCACCCGCTGAATAGGTCTGTTCAATTGCCGGTATCTTGTCAGAAGGTTTCTGCACCTCAATAACAGCAACCGCCAAATGGCCCATTTCGAATTGGCTGCGCGCCTTGGCGATATCTTCGGGCGATTTTCCCAAGGCGAGACCACAAGTTTCTGTAAGATCTGCAAGGCGTTGCATGGCCCCATGCTCGACAACAACAAAACGCCAGGGTTCCAGCTTTCCATGGTCCGGGCTGCGCGCTGCAGCAGTTAGCAGCGGCCTCAGCTCTTCCCGGGTCGGGGCCGGGGATACTAGCGTTTTGGCCGGACGAGACCGGCGCGCGTGCAGAAAATCCAGCGCAGCTTGGTTCTTCAGGGTCATATGTTAACTTCCTTCACATGGCAGTCTGTATGTCGGAGGCATACTGTTCTCTTTCAAGGGCAAACTGCTCATCAAAAGGCGACAAATTCAATCTGAATTGCTGCTTGTGATCAGACGCAAGATCCAAAAGGAACCACTAGTCTTTGGTGCTCTCGGACTCACGTATCTGATAAACGCCCTCGGGCAAATCCAGCGCAGCGGCCAGATCGCGTACCTGCTCTGGTGACAGGGTAATCTTCTGAATCTGATCGGTCCGCGGGTCCAACTGCTCAAGTGTGACGCATTCAGCGAAGTTGTTGATGACGACATCCTCTTGCAAAGGCTTTGCGCCTTCGTCCACCAGCGTAATCACCGTCGAGTCGAATTCGTGTTCAATTGAAAACATGTGTGCAGAGTGCAGGGCATAAGATCGCAATGCAACCCGTTGCAAGCTGTAATCGGCTGTGGCCCGGCCTTAAATGCCGCGCTATGCTTGTCTGCCGACAGAGTGACCGAAAGGAATGTGAATGCGCCGTCTTGCCCTGTTGCTGGTGATGCTGTTGGCGGCTTGCGATATGTCGCCTGTTATCGCGATCCCGGCCGATCAATGGCAGCCATCGTCATCAGAACAAAAGGACAGGGCGCGCGTATTCGAGCAGGTCAGCCGGGCTGTCGGAACGACCGCAAGCCGGGAATGCCGCCGCCAATCGAGGACTGCCAATTGTGATTTTGTGATTTTGGTTGATCTCTCGTCAAAGGCCCCAGCGAATGCGTTTCAGACCTTGGACAAGGATGGGCGGCCGCTAGTCGTTTTTACACAGCCGATGATCGATGCAACGCAGAACGCGGACGAGATGGCCTTTGTCATGAGCCATGAGGCCGCCCACCATATTTTGGGTCACATCGCCCGGCAGGCGCAGAACGCCAAAGAGAGCGCGCGGATATTCGGTGAACTCGCGCGCAATCAGGGCGCGGACGATGCAGGTATTGAGCGCGCACAGGCGCTGGGCGCTGAGGTCGGGGTGCAGAACTACACGCGTGAGTTCGAATTGGAAGCGGATCGTCTGGGGACACAGATCACTTACGCGGCGGGGTATAACCCGCTGGCCGGGATGGCTTTCTTCCAACGCATTCCTGATCCGGGTGATCGTTTCCTTGCCACGCACCCTCCCAATGCCCAGCGGGTCGAAGTTGTGTTGCAAACGGCGCGGGAACTGGGATTACGATAATGGTCAACTTAACCCGATTGGGTGTCGTTCTCAGTGATCGCGGGTCGAAATATGCTGTGACGGGCGCGGGGGTCACCAGTCGTGCTGATGTCGATGCGGTACTGGCGAAACTGAAATCCGACAAGGCATATGCGAAGGCAACTCACAACACGTGGGCAGCCATCTTGCCAAACGGTGCGCTCAAGGCCGATGACGGAGAGTCTGGCGCGGCAATGGTCATTTTGCGGATGATGGAGCGGGCCGAGCTGACGGATCACGTAATCATCGTGACACGCTGGTACGGTGGCAAGAAGCTGGGCGGGGACCGCTTTCGCCGTGTGCAGGACGCCACGCGGGCCTATCTTGACCAGCTGGCAACCGGGCATTGACCTGAGTCAAGGGCACTGTGCGGGGCATGCGTTACCCTTTCCATAGAGTGAATGGAAAAGGAAACCGCATGTCTGATCGTGAAACGCTGCGACGTCACGCCGACCTTGTAGATCGGATGGCCACGACGCTGGGCGTAGATTTGCAAGAAGTTGCCATCGAAGGGGCCTTACAGTTCGACGAAATCTCGGACGCGGTATTGCGGTGCACGGAATGCCCGAATCCGGGCCATTGCAAGGCGTTTCTGGCCAAGAACCTGACAGCGCCCGACACACCTGAATACTGCCGCAATCACGAGCTGCTGAACAGGCTCAAGCCGTAACGCCAAAAGGGGGGTACCGTGCCACGACTTGGACGGATCATGACCCATTTTCGCCTTGTATTGCGAATGGCACAGGCGACGGGAGCCGACCTTGCCACCGCACATCGCGACGGGCACCTGAGCCAACAGGAATGGGCAGATATGGTTCAGCTCTGCCGCGGGTGCGAATGGGCGCGGGCATGCCCAGACTGGTTGAACGAGAACGAAACGGCGGAAAGCGCGCCCTGCACCTGCCCAAACCGGCACAGGTTCGCCACCTTGAGGGTCAGCAAGCAAAGGTGATCAAATGGATCGAACATCACTGGGCGAGATCGAAAAACACTTTTGGCTGACACGCTCGGTCGCGCGATCCTTAGGGATTTCTCTGACCGAAGCAATGGCCGAAGGGAAACTGACACCTGCCGACTACGCTCAGATGGTGACCCGATGCCGGGGCGCAATATGCGACGAACGTTGTCAGATATGGCTTGCCGCACAACAAGGAATGGCTGAGAAAGCACCTGATTTTTGTGCCAATGCTCAGGTTTTGAACGACTTGACCTGACTTTCAGAGCTTATTGTGCGTTCCGTCGCACAACGGCGGATTGGCGCAGTGCTTGCAGCCACAGAAGAAGACCTTCTTGCTGGCATCAGCAGTATATTTTACGGGTTCAAACGACGTATCTTTGTGCGAACCGTCGCAAAATGGTTGCCGCTTGGACTTGCCACAGGCGCACCAGAAATAGGTTTTTCCTTCGGTCACTTCGGCCGGATAGGGCGATTTCTGGGCGATGATCGGGGCGTCTGACATGTGGCTACTCCGTCTTTGGCTGATGTCGAATTCAAAGTTTAGGGCTCTTTGTCAAAAAAGGTAGACTGCGAATGAAAACCCGCCTTCCAGCGTGGTTTCGCCTTTATTCACGAATGCGTTATCGATTCGGTTGCCATATGAAATTCTTGGTCCTATTCTGATACCGGCCCCGAAAAACTGGGCAATATCAGAAAAGTAATAGAGGATTGATGGACATGAAACTGAAATTTGCTGCTATCTGCGCCACGGCCGTTGTATTGACTGCGTGCTCGCAGCAAGAGGAACCGACCCCGGTTTACATCCAGCCCGACTATGACAAGTTTGGTACACCCAGTTGCTCGGCAGGCTATGAACTGGCCACAACCGAAGCAGGCCAGACCGTATGTAACCCGGTCACCCAATAAGTATTAAGCAGGCGGTTCTGATCGCAGGGCCGCCTGCACACCTCTAAAAAGAACACCGCCCTCGAGGCGGTTTTTTCTTGCCTTTCTGCTGTGGGTCGCGGACGTCTTCTTGCAGGACGACTGATCGGAAACCCCATGCGCAAATTCTTTGACCACCTAAAGGATCGTACCCGCTGGAGCTGGCAGGGCCTGGCTGCAACCTGGCGGCAAGAGTATTCGTTTCGTGGGTGGGTTTGGGCCAACCTGATTTCGGCTTTATTGGCGCTTGCACTCCCTCTAGGTACGGCAGAACGGGCGCTGATCCTTGCTTTGGGCATTCTGGTCTTGGTGGCCGAGTTATTTAATACGGCCATCGAGCGTGCCGTCGATCACACCTCGACCGAGCACCACGCGTTGGCGGGGCAAGCCAAGGATGCAGCAAGTGCAGCGGTGGCGTTGTCTGCAGTCGCTGCCGGAGTGGCGTGGATTGTGATTTTGATCGGCTTGTTCTAGGGACAGACGCCTTTCGTTACGCCGAGGGGTGCAAACGCCCCCACAAGTCGTATTCTCCGGCTTCATCTACCTCGACCGTGACGATATCCCCGGGTTTCAGGCCTTCGAAGCCTTCGTCGATAAACAAGTTACCATCGATTTCTGGAGCATCGGCCTTGGTGCGGCAGGTCGCGGCCTCTTCATCCACCTCGTCTACGATGACATCGAGTTTTTGGCCAACCTTTGCTGCAAGCTTGGCCTCAGAAATGGCCTGAGCTTTCTCCATGAAACGCTCCCATCGCTCTTGCTTGACCTCGGCCGGGACATGATCCGGCAGGTCGTTCGAGCGGGCGCCATCGACATTTTCGTACTGGAAACAGCCGACACGATCCAACTGCGCTTCGTCCATCCAGTCCAGAAGCGTCTGGAACTCTGACTCGGTTTCTCCGGGGTAGCCGACGATGAACGTGGACCGCAAAGTGATATCCGGACAAATAGCGCGCCAGTTGGCAATCTCGTCCAGAGTTTTTGCCCCTGCGGCAGGGCGGGCCATGCGTTTCAGAACATCGGGATGCGCATGTTGGAATGGAATGTCGAGATACGGCAGCACATTGCTACCCGCATCTGCCATCAGCGGGATCAAATCGCGCACATGGGGGTAGGGATAGACGTAATGAAGCCTGACCCACGCATCGAACTGGCCCAGTTCACGCGCCAGATCGGTGATATGGCTGCGCACCTCCCGATCTTTCCATGGGTTCACGTCATACTTACGATCCAGCCCATAGGCCGAGGTATCCTGTGAGATCACAAGCAGTTCGCGCACGCCGCTGTCGACCAGTTTCTCGGCCTCGCGCAGCACTGCATGGGCCGGGCGGCTTGCGAGTTTACCGCGCATGTCGGGGATGATGCAAAACTTGCACTTATGATTACAGCCCTCGGAAATCTTGAGATAGCTATAGTGGCGCGGGGTAAGTTTGACGCCCGAAGCGGGCAGCAGATCGACATAAGGGTTTGGGTCGGGTGGTACGGCTGCATGTACTGCGTCCAGCACCTGTTCGTACTGATGCGGTCCTGTAACCGCCAGAATGCGCGGATGGTGTTCCCGGATATAGTCAGGCTCAGCCCCCAAACAGCCGGTCACAATGACCTTGCCGTTTTCAACCAATGCCTCGCCAATTGCGTCCAGCGACTCGGCCTTGGCGCTGTCCAGAAACCCGCAGGTATTCACAATAACGGCATCAGCACCCGTGTAGTCCGGCGAAATACCGTACCCCTCGGCCCGCAACCGGGTCAGGATGCGTTCGCTGTCAACCAGCGCTTTTGGACAACCCAGCGACACCATTCCAAGGGTCGGTTGGCCACGGCGGGGTGTCTCGGCGATCCGGGCCTCTGGGGCTAGATCGGGGCGGAGGTTCGGTGGGTTCTTGCTCATGGCCGGGCATATAGAGGGGAAAGCTTCCCCTTGCAAATCCCGCCCGCTCGGGGCTGACTTGAAACAGAGCAGAAAGGCCGGAAAGGCAGACCCATGAAGTGGCTCATTCGTTTTCTATTTCTCATCGTTGCAGCCTTCGGGCTGGTCATTGGTGCCTTGCTGCTGATGCCAGGCGAAAAACTGGCGACAATACTTGCTGAACAAGTAAAGGCGCAAACAGGCCGCGATCTCGAGTTGACCGGTGACGTCAAACTGTCATTTTGGCCGGTATTGGGGATGGAAACCGGCCCTGTGACATTTGGCAATGCGCCTTGGGCCGGGCCGGAACCGATGCTTAGCGCCCAAAGCCTCGCGGTTGGGGTCGATGCCTCGGCGTTGTTGTCTGGGAATATCCGGATCAAACGGGTGTTGGCCGATAGCCCGGTTCTACGCCTTGAACGCGCCGATGGGCGCGGCAACTGGGAGCTGCATCAGCCAGGTAACTCCTCGCAAACGGGCGCTACGGCGCAAGCCGTTGAAAGCCGACCCATCACGCTCGAGCGGTTGGAACTGACCAATGCGCGCCTAATCTATCTTGAGAATGGCGCGGTTAGTATGGATTTTGCCGATGTCGATCTTTCGGCCCGCTGGCCTGACGTGGCGGCCCCAATGGAAATGCAAGCCAGTATGTCCGTCCCCGGAGGCAGCGTCGCAGTGGACCTTACCATCCCCGACTTGCCCGCATTTTCCAGCGGCGCTGTCACGCCGTTGCAGCTGAGCCTAACCGCGCCTGGCGGAGATATTCAGTTCTCGGGCCGGGTGAATCTGGCCGGCGAAATGGATGGCAAGACGACGGTCACGGCCAAGGACACTCAAAAGATGCTGGCCGCGTTTGGTCACGGAGGAGTCACCGTGCCCGAGGGACTAGGACAGGTCGCGAGCGTATCCGGGCAGATGACCTATACCCGGGACGGGCGGATTTCATTGCGCAACATGATCGCGGTTCTGGATCAAAACCGGCTTGAGGGCGAAGCTGACATCCAGATTTCAAATCCGCCCCAGATGACTGCGCGTCTGAACGCAGGCGATCTCGACTTATCGAAAGTAAGCGGAGGCAACGCTTCTGACGGCACCTCAGATACGGAAGGGTGGTCAAAAGCCCCAATTGATGCGTCGTTTCTGGCGCTGGCAAATGGCAAGATCCGCTTGCAAGCCACTTCGATTGCGGTTCCGGGTATGACCTTTGGGAAAAGTGATCTGACACTCAGCCTTGATCGGTCGCGGGCTATATTGCAGATGCACCCGGCCTCGCTGTTCTCGGGGCAATTGAACGGCCAGGTGGTCGCCAATAATCGCAACGGTCTGTCGGTTGGTGGAAATCTGAAAGCCGCCAATATCGATATCAACGAAGCGCTCGAAACGCTTGGGGATATCAAACGACTTTCGGGCACCGGTTCAGGCAATCTTGAATTTCTGGGCGTCGGACAGAGCGAAGATCAGATCATGCGATCGCTCAGCGGTAAAGGAGATATCGAGGTCGGGCGGGGCGTTATCTCGGGGCTGGATCTTGACCGCCTTATGGGGCGGGGAAAGGGATCGGGTGGTACGACCGTATTCAACAGCCTTACGGCCAGCTTTACGATGAAGAATGGCGACTTGACCAACAAGGACCTGTTGATGCAGCTGGATAATTTCCGGGCGGACGGTACGGGCCGCATTGGCTTAGGAGCTCGCGATATCGATTATCTGTTCACACCAGTCGCCCTGCGCGCCAACTCAGGGCAAGGGATATCGGTACCCGTCCGAATTAAAGGTCCGTGGAGCGACCCGTCGATCAAGCCGGACCTTACCAAAGTCATTGAGGCGGCAGCCGAAGGCAAAGTTAAAGAACTGGAAGACGACGCAAAGAAGAAGGTTTTGGAAAAGGTTGGTAAAGAACTGGATACCACGGTGACGGATTCCGGTCACATCGAAGACGCGCTGAAGAACAAGCTTGAGGATGAGGCCAAGAAAGGCCTGCTCAAGCTGTTTGGCGGGGATTGATCTAAGCGCGATAACAAAGGGCGCCGAAATGGGCGCCCTTCATAGTGTCATTTAGATTGTCTGATCGTATTCGCCCACGCCGGGTTCAGTTCGAATGACGGCGTCGATATCTGCGAAGATCGCGCGCATTTCATCCTCGCTTTCGCTGCTTTCGCAGACGACGACCAGATTGGGTGTATTGGATGATGCGCGAACGAGGCCCCAACTGCCATTGTCCAGAATGACCCGGGCTCCATTGACGGTCACGACCTCTTTGATAGCCCGCCCTGCGAAGTGTTTGCCGGCGTCGGCCTTGGCAACCAATTTGCCGACCAGGCGCTGCAGTATATCGTATTTTTCTGTATCTGCTGCGTACGGAGACATGGTGGGTGTCGACCATGTCCTTGGTAGTGCTTTCCGAAGGTCTGACATGCTTTTGTCCGGGTTGCGGTCCATCAGTTTGCAGATTTCCACCGCCACGCGCATTCCGCAGTCGTATCCGCGCCCGACCGGTTCCGCCAAGAAATAGTGTCCCGATTTCTCAAACCCAGCCAGCGCACCGATTTCCTTGACGCGGCGCTTCATATGGCTATGGCCGGTTTTCCAGTAGTCGGCTTTGACCCCAAGCGCTTGCAACTCGGGATCGCTGGCGAACAGACCGGTGGATTTCACATCGGCCACAAAGGTCGAACCTGGATGCAGCTTGGCCAGATCACGGGCCATGATGACGCCGACCTTATCGGCAAATATCTCTTCGCCTTCGTCATCCACAACACCGCAACGATCGCCATCCCCATCAAACCCTAGCGCCAGGTCCGCGCCGCTGGATTTGACCGTGTCGGCCATGTCATGCAGCATTTCCATGGCTTCCGGGTTCGGGTTGTAATTTGGGAATGTGTAATCCAGCCGTGTGTGGCTGGGCACAACCTCAACCCCGATCCTTTCGAAAATCTCGGGCGCGAAGGCGGCGGCGGTGCCGTTTCCGGTGGCGCAGACCACTTTCAGCGGACGTGACATTCTGAAGTCACCGACCAGATCGTCGATATAGGCTTCTTTCACACCGTCGACGAATTCATATGACCCGCCCGGGCGCGCGACGCCTTCCCCATTCAAGACGATGTCGCGCAGTTCCGACATTTCGTCAGGGCCGTGGGTCAGTGGGCGGTCAAAGCCCATTTTGACGCCGGTCCAACCGTTCGGGTTATGGCTTGCCGTGACCATCGCAACCGCCGGTACGTCCAGGTGGAATTGCGCGAAATACGCCATCGGGCTGAGCGCTGGGCCGATATCTTTCACCTGAATACCCGCCTGCATAAGCCCAACGATCAGCGCGTTTTTGATCGACAGGGAATAATCGCGATAGTCATTTCCCACTGCAATCACGGGTTCGATCCCGCGTTTGTGCATCTGTGTGCCCAGACCCAAACCCAGGGCCGTCATGCCTGGCAGATTGATCTCATCGGGGTATTTCCACCGCGCGTCATATTCGCGAAAGCCCGTGGGCTTGATCATCGGATCGCGCAGAAAGCTCCAGGTGTTTGGGGTCACCTCAGGCAAAGGCTTGGTCATCACAAATCTCAATCGTTAAATCTGAATTGGGTTTTCTTTGGCCAGCGCATCAAATCGCATCAATGTGTCAACCAGATGGCCCATCTGATCCAAAGGGATCATGTTCGGCCCATCTGAGGGGGCGGTGTCGGGATCCTGATGGGTTTCTATGAAAACAGCCCCGACGCCCAGAGATACAGCGGCGCGCGCCATCACTGGCGCAAACTCACGCTGTCCACCCGAGGAACCACCTTGGCCGCCGGGCTGTTGCACCGAATGGGTCGCGTCCATGACGACCGGATATCCGGTTTGCGCCATCTGTGGCAGCGATCGCATGTCCGCGACCAGCGTATTGTAGCCAAACGAAGTTCCACGCTCGGTCAGCAGGATGTTCTGATTGCCGGTGCTTTCGATCTTAGTGACGATATTCGGCATTTCCCACGGGGCAAGAAACTGCCCTTTTTTTACGTTGACCGCTTTGCCGGTATTGCCCGCCGCCAGCAGCATGTCCGTCTGACGACACAGAAACGCAGGGATTTGCAGAATATCGACGGCCTCAGCCGCAATCGCGCATTGCGCTTCGGTATGGACATCGGTCAGTACCGGTATGCCCATGGTCTTGCGGATATCTTCCAGCACCTGCAGCCCGGAATCAATGCCCATGCCGCGCTTGCCGGACAGCGAGGTCCGGTTAGCTTTGTCATACGAGGCCTTGAACACATATTGCGCACCTGCGGCGTCGCATGCCTCTTTCATGGTGCCGGCGATCATTTGGGCGTGATCGGCGGTTTCAAGCTGGCAAGGGCCGGCAATGATGGTCAGCGGAAGGTCGTTGCCAACCGTCAGGTCGGCTATTTTTACATGTTTCATGAGTCTTACGAGGATACCTGTTCACGAAGGACCGACGCGGTAAGCGAGATCATCAGGTAGATACCAGCAAATAACAGGAATGCCAAAATCGTATTTTCGAACTTGCGCGGATAGCTGGGCTCCTGGCTGGCGACCGGGTTCACCGAGACGGTCAGATACCGCACTTTTCGATTGGCCTCGGTCCGTGTAGCTTCCATTTGCTGCATTGCCGTTTGCAGCATCATGTCACGCGCCGCCAGATCGGCCTGAGCCATCTGGATTCGCACGCTCAAACGCGCCAGCGAATTTTCGCCCGCCGACACATCCAGCATCTCGGCATTCAACTCATCAAGGACCGCTTGCAGCCGCGCGATATCCGCCCGTGTACCATCCACCTTGGCTTGGTTGGGGCGCGTATTATCGAGAAGCGCGGCCAATTGTAGTTCTTTGTCCTGCAGCTCGAATTCGAACTGATCGATCCTTCCTCGCAGGCTGGCGATCACACTTTGCGGGTCCAGTATCGCACCTTGTAGCTGCAGTTCGATCAGGTCTTCCTGAGCCTGTCTGCGTGCCTCTTGCGCAGCCTCAAAACTCGCCAAGGCATCGCGCATCTGGTCTTCGCGTTTCAATTCAGTCAGACCATTGATGGTCTCTTCCGCGTAAGAGATAAGCCGCCTGGACAAATCGACCGCTATCTCGGGGCTCGGCGCTGCGACCTCCATTCGGATGACGCCGTCACTAGGATCATATCCGATTGTGATCATACGCTTATAAAGCTTGTAGGTTTCTTCAAGCGTCGCATCAGCCGGCAATCGTTGGATCGGGTCTATCCAATCCTGCCGAAAAAACTCAGTAAATCCGACATCACGCTCAAGCCGTTCCAATGCATCCTTGGATTCCAGAAATTCCTGAGTGGACACGGAATCCTGCGCCGTCGCAAACTGCGTGCCCGCCAGAAATCCACCGAACGAGGCACCGCCGCCATCCGCTTGCAGGATCGAAAACACCGAGTCGCTGGCATACATCGGCGTCGCCACGCGATAGAAATAGTAGCCTACGATGAACGTTGGAATGAATACGAACACCGTCAATCGTGCGAATAACCCGGCAAGCTTGCGGCGTCGGCGGCGGGCGATGTCTTTCTGAATCTGCCCGATTTCATATTCACGGCGTTCAGCCGGGCTGAGTTCCGGCCCCGGCAGGTTCCTCTGCGAGTCCCTGGTCGTTTGCGGCAGGTGAATCTTTATATTGTCTTGCGCGGCGTCATCACCAGTTGGCTTGCCTTTGTCGGGAGCTGCCAGATCAAGCAGGTTTGTGCGCTGAAACGGATCAATTCCTTTCTTTCGTAACAGCCGGACCGCATCGTAGTCAGACGTCGCCGCCAGCCCGTTCTTGTGCGCCAGACGCCGCGCGACGCGCAATTGCCTCCCTGTCAGACCTTCGCGTTTGATCGCATCCAACTCGTTGCCCGGTTGCTGAGTGTCGTCAGCCGAGTCTGTGCCTTGGGTCGCCTTTCGGATGCGCGAAATGGCGTCCGAGCGTGCCTCGGCAGTGCCAGAACCGTGTGCCGTGCGGTCGGGATTGTATTTCCTAGCCTTGGGTTTGGTAGTCATAGAGCTGCTTTGCCTCTTCCAAGGTTTCAAACATGTAAAGCTGGCCGTCTACCAATACCGCAGCCTGCCGCGCGAATTTTTCAAGAAGCGAAGGGTTGTGCGATACGATCACCAAGGTTGTCGTGCGCAGCTTCTCTTTCAGAATGTCGCCCGCCTTCTTGTTGAACTCGACATCGGTTGTCGAGGGCATCCCCTCATCGATCAGATACATATCGAAATCCAGGGCCAGCATCAGTGCAAATGTAAACCGGGCCCGCATTCCGGACGAATAGGTTCCCAGCGGCTGGTCGAAATACTCACCCAAGTTGCACAGCCATTTGCAGTAGGCTTCGACATAGTCGGGATCCATGCCGTAGATCTTCGCGATATAGCGTGCGTTCTCCAGCGCGGACAGGCGCTTGGCCACACCACCTGCAAAGCCCATGGGGAAGGATACGCGGCAGTCGCGCCGAATCACGCCTTCGTCGGGCTTTTCCAGCCCTGCCATCATGTTGATCAACGTGGTCTTGCCGGTTCCGTTCGGGGCCAGCACGCCAAGAGATGTTCCAAGCTCGACCCGGAACGAGACCCGATCCAGAATCACCTTGCGGCGGGTTCCGGTCCAGAAAGACTTGCTGACATTTTCGAATTCCAGCATGTGCGGCCTGCAGATCGCTCGGGGTTTTGACGGTTTGAGGATCGGTGTGCTACCGATCCATGTTGGCCACATTATGTCGAAATATGAAACAAATGATCAATGCGCATCCGCGTTCATGACATTGATGTGTTGCAAGGACGGTTTCATTGGCTCGAGGATAGATGATGCCTATCTTCATCGATGAACATTGCAAAAGCCTGTTGATCCGATGAATTCGCTGATTGAGGACATCCAAGCCTGCTGTTTGTGTGCGGACAGGTTCGCGCAGACCGCGACTGCGCACCAGCCGCGCCCGGTGGTTTGGTTTCGCCCCGGTGCGCGCATTTTGATCGCAGGTCAGGCACCGGGCGCGCGCGTCCATGCTTCAGGGAAGCCTTTCACCGACCCTTCGGGTGACCGGTTGCGGGATTGGCTGGGACTGGATGAGAACGCATTTTATGACCGTTCGCGCGTATCCATCGTGCCGATGGCGTTTTGCTTCCCCGGATACAATGAGCGCAAGGCCGACCTGCCTCCGCCGCCGATATGCGGGCGCACCTGGCATGACAAAGTGATGGCTGCGTTGGGAGAAGTACCGTTGACGATCCTCGTCGGGGGTCATGCCCATAAATATCATCTTGGCGTGAAAACACCGGTCACCGAGACTGTTAGTCTTTGGCGAGACCATGCGCCGCGCGTCTTTGCCTTGCCTCACCCGTCCTGGCGCAATACGGCTTGGCTGAAGAAAAACCCCTGGTTCGAGGCCGAGCTGTTGCCGGTGCTACAGAAACGGGTGAATGAGGTTCTGAATGACTGAAGCCACAGCTTTGGATGCTGCACATAACTCCATGCAGGCGGCCCCGGAAGACGACAACGCTCGACTACGCTTTTTCGAAAGACTGGCCGATAGCGAGCTGTTCCTGATGCTGACCGAGGAAGCGAAGGATGAAAGCATTTCGCCCGAGCTGTTCGATGTGGCGGATGGTCGTTTTGTTCTGGTGTTTGATCTTGAGGAACGAATGGCTGCATTTGCGGGTCGACCGGTCCCCTATGTCGCTCTGTCGGGTCGTGTTCTTTCAGGGATGTTGTCGGGGCAGGGGGTCGGGCTGGGTCTGAACCTTGATGTTGCACCGTCGTCGATGTTGATCCCCGCTGAAGCGCTCGGTTGGTTGTCTGACACGCTGCAGCATGGTCCAAAGGAGGTGAAGCAGCGACTTGCCGAATTCTATCCGCCCTCCGGTTTGCCAGATGTTCTGTTGACCGCGCTTGATGCAAAGTTGGCGACGGCTGCAGGTCTGGCTGCAGCGGCGTTTCTGGTTGGAACAAGGACCGAGGATGGGGGGCAGGGTCATTTGTTGGGTTTTGTTTCGGCGGTCGAAGGCGCGCAGCCAGCGCTTGCACGCGCCGTATCCGAGGCATTGACCTTTTCGGGGATCGAGGCCGGAGCGCTGGATGTTGGCTTTTTTGAAGTGCAGGATCCGGCTACCTCTGCCTTGGCAAAGGTTGGGCTGCGGTTCGATTTGCCCCAGCCTCAAGCGCCCCAAATGGAAAGGGCCGCGCCGGGCAGTGATCCCGAGCGGCCCCCAATATTGAAGTAGCGCAGGACGTTAATCCGCCGCTTCCAGTTTATCCTGCGTGCGGGTCTCAAAATCGCTGGCGTCATGGCGTTCGTGCAACTGCGTATGCGGCTCTCCAAACGCACGATTGACCATCCGGCCGCGCTGAACGGCGGGGCGAGCATCGATGGCTTTGGCCCACCGCATCACGTTTTCATAGCTTTCGACATCCAGGAATTCTGCCGCATCGTATAGACGGCCCAGAACAAGCTGCCCGTACCACGGCCAGATCGCCATGTCGGCGATCGTATAGTCCTGACCTGCAATATAAGGCTTATCGGCAAGTTCCAGTTCCAGCACATGCAACTGGCGTTTGGCCTCCATCGCGAAACGGTCGATCGGATATTGCCATTTCTCAGGCGCATAAGCGTAGAAGTGGCCAAAGCCACCGCCCAGATATGGCGCGCTGCCCATTTGCCAGAACAACCAGTTCATCACTTCTGTCCGCTCGGCACCGCTGGCGGGCAGAAACTCACCGAATTTCTCAGCGAGATGCAGCAAGATGGAGGCGCTCTCGAAAACGCGCACAGGTGTTTCACCTGAATGATCCCACAGCGCCGGTATCTTCGAGTTAGGATTGGCCCCGACAAAGCCCGAGCTGAACTGATCACCTTCACCGATGTTGATCAGCCACGCATTGTATTCGGCCCCGGAATGGCCCAATGCCAAAAGCTCCTCCAGCATGACCGTAACCTTGACGCCGTTTGGGGTGGCGAGCGAATACAGTTGAAGCGGGTGCTTCCCGACCGGAAGATCCTTTTCGTGGGTCGCACCAGCTATGGGCCGGTTTATATTGGCAAAGCGTCCTCCGCTTTCGCTGTCCCAAGTCCAGACCTTTGGGGGTGTGTAAGTGGATTGTTCGCTCATCTTTTGCCTTTCTGCATCATTTGGCCAAAACGCGCCGCCTTCACAGCTAATATTGCAAAACTCAAAGTCCAACCCCGGATGTGGCGAGATATTTGTAACATTGCGCCTCGTTCACCTCACAAAACCCCTCTGGTTTTCACAGCGGCGCGAGGGGGTCTTCGCGCCGGGCCAAAATTACCTATTGTTTGACCAGACCCGCAGTTCGGGTGACCAGAAACCGTAAGGACATGAGGACCAATCACATGAAACGCTTTGCGCTGACCCTTGCCGCGACGCTGGCTTTTGCCGTGCCCGCGTTCGCCGGAGAACAATATGTTGATGGCACCGGATTTGCCGTATCGGGATACGACGTTGTTGCTTACCGCAGCCTGGATCAGGTTCCTGTAGGCCAGTCGCAACCCGAGGCTGTTCGCGGTCGGGCCGACATCACCGCAGACTATAATGGTGTTACCTGGGCGTTTGCGACCGAAGAGAACCGTGACAAGTTTCTGGAAAACCCGGCCTTTTACGCACCGCAATATGATGGCCATTGTGCATACGGCGTGTCGAAAGGCGGCAAGGTTCCGGGCAACCCAAATCTGTGGCGTATTGTCGATGACAAGCTCTATCTGAACATCACTGATGTTGTTGTTGGTTTCTGGGAAGAGGATGTTCCGGCCAACATCGACCTGGCGGAAGGCAACTGGCCCGGAATCGAAGGGGATGCCGCTTCGACCAGCGTGATCCCGAAATTCACATCAGAAGGCCCGATTTCCAACTGATTCCGATTAATGAAAGAAAGCCCGGCCACTAAGGCCGGGCTTTTTTCGCTGGCGGGTTCTCTCACCCCGCCAACTCGAACATATCCCGCATGTGTTGATCCGCTTCGAACCGTATTGTTACACTCTTGGCACCGGGAAATTTCCTCTCGCGTATCGGGTCAGGAATGACAATCTCACCGGAGCCCGAGCCCTTGGACCGAAAGGTCAGAATCTCTGTTTCTGACTTGCGGTAGCCGGAAAGGACCGAGGTTGGCAATGCAACGCGGTTAGACCCTTCGCAGACTGACGATGCAACGAAGTAGGTAAGATCGCGCCCGAAGCATCCGATTGCATCAGGAACATGGTCCGAAGATTCGCGGGCGCTTTTGGCGGCGTCCGGTTCACCTAGTTCCGATAAATCCTTCAGCGCGCGTTCGGGTTTTAACAGATCGTGACAAGCTTTGATTTCATCTGCGGCCAGTTCGATTACGCGTTTCTTCAGACGAGGACGGCGCGGTGTAGAAGAATCTAAACCGTTTTTGCGTGTCATCCCTTCTTTACGCAAAAAATCATAGGCTGATTTAGCATCCGAAAAACCGGAATAATCACCGTCGGTATGATCAGGATGATCGTGGAACGCGATTTTGCGCCAGGCTTCACGAATCTCGTTTGCGTTTGCATTTGGGGGCAGACCAAGAACCTGCAACGCTTCGGCCCGAGCCTGTACCTTGCTCACTGGCTTCATACTCAAAACACTCATTAAAACTACAACGGGGTCAGATTGCCATTGATCACATTTTTGTCAAATTTTTTCAGGAATTAGACTGAGGTAGGGCAACAGTTGACGGGTGCATATCGAGATTGTCGCCTGCGCAGCGGTTGTCGCAAATGAGCATGGCAGACGACTGCCATGCCCGGCGATACAGGGCAAACGCAAAAACTGTGGGATCAGGCGACGTTCTGCAATTCGGTCTGGGGTGTAATGCCCAGGGCAAAGCAAACATCCCGAGTAAGCTCAGGTCGGTTGAGCGTATAGAAATGCAGTTTGTCCACGCCGCCTTCTATCAGGTCCGAGCAGAGTTCGGTGCATAGCGCCGTCGCAAGAAGATCTTCGCGATCGTCCCGGATTGCTTTGTCAAATGCGTTCTCGATCCAGTCGGGAATGTGGGCGCCACAGCGTTTTGCAAAGTTACGCGCACCCTTCCAGTTCTCGATGGGAAGAATGCCCGGTACGATAGGCTTGTCGATCCCCGCTTTTTCGCAGGCATCGCGAAACCGGAAGAAGGTTTCAGCCTCGAAGAAGAATTGGGTCAACGCCTCGTCCGCGCCCGCATCCAGCTTGGCCTTTAACCAATCCACATCAGCGCGGGCATTGCGTGCTTCTGGATGTTTGTCCGGATAGGCGCCGACACGGATGCTGAACATCTCGGTCTCGGCCAGTGCAGAAATCAGTTCTACCGAGTTGGTGAATCCATCAGGGTGGGGGGCGAACCGGTCTTGACCTTTAGGGGGGTCGCCACGCAGGGCAACGATATCCTGAACGCCTGCGCGCGCGAATGTGTCTGCGATCTCAAGCGTCTCCTGACGCGAGGCATCGACACAGGTCAGATGCGCAGCAACAGGCAGCCCCGAGGATTTGTGCAAGGTTGCAACTGCATCACGCGTCAACTCACGTGTTGTACCACCAGCACCATAGGTCACCGATACAAACCGTGGGTTCAGCGGCGCCAAGGTCTGAACCGTATCCCAAAGGCGAAACGAGGCCTCCAGAGTCTGCGGCGGGAAGAACTCGAATGAAATCTCAGGCTTGGTCATGGTGGCCTCGTAGCTGTCATTTATGCCCTTGTGCCATCAGATGCATTGTGAGACAAACTCATATTGTTCAACAACAACATGAGTTGCGTGAGTAATGCATATCGAATTTCGCCACTTACGGACGATCAAAGCCATCCACGAATGCGGTGGGCTTGCGCGTGCAGCTGATCAGCTAAACATCACGCAATCCGCACTAAGTCACCAGATCAAGGGGTTGGAAGATCAGGCCGGGGTCGAGCTGTTTTTACGTCGATCCAAGCCGATGAAGTTGTCGGCAGCTGGTTTGCGGCTGCTGCGTCTCGCTGAACAAATTCTGCCTCAGGTCGAGGCGATGCAGGATGAGTTTTCATCGCTGCGCGACGGTCGCACCGGTCGGATGCACATTGCGATCGAATGTCACGCTTGTTTCGAGTGGCTGTTTCCGGTGCTTGAAGCTTTCCGTAAATCCTGGTCAGACGTTGATGTGGATATCCGCCCGGGCCTTGCATTCGACGCGTTGCCCGCCTTGCAGAAGGAAGAGGTTGATCTGGTGGTGTCCTCAGACCCCGAAGATCTGCCGGGTGTCGAATTTGTCGAACTCTTTGACTACCAGGCCGTATTTGTCGCGGCGTCTTCGCATCCATTGGCTGAAAAGCCCTATATCGAAGCTGAAGATTTCCGAGGTCAGACACTGATTACCTACCCGGTCGAACGAACCCGGTTGGATGTTTTCAGTCAGTTGCTGATCCCGGCCCGGGTCGAGCCGGCCTCGGTCCGGCAGGTCGAACTGACCGCAGTAATATTGTTGTTGGTCGCCTCGAACCGGGGCATCTCAGTTCTGCCCGATTGGGTGGTGCGCGAAGTGAAGTACAACTCTGATTATGTCACACGTCCTCTGACCAAGCAGGGCGTTACCCGCGGACTATACGCTGCAGTGCGTTGCGACGACCTTGAAAAGCCCTTTGTACAAGAGTTGGTAGAACTCGCACGAGCCGAAGCACACAAGCTGCAGGCACAGTAGCCTGCAGCATGCATGGAATTAACTTGTTAAACCAAGCCAGAAAACTCTTCAACAACACGGCTTCAATTTTACTAGCAAGCTCCGTAGCACCGTCGAAAGACCTCCTTGTCAAGCGCGGTTACCAGAACGCATACTCCGCTGGGTACAGGGCCAATAAAGCAAATCTTTAAACAAGCTTTCACTACCGTCCCATCGGGAATCCAGCCCGGCACTTTGAAGCATTCCTCAATGTCCACAATTGGAATTTTCAGACAAACTTTTCCATCTTCGACGGTTACCGAAATGCAGACTTCACCTACAATGAGCGGAGAAGCACCAAGCACTGCGTCCTTTGATGAACGCGCTGCTATGTTTTGTTCATCAAAATTGGCGCGCCCAGTTTCGATAAGTTGGTCAATTTCTCTTTGGGGAAACTCGTGATACGTAGCCATATGAGATCTCCTTAGAATTGCATCACAGTGATTTGTGCGAGTTCAATGTGCGGGCTGGCAGACGGACCAGAGCGATTCGACCTCCAGCGCGGATCAACAATTGCCTAACGACGAATAGCTGTCAGTGTCCAATTTCACATTGAACATCATTCCTCTTGGCAAGGGCGCGTTGCCCCAGTATACGCGCGGCTTGACTGGACAGGAGCCTTTGGAAAATGGTTGGCAGTGCAAATCTCAACATCATGATCAAGGCCGCGCGTAAGGCGGGGCGTTCTCTGGTCAAGGATTTTCGTGAAGTCGAGAACCTGCAGGTGTCGATGAAAGGTGCGGGCGACTTTGTGTCGAAGGCCGATATCGCGGCCGAAGCCATCCTGAAAGAGGAATTGCTGGGTGCCCGTCCGACCTATGGTTGGCTGGCCGAAGAGGGCGGCGCGATTGACGGCGAAGACCCGACTCGTCGCTGGATCGTCGACCCGCTGGATGGGACAACCAACTTCCTGCACGGGCTGCCGCACTGGGCCGTTTCAATCGCGTTGGAACATAAGGGCAAGATCGTTTCGGGTGTGATCTATGACCCTGCCAAGGATGAGATGTTCTTTGCTGAAAAAGGCGAAGGTGCGTGGATGAACGACATGCGCATCCGTGTGTCGGGCCGCCATCGCATGATCGAGTCGATCTTCGCGACAGGTCTGCCATTCGGTGGCCGTTCGGATCTGCCTGCGACCTTGCAGGACCTCGCCCGTCTGATGCCTGCCTGTGCTGGTGTTCGTCGCTGGGGTGCTGCCGCGCTGGACATGGCCTATGTGGCCGCCGGTCGTTACGAAGGCTTTTGGGAGCGTCGCCTGAACGCCTGGGATCTGGCCGCAGGCATCATCATCGTGAAAGAGGCGGGCGGCTTTGTTCAGGCGCTGAACCCCGAAGGCAGCGTGCTTGAGGATGGCGAAGTGATCTGCGCCAATGAACCGATCTTTGACAATTTCGCAAAGGTAATTCGGGGCTGATATTCAACCCCGGTCATTTGATCATGGTACGCGCGTCCGGTCCGGGCGCGCGTTTTGGTTTAGAAGTCGACCTCGATCGCGATCCCTTGCTGGACCGCCAGATCAACTGCCGCGCTGGCCACCGCAAGATCTTGCAGCCCCACGCCAGTACCGTCGAACACGGTCACCTCAGCCTCGGACACACGCCCGGAATGGGTGCCGTTGATGACCTCTCCGATCTGCCGGATATCGCCTTCGGCTTTCATTCCGGCAGCCACGGCATGCTGGCTTTCACCCAATGTCACGGCCTGCGCGACCTCGTCGGTAAAGACGCTTGCGCGGGCGATCAGGTCTGTGGCAACCTCTTGTTTGCCGACGGTATCAGTGCCCATACATGCGATGTGTGTGCCGTCGGAGACGTGCTCGGACATCAGTGTTGGCGCGAAGGAGGAGGTGATGGTGACAATCACGTCCGCCTGCGCCATGCCGGGCAGATCCACAGCCTCAAAAGGCAGCCCCGCTTCAGCCGCGACCTTTTCGAGATTTGGCAGCATTTCTGGATGCAAGTTCCAGCCTATGACTTTCTCAAAGTCCCGCTGTTCCAATGCCGCGCGCAATTGGAATGTCGCCTGATGCCCGGCGCCAACCATTCCGATCACCTTGGCATCCTTGCGTGCCAAATGGTTGATCGAAACCGACGAGGCTGCAGCCGTGCGCAGCGCGGTCAGCAGGTTGCCCCCAACGATGGCCCGAACGCGACCCGTATCTGGATCAAACAAAAACACGGTGGATTGGTGATTGATCAGCCCGTGCGTTTCCAGATTGTTTGGCCAATACCCGCCTGCTTTCAGGCCAAGGTTCATGCCCGCGCGATCAAACCCGCCCTTGAATCCATAGAGCGCATCCGCATGACCTATGGCCTCGCGCACGACCGGGAAGTTGTAGGCATCCCCAGCCGCCATCGCGGCAAACACTTGCTCAACCGCAGTATAGCTTTCCTGTCGGCCTAACAGAGCGCCGATTTCCTTTTCAGGAACGATGATCATCGCGTTTGTCTTTCTTTTTGATGGCATTAGTAAGGGCGGTGCTAAACGTCCGCCCTTGCATTCATCTGTAATTCAATAGGCCTTGCCACGGGCAGAGACCGGCCAAAGCGCTTCAACCTTGCCGCCGCGCACACCGACGTACCAGTCATGAACGTTGCAGGTCGGGTCACAGTGGCCGGGCACCAGCCGCAGCTTGTCGTTAACCTTCAACACTCCATCCGGGTCGCCAATCACGCCGTGTTCGTCCGAACACTTCAGGTATTCCACATCGTCCCGCCCAAAGATGAAGGGCAGGCCGCTATCGACGGATTGCGCCTTCAGGCCCGCATCGCAGATTGCCTTGTCCGCTTTGGCGTGGCTCATCACGCTGGTCAGAATGAACAAGGCGTTTTCCCATTCACCCTGATCGATCCGTTGACCGTCCTTGTCCAGAATCCGACCGTAATCAGCATCCATGAAGGCATAAGAGCCGCACTGCAGCTCGTTATAAACGCCCGAGTTGCTTTCGAAGTAATAAGACCCCGTACCGCCGCCCGAAACCAGCTCGCATTCGATCCCTTCAGCCTTCAATCCGTCGACGGCATCCTTGACCATGGCGATTGCGGTATCCAGTTTTTCTTTGCGCGCCTCATACGTATCCAGATGCTGCATCGCGCCTTGATAGGCCTGAATGCCGGTAAATTTCAGGTTGGGGGCGGCCTCAACAGCCTTGGCGATTTCGATCACGGCGGGGGTCGTGGTGACACCACAGCGGCCCGCGCCGCAGTCGATCTCGACAAAAACCTCCAATTCAGTGCCATGCTCAGCGGCAGCAGCAGACAGGTCAGCGACGTTGTCCACATCGTCGACGCAAACGATTGTGCGTGCACCAAGCTTCGGCAGGCGCGCCAGTCGGTCGATCTTGGCCGGGTCCCGCACTTGGTTCGAGACCAGAATGTCTTTGATGCCGCCGCGCGCAAATACCTCGGCCTCAGACACCTTTTGGCAGCAGACGCCGACTGCGCCGCCCAGTTGTTCCTGCAATTTCGCGACGTCCACGGATTTGTGCATTTTGCCATGCACCCGGTGCCGCATCCCATGCGCCTTGGCATAGTCGCCCATCTTCTTGATGTTACGCTCGAGCGCGTCCAGATCAAGGATCAGGCAAGGCGTCTGGATTTCGGATTCATCCATGCCGATCGCGGCAGGGATGTCATAGCCAACTTCGAATTGATCGATATTCATGGGTTTGTTCATCCTGTTTCTCCTTACCCTTTCAGCCAGGGCAGCTTATCCAGATCCACGTTGCCGCCGGTGATGATGACGCCGACGCGTTTGCCCCGGAACGTGTTGGGGTTCTTGAGAATGGTGGCCAGCGGGACCGCCGATGACGGCTCCATCACCACGCGCAAGTATTTCCAGGTGAGTTTCATTGCGTCGATGATCTCTTGCTCGGACGCGGTGAAGATGTCGGTCACATTGTTCGACACAAAGTGCCAAGTGTTTTCCTTGAGCGGCACCAACAGCCCGTCCGCCACCGTTTTGGGGGCATCGTCCGCAATGATATGACCCGCTTTGAAGGAACGGTACGCATCGTCCGCCTGCTCAGGCTCAGCCGCATAGATCGCGGTTCCTGGTGCAAGGTTCGAGACCGTCAGACAGGTGCCTGAGACCATCCCGCCACCGCCGATTGGCGCAATCACTGCATCCAGGCCATCGGTCTGCTCAAGCAATTCAGCCGAACATGTGGCCTGACCAGTGATAACACGAGGGTCGTTGTACGGGTGCACGAACTCTCCGCCTGTTCGGGCCTGCACCTCGGCAAACGTTGCCTCGCGGGAAGAGGTGGATGGCTCACATTCAGTGATCGTACCACCAAAGCGTCGTACCGCGTCTTTCTTGGCCTGCGGCGCGGTGCGCGGCATCACCACATTGCATGGAATGCCCCGGCGACCAGCCGCATATGACAGCGACAGGGCGTGGTTCCCGCTTGAGTGGGTGCAGACACCCTTGGTCGCCATTTCATCGCTTAGGCCGAAGACCGCATTACTGGCACCGCGCACTTTGAATGCACCTGCTTCCTGAAAGTTCTCGCATTTGAAGAACAGCTGTGCGCCGGTCAATTCATTCAGATAGTCCGAGGTCATTACCGGTGTGCGTCGGATGTGCGGCCCGATCCTTTCGTGCGCAGCCTGTACGTCGGCATAGGTCAGTTCGGCGACGGGGATTTGATCCAACATGACTGTCCTTCCTAAGCTGCGGCTTTTGCGTGGCTGGTTGAGCTGGCGCGATAGAATTCCTGCGCCGCAGCAACCCCGCTCCCAAGCTTCACTGGGTAGTTCAGATCGGCCATGGCCATCTCGACCGTGGCCAGCCCCGACAGGACCATAACATCGGTCAGGCTGCCCAAGTGGCCAATACGGAACGCTTTGCCATTCAACTCACCCAGACCAATGCCGAAGGATACCCCATAGGTGTTGAAGGCATGGTCAGTCAGTTCGTTGCTGTCGAAACCTTCGGGCACAAAAATGGCGCTGACGGTGTCCGAGTAGAGGTCAGGAGATTGTGCGACCAACTTCAGGCCCCAGGCCACAGTCGCGTGGCGCACACCTTCGGCAAGGCGAGTGTGGCGGGCATACACATTGTCCAACCCTTCCTCGAACAACATCTTAAGGCTTTCGCGCATGCCGTAGATCAGCTGCAGCGGCGGAGTATAGGGAAAGCCGCCAGACGCATTTGCCGACATCATATCACGGAAATCAAAGAAGGTGCGTGGCAGTTGCGCGGTCTCTATCGACGCCAGTGCCTTGGGGCTAACGCATAGGATTGCCATGCCGGTGGCCAGCATGAACCCCTTTTGCGACCCCGAGACCGCAATATCCACGCCCCACCGGTCAAACTCGAACGGCATTGAGGCCAGAGAGCTCACGCAATCCACAAACATCATGGCCGGGTGATGTGCCGCATCCATCGCATTGCGCACAGCGCTGATATCGGAACGCACACCTGTCGCGGTTTCGTTATGCGTCACCAATACGGCCTTGATTTCATGCGTTTTATCCGCGGACAGGATGGCCTCGAACCTGTCGGCTGGCGCGCCTGCTCCCCATGGGCATTCAACAATCTGAACGTCCAACCCGTGTCTTTCGCACAGATCGATCCAGCGATGGCTGAAGACGCCGTAGCGGGCGACAAGAACCTTGTCACCGGGGCTGAGCGTATTTGTAATAGCTGCCTCCCAACCGCCCGTTCCGCTGGCTGGAAAAGTGACGATCTGGCCTTCGGTGGTTCCAAAGACCTGTTTTGTATCCTCCAGTACCGGGGCGAAGGTTTCAACGAAGTCCGGGGCGCGGTGGTCTTGCGTCTGAACCTGCATGGCAAGGCGCAAACGATCAGGAATATTGGTTGGGCCTGGGATAAAGACCGGGTTTTGATGCGACATAACTCAATCCTCTGCTTTGGGCCCAAGTGTCGCTTGAACGGTTGCTTGTTGCAATTTTCTTGAAAAATATTTTCATTTTATCTGTTAAATTGATAAGGTGCTGAAACGGATAGGAATTCAGTTTATCAAAATGATCTCTGAGAATTCCGGGCCAAAAAAATTGGTTCGAGTTTTCGGGGGGAATCCGAAGGTCAGGTGAGAAATGGAAACGCAAAAGCGGCCGCGCGGCAGACCCAAATCGCTGTTTAAAGAAAGTTCGGCCGGGACCATGCAATCATTGGATCGGGCGCTGGGCGTACTGACCACTGTTGCCCGGCTAGAGCGCGTCGCGCTGAGCGATCTTGCCCGCGAGGTTGATGTTCCGACAGCCACCACGCATCGCATTCTGGTGACACTGCAAAAACACGGGTTCGTATCTTTTGATGAGGAACGGCAGGAATGGCTGGTCGGAATCGAAGCCTATCGGACCGGTGCGTCTTTTCTGCGGCGCAAGAGCGTTCTGGAAATCGGCAGGCCGATCCTGCGGCGTCTGATGCAAGACAGCGGTGAGACCGCAAATCTGGCCGTACCCGATGGAGCAGAGGTGGTCTTTGTCGGGCAGGTCGAAACTCAGAACCCCATCCGGGCCTTCTTTCCACCCGGTGCGCGGACGCCCATGTATGCGTCCGGTACAGGAAAGGCTATTCTCGCTGCGTTGAGCGAAGAGAGTTTAGGCAAAGTTCTGGGCCGGGTTGATCCGGTTGCTTTCACTGAAAATACGAAGTTGCCCGCTTCGGGCCTGTATGCAGATCTGGCTGAAACTCGTACCCGAGGTTGGTCTTACGATCACGAAGAACGGTATGAAGGTATGTCTTGCATTGGTGCGGCCATCTTCAATGACAGGGCTGAGCCTTGCGCCGGTATCTCGGTATCCGGACCCACCGTAAGGTTCAGCCGAGAACACGCGCCCGAGTTGGGCGATCTGGTCATGCGCGCGGCGCAAGAGATCACCCACCTGAGCGGCGGTAGGCTACCCAAGAGCTGACGCTTGATTATTTGCGCGGCACTCTGGGGATGCGTGATTGCGAGAGTTTGTACTTGTGTTCCGGATGCGGTGGATGGCCGTGGGTGCGGTTCCAGAACCCAGTCCCTCCGCGCCTGAGCCATAGGGGGATGCACAGGATCAGCCCAACAAAGAACCCTCCGGTATGCGCCCAATAGGCAACGCCACCTTCATCGGGATTGCTGGCCAGGCTGCCAAGGAATTGCAGGCCCAGCCAGACACCCAGCATGATAAAGGCCGGGATGGTAAAGATCCGGATATAGACGATCAGAATCAACAAGATATCCACGCGCGCTTTTGGGAAAAGCAGAAGATAGCCGCCCATGACACCGGCGATCGCTCCGGACGCGCCAATTGTTGGCACCACCGAATCCGGTGCCGAAATGACGTGAATCAGCCCCGCTCCGATTCCTGCCAGCAGATAGAACACGAGAAACAGCACATGCCCCATTTCGTCTTCGAGGTTGTCGCCGAATATCCACAGAAACAGCATGTTTCCCGCCAGATGCATCCAGCCCCCATGCAGGAACATTGACGTCACGAGTGTCTCGAACCCATAGCCGTCAGTTATCCGGGCAGGAATGACCGCGTAGTCAATATAAAGCTGATTGATCAGCCGCGCATTCTCCATGACACCCACATAGCTGAGGAAGATCAGTATGTTCGCAGCCATAAGGGCATAAACAACAAACGGAGTACGCCCCGAAGGGTTATGGTCTCGGATCGGAAACATGGCGCGACGCTGGGCTTTTCGCCGCCCAGCGTCAAGGTCCGGTTATGCCGCACCTCCCAGAAGGGCGGCGTTGCCTCCGGCGGCGGTGGTGTCGACACAGACATGGCGTTCCCCCAGCACCCGCGCACGGTCGGGCTGCCCGGGGATCAGCGGGATGATCGGGCCATCGCGCCGGGCCAAATGCTGCTCGATATGGCGGGCAGAGTCGTCGTCGCCCCACCACAGAACGCCCGAGAAACCGGTCAGGTTTTCAAGCCGGTGCAGATCCAGCATGCCCGTCATACGGATCGCTGTGCCGCCCAACGCTTTGACCGCATCCGCCTGAGCCTTGGCGGCCTCGTCCCCCGGACCCATGCACAAAAGCGGGGAGCGGGAATATTCGGTCAGGCGGTTCGATTCACCGGTGGGGCCAGGCAGCGATTGGGTGCTGGGCGTTGCAGGTTGCCCTTCGGACGCACCTGGTTCAGCCGAACTGTCCCAGCGTCCCGAAGCATTCTGCCGATCAGGCGCGCAGAACCGTGCCATATAGTTCGGACCGCCCGCCTTGGGGCCGGTGCCGGACAGACCTTCGCCACCGAAGGGTTGCGAGCCGACGATTGCGCCGATCTGGTTGCGGTTGACGTAGATATTACCGGCATGGATCGCCTCGGTCACATGCTGCACCCGGTCGTCGATCCGCGTGTGCAGGCCGAAAGTCAGGCCGTATCCCGTGGCATTGATATCCGCAATGACCTTGTCGATATCTTGCGCCTTGAACCGGACGACATGCAGAACCGGACCGAACACCTCGCGCTCTAGCGCCGAGATACCGGGTATCTCGATCAGGGTCGGTGCGATAAATGTACCCTCAGGAGGCGTTGTCATCTCCTTCAGTACCCGTCCTTCTGAACGGGCCTGGGCCACGTGGTCCGCGATGATTTGCCGGGCTTGCTCGTCAATGACCGGGCCGCAATCAGTTGATATCAGCCAAGGATCGCCCACATGCAAAGCGTCCATCGCCCCTTGCAACATGGTCAGAACGTCCTCGGCAATGTCCTCTTGCAGATAGAGGCAGCGCAGGGCCGAGCACCGCTGGCCTGCCGATTGGAACGCGCTTTCGATAATCGACTGCACGGCTTGTTCCGGCAACGCGGTGCTGTCTACGATCATCGCGTTCAGGCCGCCGGTCTCGGCGATCAATGGCGTGCCCGGACGCATATGCTGTGCCATGGCGGATCGGATTTTCAACGCGGTCGCGGTCGAGCCGGTAAAGGCCACGCCCGAGACGCGTTCATCCGACGTCAACGCCGCGCCCACTTTCGGCCCACCCGGAAGCAGTTGCATCGCATCGCGTGGAACACCTGCTTCGTGCATCAGCTGAACTGCGCGATGGGCGATCAGTGGCGTTTGCGGGGCAGGTGCTGCCAGCACGGCATTGCCAGTGGCCAACGCAGCCGATATCTGCCCGGTGAAGATCGCCAGAGGGAAGTTCCACGGGCTGATGCAGGTGAATATTCCGGCGGGTTTGGCGGCAGGAATATTGGCGGCGTAGTAGCGCAGGAAATCAACCGCTTCGCGCAGCTCGGCAACTGCATCGGGCACAGATTTTCCGGCTTCGCGGGCGAGCAGGGCAAACAGCTCTCCAAAATGCGCTTCGTAGAGATCGGCTGCTTTATTTAGAATGTCAGCGCGCTTCTCGGCTGAGGCCTGCCATGGGCAAGCGCTGGCCAACGCCAGTTCCACGTCTTCGGGGCTGGCCGCAGCAACCGAACCGGGGCGATCCTGCGGTTGCGCAGGATTGATCACGGGAGTGTCTGCCAAAGGCTGTGCATCATCCGACAATAAGGGGCGGGCGTACCAATGATGGGCGCGGAAGGCGTCGCGTGCGATGTCAATCTGGTCCAGCGTCGGCGTATGGTGCAGATCAAAGCCTTTCGAGTTTGGGCGTTCCGGTGCGAACAACTCAGGCCCGGTTGGCAGCGGTTTGCCAGGTGTTTGAACGGCCACGAACGGATCTGCGGCAACGGTTTCTGGGGCGACTTCCTCATCAACGATCTGATTGACGAACGAGGAATTTGCCCCGTTTTCCAGAAGGCGACGTACCAGATAGGCCAACAGATCCCGATGCGCGCCGACCGGAGCATAGATACGGCAGCGCGAGGTCCGCTTGTTGCGCACGATCTGATGCAGGGTCTCACCCATCCCGTGCAGGCGCTGGAATTCGAATGGCTGGCCGTCCGCCATATGTAGGATGGCGCTGACCGTATGGGCGTTATGCGTGGCAAATTGCGGATAGATACGGTCGGTCATTCCCAGCAGTTTGCGGGCGTTGGCGATATAGGACACATCCGTCGCCGCCTTATCGGTGAAGACCGGAAAACCATCGACGCCCTCGACTTGCGCGCGCTTGATCTCGGTATCCCAATAAGCGCCCTTGACCAGCCGTACCATCAGCTTGCGGTCGTGCCGCTGGGCCATCTCATAGAGCGTATCCAGCACCAACCCGGCGCGTGGGCCGTAGGCTTGCACGACGATGCCGAACCCGTCCCAACCGGCCAGTGCAGGCTCTGCCATAACTTCTTCGATCACCTGCAGCGAGAGCGACAGGCGATCTGCCTCTTCCGCGTCAACGTTCAGTCCCATGCCCGCCGCCTTGGCCAGCAAAGCCAGCGCGCGCAGCCGGGGCACCAGTTCGTCCATCACCCGTTGTTCCTGTGCCAGCTCATAACGGGGGTGCAGGGCCGACAGCTTGACCGAGATGCCCGGATTTTCGCGAATGTCTTTATGGGTGCAGGCCTCGGCAATAGCGGCGATCGCGCGCGAGTAAGACAGGTGATAGCGGGCAGCATCGGCCTCGGTCCGTGCCGCCTCGCCCAGCATGTCGTACGAGTAGGTATAGCCCTTATCTTCCATTCCTTTGGCGCGCTTCATGGCGGATTGAATGGTTTCGCCCAAAACGAACTGACGCCCCATTTCTTTCATCGCACGACCAACGGCGGTGCGGATCACTGGTTCACCCAGCCGCTTGATGGCCCCGCGCAGCGCGCCGACGGGCGAGGATTTGTCTTCGTCCAGGACCCGGCCTGTTAGCATCAACGCCCATGTCGAC
The DNA here is from genome assembly GCF_056534365.1 of Ruegeria sp. D6. Lineage (NCBI taxonomy): Bacteria > Pseudomonadati > Pseudomonadota > Alphaproteobacteria > Rhodobacterales > Roseobacteraceae > Ruegeria > Ruegeria sp. D6. The sequence goes on along the minus strand of NZ_JBQFPH010000002.1, from coordinate 308,177 downwards.
GCGTTCACCAGTGACGAGGATGATTGTCCCAGATGTTTTCCCCAGTCTGACGGGGCGATCTTGTCTTCGATCAGTGCGTCAATGGTATCCGCATCTGGCACACGCAACAGCGCTTCGGCCAAACACATAAGCGCAACGCCTTCATCAGTGGATAGGCCGTATTCAGCCAGAAACACTTCCATCATGCCAGGCGACGTGCTTGAGCGGATGTCGCGAACCAGCTGTGCTGCAGCCTCGCAAATGGCCGTTCGGTCGGCCTCTGACAGCTTGGCCTGAGAGATCAGCGCGTCCAGTACAGTGGACTGGTCGGCATAAGTTTGGGTGTCGATTTTGGTGCGTAGGCTGTGTGACATGTGTACTCCGGGGCTTTTGCCTAATATAACCGCCTATAGTCAGGAGAATGGACCGAATTTTCTCAAATTCTGGTCGAATTGACTGAAATATAGGAGCCTGATCATGCAAAACGACTTGTCCAGCCTTGATCGCTTTGACCGTGCGATCCTTACGGCATTAGCTGAAGATGGCCGCATCTCAGTGACGGACCTTGCGCGCAGGATCGGCTTGTCAAAATCGCCGACACAGGCGCGGCTCAAGCGGCTTGAGGCTGACGGGATCATCACAGGCTATCGCGCCATGTTGGACCCGATCCGTCTGGGCCTTGACCATGTGGCCTTTGTCGAGGTGCGTCTCACAGATACTCGTGAAAAAGCACTGGCCGAGTTCAATGCAGCGGTGCGCAGAGTTGCTGAGATTGAACAGGCTCATATGATCGCGTCCAACTTTGACTATCTGCTTAAAATCCGGACCCGATCGATGACGGAATACCGCACGGTGCTAGCCGAGAAAATCTCATCCCTGCCGCATGTTGCCAACACCTCCACCTTCGTTGCGATGGAGGCGGTGAAAGAAACCGGGTTGCTGGCTCCGCTATAAAGCAGTTGACCTAAACGACTGATGGATCAGGTTAGAGAGGATGAAAAACGTACTCATCGTTGCCATACTCGCTGGTTCTGCCGCTCAGGCTTCTGCAGATTGCCCGGTTGCGCCGGATCATATTTCTGGCGTCGACGCCCTGATTGCGCAAGCCCAAACCGCGTCGTCTGAGCGCGAGGCGCGGGGCATTTCGGGACGGATGTGGCAACTCTGGACCGATGCGCCGGACGCCCGATCTCAAACCCTGTTGGATCGCGGGATGTCTCTGCGCGAGTCTTGGGATTTGACCGGTGCGCTGGCCGAGTTTAACGCTCTGGTCACTTATTGCCCGGATTATGCCGAGGGGTACAATCAGCGGGCATTCGTCAACTATTTGCAGCAGGATTACGGTGCGGCCCTGATCGATCTGGATCGGGCCATTGAGCTGTCCCCGAACCATGTAGCGGCGCTTAGCGGGCGGGCATTATCGCTGTTGGGTCTCAAGCGGCTGGACGAAGCGCGTACGGCGCTGAACCATGCACTCGAACTGAACCCGTGGCTTTCAGAGCGTGCCTTGCTTGCGCCGGGCGGGTTGCTTGATCCACCGGGTGAGGATATTTGAATTGAGACGAAAAAGCGCCCCGGAACCAAAGTTCAGGGGCGCTTTTGATGCAAGGGCTTGTTTAGCCGACCAGCCCGTTGTCGGTGCGTTTGATCGCAATCACCGACGAACGCGGCGTACCGCCATCGGGCCAATTGCTGCCCGGATGCTGGATGCCAACAAACATGGTGCGCAGGTCGGTCGACCAGGCCAGACCGGTGACTTCACAGCCATTCGGGCCGGTCATGAAGCGCACAATCTCCCCGGTCACGGGATCGCCAACTAGCATCTGGTTATTGCCGTTTCCTGCGAATTCTTCCTCGTTGTCATCATTCCCGTCTGTCTGAATCCAGACCAGACCGGTCGAATCGATGGCCATGCCGTCGGGTGAGTTGAACAGGTTGCCTTCGTTCACATTTGCCGATCCGCCACGGTTATCCGAATGAACAGTTGGGTTTCCGGCCATGACATAGAGATCCCAATCAAAGCCAGTGGCCGCGTGATCTTCATCCGCTGGACGCCAGCGCACGATCTGGCCGTATTTGTTGGCCTCGCGCGGGTTAGGGCCGTTGACTGCAGTGTCATCGCCCCCAGCATTTGGCTTAACTCCACGGTTCTTGTTGTTGGTCAGGCAGCAATATGCTTCGACCGCAACAGGGCTTGAGGCCACCCATTCCGGGCGGTCCATTGTGGTGCCGCCCGCAGCCGATGCGGCCATACGGGTAAAGATCAGAATTTCGGCCGCGTCCATGCCGGTTGTTTCCGGCGTCAGCGGCAGCCATTCGCCGCTCATGTCGTCATTGAACTTGGCGACATATAGCGTGCCGTCATTCAACAAGCCCTGAGTGTCGACACCGGGCGCATAGGCCGCGTTCGAGACGAACCTGTAAAGATACTCGCCACGTTCATCGTCGCCCATATAGACCACGACACGACCGTCCGCAGCCAGCGCGACCTCAGCATTTTCATGCTTGAAGCGACCAAGGCCGGTGTGCTTGACCGGAGTGCTGTCGGGTTTGGTCGGGTCGATTTCAACGATCCAGCCTGCGCGGTGCGGCTCATTGGGGTTTTTCGAGGTGTCGAAGCGGGGGTCAAACAGTTCGTAGCCATTCCAGCTTTCGGCTTTGATGCCATAGCGTTTCATGCCGTCCGCGACCTTCTGATCGTAGCTGGCATTCTCGTCAGAGGAACCAAAGTAGCCGTTGAAATTTTCTTCGCAGGTCAGGTAGGTGCCCCACGGTGTCTTGCCGGAACCACAGTTGTTCATGGTGCCCAGCGACGCGGTTCCTGTCGGATCGGCCTCGGTCTTCAGTAGGTCATGACCAGCGGCGGGGCCGACGATCTTCATTGGAGTGTTGTGGTGGATCCGGCGGTTGAAGGGGCTGTCCTTAACGACCGCCCAGCCCGCAGGGCCTTCCTTGATCTCCATTACGGTCACGCCCTGGATGTTCTGCAACTTCAGAACTTCATCGGCACGGGTTGGAACACCTTCCTGCGCGGCAGGCAGGTTGATCTTGCGGTTCGGGTACTCGTGGTTGATCGCAATCAGCTCGTGACCCCGGAACGAGAATGTCTCCATCCCATCCGTATTCTCGCCAAAAACCTTGTCCGAGTTTTCAACCTTACCGCCATCGGTCAAATCGTATCCATCGGCCTCGGAAAACAGCGGATCACCCCAGCGCATTAGCATCTTCCACTCATAACCTTCCGGAACGTGGACTGTCCCATCGGTCTGGGCGGGAATCGGCGTGAAGGCAAAGCGTTGTGCATCGACCGCCTGTGCTGAAGTTGAGCCCAACAAACCAGCGCCCATCGCCGCAGCGCCCGACCCAAATGCCACAACTCCTGACAGGAAACCCCGTCGCGAGATAGCGCTTTCAACCACGCGGTCGAAGTCGTGTTCATCCGGGCGGGGGAAGTGCAACTCATCCCAATCGTCGGCGGAAAGGGTGGTGAGATCGACGTCTGTCATGGATAGCTCCTGGCTGTCTGAATTGGGTTTTGGTGAACAGCGTATATTCACGTAACATGACAGTTTGTTTTCAAACCGCAGGTTGAGTTATTCTCCATTTCGAAAACATCAGTTCAAAACAGGTAGTTTTCAATTGCTCCGCTCAATTTGGGTTGGCTGAGAACACTTGATATCCGCCCTCGTTGGCGAAAATAAGATTGATATCCCAGCCCGCAGTCTTGAAACTGTCTTCGATACGTCGCCAAAACGGTCGATCCAGAACAATGATGTAATCAATCTTACGTTCCCGCCCCAACACATCAAATGCTCGCCATCGTTCTTTACCATTCGAGGGGGCAGTGAATTCCTCGTGAAATTTGATCGCGGAAGGCGACTTCAAGCCGACAAGATCAACGAACCGAATGTTTTGATTCGAGACTGTTGAGGCGATCTTCCAGGGTATAAAGCCTGCGTCGTGAACACCTACTACAGAATTCGACGGTAAATTCTCAGTCATCCATTCCGCTGTAATAAGACGCTCTTCGCTACCCGATTTCCATTGTATGGTGTAGACTGGCCAACTGCTTGTCGCAAAAGCGTATACCGACAGGAGGGCACCGATCACAAAGACCGGGGCCGAAGAAACTTGACGCGCCGTCAGGACCGCTGTCCAAGATGCAATTGCAATTGGTAGCAACGGATACAGGTAGCGGAAATCGTTGTGATACAGAGCACCCGGTAGTTTCAGAGCTGATGAGAGCACAAAAATTCCGAAAAAAGCTAAGGCAACCCAGCCTCCCCTAAGGAATGGTGCGAAGACCAAGCCCGAGAAAACCACAAGCAGATTGGTCTCGACCACGGCGCGCAGAGCGACCATCAGTCGACTAGAGAAAACTTCACCTTTCTCTGCAAAAAAAGCCTCTTTCGCGCCGGCGGTATCAGGCCAAACACTGCCTAGAATCAGAACGCTCACAAGTGCCAAGATTATGTAGGCGGATGCGGAAATGAAAAAAATCTTGACGCAGTACGCGTAGTTGATCGGCTTCACGACGATGATAGAAATGAACAAGAGAGCAGAAAGAACGTAAAACTCCGGTCTGATAAAAGGCATTATGCCAATCAATATCGATAGCGCGACGTGGCGATTGGTTTGGCGTAGAAAAAAGGCCCAAGTGATGGCTGCCATTGCCATACCAGTCTCTAGGCCATTCATAAGGTGGAGCCACGCGAATCCTAATAAGAGACCCGCAATCGACCCAGATGCTGCAACAATCCGAGAGCCTGACACGGAACACAGTAACAACCATAACCCAATCATATATGCGCCGGCGCTTAGAACGCTCAAGGCCAAGCTGGCCTCTGGTGTAGTGGTGAATTGCGATAAAAAGGCCAGCACGAGAAAATGAACCAAGCTACTTGCGCCGGTCGGACCATCATTGCCGTAAAGATCTGAGCGCCCCGAAAGAAACAGATCCACGTTTCCGATTGTTATATAGGCATCATCCAAAGGCATCCATACGGGCGACTGCTGCGAGAGTGTCAACACGATCAGGCAAGTGAACACTAAGGCTGGGATAAGCATACATAGTGTTTTTCTCCAGTGTGAGTTAGATGCCGGAATCAAGTTACTTCCCTTGCATTTGGTGGTGACCCAGATCTGTTTTCCATCGCTAATTAACGACCATTGAATTGCCACGACTTCCCTTTTTGCCGCCCATCTGAAAATTTCTTGAAGATCGTGTCATTGATGTCGTGCGCCGTATCTGAGGCTGAAAACACAACTTCGCGCTTGACGATGGTTGGTACATAAAATAATCAGCGCAAGCACTGAGCGGGTATAGCTTAATGGTAAAGCCCCTGCCTTCCAAGCAGGCTATGTCGGTTCGATTCCGTCTACCCGCTCCAACTCAGCCCCTCCATCTCTAACATTCCGGTCGAATGCGTCAAAAGGCCCGGATCGTGCGCCGAATTGCGCCCAAAGCTTGACCCCATTGTCCCACGCCGCCATGAAACGTTGATTGACGCCTGATAAGGGCTGCGACCAGAATACAAGGGCCAGATATGGCAAGAACACGCTCCGCCAATCCAGCAAATGCACAAGCGCCCGGCGCCTACGATGAACGGGCTAGGTCTAAAAAAATTGGCGTGCTGCGGTCATTGTGGCCGTTTATGAAGCCCTATCGACTGCTGATGATCGGCGCGACACTGGCGTTGATCCTGACGGCCAGCATGACGCTGACATTGCCCTTGGCTGTGCGGCGTGTGGTCGACAATTTCCGCATCGAAGATGGTGATTTGCTTGAATGGTACTTTCTGGCCGCCCTCGGTATTGCCGGGATTCTCGCCGTGGGTACGGGTATTCGCTATGCTTTGGTGACCCGGTTGGGTGAACGTGTGGTGGCCGATATCCGAAAGGCGGTTTTTGACCGCGTGATCGGGATGAGCCCCGAGTTTTACGAGCGCATCATGACCGGCGAAGTTCTGAGCCGGATCACCACCGACACAACGCTGATCCAATCGGTGCTGGGATCGTCTGTGTCCATCGCGCTCCGCAATCTTTTGATGTTCGTCGGCGGACTGGTGCTGATGCTGCTGACGTCGGCCAAGCTGACTGGGATGGTGTTGCTGCTGATTCCGCTGGTGGTTGTGCCAATATTGGTACTGGGCCGCAGGTTACGGGTGATCAGCCGGGAAAATCAGGACTGGATTGCGGCGTCCTCTGGAAATGCCGGCGAGGCGTTGGGTGCGGTGCAAACCGTGCAGGCTTTTACTCATGAGGACGCCAGCAGGACGCAGTTCGGAGAGATGACAGAAACTTCGTACGAAGTTTCTCTGCGTCGGATCCAGACCCGTGCGATTCTGACCGTCATTGTGATCTTTCTCGTCTTCTCGGGCATCGTTGGCGTGCTGTGGATGGGTGCGAATGATGTGCGTAACGGGGTTATGACCGAGGGCGTGTTGATCCAGTTTGTGATCTATTCGATCATCATGGCGGGTTCAGTCGCGGCGTTGTCCGAAATCTGGAGCGAGTTGCAGCGCGCTGCAGGTGCGACGGAGCGTTTGGTCGAGCTGCTGAACGCTGAGGATACCGTCAATGATCCGTCGCAGGCCAAGGATTTGCCTGTACCCGTACGCGGAGAGATACGTTTTGACGATGTGACATTCCACTATCCCGCGCGCCCGGACGTCGTTGCGCTGGATCACTTGTCACTTCAAATCAAACCCGGGGAGACAGTGGCCTTTGTCGGCCCGTCTGGTGCGGGCAAGACAACAGTCATCCAGATGATTCAGCGGTTCTATGATCCCGATGCGGGACAGGTCAGCCTTGATGGGCTCGACCTGCGCGAGTTGAACCGTGACGACTTCCGTCAGCACATCGCGCTGGTCCCGCAAGACCCCGTGATCTTTGCCGCTTCGGCGCGCGAGAATATCCGCTTTGGCCGTCTGGACGCCTCAGATGCCGAAGTCGAGTCCGCCGCCCGAGCCGCTGCCGCGCATGAGTTCATCTCGGCTTTGCCCGAAGGGTATGACAGCTTTGTAGGCGAACGGGGCGTAATGCTGTCGGGTGGTCAGAAGCAACGTATCGCGATCGCACGTGCCATCCTGCGCGACGCACCGGTGCTGCTGCTGGACGAGGCGACCTCGGCTTTGGACGCAGAAAGCGAACGTGCGGTGCAGGGTGCGGTCGATAACATGAGGGCAGGGCGCACCACTCTGATCGTGGCGCACCGCCTGGCGACCGTTAAGAAGGCAGACCGGATTGTCGTGCTGGAAGCCGGGCGCATTGTGGCGCAGGGTACCCATAACGATCTGGTGGCGCAGGACGGTTTGTATGCCCGCCTCGCACGCTTGCAGTTCACCGACGGGGTGGCTGCAGAATAAAGTGACGCTCCGGCACATCTCGTTTCGCCGTAGCGTCATTCTACATATTCCCGGACCTGATCGCTAAGCCCTTGCTTGCGCATGGTGTGTTTTGCTTCCATCTTGGAGGTGACAAACAAGCCTGTGCGCGACACGGGAGACAGATCAGGGGAGGAGCCACATGGCCTTTGTGGGATTGGAAGACAAGGCGCGCATCGAGCAGGAGATGACGTGGGAGGATCGGGATGTACCCGTCACCTTCCACCAGCTGTTGTCGCGGACGGCGGGCAAGTTCCCGAACCACAAAGCGATCAGCTTTCAGTTGTTGTCTGGACCGAGTGACAAAGCTGAGACGCTGACATGGTCCGAACTGCTGGGAAAAGTCAACCAAGCGGCCAATCTGTTCCGTTCCCTTGGCATCGGAGAAAACGATGTGGTGGCTTATGTGCTGCCCAACTGTAACGAGACGCTGGTCACCATGATGGGCGGTGCGGTGGCCGGGATCGTGAACCCGATCAACCCATTGCTGGAGCCGGAGCAGATCGCGGCGATCCTGCGTGAGACCAAGGCGAAGGTCGTGGTCACGCTGAAATCCTTCCCCAAAACCGATGTAGCCCAAAAGGTTGAAGAAGCAGTACGCCACGCTCCGGGCGTCAACACGATCCTTGAGATCGACCTGAATCGCTATCTGACGCCGCCAAAATCCTGGCTTGTACCATTCCTGCGCCCAAAGATGGGCGACAAGGAAAAGCTGGCCCATGCGGATTACAAGAACTTCATTGATGAGCTGAACAAGCAGCCTAAGACGCTGAACTTTGAGGACAGCCAGGAAGATCGCGTGGCGTGCTATTTCCACACGGGTGGCACAACGGGCATGCCGAAAGTAGCGCAGCACAAATATTCGGGCCTTATCTACAATGGCTGGTTGGGGAACACGCTGCTGTTTGACGAAAACGACGTCATCATGTGCCCTCTGCCGATGTTCCATGTCTTTGCGGTGCATGTCATCGTAATGGCGGCGGTGTCGTCTGGTGCACATGTGGTATTCCCGACGCCTGCGGGGTATCGCGGTGATGGCGTATTCGACAATTTCTGGAAACTGATCGAACGCTGGAAGGTTTCGTTCATCATCACGGTGCCGACGGCGATCTCGGCCAAAATGCAGCGTCCTGTGGATGCGGATATATCCAGCGTGAAAACGGCCTTTTCGGGATCAGCTCCGTTGCCGGTCGAACTGTTTCGTCGGTTTGAAGAAGCGACGGGTGTCACCATTGTCGAAGGCTATGGCCTGACCGAGGCGACTTGTCTGGTGTCATGCAACCCCGTGGATGGGGAAAAGAAGATCGGCTCGATCGGCATCCCGTTCCCCTATACGGACGTCAAAATCCTGCAGGACGGGCCGGATGGACCAGACGAGTGCGGCACTGACCAAATAGGTGAGATCTGCATTTCGAACCCCGGCGTTTACGCGGGCAACACGTATACCGAAACCGATAAGAACACCAACCTCTATCATTTCGACAAATACCTGCGCACAGGCGATCTGGGACGGTTTGATGAGGACGGTTATCTGTGGATCACTGGTCGCGCGAAGGACCTGATCATTCGCGGCGGACACAATATCGACCCTGCTGAAATCGAAGAGGCTTTGCTGGGCCATGACGCGGTCGCCTTTGCCGGGGCCATCGGTCAGCCCGATGCGCATTCGGGTGAGGTGCCTTGCGCCTTTGTTGAACTGGTCGAGGGGGCCTCGGTCACCGAACAGGAGCTGATGGACTATTGCAAGGTTCACGTTCACGAACGCGCGGCGCAGCCCAAGCATATGACCATTCTGGACGAGTTGCCGAAGACCGCCGTTGGCAAGGTCTTCAAACCCGATCTGCGCAAGCAGGCCATCACGCGCATCTACAACGGTGCTTTGGACGCCGCAGGCATACCAGCGCGGGTCGTTTCGGTAATCGATGATAAGAAGCGGGGTCTTGTCGCGCAGCTTGACGCGAATGGGTCTTCCGAGGACGATGTCTCAAAAGTGTTGGGTTCGTTCACCCAGCCGTGGGAGTGGTCTGAATAATCCGGAGGAACAATGGACTATGAACGTCTGATCGACGAGGAGACCTGGGGTTTCATCCGGCGCACAGCCGAGAGCTATCCCGATGATACGGTAGAGATGTCCATTGCCGACCAGCGCCGGGTCTATGATGCGATGTGTCAGGACTTCCGCCAGCCGCGCCCGCCTGGCATCGAGGTGTGCGACAGGTCTGCCGACGGCGTACCTGTTCGCATCTATACCGCCGGTTACCCCACCCGGACCGTCGTCTACATTCATGGTGGTGGGTTCGTCGTGGGGGGCTTGGACAGCCATGATGACGTCTGTGCGGAACTCTGTTCCCAGACGGGCTATCGGATCGTTTCGGTCGACTATCGATTGTGCCCCGAGCATCTGCACCCGGCGCAGTTTCAGGACAGCTGGACCGCGACGAACTGGGTGGTTCAGGAATACGGCGATCCGATCGTGCTGGCCGGTGACAGCGCGGGTGGCAATCTGGCAGCAGCCGTTTCGCACCATGGCCGGGGGCGGCTGAAAAATGTGCTGGGGCAGGTCCTCATCTATCCCGGCTTAGGCGGAGATATGTCGCAGGGGTCGTATATCGAACATGCCAATGCCCCGCTGCTGACACTGGACGATATCCAGTTTTATGAGACTGTTCGGTATCAAGGTACCACGCCCCAGAACGATCCTACCTATGCACCGTTGCATGACGTTGATTTCTCGGGGCTTCCGCCGACGGTGGTGGTGACCGCCGATTGCGATCCGCTGCGCGATGACGGGCAAGCCTATTGCGACCGGATCACAGCCGCAGGTGGGCAGGCCCATTGCATCAACGAGGCGGGTTTGGTCCACGGATATCTGCGCGCCCGAACATCGGTCAGGCGCGCCGCGGACAGTTTTGAGCGGATTTCCGTGGCGATTGAGGCTTTGGGGCAGGGGATTTGGTCTTACGACTGAACCGCGTCAGGTCAGGAACGGCTTGGCTTTCATTGTGTCCGCCAACGGCGCGCCCATGCGCTGTAGTATGGTTGGTGCAAGCTGAAGCTGGTCTATCACGGTATTGGGATCAGGGCCTTGGGCCTCACCAAAGTAATAGAGCGCCGTTTCCTGCTGCAACGGGCTGCGCCCTCCGTGATGGCCACGTTCGTCTTGGCCATGATCAGCCGTCACGATGACGTCATAGCCCAACTGCTGCCAGCGCGGAATGAACGGAGCCAGCATTTCGTCCATGACAAAACAGGCATGGTCCATCTCGGCGCAATCGTGGAAGAAACGATGCCCCATACTGTCCAATGTGCAGGTGTGCAGGATGCCATAATCCAGCCCAAAGCGCAGACACAGGTTGGTCAGTGAGGCAAACAGATCGACATCACTGGGCGTCATCTGGTTCGCTTTGCCATATCCCGTCATCGAATGAAATCGACCATGGTTGATGGTCAGGCTGTCGGGCTCGTCATATTCAACATCCCGGACGTAGTCGAAGGGGTGGCGATTGAAGAACTGAGACCAATAGCTGTGGGTGACCGCGCCGGTTACACCTCCTGCCTCACGCACCTGACTGAACACATCCTTATGGCTTAGTCGGAAGACGTTGCCGTTGCCTGTACAGCCATGCTCTTGCGGTGTGACCCCGGTGTGGATCGACGCATAGCAGCTGGCAGAGGTCGAGGGCAGCACAGAGCGGAGTTTCCAGACCCGGGCAGCACCGCTGTCGACCCATCCTTCAAGATTGCCAAACAGTCGACGAAAGTTGCGCCAGGGAACACCGTCAAGGATGATCAAAAGCAGTTTGCGGTCCATGTTCGGGCCCTTGTCTCTGAGTATTCGTTCAGGCGAACCTATGAGATTCGTCCGGTTATGGCTGCGCATTTGCGCCCCAAATAGCAAAATCCCGACGTCTGTTTGTGTTCACAGCGCCGGGAATTTGAATGGTCTTCGGTGTTTCTATGATAAGGGCGCGGATCAGTTCCCCGCGCTCTCCATTTTGCGGTGAGCGACAACCTCTTCCAGCCAGCCAAGATGCATCTCAGGCACCGAGCTAAGCAGCAAGTCTGTATAGTCGTCGAATGGAGGGCTTAGCACCTGACTCTTGGGACCGTAGCGAACCACCCGACCCTGGTACATCACCGCGATACTATCGCTGATCGCACGGACTGTCGCCAGATCGTGGGTGATGAACAGGTATGCCACATCCTCGATCTTTTGCAGATCCAGCAGCAGCTTGAGGATACCGTCCGCGACCAACGGGTCGAGCGCCGAGGTGACCTCATCACAGATGATCATCTTTGGCTTGGCTGCCAGCGATCGCGCGATACAGACACGCTGTTTTTGACCACCTGACAGTTCCGCCGGATAACGATCGATGAACTTCTCGCCCAGTTCGATCTCATCCAGCAGCTCAACGATCCGCTTGCGTTTCTCGGCGCCGCGCATGTTGAAGTAGAACTCGAGTGGGCGGCCGATAATCGTACCGACGGTCTGACGCGGGTTCATTGCCACGTCGGCCATCTGGTAGATCATTTGCAGCTCACGCAGGTCTTCACGCGTGCGGCCTTTCAGATCAGAGCTGAGCTTGCGGCCCGCAAAGGTAATCTCACCATCGCGGGGCGGAAGAAGCCCGGTGATGACCCGTGCCAGCGTAGACTTGCCCGACCCGGATTCACCCACAACCGCCAGTGTCTGCCCCGGATGAAGCTCGACGTTGACATTATGCAGCACGTCGAAGTTCAAGCCTTTGTAGCGCGCGGTGATACCATCGACGCTCAGCACGGGTTCAGGAGTTGGTTTTTTCTCTTCGTGCTCGATTGAGCGGACCGAAACCAGCGCCTGTGTGTACTCTTCTTGCGGGCGGTTGATGATCCGATCGGTATTTCCGTATTCGACCGTATCGCCCATCCGCAGCACCATGATGTCATCACTGACCTGGGCCACAACTGCCAGATCATGGGTGATATACAAGGCGGCAACGCCCGAGTCGCGAATGGCGTCTTTGATGGCCATCAGCACATCGATTTGGGTAGTCACGTCCAGTGCCGTGGTAGGTTCGTCAAAAACCACCAGATCAGGCTCAGGGCAAAGCGCCAGCGCCGTCATGCAGCGCTGCAGCTGTCCGCCCGAAACCTGGTGCGGGTAACGATCACCGATATTGTCAGGGTCGGGCAGACCCAGCTTGGCAAAAAGCTCACGCGCGCGGGCTTCAGCCTCTTTGCGCGAAAACTTCTTCTGCTCAACTGCGGCCTCGACCACTTGATCCATGATCTTCTTTGCGGGGTTGAACGATGCGGCGGCGGATTGGGAAACATATGTTACCTCACCACCGCGCAGTTTGCGGATATCCCCATGAGATGTCTTGAGGATATCACGCCCGTTTACCCAAACCTCGCCCCCGGTGATTTTCACACCGCCACGGCCATAGGCCATTGAGGCCAGACCGATGGTAGATTTGCCAGCCCCGGATTCGCCGATCAGACCCAGCACCTTGCCTGGCGCGAGGTCAAAGCTGACCCCGTGCACGATCTCGATGTCATGGGGCTTTTCACCCGGCGGATAGACGGTCGCGCCGATTTTGAGGTCGCGGACCTTGAGAAGGACATCACTCATCCCCGGCCTCCTTTCAGCGATGTGGTACGATTCAGGACCCAGTCAGCCACCAGGTTGACCGAGATTGCCAGCGTCGCAATGGCCACAGCGGGATAAAGCGCTGCGCCGATGCCATAGACGATGCCATCCTTGTTTTCTTTCACGATACCGCCCCAGTCAGCCAGCGGTGGCTGGACGCCCAGTCCCAGGAACGACAGGGTCGAGATGAACAGAACCATGAAGATGAACCGTAGCCCGAATTCGGCCACAAGTGGCGACAGCGCATTGGGCAGGATTTCCCGGAAGATGATCCAGGCGCGCCCTTCGCCGCGCAGCTTGGCGGCTTCAACATAGTCCATCACGTTGATGTCCACCGCTACGGATCGCGATAGACGATACGGGCGAGTGGCATCCAGTAAGCCCATAACAAGGATCAGGATCGGGACGGTCACCGGAACGATGGCCAGAATGACCAGTGCCAGGATCAGAGTCGGGATTGACATGATCAGATCCACCGTACGGCTGAGCGCCTGATCAGCCCATCCGCCCAGTACAGCAGCCAGCAAGCCCAGCGACGTACCGGTCAGAAAGCTGAGCAGCGTCGCCGCTGCCGCGATGAAGATTGTCGTGCGCCCGCCATAGATCATGCGGGTCAGCAGATCGCGACCGATATTGTCAGTGCCTAGCAGATGTTCGGGGCTGCTCGGCTCCCAGACGTCGCCGACGACTTCTGCCATTCCATAGGGTGCAATCAACGGGGCGGCGATCGCCACAAAGAAATAGGCGAAGGTGAAGATAAGGCCAATCAGAGCCGAAAGAGGAATGTTCTTTATCATTTCGGATGCCTCAGTCTTGGGTTGGCAAGGATCGACACGATATCTGCAACCATGTTCAGACCGATATAAACGGCCGCAAACACCACGCCGCAGGCCAGAACAACCGGCACATCACGTTTGGTCACGGCATCCACAAGGTATTGCCCCATACCTGGATAGACGAACACAACCTCGACCACGACAACACCCACGACCAGATAGGCCAGGTTCAGCATGACGACGTTCACGATCGGTGAAATCGCGTTGGGAAAGGCATGGCGGGCAATAACCTGAAATGTGCTGAGGCCTTTCAATTCAGCGGTTTCGATATAGGCCGATTGCATGAGGTTCAGAATGGCCGCGCGCGTCATGCGCATCATCTGTGCCAGCACGACCAGCGTCAGAACAAAGGCAGGTAGCGCGATTGCATTCAACTTTTGTCCAAACGACATAGAATCATTGATCATCGCAAGCGACGAGAACCATCCCAATTTCACTGAGATATAGTAGATCACCACATAACCGATCAGAAATTCGGGGATCGAAACCGTCGTCAGGGTGATGGCTGAAATCAGTTTGTCGGGCCAGCGATTGCGGAACCGCACGGCAAGCAGCCCCAGAAAGATTGCAAGCGGTACGGAAACTATTGCTGCCACGCAAGCCAGGAACAGAGTGTTCCCAAGGCGTTTTCCAATACTCTCGGAGATATCAAGTTTGTTGGTCAGGGATTGACCCAGGTCACCCTGAAGTATGCCGCCCAACCACTCGAAATAGCGTGTAAGGGCAGGGCGGTTCAGGCCCATTTCTTCGCGTAGGTTTGCCAAGGCCTCTGGAGTTGCGGACTGCCCCAGGACGGCTTGCGCGGCGTCTCCGGGTAGGGCTTCGGTTAGGCCGAAAATCAGGGCCGAAGCGCCGAGCAGCAAAAGGAGTCCCAGCGCCAGGCGCTGGGAAACCAATTTGATGATGGGATGCATTATCCGTAGCCCGTTTTAGACGAACCACATTTTGCGGGATATGTTGCCGTTCATCATCTCTTGCGTCGGGTCAGATTCCCATCCGTCCAGTTGGTTGCTGATGCCCTCGACAAAGTCGTTGAACATCGGGCAGATCAGGCCGCCTTCGTTGCGGACCATTTGACCCATCTGGCTATAGATGGCTTTGCGTTTCTCAGGGTCGAGTTCCGCCTTTGCCGCGAACAATAAGTCGTCAAACGCCTGAACCTTAAACCTCGTGTCATTCCAGTCTGCGGTCGACAGATATGCAGTCGAGTACATCTGGTCCTGAACCGGGCGGCCGCCCCAATAAGACGCACAGAAGGGTTGAACGTTCCAAACCTCGGACCAGTAGCCATCATTGGGCTCACGCTTGATTTCAAGCGGAATTCCAGCCTGTGCTGCAGTCTGCTGGAACAGAGCAGCAGCATCTACAGCACCTGGGAACGCACCATCGGCAACGCGCAAAATAATCGGAGAGCCATCATGTCCAGATTTCTTATAGTGCTCTGCAGCCTTTTCAACGCTGAACTCGCGCTGTTCGATGGTTTCATCAAACAATGGATAGGCTGAATTGATCGGCATATCATTCCCGATCGAGCCATAGCCGCGCAGAACTTTGTCAACCAATTCCGCGCGGTTGATGGCGTACTTCAGTGCGGTGCGCAGTTCATTGTTATCAAACGGAGCCGTGTCGCAATGCATGATGAAGACATAGTGACCGCGACCAGCGGTTGAATGCACCGTCAGGTTAGGCGCACGGCCCAACAGGTCGGCAACTTTGGGTTCAACGCGGTTGACGGCGTGGACCTGTCCGGACTGCAGTGCAGCGGTCCGTGCCGTCGCATCGTTGATCACAACAACTTCTACGCTGTCAAAATTGCCGAAATCGCTGTTCCAGTGGTTTTCGTTCTTGGTGAACAAGTGACGGACGCCGGGTTCGTCCACTTCTAGTTTGTACGGGCCGGTGCCGATACCTGCCGCAGGATTATCCATGCCGCCATCGGGCTGAATGATTAGGTGATAGTCGGCCATCAGATACGGCAGGTCGGCGTTCGGCTCGGTCAGTGTGACTTGGAAATTATCTCCATCGGCCTTCATCGACTCGATGCCTTTCATGATGCCCAAGGCACCTGATTTGGAATCTTCGTTCGAGTGACGCTGCATAGTTTTCAGCACGTCTTCGCTGGTCATGGTCTTGCCGTTGTGGAACTCGACCCCTTGACGCAGCTTGAACGTCCATACTTTGGCGTCTGCACTTCCTTCAACGCTTTCAGCCAGGCGCGGTTCGATGGTTCCGTCGGGCGCCACTTCGACCAGTTGGTCTCCGAACTGCTTGCCGTTCTGGAACGGGACTGAGCTTGCGTAGGTTGCTGGATCAAGTGAGTTGGTCGATTCACCACCCTGCAAACCGAATTTCAGATCGCCGCCCTTTTTCGGACCAGCGGCACGTGCGGCGTCGGCAAACATAGTGCTTGCCATTGCGGCCGAGACACCCAGTGCCGCTGCTTTACCCATGAATTCACGGCGGGTCAGCTTTCCAGCTGTGACCTGCTTTGACATGTGAGTGAGTTGTTCGTTCATCCAGATTTCTCCCAGTTGATAGGATGTTCAGCCCGTTGGTGGGCTTTTTATTGACGCATGAGTCAACTTAGGTGCAATTCAGGGCAGCGGGCAAGTGCAAATCTCTTGAAATAATGGGGAGGTTCCGCCTTTGATCGCGCCAGATGATCTTGTTATGAGCCTTTGGAAATCCAAAACCCCTTATTACTAACTACTTACTCTGACCTGAACAAATTATCCGATAGTTGCCTGGTCAGTTTAGCATGAACTTTCGTTCCACAGATCAAACGCCATTCCGGCCTTTAAGTGATTCTATCTGGTGGGTTTTTCGGATGGGCGGAGTCAGGGTCTAGGATCAGTTTTTTATTGCAACAATCAGATCCATTACGTTTGTGCCTGTGGGTCCCGTGACCAACAGCGCCCCCGCCTTGTCGAGGAAACTGCCGCTATCTGCATTGTCCAGATACGCTTGCGCCTTATCAGACCAAGTGTCGCCGGTAACGATGGCGCCTGCTGCATCTGTTGGCCCGTCGGTGCCATCTGTTCCTCCGACGATGACGGTCAAATCAGATTGCCCTGCGATTTCGCGCGCGAGTGCCAGAGCAAGGGCCTGATTACGCCCACCGCGCCCTGGCGCATCAGGTAGGACCACGGTTGGTTCGCCGCCAAATACCATGGCGCCCTTGGGCATATTCCGCAGCCGATCTCCTAATTTAGCTGCAACCGAGAGATAGTCATCGTGCATCGCTTCTTCGTTGTCGAGGACCTTGATGCCTGAGTTCTCAGCCGCAAATGCTGCGGCGTCGCGCGCGTGTGCGTTTGATGCGATTATCGCGGTGTGGGCAGAAAACTCCGGTTCGTCGGGCAATGACCCGATACCGGAGCCAATAACACCCAGATCATCACCCGGGACGTCCGAGATCGCCAGAACGATCACGCTTTTCCCCGAGAATGCCGACAACAAACCGCCACCCTTGATCCGGGACAGCTTGCGCCGTTCCGTGTTCATTGCACCGATGTCGAGACCTTCACTCAGCAGTCTTTGGTTGAGGGCCTCAAGATCATCCAATGTCGTACCGGCCACGAGGTCCTCGGCAAGCGAAGAAGCCCCTCCCGAAACTAGCAGAAGCAGCTTGCTGTCGGGTTTCATCGCCTCAACCGTTTCGCGCAATGCCTGCCCACCCTTCAGACTGCGGGCATCGGGAACCGGGTGTGCAGCTTCAATCACCACAATATGCTTAGGCAGGTCGTGGCCATGACCATCCTTGGTAACCACCAGAGTGGGCACTGGGCCAAACCGTTCGACGGCGGCACGGGCCATGGCCCCTGCGGCTTTTCCAACGGCCAATATCTGATCTGGGGCTTCGATCGCCTGAGTGGCCTCCAGCGTTGCGCGATATCCATCAACCGCCGCCACACCTGCGCGCCAAATGTCCTGTGCCTTTTGCGAACTCTGCATCAGCTTTCCATCCAAATTGTGACTGGTCCGTCATTGACCAACTCTACCGCCATGTCAGCTCCGAACGCACCTGTCTCAACCGGAATGCCCCGCGATGAAAGGTTGTGTACAAACGCCTCGTAGAGGTGTTCGCCCTCAGCCGCCGGGGCGGCCCCGGAAAACCCAGGCCTGTTTCCACGCGATGTGTCAGCTGCCAAGGTGAACTGGCTGACCACCAGGGCCGAGCCCTCAATGTCCAATATCGACCGGTTCATCTTTCCTGCGTCGTCCTTGAAGATACGGAGCTTTGCGATCTTTTCAGCCAATTGATCAGCTTGTGTCTCTCCATCCCCCTGCATCGCACAAACCAGAATCATCAATCCGGGGCCCGATCGCCCGATGACTGTTCCATCGACTTTGACCGAGGCACTGGAAATTCTTTGAAGTAAGGCGCGCATCTGCAGGTCCTGTATTCTATTGCTATTCGTGCCAATCGATCACTTCATCCAGCGCGGCACGTTCCGTTCTGAACGCGTTCGCCGGGTGATCCATATCCGCATATCCGAACGAAATCGCGCACAGAATCAAGCGATCTTCTGATATCCCGAAATAACGGTGAAGAAATGCGCCATGTGCCGCTACCGCTGCCTGCGGGATACAAGCCACACCCAGGGCCTGCGCCGCCAGTGAAAATGCGGTCACGAAGCCACCACAATCCATCGCGCCGTAAGGGCCCAGTTCAGCCGGGCTGGACAGTATGGCGCAATGTGGGGCGCCGAACAGAGCATAGTTTTCCATCATCTGTTGCGCCGAAGCCCTGCGATCACCTTTTTCGATACCAACCGCTTTGTAGAGGGCCCAGCCACAGGCGCGACGGCGCTCTTGATAAACACCGGAGTAGCCGGTTGGAAAGGGTAGGTCCGGAGTAGGCGCAACGTGCGAAGCTTCGTGTTGCAACGCGTCCCGAAACTGGTCTGTCTCGGCCCCGCTGGTGATGACGACCTGCCAGGGTTGCGCGTTGCACCAGCTTGGAACACGCGCAGCACTGGCGACGATCTGTTCAATCTGTTCGCGCGGCACCAGGTCCGTGCGAAAGGCACGGCAAGAAAAACGATCGGCCAAGAGCGCGTTCAGAGCGTCAAGGTGCAATTCAACATCTCCTTTCAGGCATGCCGAGGAGTAGGTTCCATGAGCGTGCTCTGCTTATCAGCGTTATTGCTGTCCAGTTGCCACCAGATACCCGACGCCGGCCGCAACGAGAAGGCCCAGAACCACGGCGATCGTAATCTTGATTGCGGACCAGGGACGCTCACCCTGAACGCGGCCGGTCCGGCCATTGACCACAAAACGATAGGTCTGGCCGCGGTATTTGTAGGCCGCCATCCAAACCGGCAAGAGGATGTGTTTGAATGTGACATCTCGCACTTCGGTGTCGACAGCGTGAATGCGCTGACGATCGCCTCCGATATCAAACCGCACGTCACGCTCGATCACCCGTGCCATATGTGCGCGGGCCTCTTGATAACCTTCTCGCAGTTCGACCGTGTAAGCCTCGGCGCGGAAACCGGCCAGATATTCCGGCTGGTATGGCTCAAGCGCAGGCAGGTCCCATGGCTCCAGCGCATCGGTATAGGATTTGGGCAGCGATTGTGATGCCAACACCAGAACATCGTCAAAGAACCGTGCAACCCGTCCGGATTTTGGCGTCCAGCGCACTTTGGGAACCTGTTGCTGCACGCGCTTTCCATCGCGCATGACGGTTCGGGTTTCGTAATACACCACACCGCGTTCCCCACGATAGCTCGACTTGGTATCAGCGTCGAAGGTCCAATACGGGACATAAATGCCCTGCATCTTGCGTCCCTTTCGGGCGTATTCCTTCAACCCGTTGGGTGCAAACCACAGTCGGCCCAGCCAATCCCCCATTGCCTTGTGGGCCGAGCGTTCATCCAGTGCAAACGGCAACACTCCGCGGGGTTTGATATGGCGGCTAACGCCTGTATCGGTCACTACCGGAGTGGCACAGAACGGGCACTCCGCAGCATGGGTGTTCGGATCAAACTCAACCTGAGCCGCGCAGTTCGGACAGGTCAGAACACGGGTTTCTTCAATCTCGCTGTCAGGCAAGCGATCCGCGATGGCGGCGTCGAAATCCAGCTCTCGCAGACTCGCACCACCCCATGGGCCAGCACCGATCGTTCTGGTGTTGCCACAATGATCGCAGGTCAGCGTTCCGTCACCGGGATTGAACCGATAATCCGCCCCGCATTGGTCACAGGGGAAACGGTGTTCGTCTTTCGCCATGACAGAACCTCGAAATCAGGTTACCAAATGTCAGATCACGCGCCCGGAGGCGGCGGCGGTAAAATCGTGAACAGCTGCGCCAACTCCTGCACGTCGCCTGCCTTCTTCCAGCCGTCCTGTCCGGCGGTCCAAACGTGGGTCTCGCGCGTTATCTCACCATCGGTCGCCATTCGGCCCATCTTGGCCTTGGAAAACGGCCCGCTGGTCTGGCCATCCTCCGCGATATGCCACACGTGCTCGACGGGTGGCGGGGGTGGAGGTGCCGCAGGCGCTGCGGCTTGCGGGGCAGCGGGGGCGGAACCGCCCCAAGGGCCGCTTGGTTGACCCGCTGCCATGTTCGACATCTGCTGTGCCATCGCCATACCCATTCCCATGCCAAGACCGGCGCCCATGCCGCCGCCCTGACCGGGATTGTTGGCCGCTGCGGTCATCGCTTCAGCTGCGGAATACTGCGTGAACTTGCCCAGATCGCCCGCCAACCCCATCGATGTGCGCTTGTCCAGCGCGGCCTCGACCGCTGGTGGCAGCGAGATGTTCTCGATGTAGAACTCGGGCATGCTCAAACCATATCCGTCCAGCACCGGTGACACCTCGGCGGCAATCAGTTTGCCCAGATCGGCCGTGTTCGCCGCCATATCGAGAACTGGAATGCCCGAGCCTGCGATGACGCGGCTGAATTCCTGCACGATGATGTTTCTGATCTGAAAGCTGATCTCGTCCATGGTGAATTCACCATCGGTACCGACGATTTCGACCAGGAATTTCGCCGGGTCCTTGACCCGCACCGTATAGGTGCCAAATGCCCGGATGCGCGTTGGACCGAACTCAGGATCGCGCAGCATGATCGGGTTTTTCGTGCCCCATTTCAGGTCATTGAACCGGGTCGTGTTGACGAAATAGATCTCGGACTTGAACGGAGACTGAAAGCCGTGATCCCAATGCTGCAGCGTCGTCATGATCGGCATGTTGTTTGTCTCAAGCATGTAGAGACCTGGGGTGAAGACATCCGCCAACTGACCCTCATGCACAAAGACCGCCGCTTGACCTTCGCGCACGGTCAGCTTGGCGCCGTATTTGATCTCGTGTCCTTCACGCTCGAACCGCCAGACCATGGTGTCGCGCGTATCGTCGACCCAGTGGATGACATCTATGAATTCACCGGTCAGAAAATCAAAAATTCCCATTGGATTTCTCCTGTCTTCGGGGTCAGAGCGACTGCCCCATCAATTCGCGTGCAATGATACGGACCACTGGCCGCGCTTCGTCAGCTGTCATGCCTGGCTTGAGGCGCGGGTCGTATAGAATGGTTAGTAGTTTTTCATCATGGCTTGTGAGCAGGGCGAACTCGTCGTCATCGTTGAAGATTGATGGCCGGGCAGACGGGCTGTCATTCGGCAGCCCCAATCCCTGAGCGATCTCTTCGTGGACGCAACTCAGGCGCACCAGATCGGGATGTTCCGCCCGGATCAGGGCAACAGCCCGGGTATATGTCTGTGGCGCGCTGTTCGACGCCGAAGCGAATACAAAGCAATAGAAAGAGCGCGGCAGTTTGTCGAAGAGGTCAAGTTGTGCCTGCCCTATGCCCGGGATCAGTTGTCGCAGCCGGGCTTGCACATATGCGGTATCATCTTCACCCGCCACGAAGACGTGGAAATTTGCATTCCGGGTGGTGGTTGAGACCGGGTGTCCAGTGAGCCGCGACAAGCGGTTGGCGTATGCGTCAATTCGGGCGGTCTCTTGTTGGCGGACTTCAGGTGCAACCGATGGACCAAACTCGGGCTTTATGCGAACCGGCGACGACCAGCGACTAAGCTGTCGGCTGGTGCGACTGCTGCCGCTGGCAACGGCTTGCCCCGGATATTCATTATAAAACGCTATGGTCTCAAAGTTCCGAGCCAGATCATCGGCATCATAGGGCGTATCAGGGCCACCGCCATCGGTTCTCAGCAACCCGCGCGTCAGCAAGTTGTTTTGTACGCTTTCATAGTATCGCGCGAGATCAAGGCTCGCTGGTGAGGGCGCTTGATATGCATTGCTCAGGCCTTGCGGCTGGGCAGGTTGAGGTTCAGGAGCGATCGTCGTCGTCAATGCCTCATCGCAGCCAGCAAATGCCAGCAGCGACAAGCCCAATACTGCAATCTTAGCGCGATGAAATGGCCGCACGCCCGCTGTTTCCATTATCCGGGAACAGCCGTTCCGGCATTGTCGCCGATCCCGTCCTGTCGCGCCTTGGCCGAGGCGAGCGTGTCGCGCAATTCGGCCTCCATCTTCTTCAGTTCTTCCTCGGCTGCGGCGCGTTTGGCCTTGCCTTCGTCTGCAATGGCGAGGCTTTCGTTGATGGTGCCGATCAGGTCTGCATTGGCTTGTTTGACGGCTTCGATATCGAAGACGCCACGCTCCATCTCTTCGCGGATCATTTTGTTGGATTCGCGCAAGTTGGCGGCGTTCGAGGTCAGCAATTCATTGGTCAGATCATTGGCATCACGTACGGCAGCGGCGGCCTCGGCACTGCGCTGTATGGTGACAGCTTGTGCCAGCTGGGTTTCCCAGAGCGGTACTGTGTTGACGAGGGTCGAGTTGATCTTGGTCACCAGTGACTTGTCATTTTCCTGCACCAGACGGATGGAGGGCAGCGATTGCATCGTCACCTGACGGGTAAGCTTCAGGTCGTGGACCCGGCGTTCCAGATCATCGCGCGCGGCACGCAAGTCGCGCAATTCCTGCGCTTTCATCACCTGTTGGTCTTCGGGCGCGGCCTGAACCTCGGCCTCTTTTTCAGGAATGTCGTGGCTGTCCAGCTCGGTCAGCTTCTCCTCTCCCGCTGCGATGTACAGTGCGAGTTCGTCGTAGAACTCCAGCGTTTTTTCGTACAGCAGATCCAAAGACTTGATATCTTTCAGCAGTGTATGCTCATGCCCCAGAAGATCATCTGTGATCCGGTCGATCTGGCTTTGAACGTCTTCATACTGCGCTGTGAACTTGGCAAAGGGCGCGGCGCGGCCCAGTAGTTTTTCCCACCAGCTACGCTCGCGACGTACATCGAGTTCGCTGACTGAAAATCCGCGGATCGTTGTTACGATGTTGCGAAGACTGTCACCCGCCGGGCCCACATCCTTGTTGCGGACGTCGGCCAGCATGGCCTGACTGATCTCTTGCAATTCCGCCTGTGCGGATGATCCGAACGAGACGATCGAGTTTGTGTCGCCCATATCGATCTCACCCATCCGCTTACGGATTTCGGCGCCCACCGGTTCGTCGGCCTCTTCCAGCGGGACAATCTCGGCCTGCGGCTCGGGGAGGGCGACCGCGGTGACTTCCTGCACCAGCGTTTCAGCCTCGACTGCCTTGTTCTTGATCTCATCGGACATGGGGTAATCCTCGCTTACATAAAAGCCGGTCAGTCCAACCGGACGCCTTCGCGCTGCAACCGGTCGCGCAGCACATCAATTTCAACCGTCAGATCACTGCGGTCATCCAATAGCATCTTTCGCGTCCGCGCCGCGAAATTCTGTTCAAGATCGTCCAGCAGGGCCGAGTAATCCGCCAGCGCCTGCGCATCGCGGGTACGGGCATAGACGTCCGAAAACTTCACCGTCGCATCGCGTGCGCCTTGCAAATAAACAGTTAGATATTTCCGGGCACCAGCCAGATCGCGCGGGTCTTCCTCGACCGTGCGAAACAGATCGCGGGCTGTATCCTGAAAGCGTTCGACCCGCGCTTCGATCCGGCGGTCACCTGCGCGTTTTATTGCATCTGTCATTTGGGTCAGATGGGTTTCGGCGTCCTCGACCACGCGTGCGACACGGTCCTGCTGGAAGGTGTCGACACCCTCCATTCCTTTGTCCTTCATTGGGTCGAGGCCGAAGGAAACCGAATGTAGAACCGTTGCAGCGGCGCCAAACAGGATGGGGGCCAGCAGGCTTACCTGTGATGCTGTTTCGGCGTCCAGAAATTCGGTCCGGTATGAGGCTAGCGCCGCCCCCAAACCGGTCAGAACGCTGGAAAATATCTTGCGGGGAAACGCAGGTCTGCGTGCGGTGCGGCGGGCGTTGTAAGCGGATTCGGCCCTTAAACCTTCGCGCAGCAGAAACGCGGCAGCGGTCAGTAGCCCTGCCGCAACCAGGCCTATGGTCATTCCGATCGCGCCATCGTTCAGAGACAGAAACACCAGTGGTATCGCCGGGACAAACAGGATGTTCGCGCGTGCACCTGCCGGTTCGACACGGGCACCATCGAATTGGCCACGCGATGGCTGATCCTGCGAGGAAACATCGCCTTCTGGGCTGAATTTGCCGCCGTACCGTTTGGCCATTTCGCTACAGGCCCCCCAACAGACCGGTGCAGACGCCGAACAACAGCACCAACAGGGCCGCATAGGCCAATTTTTGTACTCCGGTCCCGGACATGGCGCCCCCCAACTGTGACCATCAGGGAAAATTTAGGCGATACGAGGGCTTGGCGCTAGGGGGAAGGTTGAATAACCCGCGTCACTTGCGAGGTTTCTTGCCGATTGCTGGTCTTTTGCGCTGCGGTCGAGCAGGGCGTTTGGCCGGGGGTATTCCGCTATCCTCAGCATCCAGCCCCAGTTGGTCGCGCATGACACGGCGGCGGATTTCTTCAACCTCGCCGGGTTTCAGCTTGCCCAGTTGGAATGGGCCGTAAGAAACCCGCAAAAGCCTGTTCACCACATAACCGATATCTTCGATAGCGCGGCGGATTTCGCGATTCTTGCCTTCGCGCAGGCCGATGGTCAGCCAAGCGTTCGCGCCCTGTTGACGGTCCAGTGTCACGGTCATGGGTTGAAACCGCTCACCATCGATTACCAGGCCTATGCGCAGCGGTTCGAAATCCTCGTCTTTGGGGCGTCCATTTACCCGCACCCGGTATTTGCGTAGCCATCCAGTTGAGGGCAGTTCCAGCTTGCGCTTGATGCCGCCATCATTAGTCAGCAGCAGCAATCCTTCCGAGTTCAGATCGAGCCGCCCAACGCTCATGACCCGGGGCATATCCTCGGGCAGGTCGTCAAAAATCGTCTTGCGACCTTTTTCGTCACGCGCCGTCGTCACCAGTCCCGGTGGCTTGTGATAGAGCCACAGGCGTGATGGCTCGGGTTCGGAGACCGGTTTGCCATCGACGGTAATCCTGTCCTTGGCGGTTACGTTCAGCGCAGGGCTGTTGATCGCCTTGCCATTCACGGTCACACGTCCGGCTTCGATCATGCGTTCAGCTTCGCGGCGCGAGGCGACACCGGCGCGGGCCAGCACTTTGGCGATCCGGTCGCCGGGAGGAGGGGTATTGGTCATCCTCCGGCCATAACCCATCCCGGCGGCTTGCGAAAGACGGGTTTCTGAGGCAGTCAGAGGCATGAAGTTCAGATCCCACATGAAACAGGCGCTGGAACAGGCACAGGCGGCAGCAGACCGAGGTGAAGTACCGGTCGGCGCGGTGATCGTCGCGCCCGACGGGCAGGTGGTGGCCGCAGATGGGAACCGCACCCGCGAGTTGAATGACCCCACTGCCCATGCTGAGATTCTGGCTCTGCGCGCCGCATGTGCCGCGGCCGGGTCCGAGCGTTTACCCGATCATGACCTTTACGTAACCCTTGAGCCTTGTGCCATGTGCGCCGCAGCGCTGGCCGCAGCCCGCATCCGGCGCATCTACTACGGCGCTTCCGATCCGAAATCTGGCGGTGTCGCGCATGGCGCGCGCGTGTTTTCACACCCACAGGCCCACCATCGACCCGAGGTCTATGACGGCATTGCCGCCGAAGAGGCTGCCGCGCTGCTGAAACGCTTCTTCGCGGCGCAGCGCGGTTAAGTTTTTACGACCATTTCACGTGGGATATCAGCCAGGGGCTTGCCCCCATCTGACGTCACCACAAAGCTTTCGGTAGTCGCCAGTCCCCAGTCTGGGGTCCAGAGGCCGGGCATTAGGTGAAAGGTCATATTCTCTTGCAATTCCGTCGTGTCACCGGGTCGCAGGCTCATGGTGCGCTCGCCCCAGTCGGGCGGATAGCTGAGCCCGATGGGATAGCCGGTGCGGTTGGCTTTGACATACCCCGCGCGGGCGAAACTGTCATAGACACAAGCCGCGACCTCTTCGCAGGTGATGCCAGGGCGTGCGGCGGTCATTGTGTCGTCGATAGCGGTTAGAACGGCAGCTTCGGCCCGGCGGATATCATCCGGGGGATCACCCAGAAACAGGCTGCGACTGGCGGGGCAGTGATAGCGTCGATAGCAGCCGGAGATTTCGAAATAGGTCGCCTCATCCCGCGCCAGAGGTCGGTCGTTCCAAGTAATGTGCGAAGCAGAAGCCTCACGACCGGAGGGTGCAATCGGCACGATAGCAGGGTAATCTCCGGCTAGGCCGGGCAGTCCGGCGATGCCTGCCGCCTGCACTTCGGCGACAAGTTGGTTTTTGGGCATTCCTTCCTGATATGCGTCACGCAGAACACCGTGCATATGTGCGGTCAGCTGACCCGCCTTGCGCATCATTACGATCTCGGCATCGCTTTTTACGGCGCGCTTCCAATTCACAAGCCCTGTGGCATCAATCAATGCACCGAAGGCGCGTTCGAGGATGCGGTGACTGGCGGCTGAGTAATAATAGTTATCCATCTCCACGCCGATACCAGAGGTCCAGCCGCGATCCCGCAACGCAAGGACGAGCGCGTCGACCGGATGGTGGTCCGGGTGTTGCACATGCTCTTCGGGCCAGTCCAGCAGGTCCCTCGGGTCCAGCCAGGTGGTCTGCGCGGCCCCCGCTTTGTCCTGCGTTCTGCCCCACCAAAGGGGCGATCCGCTGGCGGGCAGGATGACCATCTGCGGTACGTAAAAGCTCCAACCGTCATAACCGGTGAGCCACGCCATGTTCGATGGGTCCGTGATCAACAAGGTCTCGATACCCTGTTGATCCATCGCAGAACGGGTCTTGTGAATGCGGTCAGCGTATTCCTGCGCGCTGAAATCAGACGCGGGCATCAGAGAGAAATCGCCTGCATGACCTCGGGCTCGATTACATCGACACCGGGTAACCCGTCAGCCAATTCCTGAGCCGATTGCGCGAGAATCGGAAAGGTCTTGTAATGGCACGGGATCACTGTCTTGAAATTGAAATACCGCTTGGCAGCATAGGCAGTGCCCTTCATGTCCATGGTAAAGTGGCCGCCTGCCGAAAGGATGCCGATATCGGGTTTGTAATAATCACCCATCCACTCCATGTCGGCCATAATGTCGGTATCGCCCGAGAAATAGAGCATACGGTCCTCGGACGCGATCATATAGCCGACCTCGGTTCCACCCGTGCGCAGACCATCAGGCGTCGAGAAGGTCGAGCTGTGCGAGGCAGGCACCATCGTTAATTTGACACCGTTTAGGTCAACAGTGCCACCTTTGTTGAATCCGACCGTTTCAATACCTTCAGCCTCGGCCCAGTAGCCCATCAGGTCGTATTGCCCGACCACGGGCACGTTTAGATGTTTGGCCAGCGGCAGCACATCGACGACATGATCGAAATGAGTATGAGTCAGCAGGATATGCGTCGCGCCCGCAACGGCTGCGTCATGCTGATCTTCGGGCAAAGACGGGTTGCCCGTCAGCCAGGGATCGATCAATAGAACTTGTCCTGCTGTTTCGATGCGAAAGCTGCCATGTCCCAGCCAAATGATATCCATAGAGAATCCTCCCATTTTCCGCTTGGAGTCAGCCTAGCATCGGCTATGTAAAAATCTATGGATTGGACGCAGTATGTTGATGGATATTGTGAGCGGCTCTCGCCCGCGTATTGGGCCGAGCCGATAAACGCGATTACCAATGCGGCCTTTCTTATTGCTGCATTTGTGATGTGGCAAAGGGCGCGCGGGCAGGGCGCACCGTTGGCGATGGCTTTGGTTGTCATATTGGCGATGATCGGAATTGGCAGCTATCTGTTCCATACCCATGCGCAGGTTTGGGCGGCGATCTTGGATGTGACGCCAATTCTGCTGTACATCCTCGTTTACATCTACGCAGTGAATCGCGATGTCTGGCGGCTGAGCAACAGATACGCGCTGGGTTTGACCGCGCTGTTCTTTCCATACGTGGCGCTGACGATCCCGCTATTCCAGTTGGTGCCTGGCCTTGGTGGCTCGGCGGCATACGCCCCAGTTCCTCTATTGATTCTGATTTATGCGGTCCTGTTGCGCCGGAAAGCCCCGGACACTGCGCGTGGGCTGACAATAGGAGCAACTGTCCTGATTACCTCGATCACCTTTCGATCACTAGACACTCCAATTTGCGGGTATCTGCCAACGGGGACGCATTTTATGTGGCACATTCTGAATGCAGTTATGCTGGGCTGGATGATTGAGGTTTATCTGCGGGCGATCCGAAATCCACCTGCCGGAGCTGCGGTGGCTGCAGGATCAGGGCATTGATCAGAACCACCTAAGCATCTTCCTGATTGGTTAGTCCCTGAACGCAGCAGCCAAAGCCTCGGGCAGATCAAATTCAGCCAATACGCGCGCGCGGCCTTCGGCTGACATCTTGAAAGCCGTTTTTTCAACAATGCGCTGGATTTTTTCGGCGGAGTGCTTGGCGGCAAAAGGTTCAAAGTACCATTTCAGAAAAACGAAACAGATCACGTCCTCAAGCGCCTGTACCTCGGCATTGCGCTTGATCCCCTGTTTGCGCAGCATTTGCCCGACGGCTTCTATATCGTCCGCACCATATTCAGCCTGTTCCATGAATCCTTGCACAACGTCAGCGTGATATACGCCTTGCGCCTTCCTCCAGGCCAGATACCCTGCACGTCCTTCGGGGTATTCAGTGCGCTTTAGCTTCCAGCGTTCGACATGCTGACCACGTGCGGCGATCTGTAAAGCATCCGACGCATCGGGAAATAGCCGATCCAGCTCTGCGCTCATGCGTTGGCCATAAAGCAGTTCGACCGGCTGACCGTCCTCTATATTAGGGTCTTGCGCATTTGCTGCGTCAATTGCGTCCAGAACGGTTTGCTTGCGTGTGCTCATTCTCTGCTCCGTTAGCTCGCCTGAACTGCACCTGACGGGTGGTTCGGCGTTTGGTCCAAGACCATGCTAACGAGTTGTTGGAATGGGTGCAGCAGTCAATTGTAAAAAGCGCCGGATCGGGAGGGGGCATACCGATCCGGCGCGCAGGTCAGGGTTATTTGCCTGCCTGGGTGTGGTCCCTCGTCACGGGCTCCGAAACAGGCGCGGGGAAGCTAAGGTTTCGGGTCAGATTGTTCATATCGATACCCAAAGCCAGGGCGGGCGAGGTCAGAACCAGAGCGGACAATATGAAGGCGGGAAGAAGGGTTTTCATGAGGTGTCTCCGATTTCTCGTTGCGTCACGATATTGAGGTGAACTGTTCGGTTCATTTTTTCAATGGCAAAACTGAACTAATCGGTTTACTTATTTGCATATCAGCCATTCAAATATGCATGGCAGCTGGCGATATTGGGTTTGAATCCGCGTCTGCCGCCTGTCGCTCTTGCGAGTGTTGCGGCAGGCAGGTAAACGCCCCCTAACGTAGATGAGGGTTTCCGATGTCGATTGACCAAAGCACCGCCGCCAAGGTGGCCAAACTGGCCCGGATCAAGGTCGAGGATGATGCGCTGCCTGCGCTGGCGTCCGAGTTCAACAATATCCTCGGGTTTATCGAGCAACTGAACGAAGTGGATGTCGAAGGCGTCGAGCCGATGGTCTCGGTCGAGCCGATGCGCCTGAAGCGTCGTCAGGACGTGGTCACCGATGGAAACCAGCAGGACAAGGTCCTATCCAACGCCCCCGATGCGCGCGAAGGGTTCTTCGCTGTTCCAAAAGTTGTGGAGTAAGTCATGAGCGAACTGAACAAACTGGGCCTGGCCGAGGCCCGCGATGCGCTGCGTGCCAAAGAAGTGACCTCGGTCGAACTGACCGAGGCCTGCCTCAAGGCCATTGACGAAGCCGACGCGCTGAACGCGTTTGTCCACAAGACGCCCGAGATCGCGTTGGAGCGCGCCAAGGCGGCGGATGAGCGGATCAAAGGCGGCGACGCGCCTTCGATGTGCGGTCTGCCGATCGGCATCAAGGACCTGTTTTGCACTAAGGGCGTGCCCTCGCAAGCGGCCTCGAAAATTCTCGAGGGGTTCAAGCCCGAATACGAATCCACCGTGTCGCAACAATTGGCGGATGCTGGTGCTGTGATGCTGGGCAAGCTGAACATGGACGAGTTCGCGATGGGTTCGTCTAATGAAACATCCGTTTACGGCAATGCGGTCAGCCCGTGGCGGCGCGGCAATGACGATGCGCAGCTGACACCCGGCGGCTCGTCCGGTGGCTCAGCCTCGGCTGTCTCGGCTGACCTGTGTCTGGCCGCGACCGGTACCGATACCGGCGGTTCGATCCGCCAGCCTGCTGCTTTTGTCGGCATCACCGGCATCAAGCCAACCTATGGTCGTTGCTCGCGTTGGGGTATCGTGGCCTTTGCGTCTTCGTTGGATCAGGCTGGACCGATGACCAAGAACGTCCGTGACGCAGCGATCATGCTGGAAACCATGTGCGGTCATGACCCCAAGGATTCCACCAGCGCCGAGCTGGCCGTGCCAAATTTCGAGGCAATGCTGACCGGCGATATCAAAGGTAAGAAAATTGGTATCCCCAAGGAATACCGCATGGACGGCATGCCCGCCGAGATTGAAAAGCTTTGGGCCGATGGCACCGCTATGCTGAAAGACGCAGGCGCCGAAATCGTCGATATCTCGCTGCCGCATACCAAATACGCGCTGCCTGCCTATTACGTGATTGCTCCTGCCGAGGCGTCGTCGAACCTCGCCCGCTATGACGGTGTCCGTTATGGCCGCCGAGCACAGCTGGCGCAGGGCGATGGCATCACCGAGATGTACGAAAAGACCCGCGCCGAAGGCTTCGGCCATGAGGTCCAGCGCCGGGTGATGATCGGCACCTACGTGCTGTCTGCAGGCTTCTATGACGCCTACTACAACCGCGCCCGCAAGGTCCGCACCCTGATCAAGAAGGACTTCGAAGATGTCTTTGCCGCAGGCGTTGATGCGATCCTGACCCCGGCAACGCCGTCGGCCTCGTTCGGTCTGGGCGAGATGACCGAGGCTGATCCTGTTCAGATGTACCTGAACGATGTGTTCACCGTGACAGTGAACCTCGCTGGCCTGCCCGGTATTTCGGTTCCTGCTGGTCTGGACAAACAGGGCCTTCCGTTGGGTCTGCAGCTGATCGGCCGTCCGTGGGAGGAAGGCGATCTGCTCAACACCGCCTACGCGCTAGAGAGCGCGGCTGGGTTTGTGGCCAAGCCCGGAAAATGGTGGTAATCCTCAAACCTGACACGGCAATAAAGAACCGGAGCAGCCAAATGCGCAAATTGCTTCTGATCCCGGCCCTTGGGCTGATCGCGGCATGTGATACCGTTACCCCTGTTTCGGGTACCGGTTTCAATACGCCGGAATATCAGGCGCAGCGCGAGGCCGAACTGGCCGGGCAGGGTCTGGCCGGTAATCCGCTTGCGCCACCCGAGGCGGTTTCAGAGCAGCCGCTCTCGGCGCAGGGGGCTGTTGGTGCCGTACCAACAGGCGACGCCTCTGACATCGCCAACCAGACGGCCATTGCCTTGGCGAATACGTCGGGTCAAGAGACGCGCGTCGCGCCTCTGACTGCAACAAACAACCCAAGTATCTCTGATGAACAGGATTTTGAGGCTGTCTCAAACCGTCGCAGTATCGATGCCGACGCCGCTCGTATCGAACAGAATCGGCAGTCTTACGAGGTCGTCGCCCCTACTGCCGTGCCCGAGCGTGGCTCTGACGGGCAACCCAATATCGTGCAATACGCCCTGAGCACTTCGAACCCCATCGGTACCCAGTTGTACAGCCGAGCCGGATTTAACCTGCAGGCCAAGGCACAGCGCAACTGCGCTCAGTTCGCCTCTCCTGATCAGGCGCAGATTGAGTTTCTGTCGAATGGAGGCCCCCAGCGTGACCGCAAAGGGCTGGATCCGGATGGCGACGGTTACGCCTGCGGCTGGGACCCCAGCCCGTTCCGCAGTGCCGTCAACAACTAAGCTCTCCCCCATCTGGCACCCATCGCCCAATTTCGGCCCCCGTCGGGATGGGCTGTCACCCAAGCTGATCGTGCTGCACTACACCGCAATGGAGAGCGCTGCTGCCGCGCTTGAACGTCTCTGCGATCCGGGTCCCGAGGTCTCCGCCCACTACCTGATCGGTCGTGACGGTGCGCTATGGCAGCTTGTCCGAGAGGAAGATCGCGCTTGGCACGCCGGGGCAGGGGAGTGGCAAGGGCAAGCCGACATAAACTCCCGCTCGATCGGGATCGAGCTGGACAATGGCGGAGATCACCCGTTTGCCGAACCCCAAATGCGTGTATTGGAACAGCTTTTGCCCGAACTCATGCAGCGTTGGACCATCGCGCCAGAGGGTGTGATCGGGCATTCCGACATGGCACCGGGCCGCAAGTCCGACCCCGGCCCCCGGTTCGACTGGCAAAGGTTGGAACACCAGCGCCTTGCCGCTCGGCGTGGTACTGCCCTCGAACCGAACGTCAACTTCCGCGAGCTGGCGCAGAACCGGGGCTACACAGCGACAAGCGACGAGAAGACGCTCCTAAATTCCACGCGCCTGCGCTATCGCCCGTGGGCCTCCGGCCCCTTGCACCCCGATGATCTCAAAGCGCTCTGTCCACTCCCAAGATCAACCTGATCCGCCCTTCATCTGGCCAAAAATATCTCGGGGATGAATTGGCCGCAGGCCAAGAAGGGGCTGGCCCCTTTAACGTGCCAACCACCCTTGACGCCACCTTGCACAGAGCCTACCCAACCCACGCGCGGAGGGCCGGATGGCCGCTGGGGTCGTAAGGCCCGAGAGGAAAGTCCGGACTCCACAAGGCAACGGTGCCGGGTAACGCCCGGGCGGGGAAACCCGACGGAAAGCGCCACAGAAATCAGACCGCCACACACGTGTGGCAAGGGTGAAACGGTGGGGTAAGAGCCCACCGCGCCGCTGGCAACAGTGGCGGCACGGCAAGCCCCACCGGGAGCAATGCCGAATAGGGTCCCCGCGCGGGCCGGTCGGTGCAAACCGATACCGCCGCTAGGCACGCCTTGGCCGAGAGGGACCGGGTTGGTAGCTCGAGCCGCGCAGCAATGCACGGCCTAGAGGAATGGTCATCGAAGGGGGCAACCCTGGAACAGGATCCGGCTTACAGGCCCTCCGCGCATATCCTGTTACCCGCCCGGAGGTGTGTAGGTGCCGCCAAGTGCTGCAGCTTTTTCGGCGACGGCAACAAATTCCTGCGCCGACCATGCGCGAACGGTCTCGATCCTCGAAACCGCACCCGTGCCCGCGACGGCCATGCCAATTGCCACAGCATCACTGCCTTCAGGCAGTTCGCTGATAACGACGACATCATTGCCTCCGGTGGTTATATAAAATGAGATCAGTCTGCCGCCTGCTTTCTCAAGCAAAGCCTTGACGGGACCGGTGCGATCTTCCGGTTTTGCCAACATTCCTTTGACCCCATCTTGCGAATAAGACGCATAGGTAATGAAAACAGGCATATTTCTCTCCCTTGGTTGCAGTTTATTCGGAGCGCTAAAAGCGGCCGACTCCCTGGCCGTGTCGCGTGCAGGATTGCGCGCAAACCGGAAAAGACCCGGCCAAGTAGACAGCCGGGCGTTGCTATAGTTGTGAGCGGTGTTGTCTGCCGGAATTTACATCCGGCACGGTATTACCTAAGTCCGTAAAACGGGCTTCGAAGGTTCCGGCGACACTATCACAGAATCGTGAGCGCTCCAAATCGACTGCTCTTGAAGCCGTGTCAGGAATTGTTCCCCTAACGCGGCGAATCCGGTTGACTTGGGCGCATGAGCGGTTAAAAGCGCACGCTCATAAGGATTCAACCGAAAGGCCCCTGCCTTTTCGGACGCAGGAGATAACCATGGCGAAGCCGACGACAATCAAGATCCGTCTGAACTCGACCGCGGGCACGGGCCACTTCTACGTGACCAAGAAGAACGCGCGCACCATGACCGAGAAAATGACCATTCGTAAATACGATCCGGTCGCTCGGAAGCATGTCGAGTACAAAGAAGGCAAGATCAAGTAATCTGCCCTCTGACATACTTTTTGAAGAAGGACTCTGCCATGCAGGGTCCTTTTTTGTATTGTTTTGGGGTATCTCTTGGTCGGCCTAAACCAAGCAGGGGCGTTGCAGGGGCGCATCAGAGGTTTGGGTGTTCTGAATCTCAGC
The DNA here is from genome assembly GCF_056534365.1 of Ruegeria sp. D6. NCBI lineage: Bacteria > Pseudomonadati > Pseudomonadota > Alphaproteobacteria > Rhodobacterales > Roseobacteraceae > Ruegeria > Ruegeria sp. D6. The sequence goes on along the minus strand of NZ_JBQFPH010000002.1, from coordinate 273,838 downwards.
GGCTTGCTTTTTCTAATCCCCTGCCGCTACGCTTCAGCAACCCTTTCCAAAATGTTGACCGCCATGAAAAAAATCTTGTTGCCCGCTCTTGCTGTTCTGACATTGTCAGCCTGCGAAGACCCCTTTAACCGCGAAGGTGTTGGTTTCACCGGGATTGATGGTGAACCGCGCACAGTGTCGGATGTGAAAGGCGCCGTAGCCTTTTTGCCGCCAGAAACCAACATCCCGGCGGAACTGGCCAAGCTACCAACGGTCCAGGTTACATCGGACAAAGCCGAGCTTGAAAAGATCGCGGGTGTCGCAATCGATAATGGCGGTCGCTCAGATGCGAATTCAGTTCAGCTCACTGGCAGTGATACCAATCTGTACCTGAGCAATGTCAGTGTAAACGGTCAGTTGTTCGGTGTCCTGCGTACGGAAAACAACTCCACCAAAGTTGATACATCGGTGGGCTCGGCCTTTGGCGCTCAAACGGAACGCTTTACCGGATGCTTGCCCGCAGGTGATGTATACCGCAAGGGTTCGTCCGAGCGCAGTTCGGGTTTTGCAGTGCCGCTGAACTGCCGTTAATTTAGCTTACACAATCTAAGTAAAAGCCCCCGCCATTGGCGGGGGCTTTCTAGTTTCAGTGTTTCTGCAAGTCTTACGAGGCACTGAACAAGGGCTCAAACCCAGCACCGGTCATTCAATCCATGTGACACACCGGGCGATGATCACGCGAGTTCAGAGGCCCCCGCCATCCGTTGGCATCCAAGCAAGCGCTATGCGTGTTCTCTATTCCGCCTCACCGCCAAAGAATAATCAGTGGTGAAACTCTGCCCAGATCAGCAGAACTGTTTAACCTCAACTGATAGGAAGCAACGTTCATTGCTCTACCAATGCCTGCCCATTCTCGTCAAAGAAATGAAGTTTGTCGGTGGGAAAATGCAGGCCGATCTTTGCCCCAGGCTTTAGAGCGGTGTCCCCATTTAGGCGCACGGTAACCTTCTCTTCGGCGCCGCAATCCACGATCAGGAAGGTATCTGCCCCCAGATACTCAATCACCTCGATGATGCCATCACATTGCCCATCGCCCGATGATACAACATCGATGTGTTCGGGGCGAATGCCGAGTTTGCTTGCTACACCCGAGCGCGCGAAGTCGCCGCCTCTGCCATGTTCCAGAGTGTAGCCATCGTTCTGAGTCGTGCACGGCAATATGTTCATTTTGGGGCTGCCAATGAACTGTGCGACAAACAGGTTGGCAGGGCGTTCGTAAAGCTCGCGGGGTGTGCCGACTTGCGCGATCTTGCCGTACTCAAGCACGACGATGCGGTCGGCCAATGTCATCGCTTCAACCTGATCGTGCGTTACGTAGATCATAGTGCGCTTTAGGTTCTGATGAAGTTTCGCGATTTCGTAACGCATTTCGACACGAAGCGCTGCGTCAAGATTCGAAAGCGGTTCATCGAACAGAAACGCCGTCGGGTCGCGCACGATAGAACGACCAATGGCAACGCGCTGCCGCTGTCCACCGGACAGGTCCTTGGGGCGACGTTCCAGAAAAGGTCCCAGCTTGAGAACCTCGGCGGCTTTGTTGACCTGCTCTGCTATCTCGGCCTTCGGAACACCCGCGACCTTAAGTGAGAACCCCATATTTTCGGCTACCGTCAGGTGGGGATAAAGCGCATAGGACTGGAACACCATCGTCAGGCCCCGCTTGGAGGGTGGGTGATCCGTGACATCATTTCCGTTGATTAGTAGCGATCCGCGCGAGATATCTTCAAGCCCACCGATCATGCGAAGCAGGGTGGATTTTCCACAGCCCGATGGACCGACGAAGACGATGAATTCACCTTCATCAATCATTAGGTCAACGCCTTTGATGACCTGGGCCGAGCCAAACCACTTTTCGACGGATTTTAGTTCGATGCTGCCCATTAGTTCCTCCCTGCCCAATGCAGCCAAACCGCGGCTGTCCAGGTGAATGAATTCCCTCCGGCAGGGCTGCCGGTCAGAGGATCGTAGTATTCAGCGAAGCCGTTTGTTGCGATCAGCTGCGACGTTTTCTGGCGCAGTGCCTCGGCTTCTTCGAGGTGCCCCATATCCGCCAATCCAAACCCGATCAGCATATTCATGAACCCCCAAGTGGGACCCCTCCAGTACCTGCGTTGGTCGAAGTTGGGCATCGCGGGGTCATAGCTGGGAACTGGAAAGGGTACTTTTGCAAGCGTCGCCTGCAGGCGCTCCAGCATGTGCTGTGAATCAAGTCCCCCAAACCAGCAAAGATACGACGCGTTTGAGATGCTTCCGGCCCAATCACCAGTCAGCGCATCACGCGAGTCGAACGAGCTCAGCGTTTCGTTCCACAAAGATCGCGCGCCCGCTTCGAGCCTTTGAATGTCGCTACTTAGTCCATCCGCAGCAATTCCAAGCCTTTCGCTGATCCCCTGCAGATCGCGCGCGGCGCGCAGAGTGATAAATGTCATCGTCGGATCTGCGACTCGGAAGGGATTCAGGCTCAGCAACTTCTGTTGATCCCAGTCGGCCTGACAGCCGATCTGAACCAATTTGATATAGCGGTCATAGTCGTATTTGGTCGGTCGGTCTGCACTGTTGACGTGGCTTGTGTCACGACGCTGGTAGTCTCCGACACCTGTGGGATCTACGCCCTCCATTGCTTTGTCCCAGTCCGGTGCATTGTCGCGACCAGCTTCCCACGGATGCGTGGTGCAGACCGCGCCGTGTTCGTCGAGTCGCCATTTCATGATCCAGCGATGCCACGCCAGCAGAGATGGGAAGAGCGCGCGAACGCGGTCCGCGCCTGCATCGCCATCTTTTTCCCAGATCTTCCGCGCCACAGTTGCAGCCACCGGGGGCTGAATGATGCCTGAGGACGGGATCGGCCCGTGGCCACCCCAGACATCCGGGCCGGGGTAATATCCGTCATCCTGTTTGTGGAACAGGATATGCGGCACCATTCCATCATCCCACTGGCCCGAGAACAGTGTTTCAAGTTCCACCCAGGCTCGATCAATGTCGAACTCGGCAAAACCAAGCGCCGCAATCGCGCTGTCCCAATTCCATTGATAGGGGTAAAGCCCTTCGGTCGGGATGGTGTAGCCGCCGCGATCATTGGCAACCAGAATGTTGCGCGCCTCGCGGTCGGGGTTTGTATGTTGGTTCATCTCAGTCATCCTTTGACGGACCCCGCAGTCAGGCCCTTAGTCATGAAACGTTCAAGTCCCAGGAACAGCGCCATGATCGGAACGGTGGCGATCACCGCACCGGCCATCAGATGCTGTCGGGGAATTTCCGAGGAGTTCAGCATCGTGACGCCTCGGGTCAGGGTAAATTTCGAAGGGTCGTCCAGCAGCATGAAGGCCAGCAGGAACTCGTTCCAAGCGATCATGAAGACGTAGAGCGAGACCGACGCCAGCGCAGGCAGGCTAAGCGGCAGCGTAATCTTCCAAATCACTGCCAGCCGCGACAGCCCATCCATGAGACCGGCCTCTTCCACCTCAGTCGGCAAACCACGGAAATAACCTTGCAGCATGTACAGCGCGACAGGGATCGTCGTGACCGGGTAGATCATAACGATGCCAAGGATCGAGTTGCGCAGCCCGGTCAGCGAGAATGCGATATAGATCGGCAATGCCAGAACAATCATCGGCACCATGTAGATCAGCAGAATCGAGCGCGAGAACGCCTTTTGCCCTGAGAAACGGAACCGCGCCACCGCATAGGCTCCGGGGACGCTGAACAGCAGGGTGATAAAGACCGTCAGGACCGAGACGTAGAGCGAGGTCCAAAGATAGGTGCCGAAGTTGAAATCGCGAAACAGCTCGGTATAGCTGCGAAACAGAGCGGTGCCTTGTGATAGATCTACCGAGAAATCCAGCGGGTTCTGCAACAGGGCCTGTTGCGACTTCAGGCTGGTCATCACCATCACATAGAACGGAATGATCACGATCGCCGTGAAGAAGATATAGCCAAAGCCCGTGCAGAACCGGATCACGGCCTCTTCGTACTCGTGGCGGGTGAGCTCGCCGAACGGTGTCTCTTTCAGGATTGCGGCAACGGATAGGTGCATCACGACCGCCATCGCCACGACGGTGACCAGTATTGCCTGCAGGGATGTGTCAGAGCCGATCAGGACAGGCCCGACTCCGGTCAGGCAAGACAGGCCTAACAAGGCGGATACACCCAGTCGGGCCGGTGCGCGTTGCGCCGAGAAGCGGACATACACCAGACCGGCAATAGCCCCCCATATCAAGCAGAGCAAGACCTGTGGCCGGAACGCAGCCCCGGTCGAGAATGACATGGTGATGGCGACAGTAGTGGCGATCACCACCAGCCAGAGCGCGCCTAGAATCGGGGCGGTTATATACCCTTTGCGCATCACAAACCCTCCTCACGGCTGATGAAGCGGAAGAAGACGAAGCTGAAGGCAATCAGGCACATCAGGATCACAACGGCCACCGCTGCGCCTGCGCCGATGTTCGAAATCGCAAAGGCCTGTTCATAGACATTTACGGTCAGAGTACGGGTGCCGGCATTGCCGCCGGTCAGCAGGAAGATGTCGTCGAACTTGTTAAACGTCCAAATGAAACGCAGCAGGAACAGTACCGACAGGATGCCCAGTAGTTGCGGGATGCTCAGTAGCCAGAATTTCTGGAATGGTGAGGCTCCATCCATATCTGCTGCTTCATACATGCTGGAGTCGATTGATTGCATCCGCGCCAGAATGAACAGGAACGACAGCGGGAAATAGCGCCAGATCTCGAACACTGTCACCATGATCAGCGCCAAAGGGCGTTCCCCGAAGAAGTTGATCGGTTCACTGCTTAGTCCCATCTGCACCAACAATGCGTTGGCAGAACCCGAGAACGGGTCGAACAAGGTGACCCATGTGAAGGCCACAGCGATGACCGGCGCCACATAGGGGAACAGATAGAGGCCGCGTATGAACCCTTGTCCTTTGAAGCTTTTGTTCAGCAACAAGGCTGCAAACAGGCCCATCACCAAAGCTCCAATGGTGCCGACCACGGTGTAGAACAACGTAACCCACAGCACGCCCCAGAACTCGTCTCCATCAAAGACACGGGCGTAGTTTTCCAGACTGAATTCAAGGTTGGTCAGGACGCTGGGTCCGCTCCCGGTCACGCCGGGCTCTGATCCTTCGAGCAGCTCTTCGAAAGCGTCCGGATCTCCGTCCAAGGTGACCGGAATACGGATGCGTTCGCGTTGACCGCCTTCCAGTGTGCCGAAATCGCAGAACAGGTCTTGCCCGTCCAGAACACAGGGACTTGCAACTTCGCGCGCCGTCACGCCGTCCGGTAGAACATCTGTCAGGGTGACGCCGACAACGGCGATGTCCTGACTTGAGTTGCGGACGCGGTATTCAATCCGCAGATCCTCGCCAGATCCGCGCAAGCTTTCACGCACCACAGGTGCAGGCGGACGAAGGTCAGACAGGGTGAAGGGCTTGAAGCTGATCCAGAAGATCGCCAGCAAGGGCAGGATCACCACAAGCGATACACTGATCACTGTCGGAGCCAGCAGCGTCCAGGCCAGACGCGCCTCGCGTTTGGCTAGCGCCCCGGTTCCGGTCGGTGGGGTGGCCGAAGACATGGGATACCTCGAAGGGTTGGGTGCAGCGGCGTAATCGCCGCTGCATGTGTCACAAGGTTACTGAACCTTCGCGAGCTCGTCGTTCATTGCGGCCACTGCAGCGGCGGCATCGATTTCATCGTCGATATATTGGCGCACGACCCGGTTAATTGCCTGGCTGTTGATCATTTTGGACGCCAAAGCCAGCTGGCCTTCAGCAACGCCCCAGCGCTGCGCCACGTCCAGACCGCCGACGATCTCATCGATCATCGCCTGATCATACAGCTCGCCCAACGGGGCTTTGCGGTCCACGCCTACAGGCAGCTCTGCCCATGCTTCCGAGAACGCGGTCGGGTTGTCAGCATTACCGCGACGGACCGGGAACTTGCCCTCGGGTGCGATCGCCAGTGTTTGAGTATAGCCGTCGTCCATGGCGAATTTCACGAACTCCATCGCCGCGTCGGTGTCGGCGTCGTTGGTGATGCCAAAGTAACGAACGTCACCCCAAGCCGCGCCATCCGGGTTCGATGGGCCCGAGAAGTTAGTGACGATACCGGTCTTCGAGGCCAGATCGCGCGAGGTCGGATCATCGTTGATCGTCGGCGGGGCGCTGTCGCGCAGACCGGCCAGTTCGTCAAGGATGAAGGGCGACCAGATGATCATCGCTGCTTTGCCATCAAAATACAGCTCGCGCGATTGTTTCCAGAATAGCTCACCCGGGGGCGAGGCTTTCGAGATCGCCTTGTAGAAATCCAATACCTCTATGGTCTTGGCTTCATCCAGCGGTTGGAAGCCGTCCGCGCCAACAGGGGTCACGCCATTGGCGAGGAACACATGCTCCAAAACCTGACTCATGAAGTTTTCATCAACTTTGGTTGCAGCAACGAAACCGTACATCTCGGGCGGGTTGTGCAACTGCTCCAGCGCAGCGACGACGTTGGCGAATGAGTTCGGGGCCTCAAGGCCAGCTTCATCAAACAGGTCTTTGCGGTAGACAACCATTTGAGTCCATCCATCGACCGGTACCGACGCGGTTTCGTCGTTGAACGCCGCCATACCAAGCGCGCCGGGGGCGAAGGTGTCGGCGCCCAGTTCTTCGATCACTTCGGTGGCGGCTTCGGTGTCCAAAATGCCCGCTTCAGCCCATGGCAGGGCATATTGCAGCGGATGATAGACCACATCTGGCAGGTCTCCGGCGGCAAATGCTGCTGTGGCGCGTGTACCCAGATCACTTTCGGTGACCGGGATAACCTCGACCGTGGTGCCGGTTTCAGCCTTGAACTGGTCAGCCATTTCCTGTTGCTTGGCCAGCCGCTCGGGCTGTTCTTCGGTGGTCCAGAAGCGGATCGTATCCGCCTGAGCGGACATCGCCGCCAATACTAGCGCAAGCGATGTTCCAAGCATCATTCGAGATGCTAAAGGTGCAAGTTTCATAGTCGGTTTCCTCCCCGGTTATGATCTTTTGAAAGTTGAATTTTTCGGGCCAGTTCCTCGGCTGTAACGCTTGGTGGCCCGTCGGAATTGCGTTCGATCAGAACGGCCTCACTAATCTCACGCAGATCTGTCGGTGCTTCACCGCGAGTCTGACTGATCAGCATCGTCGCAAGGCGTTCTCCGGCCCGCTTAGAATCGACGCTGAACGTGGTTAGACCAGGGCTGACATATTGGCATTCAGGGATGCCGTCATATCCCAAAATTGATACATCTTGCCCGACCTCGAGGCCCAGTTCTGCACAGACCGAGTAACACCCCAGCGCAGCAAGATCTGTTGCAAACACTATTGCAGTAGGTGGGTGATTCAGCGTCAAAAGCGCGCGTGCCTCAACCGCACCCTCCTCGCGCGTACGAGCACCTTCCCGGAACAACTCGGGATCGGCAGGCAAGCCCGCGATCTTGAGACCTTCGAGATAACCGTCACGGCGCAGATGGCTGTAGTTGAATTTCGGATCGCTACCGACATAGCCGATACGCGTATGGCCAAAATCGACGAGCCGACCGACCGCATCACGGGTTGCAGATTCACCCGAAATGTCGAACCAGGATGTCTCATCCTGCCAGTCCGCCTGCCCATACCCCGTGCGGCCATACATGATGAAGGGAACCTTCAACTCTTGCAGGTATTTCACCCTCACATCGTCGACCTCGGTCCGGGGCAGAATGAACCCATCGGCTTTGCGCTCTTCGACAAGCCGCCCCAATACATCAAGCATATCTTTTTCGGACTTCGCCGTAGAAATCGTCATCGTCCAGTCGGATGCGCTCGCCGCTTCGCATGCTCCGGCCAGAAAATCCTGAAGAAATGGGTTATGCCGGTCTGGTTCTTCGCTGTTGATGACCATGGCAATAGCGCGCACCCGCCCGGTTCGTATCGCCTGCGCATGGCTGAGTGGGCGATAGCCCATCTTTCGCGCCGTGGTTTCAACGCGCTTTCTCGTGGATTCCGAGATGTCGGTATATCCATTCAGGGCGCGGGACACCGTGCTCTTAGAAAGCCCAAGATGATCGGCCAATTGATCCAGTTTTACCCTGCCGGGGCCAGAATGACTCCGGGGGCGAGACTGCGGTTGCTGGAGACTTGGATTCGTCATCATTCTTCTATTTGTTTTCTCCGAAACCGGTTTCGGCAATCAAAATTATGAAATTCTTTGATTGGATCGACCAAGTACACGAACGTTCCAATGGCGAAAGGCGCTGACGAACGCATATGCAAACTTGCAAACGCGGCTTTCAGAGTGGTGCAAAATTAGGGTTGCGCCAACATGGTTGACTGCCGACTGCTACAGTGACTGCAGGCTGATCATTGTTCGCGGAGCTTTGATGGGAATCGGTGAATTGAGCATGAGGACTATGCGTAAATACGGGCGACTATCCGGCTTTGAGGGCGTGTAAAAATTGTGGAGGCAAAATAAACTAGTCGGAACATCATGCGAATTCACCAAGGCTTGGTATGGGCTTTTGAAGAGCAACATAAAAAAGCCCCGCTTAGCGGAGTGCTAAGCGGGGCTTTCTGTATTCTGTTGGAAGCAGTTTTATTCTCTGTTGCCCAGTAGTTGCAGCAGGAACATGAACATGTTGATGAAGTCCAGATACAGGTTCAATGCACCCATGATCGCCGCTTTGCCAAGCCATTCCTGATCGCCAGCATGAGCCATCTGCAGATAGGTGGTTTTGATCTTCTGCGTGTCATAGGCGGTCAGGCCGGCAAAGATCAGCACACCCAGGATCGACACTGCGAACATGATCGCAGGCGACTGCAGGAAGATGTTGATAACCATCGCGACGATCAGGCCAATCACACCCATCATCAGGAAGGTGCCCATGCCGGACAGGTCTTTCTTGGTCACATAACCGTACAGCGAAAGACCTGCAAACGCGATCGAAGTCACCAGGAACACCTGCGCGATCGAGATGCCGGTGAATGCTACGAAAATCCAGCTCAGCGACAGGCCCATCACGGCTGCAAATGCATAAAAGAACAGCTGTGCGCCGGACGCCGAGAGGCGGTTGATGGCGGCGCCAAAGCCAAACACCATCGCCAAAGGTGCAAACATCACAATCCAGCCCAGGATATTGGGGCTCAGCGTGACCGGATCACGGAAGATCGACAGCAGCTGCGGGCTCGAGCCCACGGCCCATGCCACGGCAAATGTGATCAGCATGCCTACGGACATCGTGCCGTAGACTTTGTTCATATGGGCGCGCAGGCCCTCGTCTATCTCGGCAGCGCGCGCGCCGGACGCCGTCCGGATCGTGTCGAATTGTGCCATATAGGGGTCTCCCTTCAATATTCTGTTCGCAGCCCACGGATGCGAGCCGGTTTCCCGCTAAATATCGGAGAGTGTGGCCCTCGTTTCAAGGGTTTTAAGCCTGAAACTCAGCAAAACTGTCGGCAATTTTTGCAACTGTCGCCAAAAAACCGGCGGCTTGGTCGCCAAATCCCTCAAGCCGCCGGTATTTTCGAATTAATACAGATGTTTGTGCCAGCTGTCGGGCGCGTCCCAGAACGGGCGCTCTGCTTCGTTCCGCGCGTCTTTGCGTGAAACGCCGATGTCATTCAGTGCATCATCATCAAGCTGGGCGAGGGCGCGCCGCTGACGAGCGAGGTTAAACAGGTCAAGTATCCGAGCACCAATCGCCTTACGCTTGATGCGACGATGAGTTGAGATGGCTATATGGGTCATGATCATTGCCCTTTCCTGATTGTTTGATGAAACATAGCGCTTCAATCAATTTCCTTGATCTATATGGAGTAGTCTGACATATTTTGGAAATGAATGTTTATGACGAGTCTCATAAGGAATCTTGAACATGCGAAATCTGGACATCACTACATTGCGGTCTTTCGTAGCTGTTGCTGACCATGGAGGCGTGACGCGTGCCGCTGGATTTCTTCACCTCACGCAATCTGCAGTCTCAATGCAGCTCAAGCGGCTGGAAGAGCTTTTGGGGCTGGAATTACTGGATCGGTCCGGTCGAACCATCGCGCTAACGGCGTCCGGAGAGCAATTGCTGGCATACGCACGGCGAATGATTGCGTTGAATGATGAGGTAATCGGGCGGCTGACGGATCAGGCGTTTGAGGGCGAGGTCGTGCTAGGCGTACCGCATGACGTCGTTCATCCGTTCATCCCGCGGGTGTTGAAGCGTTTCAATGCCAGCTTTCCCCGGGTCAGCGTGAACTTGGTAACGTCCAATACGCGGCACTTGAAAGAAGAGTTCGCCCGCGGAAGCTTCGATCTGATTGTGACTACGGAATCGGGCGCGGGCGAAGGTGCCGAAACCCTGCACCATATGCCTTTGCGTTGGGTTGGCGCGCTGAACGGATCTGCCTGGCGCCAAAAGCCTTTGCGGCTGGGGTTTTGCCGGAATTGCATTTTCCGCCCGGTCGCGACAGCGGCGCTGGATGATGCGGGAATCGAATGGGATATGAGCATCGACAGCGATTCCGACCGCACCGTTGAAGCCACCGTCAGCGCTGATCTGGCTGTGGGAGTTTTGCTGGAAGGCACCCAGCCCAGCCATCAGGAACTGATTGACCATGCCGGGGTGCTGCCGGATTTGCCTGTACAGTTCATCAACCTCTATGGTGCCGAGCGGGTACGTGAGGAATACGTGTCAGAGCTTGCGAACCTACTGCGCCAAAACTTCAATCATCCAACGGCGCAGCCGCTTAAAGTGGCGAGTTGACGCGGATCACCACTTTGCCGGTGGATTTGCGATCGCGCAGCAGTTCCAAACCTTTTGCTGCGTCCTGCAAGGGCAGGACGTGGCTGATATGAGGCTTTATCCGGCCCTCTGAGTGCCAGCGGAACAAGGTGCTGAAGCTGTCGTGCACGATCTCGGGCCGGAAATTCAGATAGCCGCCGATATATACGCCGATCACGGTCAGGTTCTTGACCAAAAGATGATTGGCTGGAACCTGTGGCACCTCACCTCCGGCAAATCCGATCGGTAACAAGCGGCCTTCCGGGTTGGTCGCGCGGAAGGCGGCCTTGAAGACATCTCCACCAATCGCATCGTAGACCACGTCAGCACCACCCAGAGCGAGAACGCGGTCGCGCAGGTCTTCGCTTGCGTCAAGCAGATGGTCTGCACCAGCTTTTTGTGCCACGGCCAATTTGTCCTGCCCGCGGGCTTGGGCGATGACTGTCGCACCCATCTGTTTTCCGATTTCAACTGCGGTCAATCCCACGCCACCGGCAGCACCGGTGACCAGTAGGGTCTCGCCCGGTTGCAGTCGCGCCCGGTGCGCAAGAGCAATATGGCTGGTGCCATAGGCAATTTGGATCGCGGCCGCGTCTTCGAAACTCATGGAATCTGGAAGGGGAATTGCCCGGTCCGCATCAAAAACGCCTGATTCGGCCAGGCCGCCTTGACCCGAATAGACTGCAACACGATCACCCAACTTCAAATGCGCAGCATTGTTTCCAATTTCGGTGACAATCCCCGCAATCTCCATACCCAGCGTAAACGGTGCTTCGGGGGTGTCCTGATACGTGCCTTTCTGCATCAGAAGGTCTGCAAAGTTCAGGCCGCAGGCGCGGATTGCGATACGAACTTGGTTCTCTTGCAGCGGTACTTCGCGTGTTTCGCGTAGCTGAGCGGGTGCCCCTTTGGTCTCGATACGAAATGCCTGCATCATTGGTCTCCGCTCTTTTGTCGCCATAGGCCGTTTGGCTTGACCGTTTGTCAATTCCATTTGCAATCTTCACAGCGTTAAACTGAATAGGGTGGATCAACAGTTTCCCATTTGGAAACTATTAATCTCTATGTTGGCCGTACAACCACAAACCACTGTTCGAATTCTCTGATTCAACCAGCTTGAAAAAATAACGGATTGCGGCAATATTGTACTATGGTGCTGTTCGGGGGGCACGATCCGAATTAGGGAGTTCTTAAGCAGCGACCCGCTAACTAAGCGGCGATGGCTGCTGTCGCGGTTTCCCGGACAGGTGTTTGTGTAAAGGAGACTACCAATGACCCATCACGTCGATGTCCATGTGGGCAAACGCGTCCGGCATCGCCGCTGGCTGATTGGCATGACTCAGCAGCAGTTGGCGCAGCAAGTTGGTATCAAGTTTCAACAAATCCAAAAATACGAAACAGGGGCCAACCGGATAAGCGCATCGCGTTTGTGGGACATTGCCGAAGCGTTGGATGTTCCCGTTAGCTTTTTCTTCGAGGGTCTTGAAGAGGCTCAGAAGTCGGATGCAGACAAGAAATCGGTTCCTGCGGATTTGATGGGTGACAAAGAAGCGCTTGATCTTGTTCGCTCGTATTATGCGATCCCGGAAAACCAGCGTCGCCGCCTGTTTGAACTGGCACGCGTGCTGAGCGACGTCGCCTGATACAAGCGCTTGACTTCGCGGGGTGTGGGGCGCACGGGTAAGCAATGCAAAACACCCTACGAAGCGATCTAGAGATTGCCGAAGAAATGGCCGACGCTGCGCGGGCGGCCATTCTGCCGTTTTTCCGCCAATCTAACCTGAAGACAGACAACAAACTCGATGCCGGTTTTGATCCGGTGACAGCCGCTGATCGCGAAGCAGAAAAAGCAATGCGTAGGGTGCTGGCTGATCACCGGCCTGAGGACGGTATCCTGGGGGAAGAGTTCGGTCATTCCGAGGGAACAAGCGGACGAGTTTGGGTGCTGGACCCAATTGATGGCACGCGCGGTTTCATAAGTGGTACGCCCACATGGGGTGTTCTGATCGCCCTAAGCGATGAGACTGGACCGAAGCTTGGTGTGATCGATCAGCCCTATATCGGCGAACGTTTTATCGGAGATAAAGAGCACGCCTTTGTCAAAGGCCCTTTGGGACGCACCGAACTTGGGACGCGTGACACTCGATCTCTGGACCAGGCGATCATCTTCACCACCTTCCCGGAGGTTGGCAGCGCGGTCGAGGCCGCCGCCTTCAAGGCGGTTTCTCAGAAAACGAAGCTGACACGCTATGGGATGGATTGTTATGCCTACGCGTTGCTCGCTGCAGGTCAAACTGATCTTGTGGTCGAGGCTGGATTGAATTCCTACGATATCCAGGCCCCAATCGCGGTGATCGAGGCCGCGGGTGGTATTGTGACGGATTGGCAGGGTAATCCGGCTCACAATGGTGGGCGTGCGCTCGCTGCAGCCAATACTGAGATTCATGCGGCAGCGCTAGAAATTCTGAAGCAATACTAAACGGGTTGCCGACCCTTCTTTGCGACTTTAAACTGATCACGGCTGGTTCTTACGCCCGTTTTCCACCAGCCCATCACTCCATGCATGAGACGGGCAGTATGCGGGAGTGCGAAAATGACAGAATTTCTGATCCGTAACGCCGATATGATCCTGACGATGGATGATGATCGGCAAGAGCTTGCAGGCGCTGATCTGCTGGTTCGGGATGGTAAGATAGCCCAGATTGGCCACCGCCTTACGAGCGATGGCGAAATACATGATGCCACTGGGTGTGTTGTGACCCCCGGTCTGGTGAACACCCATCACCATCTCTACCAAACGCTCACCCGCGCGGTTCCCGGCGGGCAGGACGCTTTGCTGTTTGGTTGGTTGCGAACGCTCTATCCCATCTGGTCCCGCTTTGGTCCTGACGAGATGTTTATATCTGCCCAGATCGGATTGGCCGAGATGGCACTGTCCGGCTGCTCGCTTAGCTCTGACCACCTTTACCTATATCCCAATGGCGCGCGGCTTGAACACACGATCCATGCAGCGTCAGAGCTGGGGCTGCGTTTTCATCCCACGCGTGGAGCTATGAGCATTGGCGAAAGTGATGGTGGACTGCCTCCTGATGCTTTGGTCGAATCCGAGCAGGCTATTCTGGAGGATATGATCCGCGTAGTAGATGCCTATCACGACCCATCTGAGGGTTCGATGTGTCGCGTTGGTTTGGCGCCATGTTCGCCGTTCTCGGTTAGTCGGGACCTGATGCGCGATGCCGCGCTGTTAGCGCGCGACAAAGGTGTGATGCTGCACACCCATCTGGCGGAGAACGATGAGGATATAGCCTATTCTCAAGATCAGTTCGGCTGTAGACCCGGCCAATACGCCGAAGAATTGGGCTGGACCGGTTCGGATGTCTGGCACGCTCATTGTGTCAAGCTGGATGGCGCCGAGATTGACCTGTTTGCACGTAGCCGAACCGGCGTTGCGCACTGTCCATGTTCCAATTGTCGTCTTGGTTCAGGTATCGCGCCAGTCCGAAAAATGCGTAATCAAGGCGTGCCAGTCGGGTTGGGTGTGGATGGATCAGCCAGCAACGACAGCGGCAATCTGATGGCCGAGGCGCGCCAGTCTATGCTGCTGCAACGAGTCGCAAACGGCGCTGACGCCATGTCGGCCCGTGAGGCGCTTGAGATCGCCACCCGAGGCGGGGCGGATGTGTTGAATCGGCCCGATTGCGGCCGGCTTATACCCGGTAAACGAGCTGATATTGCCATTTGGGACGTGCAAGGAATTGAAAGTGCAGGCAGTTGGGACCCCGCTGCGCTCCTTCTGGCCGGACCGACGCGTGTCAAACACCTCTTTGTCGAGGGACGCCAGATTGTTCGTAACAGTCAGATCGCCACGATCGACCTGCCAAGGGTCATAGAAACCCAGAATCTTCTGGCACGCGCGCTGGCAGAATAGCGGATCCGCTCTTCATCTGGCTAAAAATACCTCCGCCGGAAGCATGGGCCATAGGCCCATTCCTATCGACCACAAACAGCTCGTCCGGCGATCCAGGTATCGGTTACGGCACGGTCATCACCCATCATAATGGTCGGGAACACCGCTTCCCAAAGATCATCAGCATGAGCTTCGCGCTGGGCGATAGCAGGAGTCGATGCGAGGTTCAGCACCGCCAGATCGGCCTCCATGCCCACGGCGATGTTGCCAATACGGTCATCCATCCGCAGGGTACGAGCCGATCCCACCGTTCCAAGCCAAAGCAATTGCGAGGGGTGCAAGGGATGGCCTCGCAATTGACCAATCTCATAGGCCGCAGCCATTGTGCGCAGCATTGAAAAACTTGAGCCGCCTCCGGTGTCGGTGGCCAAGCCCACGCGGTGCCCTGAGTGAATCAGACCATTCATGTCAAACAGGCCAGAGCCGATAAACGTGTTTGATGTGGGGCAGTGGATCAGAGCTGCATCTACCTCGCGCAGACGATCCCGCTCTCGGTCTTCCAGATGGATCGCGTGCCCATAAAGGCCATTTCCGCCCAGCAATCCGAACTGCTCGTACGTATCCAGATAGTCGCGCGTGTCGGGGAACAGGGATCGGACCCATTCGATCTCATCGGTCTGTTCGCTCAGATGGGTTTGCATCAGGCAGTCGGGATGCTCGGCCCAAAGCGCGCCCATCGCCTCCAGCTGTTCTGGCGTCGATGTCGGCGAAAATCGTGGAGTGATGGCGTAAGATATGCGATCAACCCCATGCCACTTTTCAAGCAGAGCTTTGGACTGGTCGTATCCGGTTTGTGCAGTATCTCGCAGCCCCTCAGGCGCATTGCGATCCATGCAGGTTTTACCCGCGACAACCCGCTGCCCACGCGCCTGCGCGGCGGTAAAGAAGGCATCAACACTCTCTGGATGAATGGTGCAAAAGCTGCACATGGTTGTGGTGCCATGGGCTGCGGTCAGGTCTAGATATCTGTTTGCAATTTCAGCGGCATAGGCGGGGTCGTCAAACTTCATCTCTTCAGGGAACGTGTAGCTGTTCAGCCAATCGATCAGCCGCTTTCCCCAGCTCGCGATCATTGCCGTCTGCGGATAGTGGACATGAGAATCCACAAATCCCGCCATGATCAGCTGATCGCCATAATCCTTAATGTTGGCTTCGGGATGCGCGTCAGACAGGTCGGACGCCTGGCCCAGTGCCGCGATGCGGCCATCTTCGATCAGGACGGCTTGGTGAATTTTGGTCGCATCGGTGGGCTCACCTTCGAACGGTGATCCGTTGAAGCTAAGCACACGTCCCTTCAGAAGCGTCTTTTGCGCCATTTGTTCTGTTCTCCGCCTGTTTTGGACCGCCAACCAGCATAGGGGCGCGAAAGATGCGGGTAAATTGGACCATTGTCATTGTTTTCCGGTAGCTGCTTCTTCTATCTAGGGGCAATCGACAAGAAAGAGGGGCAGCGCATGACGACAGGCAACGACGAAGCCAGACCCGATCAGCCCCGCGATGAGGACGCCTATGCGCTGGACCCGCGAACCGTTGCGGCCATCCTTTATGCGGTTGATGTCGAAGACCGTGCCAAGCTGATTGAGCTGATGGAGCCGCTACACGCGGCCGATATCGCTGACCTTCTGGAACAGATCAATCCTTACGACCGTGCGCGCCTGATCCGGCTGTATGACAAAGAGTTCGACGGCGATATCCTGTCGGAGCTCGACGAGTCAGTTCGGGAAGAAGTGATCAATGTCCTGAAACCGGACGTTCTGGCCGAAGCCGTTCGGGATATGGAAAGTGATGACGTTGTTGACCTTCTGGAAGACCTTGAAGAGCCGCAGCAAGAAACCATCCTGGGCGCGCTTGAAGACTCCGAACGCGTCGCGGCAGAACAAGCCCTATCTTATCCAGAAAACTCTGCTGGCCGCCTTATGCAGCGCGAGGTGGTCATGGCGCCCGATCACTGGACCGTGGGGCAGGCCATCGATTTCATGCGTGCCAACGACGATTTGCCGGAACAGTTCTATCACGTCATACTTGTTGACCCGCGATTGAAACCGGTTGCTCAGGTCACGCTGGGCAAGTTGATGGCAACCCGGCGCGAGGTGCCGCTGCAGGACATTGCCGAAGATGAATTCCACACCATCCCCGTCGAACAGGATGAAGAGGACGTGGCCTATGCGTTCAATCAGTATCACCTGATTTCGGCTCCAGTCGTGGATGGCGACGGTCGTTTGGTCGGTGTCATCACCATCGACGATGCGATGGTGGTCCTGGACGAAGAATACGAAGAGGATATGCTGCGTCTTGCGGGCGTCTCGGATGAAAGCTCTCTGTCCGATAGTGTAGCGGCAACCAGTAGGCGCCGCTTGCCTTGGCTTGGTGTCAATCTGGTTACCGCGATTTGCGGATCGCTGGTGATTTCTCAGTTTGAGGCCGCGATTGATCAACTGGTGGCGCTCGCGATCCTGATGCCGATCGTCGCCTCGATGGGGGGCAATGCCGGGACCCAATCACTTACCGTTGCAGTGCGGGCGTTGGCAACACGCGACTTGACCGGCTCGAACGTAGGGCGCGTGATCCGGCGAGAACTACTGGTGGGAATGCTCAACGGGCTGTGTTTCGCTATCGTGTTGGGAACCGTCGGGATGATGTGGTTCGACTCCCCGCTGCTGGGTGTCGTGATCGGATCTGCGCTGGTCGTGAACATGATCATCGCGGGCTTTGCTGGTACGGTAGTACCGGTCGTGCTGGACCGTCTGGGTGTTGACCCGGCGCTGGCGTCAGGAACCTTTGTGACCACGACAACGGATGTCATGGGGTTCTTCATCTTTCTGGGGCTTGCCAGCGTGGTGCTACTGTGACCGAGACAACCGATCTGACCGAAATCAAAGCCGCAGCGCGCAAGGCGGCATTCGCGCGACGCAAGGTAGCGTTTGATATGCGCATCCCGGGCGCGGCCGGGCGCTTGTCCGAGGTTCTGGCGGGGCATCGCGGTGTTCCCATGTCCGGCTACATGCCGATCCGCACCGAAATCGACCCGCTGCCTGCAATGGCCGAGGCTTCTGCATATGGCCCAGTGGGCGTGCCTGTCATTCAGGCCGCAGGGCAGGCGTTGCGCTTCTCTCGATGGACGCCTGAGGGCATACTGAAAGATGGACCTTTCGGGGCAAAAGTGCCCGAGGTCGATGATTATTTCGACCCGGAGATCCTGATCGTGCCATTGGTTGCCTTTGATGCGAAGGGTGGCCGCTTGGGGTATGGCGGCGGCTTCTATGATCGCACGCTTGAAGGGTTGCGCGCCAAGCGCCCGACGCTGGCCATAGGATTTGCCTTTGATGCGCAGGAAGCCGAACATCTGCCGCTGGAGCCAACTGATCAACCACTCGAAATGGTGATTACTGAAAGCCGGGTGCTAACTTTCTAATTTATCCCTCGCTATGCGCGATCGCGATTTCCTTTACATTGGCAGGCTTCAGGCTGAGTGATTGTTTGCTTCTGCCTTGTTATTGCCACTTCCAGCCCCTAGGACCGCAATCATGAGGATTTTGTTTCTTGGTGACGTAATGGGGCGCTCGGGTCGCGCCGCGATCCAGCAGCATCTGCCACGCCTGCGTGACGAATGGCGGCTGGATTTTGTCGTTGTCAACGGCGAGAACTCCTCGAACGGAATGGGGCTGAGCGGGGACCACGCCAAGCTGCTTTTGGACGCGGGGGCCGATTGTATCACCTTGGGCGATCATGCTTTCGACCAGAAAGACATGCTGCAGTTTATTGAGAAAGAACCTCGCATCGTGCGTCCGTTGAATTATGCCAAAGGGGCACCGGGGCGGGGGCATCGACTGTTCACCGCGCCGGGCGGTCGCAAGGTTCTGGTGGTGCAGGTGTTAGGGCAGGTCTTCATGAAACGCCCCTTTGACGATCCCTTTTCAGCCATTGAACCGATCCTGAAATCGCACCCACGCGGCGGCCAGGCGCAGGCGATCATCGTCGACATGCATTGCGAGGCAACGTCCGAGAAGATGGCGATGGGCCATTATTGCGACAAACGCGCGAGTCTTGTGGTTGGGACGCATACGCACGTTCCAACGGCAGATGCGCAGGTATTGCCGGGCGGTACAGGATATCTGACCGATGCCGGAATGTGCGGCGACTATGACTCGGTCATCGGAATGGACAAACAGGAACCGATGCGCAGGTTCATAACCGGGATGCCCAAGGCGCGGTTTACGCCTGCGACCGGTGAGGCGACCTTGAGCGGAGTTTTTGTCGAAACCGATGACCGCGATGGAAGCGCAAAATCCGTGCAGATGATTCGTGTTGGCGGGCGGTTGCAGCAGTCTACACCCTGAAAAGCACGTCAGACTTGCCCCGCCGCACGCAATACGTGAAACTACCTACTAGGCGCGTATGCCAGATCAGGGTTCGGACAGAATACCAAGAATGCAATTCCTTCAACTGACAGAGATGGGCAGCGCAATTCTGGCGCTGATGATCGTAGCGGGCATGTTCATCATGTTTCTGCGCGAGGTCTATCCGACCGAAGTTGTCGCAATCGGCGGGGCGGCCCTGATGCTGGCAACCGGTATCCTGCCCTATCAAAGTGCGCTTGCAGTCCTTTCGAATCCCGCGCCGTGGACCATCGGCGCGATGTTCATCATCATGGGTGCCTTGGTGCGCACCGGAGCGCTTGATGCCTTCACCTCGCTCGCGCAGAAGCAGGCGCAGGTGAACCCTCGGTTTGCTATCGGGTTATTGATGGCGTTTGTCGTCGTCGCTTCGGCGGTGGTGTCGAACACACCGGTTGTCGTTGTAATGATCCCGGTCTTTATCCAGATCGCCCGCACGCTGAACGTTTCGGCGTCCAAATTGTTGATCCCGCTCAGCTATGCGGCGATCCTTGGGGGTACGCTGACGCTGATTGGCACCTCGACTAACCTGTTGGTCGATGGTGTGGCCCGCGCCCAGGGTATGACGGCGTTTTCAATCTTCGAGGTTACCCCGCTGGGCATCGCGCTGGTGATCTACGGTATGGTGTACCTGCGCTTCATTGCGCCACGACTGCTACCCGAGCGTGACAGCATGGCTGAGATGCTCAGCGACCGGTCCAAGATGAAGTTCTTTACTGAGGCGGTTATCCCACCCGACAGCAATCTGATCGACCGCGAAGTGACCGGCGTTCAGCTGTTCAAGCGCCCCGGAGTGCGTCTGATCGACGTGATCCGGGGGGATGACTCGCTGCGGCGGAACCTCAAGGGGGTGACGCTGAAAGTGGGCGACAGGGTAGTTTTGCGCACCGAGATGACCGAATTGCTGAGTCTTCAAAGCAACAAGGAACTCAAGCGCGTGGATCAGGTCTCAGCCGTTGAGACCAAGACAGTTGAGGTTCTGATCACGCCGGGCTGCCGAATGGTCGGTCGAACGCTTGGTGCGATGCGGTTACGTCGCCGATATGGTGTCTACGTCCTGGCGGTTCATCGCAGGAACCAGAATATCGGGCGTCAGTTGGATGCTTTGACCGTGCGCGTCGGGGATACGCTGCTGTTAGAGGGCTCGCCTGCGGATATCCAGAAGCTGGCCGCCGATATGGATATGGTCGATGTTACGCAACCTTCGGCACGAGCGTTTCGCCGCAGCCATGCGCCCATAGCCATCGGTGCGCTGGTCGGGATCGTCGCCCTGGCGGGGTTGGGCGTGGCACCGATTTTGCTGTTGTCGATCTTCGCCGTTGCTGTGGTTTTGCTGACCCGATGTATCGACGCGGATGAGGCGTTCTCATTTGTCGAAGGCCGATTGCTGGCCCTGATCTTCTCCATGCTCGCAATTGGGGCTGCGCTCGATAAATCGGGCGCGGTTACACTGATTGTCGAAGCGGTTGCACCGGCGCTGGGCATGTTGCCACCTTTCTTGATCATATGGGCCGTATATCTGTTGACCTCGGTGCTAACCGAATTGGTTTCGAACAACGCCGTGGCGGTGGTGGTCACTCCGATCGCGATCTCTCTGGCTCAGGCTGTAGGAATTGATCCGCGCCCGCTGGTGGTCGCGGTGATGGTGGCGGCATCGGCATCCTTTGCGACGCCGATTGGCTATCAGACCAACATGATGGTGTATGGCCCGGGTGGGTACAGATTCACCGATTTTCTGAAAGTTGGTGTGCCGCTGAACCTGACTGTGGGTCTGCTGGCGTCACTTCTTATTCCGTTCATCTGGCCGCTCTGACACTGGCACGGATTCGCCGACCTGGTGTTTCGGGCCTTGTAAATGTCGATATCGTCACAATCTTTTTGCCTAAGATGAATGTGAAAGGATGGGATCATGCCTTTTCCGAAACTCGGGCAGGCCATTGTGGCCGGAGCAATCGTATTGGCCTTGCTGGGCAGCCAAAGCTCGGCAGGAACAGTCACTGGCACGGCAACCTACCGTGAACGGATCGCCCTGCCACCGGATGCGACGCTATTTGTCGAATTGCAGGATATCTCTCGGGCCGATGCGGCAGCGGTCACGCTGGCGGCGCAACGCTATGCGTTGAACGGAGTGCCCTCGGAATTTGAGCTGACTTTTGATGACGCGCTGATCCGCGAGGGTATGACCTATGCAGTACGCGGATCGATCTATCGCGGGGGTGAGCTGTTGTTTACGACGGATACGGTCCATCCCGTGCTGACCAACGGCGAAGGCAATTCGGCAGATCTTGTGCTGGTGCAGGCCGGTGCTCAGAGCCCCGCGACCCTGGAAGGGACCGAGTGGACAGCCATCGGTATCGGTGGAACCGTGCTCGATACAAAACGGCCGCCCCAGCTTTCCTTCGCCCAAGGTGGTGCGTTCGGTGGCACGGGCGGTTGCAACCGGTTTTCCGGGCAAGCCGAGATCACCGGCAACAGCCTTGAGTTTCCAGACAATATGGCCGCGACTTTAATGGCGTGCCCGCCAGAACTGGACGAGGTCGAGGATCAGTTCTTTGCCGCCCTGCAAAACGTGACGAGCTATGCCGTTGCCGGCGACAGCATGGTTTTGCTCGATGCTGCAGGTGAGCCTATACTGAAATTCGTGCGCACCCAGTAATCAGACCACTGCGCGGGACCTTCCTGCGTTGCGACCCGAGAAGATGCAACCGCCCAGGAATGTGCCCTCTAGCGCGTTGTACCCGTGATAGCCGCCGCCGCCAAAGCCCGCGACCTCTCCGGCTGCAAACAAGCCAGGGACGATTTGTCCATTGGCGCCGATCATCTGACTGTCCAGATTGGTCTGCAGCCCGCCCAATGTCTTGCGGGTCAGTACGTGCAGCTTGACCGCGATTAGCGGGCCGTTTGATGGATCGAGGAACTTGTGCGGTTTGGCCGTCCGGATCAGCTTGTCGCCCCGATAATTGCGTGCGGCAAGGATGGCCATCATCTGGGCGTCTTTGGAAAACGGATTGTCGACCTGAGAATCCCGTGCCTCGATCTGGGTGCGCAAATGCGTCTCGTCTATCAGACCTCCGCCTAATTGGTTCATGCCGCTGACCAATTCAGTCAGCGTGTTGGCGACGACGAAATCCTCGCCCTTTTCCTTGAATGCCTCGACCGGGCCAGTCGCCTTGGTGCCAGACAGGATGCGCTGACGGATCACCTCTTTCCAGCTGCCCGAAGTGAAATCCGGGTTCTGCTCGGACCCCGATAGCGCAAATTCCTTTTTGATGATCTTCTGGGTCAGAACGAACCAGCTATATTCATATCCGGTTTTCAGGATCTCTTTCAGCGTTCCCAGCGTATCGAACCCCGGCAAGCAAGGGGGGTGCAGGCGATTGCCGCGCGCATCGAACCACATCGAACTTGGGCCGGGTAGAATACGTATACCGTGCGCGGGCCAGATCGGATCCCAATTGCGCACACCTTCAGTGTAATGCCACATTCTGTCGCCGTTGATGACATGTCCGCCAGCTTTCTCGCTGATCGGGATCATGCGGCCATCGACATGAAACGGAACGCCAGCCACCATATCTTTGGGCGGTTCACCCAGCCGGTCGCGGGGCCAGTTCTGTCTCACCATCTCAAAATTCCCACCGATCCCACCAGAGGTGACAATAACCGAAGGGGCATAGACTTCGAATTCGCCTACTTCGTCCCGGTTGGTCTTGCCACCTCTTTGAATTCCGTCATCGGCCAGGACCTCCCCTGACACGCCTTTGGCAGAACCATTTTGCATAATGATGTGGCTGACTTGGTGACGGAACTTCAATTGGATCAAGCCGGCGTCGAAATGCGCGCGGACGCGGCGGATAAAATGCTCAAGTACACCTGGGCCGGTTCCCCAAGTGATGTGAAAGCGAGGGACCGAGTTGCCATGGCCGTCCGCATAAGAACCGCCGCGTTCGGCCCAGCCCACGACGGGAAACCAGCGCAGCCCCATTTCATGCAGCCACGGACGCATTTCACCTGCGGCGAACTCGACATAGGCTTCAGCCCATTTGCGGGGCCAGTTGTCTTCATCGCGGTCAAACTGCGCGCTGCCCATCCAGTCGCGCAGGGCCAGATCGTGGCTGTCGCGGATGCCCATGCGGCGCTGCTCGGGGGTGTCGATCATGAACAGGCCGCCGAGGCTCCAAAACGCCTGTCCACCCAGAAAATGCTCGGGCTCCTGATCCAGCACGATCACCCGCTTGCCCCGGTCGCCCAATTCAGCCGCCGCCGAGAGGCCCGCAAGGCCGCCTCCGATCACGATCGCGTCTGCGGTGTTGTTGGTCATCGGATGTCCTTTCAGCGGCTGCGGAACCAAAGGATGAAGGGGGTTACGACCACATACATCGTGATACCATAAACGGCGGCAGGAACGGCAAGTGGGCTGAAGCCGGTCGTGGTGCCGGTGATCAAAGCTGCCAGCGTAATTCCCATCGCCGAATTCTGAATGCCAGTCTCGACCGAGATCGTTTTCGCCTCACTCCATGTCAGATTGGCGATGCGCGCCAGCCCCAGACCGATCAGCAACAGCGCAACGTTCAACGCGATTAGAGCTGCCCCAATCGAGCTGAGGTTTTGGATGAAGAACTGCCAGTTTCCGGCCAGTGCCGCCGCGACGATCAGCACGAACAGTATCGATGCGAGCGTCGAAAGCGGGCCGTCGACCCGAATGGCGAGCCCCCTTGCAAAGTGACGTATGGCGACACCAATGGCGACTGGTAGGGTCGTGATCAGGAACAGCGCGGTGGCTAGTGCGCTGATCGAAACTTTGGGTGCGGCCTCGCCCATGAAATGATCTATGGACCATGCGGCCAGAATGGGGACGGTCACGATGGACAGCAGGCTGATCACCGCTGTCAGGCTGACCGACAGCGCCACATCACCTTTGGCAAATTTTGCGAGGATGTTGCTGGTGACCCCACCGGGGCAAAAGCTTAAAAGCATGACACCCACGGCGATTTCAGCGGGCAATCCGAACAGAGTGACCGTCGCGAAGGCAGCCATTGGTATCAGCACAACTTGACTGATGGCGCCGATGGCGAAGGGGTACCCCCGCGCCAAAACCCGGCGGAAATCGGAGGCTTCTAGCCCGATCCCCAGTGACAACATGATAATGGCCAGCGAAATGGGCAGGCCAACGTTGATAAGCAGGTCCAAGAACAACTCCTCCCAAAGTCATTCGGGCCAGCCTATGCGAGGGGTCGTAGATCAGGCAACAACGCCGTTGGGTCACCCGTAGCGTTGAGCAAACCGGCGCAGGATTTCACCCGGCTCCGTAACGTCTGCGGCATGGCACATATCGATCAAGCCTTGCGCATCCTCCGGCGGAAAATAGCCGTGATCCTTGTAGATGTTGATCCGCTGCTCAAAATCTTTGGCGTCCGCTTCGGGGTGGAATTGGGTGGCATAGACATTCTGCCCCCAGCGGATCATCTGAAACGGGCAGGGGTCAGACGCTACCAGATGAACGCAGCCATCCGGCAGTAACTGTACGGCTTCCTTATGTCCCACAAACGCTTCAAATTTCGGCTTTAGGCCTGCGGTCAAGGGGTCTTGGGCGCCATCCTCTGTCAGACGGCAGTCGGACGGTCCGACCGGTTCGCCAAATTGCCGTTTGCTGACATCTCCGCCCAAATGTACCGCGAGAATACCCAAGCCATAGCAGCAGCCGATGAACGGGTGATCTTTCGCAGTGATCTGGGGCATCAGTCCCATGATCGCGCCTTCGATCTTTGCATCCAGCGCGGATTTGGTGGTCGGATCGTCGCTGACGCAGCCGGGACCCCCACCCACGATGACACCAGCGTAATCGACGACATCCAGACCTTCGGGCAGGTCTTCGCAATCCAGCCGGATGCGATGAGTTTGCGCAGGGCTCAGCCCGGTTTTGTCCAGGATCGAGGCATATTCGGCATCCGATGCATCGGTTTCCGGGCGCAGTTGCAGGATCAGAAAGCGTTTCATAGGCAGCCTTTAGCCATCAAAGCGGCCAGAACACAAGGATCGCGGGGATCGAGACCGCGATGATCAGGATTTCCAGCGGCAACCCCATGCGCCAGTAATCGCCAAAGCGGTATCCTCCGGGACCAAGCACCAGCGTATTGTTCTTGTGCCCAATGGGCGTCAGAAACGCGGCAGACGCCGCAACGGCCACCGTCATCAGAAACGGATCGGGCGACACCTCAAGCGTGCGCGCCATCTGAATGCCAACCGGGGCGGCGACAATGGCGGTGGCTGTGTTGTTCAACACATCGGACAGGGTCATCGTCACGACCATCAGTACGGTCAGGATTGCCCAGACGGGCAGGCCGTTGGTCAGCTGAATCAAGGCGTTGGCGATCAACTCGGTTCCGCCCGAGGTTTCAAGCGCGCTGCCCAGTGGGATCATTGACCCCAGCAATACAACCACCGGCCATTCGATGTGGTTGTAGATATCCGCAATCGGCATGATCTTAGTCAGAACATAGGCTACGACCACGAACCCCAGTGCGATCGGCAGATAGATCAGCCCGATACTGGCCGCCAACACGGCTGCCGCAAACAGGCCGATGGCAAGCCAGGCTTTCTCATTCGCGGTTACATTCAAGCCGCGCTCGGCCAAGGGCAGGCAGCCGAGCCACTCGGTGACATCGGGTGCTCGGTCGCGCGGGCACAGCAGCAATAAGATGTCGCCGGGCTCGACCTCGGTTTTGCGAACCTGACTGGTGATCCGGCGCCCTTGGCGTGAAATGCCCATCAGGACTGTACTCTGTCGCCAGGCCAGTCCTAACGCCTGCGCAGTTCGCCCAGTGATGCGCGCGCTTTCGGGGACAACGACTTCAACCACTTCCAGCCCTTCGCCTTCGGCAGTCAAAACCTCCTGCCGACGGGTGTCCGAGAAATCCAGATTGAGCGCGGCGCGGAACTCATCCAGCGCTTCGGGGCGTGCTTCCAGAACAAGCGCATCGCCTTCATGCAGGGTTGCGTGGGTTGATCGACCATAGCGTCGCTTTCCGTCCCGGATCAGGCCGATGATAGCGACGTCAGATTTCTCGGCGGCCTCATATAGCTCACTGACCCGTTTCCCGATATGGGGCGATTCAGGCGGGATCGTCAGTTCGGCGATGTATTCGGCCAAAACTTCCGAGGTTTCTTCCTGCGCACCGCGATTGGGGATGAGGCGCCAGCCGATCAGCGCGACGAACGCCAGCCCCGCAATTGCAGCCAACCCGCCCACCGGTGCGAAATCGAACATGTGAAACGGTTCGCCCAGCGTTTCGGCCCGGATCGAAGCGATGATGATATTTGGCGGCGTACCGATCAGCGTGGCCATCCCTCCCAGGATCGTCGCAAAGCTGAGCGGCATCAGGCTAAGGCCGACCGGGCGCCCCGCTTTGCGCGCGGTCTGGATATCGACTGGCATCAGTAGCGCCAGCGCCGCGACGTTGTTCATGAAGGCCGACAGGATCGCCCCGATGCCGCCCATTAGCGCGATATGTGCGCCCAATCCGCGCGATGCATCGACCAGCGTGCGCGTGATCATGAACACTGCACCCGAGCGCACCAGACCGGCAGAAACCACCAGCACCAACGCCACGATGATCGTGGCCGGGTGCCCGAACCCGGCAAAGGCATTGTCAACGGGCACCACACCCAGCGTGACCGCGATCATCAAGGCGGTAAATGCTACAAGGTCATAGCGGAAACGCCCCCAGAGCAGCATTCCGAAAACGGCGATGAAAAGGGAAAAAAGAATGATCTGATCTGTCGTCATACCGCCACCATAGTCACGGGCGAAGACAGGGCAAGCCACTGTCTTGATCCTTTGCCCCGCAAACGTCTATATGAGCGCCAAACACGCAATCACGATGACGAGGACGCACCATGGCAGGCCACTCCAAATGGGCCAATATCCAACACCGCAAGGGACGTCAGGACGCCGCGCGGTCCAAACTGTTTTCCAAGCTGTCGAAAGAGATCACGGTCGCCGCCAAGATGGGCGACCCAGATCCCGACAAGAACCCGCGCCTGCGTCTGGCGGTGAAAGAGGCCAAGTCGAATTCGGTGCCCAAGGACGTGATCGACCGTGCGATCAAGAAGTCCGTAGCAGGTGAGGGCGATGAATACGAAGAAATCCGGTATGAGGGCTATGGTCCCAACGGTGTGGCCGTGATTGTTGAAACGATGACCGATAATCGCAACCGTACCGCCTCGACTGTACGTTCGACCTTTTCGAAGAATGGTGGAAACTTGGGTGAAACCGGCTCGGTCGGGTTCATGTTCGACCGCAAGGGCGAAGTTGTGTATCAGGCAGACGCAGGCGATGCGGATACGATTTTCGAAGCCGCGATCGAGGCCGGGGCAGAGGATGTCGAAAGCTCGGATGACGGTCACATCATCTGGTGCGCAGATACGGATCTGAACGATGTGTCAAACGCGCTGGAAGAGGCGCTGGGCGAATCCGAATCCACCAAGCTGGTCTGGAAGCCGACAACGACGACCGAGTTGGGTCTGGAAGACATGCAAAAGCTGATGAAATTGGTGGATGCATTGGAAGACGACGACGACGTTCAGCGCGTGACCACTAACTTCGAAGCGACCGACGAGGTTATGGCGCAGCTCTGATGTATCGGACACACGCCAGATGAACCAAACCCGGCCCAGCGGCCGGGTTTTTCTGTTGCAGCTGCGCGTTTTACACAAGCCTTGGTCCTGAAGCCTCTTGCGATTAAACTCAGATCATTGAGGCTGAAGGACCTGAAAGGCAACCGTAGGCACATCATGCAGAGCATCGCAAATGGCGAGTAAATCGACTGATCCGGCCCGACGAAATGTCCCGGTTCTGGCTAGCCAAAGTATCCTTTCCCAGGTGGCGTGGACTTTGGGCAGCCCGTCTATCGTATTGCCATTCCTTGCGGTCTCGCTGGAGTTACCGATGTTCCTTGCCGGCGCATTGGTGTCGATCCGCATGGTTGGCAGCATGATCTCGGACGTGTTTTTCGCCCGCTCCATTGCTGCGCAGGCGCGGAAGAAACGCGGGATTGCCCTGACCGAGATCGGAATTGGCGGTTGCCTTCTGATGGCCCTTTTGATCGCGGCCACCGGCAGTGTCTCATTGACGGCCATTGCCTTTGTGATCGCCTTTTTCATGATTGGGCTTATTGAAGAAAGCCAATCCCTGATGCTGTCTGACTTGTTGGGCGATCATCTGAAATCGAAATCCCGGATGGTTATCCGTTATCTCCAATTGGGCGCGGGAGGTCTTTGTGCCATCGGCTTGGTGTTGCTGATACACGAGATCACGAAAGAGTACCCGCCATTCTCGCGGCATTCCGCGGTGATTGCGGCCTCGGTCGTGTTTTTCTTGTTTTCAGCATTATGCATTCTCGGCATGGCCGAGATCGCCCCCGATGAGTCCTGTAATGGAAAACCCAAAGGTGCAGGGCGTCAATCGCTGCAGAACATCATCTCCGGCATCGTAAGTATGTTCGAACAGCCATGGTTCCGGCGCTATATGGCTCTGCGGCTTCCTTTGGTTGTCGTGTCGCTGTCGGTTCCGTTTTTTGCGCTCATCGCTGCCGAGGCACATCACAACTCGGCCAAGGGTTTGACGGCCATGATCATCTCATCCGCGTCCGGCTATCTGGTCTCGGCACCCTTGTGGCAACTGGTGAACATGAAATCACACCGTACCGTGATGGTCGCGGGCAACTTGTTGGTCGCAGTGACAGGGATCGTTTTGTTGGCGTTCCACTATGCCGGTATCGATCACGAAGTTCACTTGCACGCCATTGCCCTGTTTGTCGTCTCGGTGGCGACAACTGGAATTTCCAGTGCGCGCCAGCTGTATTTTTTAGATGTTGCGCCCAAGGAACAACGTATTCAGGGCGCAGCAGCCATCAAATCCATCTGCAGACTCGCTGCCGTTGCACTGTCTGCAATTTTGGCTGCGGTTGCACATATGCACGAGGTTGCCGCTGCCATCGTGTTTATCGTGCTGGCCAGCATCTGGGCGGCATTTAGCTGTTACCGCATCGCGAAACCGCAAAAGGCTGCAGAGTCGCAGGCCTAATGTGCCGCTGGCGCGATCAGTTGCTGCGTTGCCGCGCGGCGTACCGCTTGGGTCAAGGGTGCAAGGGCAGGGGCAAGGACGCGCCCGATCTGCCAGGTCAGTTCGATATCGAGCGGCGCATCGGGGATTACTTCGCAGATCTGCCCATTTGCGATCGCTCTTCTTACAAGGCTTTCGGGGTTCATACCCCATCCTAATCCGGCGATTGCCGCGTCAACAAAGGCATTTGTGGACGGCAGAAAGTGAGACGGTGGCGAAAGACGGCTGCCTGTCTGGGCATATATCCAGGATTTCTGCAGATTATCCTTGCGGTTAAAGGTCAAGCAGGGGGCCTGTGCCAGGGATTTGGCGGAAACCCCATCAGAAAACCACCGTTGCATGAAGCCGGGGCTCGCGGTCGGCAAATAGCGCAAAGTGCCCAACGCAATGGCATCGCATCCGGTAATGTTTTGACCACCCACCGTTATCGCCGCACTTACGTCGCCACGCCGCAGCCAGTCAGCCGAATGGTCCTGATCGTCAATTACAAGGTCGAACAGTATGTCTTCGGCGCGCGCCATCGCGTCGATAAACCACGTGGCCAGACTGTCAGCCGGTAGCGCGACGCGAACCCGTACCGGACCTTCACGCTGATCCAAAGTCAGCTCTCGCGCCAGCTTTGCCTCCAACAGGCCGATATCTTCGGCATGACGGGCGATCCGCAGACCCGCCGGAGTGCCGATGCATGGGGTGCCGCGATGAATAAGGGCCGCACCAACACGATCCTCCAGCGCCTTGATCCTCTGCGAAATAGCCGACGGGGTGACGGATAGCTCTGCGGCTGCGGCCTCAAAGCTGCCGTGTCGCAAGATCGCCGCCAATGCTGATAGCTGATGAGGATCGAGGAGCATTAGAGTTACTTAATCTGGGTAATCATCATTAATTTGATAGATTCATACCGGCCATGTAGTCAACGAGCATCGACAGGAGGCTGCATGTTCCCATCAATGATTGCGGGGTTTGCCCTGAGTTTTAGCCTTATATTGGCGATAGGCGCTCAGAACGCCTTTGTTCTGCGCCAAGGCCTGCGGCGCGAGCATGTCTTTGCACTGTGCCTGACCTGCGCAGTGTCTGACGCGATACTGATCGGGGCGGGTGTTGCAGGGTTCGGCACCCTGGCTCAGGCCGCGCCGTGGTTTGAAACGGTGATGCGCTATGGTGGGGCAGTGTTTCTGATTTGGTACGCCCTACGAAGTTTTGGGTCTGCCTGGCAAGGTGGGGCGGTGATGGATACCGCAACAGGGCAGCACACCAGTCTGCGTGCGGCCATGCTGACCGTGCTGGCCTTCACTTGGCTCAACCCCCATGTATATCTGGATACGGTCGTATTGATCGGGTCGATATCGGCCCAATATCCAGATCGCATGGGGTTTGCGATAGGGGCGATGACTTCGAGTTTCGTTTTCTTCTTTTCGCTCGGCTACGGTGCCAGAGTGCTTTCACCGATTTTTGCCCGCCCGCGCGCATGGCAGATTCTTGATTTTATCATCGGAATCGTGATGCTTATGATCGCGTTGAAACTTGTTATCATGTGAAGGGTTGTCCCGGATCAGAATTCGGTGTTCAACCGTTTGTATGACCTCACCTAATGATCAGCACCGCCCGCTTGTTGGCATGTTTTGGATGCTTGCGGCCGGGCTGTCCTTTGTGGGCATGAATGCGCTGGTGAAGGTGCTGGGAACCAGCATGAACCCCATTCAAGCGGCATTCTTGCGCTATGTCCTGGGTCTGGTGTTTCTTTTGCCCGCAATCCGGGCGATCCTCGGAACTCCATTGACCCCGCGCAATCTAACGCTGTTTGGACTACGCGGAATGGTCCACGCCATCGCCGTCATGCTGTGGTTTTTTGCGATGACGCGCATCCCCCTCGCCGAGGTGACCGCGATGAATTACATGACACCTATCTACGTCACGGTGGGTGCGGCACTGTTCTTGGGTGAAAAGCTAGCTTTTCGTCGTATCGCCGCGATTGGGGTCGCTGTGATCGGAGTAGTGATCATCCTGCGCCCGGGCTTTCGCGAGATTTTGCCCGGTCACATAGCGATGCTGGGGGCTGCACTAGCGCTTGGTGGTTCCTATCTGCTGGCCAAAGTGATGGTCCGTGATATCCGTCCCTCAGCCGTTGTTGCCCATCTTTCGATATGGGTCACCATCGCGCTTATCCCTTTCGCCGTCGCGGTTTGGGAGCCGCCCAGCCTGCGCGATCTTGGTATACTTTTCATCGTCGCCAGCTTTGCGACTGCGGGGCACTATTTCATGACGCTTGCATTGCAGGCTGCCCCGGTGGCCGTGACCCAGCCGGTGACGTTCCTGCAGCTGATCTGGGCCACTTTGCTCGGCGCTTTGGCCTTCCATGAACGCATCGACATCTGGGTAATTGCAGGAGGCACTCTGATCCTGGCTGCCGTCAGCTTCATCACCTGGCGTGAAGCCGTGCTGAGCCGTGGCGGCACACCGCCGCAAGGTTCTGAGACCCCACCGGCGAAACCAAGAACCGTTATTGATTGACGAGTCAATAAAAACCGCTTAGCCTTCCTTGCACTCAGGTATGGCGAAGAGGCGAAGATGCCAAAACTCGGAATGGAGCCGATCCGGCGGGACGCGATCGTCAAGGCGACGATCGCCGAGCTTGGCGCGCAAAAATCCCTTGATGTCACCGTTAGCCAGATCGCCAAACGCGCAGGTATGTCCAGTGCATTGGCGCATCATTACTTTGGGGGCAAAGAACAGATATTCCTAGCCGCGATGCGGCGTATCCTGACGGATTTTGGATCTGAAGCGCGCGCACAACTCAGCACGGCAGATCCGGAAGAGCGCGCACAGGCCATCATTCGCGCCTGTTTCGCGCCATCATGTTTCACACCGGATGTTATCGCAGCTTGGATGACTTTTTATGTTTTGGCGCAAACCAACGATGATGCGCTGAGGCTCTGGCAAATCTATCAGGCACGCATCCGCTCGAACCTGATCCATGCGTTGCGCCCACATATGAGTGACCCGAGCGAGGCTGCCGAAGGTATGATCGCGCTGATCGATGGTTTGTACATCCACTCTGCACTGAATTCCCCACAAGAGCCGCAGCGGGCAGTCACCCATGCGCTGCGGGTACTGAGAGTTTTCCTAGAGGCCGAAAAATGACAAAGCCGAATATTCTGATCCTGATGGTGGATCAGCTCAACGGGACCCTCTTCCCCGACGGTCCTGCAGAATGGTTGCATGCGCCGAACCTGAAGAAGCTGGCGGCAAGATCAACGCGTTTCGCAAATGCCTACACTGCCTCGCCGCTCTGTGCTCCGGGACGTGCGAGCTTTATGTCGGGTCGACTGCCATCGCGCACTGGCGTCTATGACAACGCCGCCGAGTTCAGCAGCGATATCCCGACCTATGCCCACCACCTTCGTCGTGCAGGATATTACACCTGCTTGTCCGGCAAGATGCACTTTGTTGGCCCAGACCAGTTGCACGGGTTCGAAGATCGTCTGACTACTGATATCTACCCGGCAGATTTCGGTTGGACGCCGGATTATCGTAAACCCGGTGAGCGCATCGACTGGTGGTATCACAATATGGGCTCGGTCACTGGGGCAGGCATTGCCGAGATTTCCAACCAGATGGAATATGATGACGAGGTCGCTTATAACGCCAAGGCCAAGCTATATGACCTTGCACGCGGCAAGGATGATCGCCCCTGGTGTGTGACCGTCAGCTTCACGCACCCACACGATCCTTACGTGGCGCGACGCAAGTACTGGGATCTGTATAAAGATTGTGAGCATCTTGAGCCACAGATCGCGGATCTGGGATATGACAATCAGGACCCGCATTCCAAACGTATTTTCGATGCCAATGACTGGCGCAGCTTCGACATAACGACCGAGGATATTCGCAAATCCCGTCGCGCCTATTTCGCCAATATCTCATATCTGGATGACAAGATCGGTGAGATACTGGAGGTTCTGGAAACGACGCGTCAAGAGGCGATCATACTGTTCGTGTCCGACCACGGCGACATGCTGGGTGAGCGCGGGTTGTGGTTCAAGATGACTTTCTTCGAAGGCTCTTCCCGCGTGCCGCTCATGATTTCGGCCCCCGATCTTCCAGTTGGTCGCATCGATACACCAGTTTCGACGATCGACGTGACACCGACGCTTGGTACGTTGGCGGGCGTCGATATGGCTGAAATCTCACCTTGGACGGATGGTGAGGATCTTGTGCCTTTGGCAAAGGGCACAGACCGAACCGCGCCGGTTGCAATGGAATATGCCGCCGAGGCCTCATACGCTCCTTTAGTCTCTTTGCGTTATGGCAAGTGGAAATACAATCGCTGTACATTGGACCCCGATCAACTGTTCGATCTCGAGGCTGATCCGCATGAGATGGAAAATCTCGCTGGCCTGCCCGAACATGCAGGCACCTTGCAAACACTGCGTGCTAAATCCGAGGCGCGATGGGATTTGGATCGCTTTGATGCCGATGTGAGGGCCAGCCAAGCCCGGCGCTGGGTGGTTTACGAGGCATTACGGCAGGGTGGCTATTATCCTTGGGATTACCAGCCTCTTCAGAAAGCGTCTGAACGGTACATGCGCAATCATATGGACCTGAACGATGTCGAGGATAGCCAGCGTTATCCGCGTGGCGAGTAATCCTTTACATTTTTGAAATTGCACCCGTCGGAAGTGCGGAGATTTTTCGTCGAAAAATCTTGCCCCGAAGGTGAACGGAGACACGAAT
Organism: Ruegeria sp. D6; assembly: GCF_056534365.1. Taxonomy (NCBI): domain Bacteria; kingdom Pseudomonadati; phylum Pseudomonadota; class Alphaproteobacteria; order Rhodobacterales; family Roseobacteraceae; genus Ruegeria; species Ruegeria sp. D6. The sequence continues at coordinate 239,829 of NZ_JBQFPH010000002.1, read as the reverse complement.
ATGGAAGCAGATTTTGTCATTGTTGGCGCCGGTTCTGCTGGTTGCGCGATGGCTTACCGTCTGAGTGAGGCCGGAGCTTCGGTTCTGGTGATCGAGCATGGCGGCACTGACGCCGGACCCTTCATCCAGATGCCTGCCGCCCTAAGCTATCCGATGAATATGTCGCGATATGACTGGGGCTACAAATCCGAGCCCGAACCGCATCTGAACAATCGTCAACTTGCTTGCCCCAGAGGCAAGGTGATCGGAGGGTCGTCTTCGATCAATGGCATGGTCTATGTGCGCGGTCACGCTCGAGACTTTGACACCTGGGCCGAGATGGGTGCAGATGGATGGTCTTACGCAGATGTGCTGCCGTACTACAAACGCATGGAAACCTGGCATGATGGTGGCCATGGCGGTGATCACACTTGGAGAGGTACGGATGGACCTCTGCACGTGTCGCGAGGGCCTCGTGAAAATCCGCTGTTTAAGGCGTTCGTCGATGCAGGTCAGCAGGCTGGATATGAGGTCACTGGCGACTATAACGGTGAGAAACAAGAAGGTTTTGGGCCGATGGAGCAGACCGTCTGGAAAGGACGGCGCTGGTCGGCGGCGAATGCGTACCTTAGGCCAGCGCTCAAGCGGCAAAACTGCGAAATCATCCGGGGTCTTGCGGCGCGCGTGATTATTGATTCTGGGCGCGCATCCGGGGTCGAATTGATACGGGGTGGCAAACGGGAAGTGATCACAGCGCGGCGCGAGGTTGTATTGGCGGCTTCGTCTATCAATTCGCCTAAGTTGCTGATGCTTTCGGGGGTTGGACCCGCGGCGCACCTGGCTGAGCACGGTATCAAAGTGGTCGCCGACCGCCCTGGCGTCGGCGCCAATCTGCAGGATCACCTAGAACTTTATATCCAACAGGCCTCGATACAACCGATCACGCTATACAAGCATTGGAACCTGATCAGTAAGGGGATGATCGGGGCGCAATGGTTGTTTACCAAAACCGGCCTTGGCGCATCGAACCAGTTTGAAAGCGCCGCCTTTGTGCGTTCGAAACCGGGTGTGGAATATCCTGACATACAATATCATTTTCTGCCGATGGCGGTTCGCTATGACGGGCAGGCGGCAGCCGAAGGGCACGGATTTCAGGCGCATGTGGGGCCAATGCGGTCGCCCTCGCGCGGCGCTGTGACTCTGCGATCTGCCAAAGCCGAAGACGCGCCGGTGATCCGGTTCAACTACATGAGCCATGATTCGGATTGGGAAGACTTCAGAACCTGCATTCGCTTGACCCGAGAGATCTTTGGACAGCAGGCGTTCAAACCCTTTGCCGGTAAAGAGATCCAACCGGGGGCGGAGGTTCAGTCGGACGATGAGCTAGATGCCTTTATCGCCGAGCATGCCGAAAGCGCCTATCACCCTTGCGGGACTTGCCGCATGGGCCGTGCGGATGACAAGGATGCCGTTGTCGACCCGCAAGGGCGTGTGATTGGGGTGGATCGATTGCGCGTCGCCGATAGCTCGATTTTCCCGCAAATCACCAATGGCAATCTGAACGCGCCGTCGATCATGGTGGGTGAAAAGATGTCGGACCATTTGCTGCAGAAAGACCCTCTGCCCAAAGCGAACGACCAACCCTGGATAAGTCCGAGATGGGCAACGGCACAGCGCTGACACATCCAAAACCCACGGCGTGCATTTATACTGAAAGCTGGTTGATTGCGCTCGGAATTTGATCGGCGTCAAAGCGGAGTGCGACAGTCATGTTTAGCCTTGGGATGTAACGCTGAAACAAGGAGCCAACTGGATGTCTCATACCCCGCATGAACTGGCTGAAGAGTTCCCCGACAAGCTCGAAGTGATGAGCCAGCTCAAGCAAACGGATGCGCATTTTGCCCGACTTGCGGATGAGTATCATGAGGTCAACCGCACCGTGCATCGGGCTGAAACCAATGTTGAGCCGATGGAGGAATTGGCCGAGGTTGATTTGCGAAAGAAACGCGCGGCGCTCAAGGACGAGATCTGGGCGATCTTGTCAAAAAGCTAAGGATTAGGCGGGGGCTCTGCCCCCGGACTCGCAGGATATATATGGCCAGATGAAGGTCAGGTGACCTCATAAGGCAGGGTGCCGCGGCTATGGGCGTCGATGGTCAGGCGGCGCTCTAACGGTGGGACCGATCTTTGGTGGCAGGTCTGGCGCTCGCAGATGCGGCAGGATATGCCGATGGGCTCGTAAGCGCTCGCGTTGTTTATGTCGAGATTATCGGCGTAGACCAATGCTTCGGCATGACGAACCTCACATCCCAAGGCGATGGCATAGCGGCGGACAGGAGCACCGAACGAGCCTCCGGATTTTGAAACATCACGAGCCAATGAGATATAGCGGACGCCATCCGCTGTCTCGGCTAGCTGTTGCAGGAAATGACCCGGGGTCTCGAATGCCCGGTGGACATTCCAGAGTGGGCAGGCGCCGCCGAAGCGGGCGAATTGAAGCCGCGTGGCTGAATGTCGTTTAGTGATTGTGCCCGCCTGATCCACGCGGACGAAGAAGAAGGGAATTCCTTTTGCACCGGGGCGCTGTAGCGTGGACAGGCGGTGCGCCACCTGTTCAATCGACGCCCCGAACCGGTTGCTGAGCAGCTCCAAATCGTGCCGATAGTCCTGCGCTGCGGATAGGAAAGCGCCGTAAGGCATCAGCGAAGCCCCGGCAAAATAGTTGGCGAGGCCAATCTTGGCGATGGCGCGGGCCTCATCGCTTTGGAAACGGGCGAAATCTAGCGTTGCTTCAAGCAGCTTATCCTGACTGATCAACGCCACCTGCAGCAGCAGTTGGAAGACCTGCGTTTGTGGTGCAGCGCGCGAGGAAAGGCGCAGGGTTTTGTCACCAGCATTGTAGCTGCGTAAGGTTTCTGTGTCGGCGAAAGTGACGTGAATGCCGCGTTCTGACAGGCTGTTCAGGGCGACTTGCCGAATATCGCTGGTTTCATCGGCGCGGCTGGCGAAGCGTTCGGCGGCGCGGTCAACGGCGTCAATATAATTGTCGCAGTAGTGAAAGAAATCGCGCACCTCTTCCCATGGGCTGGCCTGAATACGGGCATCCTCGCGGCCCAATGCCTCGTCGAGCGAGGCGAGGCGTTCATGGGTCTGGCGATAGGCGCGGTGTAACTCGATGAACGCGCGTGCAAGCGCGGGCGCATTTGAAGCGGTGAGCCTGAGATCAGCCAGAGGGGGCGCCGTTTCGGCGAACACCGGATCGGCCAGTGCTTCGCGCATATCCGAAACCAATCGTTCGCTATCCCCTGTGCTGAGTTCGGTCACATCCATACCAAACTCTTGCGCTAGTGCCAGAACAACGGTCGTCGAAATCGGCCGGTTGTTATTCTCCATCTGGTTCAAATAGGGCAGTGAAACGCCCAGTTTTGCGGCGAAATCCTTCTGCGTGAGGGTCAGGCGTGTGCGCATTTCGCGCAGCTTGGCGCCAGCGTATAATTTCTGAGTGGCCATGGCGGTTCTTTGCAGCTTTACTGAATCTGCAGGCTAACTTTGCAAACCCTGTCGCGCAAGCCGTCTACAGACCCAATTGCCGTTCGCGCCAGATAACAACGCTGATTGCGCAGATTGCCAGGGCGGCGGTTGCCAGCATCAGCCAAAGCAGAGGCATCGCGCCTGTCTCATGCGTCAGCAATGCGCCCGCCAATGCGCTGAGTGCCGCGCCGCCGCCCAACATGATCGCACCGCTCAAACCAGAGGCAGTAGCCGCAAGATGCGGGCGGACCGAAAGCGATCCGGCGGTTGCATTCGGGATCGCCATGCCGTTACCCAACCCGACGAAGGTCATCAGGCCAAAGAAGCTGAGCGCCGTTCCCAAATCCACTAGGAACAACAAAGCTGATAGGGCCACGCCAATTGCATTCAGCCAGCATCCCCAGCGCACCATGCGGTTGACGCCGAAGCGAACCGAGAATCGACCGCTGATGAAGTTGCCGAAGAAATAGCCAATCGCAGGCGCACCAAAGTAGATGCCGACCTCGGCGGCTGTCATGCCGAACACTTCGGTCCCGATAAATGGTGCGCCCCCGAGATAGGCAAAGAACGCGCCTGAAGAGAAAGCTGAGGACAGGGAATAGCCCCAGAAGCGGGGTGATCTCAGCAATTCAGGATATTCGCGAAATTGCTGCATCAGTGTTTTGCCGCTTGCGGCTGCGGTTTCGCCAAAATCTTGGTAGGTCAGCACCAACGCTAGCGCCGCAAGGGCAAAGGGTAGCCAGAAATTGGCTTTCCAGCCAAAAGTTTCTTCGAGAAGCCCGCCAACTGCAGGGCCGATCATCGGGACAACTGCCATTCCCATGGTGACATATCCGAGCATCGAAGCAGCCTGGTCCTGTTCGTACATGTCCCGCACAGCCGCACGACTTAAGACAATACCAACGACAATGACGGCCTGAAACATTCTGAAAGCCAGAAAGGTCTCGACATTTGGGGCGTATATACACCCCAGCGTTGCCAGCAAAAAAAGGGCGAGTCCCCACAGCAGTACAGGCCGACGTCCGGCCTTATCGGCGATGGGTCCTATTAAGATTTGCAGTGCCGCGTTGACCAGAAGATAAAGCGCGATCGAAAGTTGCATCACCTTGTAATCAGTCTGAAAATACGTCGCCATAAAGGGAAGGCTGGGCAGATACAGATTCATGCTCAGCGCCGACAATCCTGACAACAAAACGAGTGTTGCAAGCGTGGGGGGCGTGCGGCTGACAGAGGGTGAACTGAACTGCATGGTTTACCTTTAGACCCTGATCGCGCGAAATGCCATCGGCAGTTTGGCTTGTTGTGTTAATTAACAGATTTGCAGTTATCTCAAATAGTGTTGCCAAATATTTGCAAATTTGCCGAAAACTTCTTTGGCCGCCGATCCCAACTCGTTATGGTCGCGCAAATTCTCTTGGGAGACTACCGACATGAAAGACATCCTTTCCGAGCTCGAAGGCCGTCGCAACAACGCGCGATTGGGTGGTGGGCAAAAACGCATCGACTCGCAACACGCCCGCGGAAAGCTGACGGCACGCGAACGGATCGAGTTGCTGGTAGACGAAGGCAGCTTTGAAGAGTTTGACATGTTTGTCAGCCATCGCTGCACTGATTTCGGAATGGAGAAACAAAAGCCTGCTGGTGATGGGGTGGTCACAGGCTGGGGTACGATCAATGGTCGAATGGTCTACGTCTTCAGCCAGGACTTCACCGTATTCGGTGGCTCGCTGTCAGAAACCCATGCGCAGAAGATTTGCAAGATCATGGACATGGCAGTTCAAAACGGAGCGCCGGTGATCGGGATCAACGACTCGGGCGGGGCGCGGATTCAGGAGGGCGTCGCTTCATTGGCCGGATATGCTGAGGTGTTCCAGCGTAACATCATGGCCTCAGGCGTCGTGCCACAGATCAGCGTGATAATGGGGCCGTGTGCAGGTGGTGCGGTTTACAGTCCTGCAATGACCGACTTCATCTTCATGGTCAAAGACACCTCGTACATGTTCGTGACCGGCCCAGACGTTGTGAAGACCGTCACCAATGAGGTCGTGACGGCGGAGCAACTGGGAGGGGCTTCGACCCACACCAAAAAGTCGTCGGTCGCTGATGGCGCGTTTGAAAACGATGTGGAGGCGCTGGCCGAGGTGCGCCGTCTTGTCGACTTCCTTCCGCTCAACAATCGCGAGAAACCGCCGGTTCGTCCGTTTTTTGACAGCCCTGACCGGGTCGAGACATCGCTGGATACGCTGATCCCGGACAATCCGAACACGCCGTACGACATGAAGGAACTGATCACCAAAGTGGCGGATGAGGGTGATTTTTACGAGATTCAGGAAAACTACGCTAAGAACATCATCACCGGTTTTATCCGGCTTGAAGGGCAGACCGTGGGCGTCGTGGCCAACCAACCCATGGTATTGGCAGGATGTTTGGACATCGATAGTTCCCGAAAAGCGGCCCGGTTCGTGCGGTTCTGTGATTGCTTTGAAATCCCGATCCTGACGCTTGTTGATGTTCCGGGCTTTCTGCCGGGCACTTCGCAGGAGTATGGCGGCGTGATCAAGCACGGCGCGAAACTGCTATTTGCTTATGGCGAAGCGACCGTGCCAAAGGTCACCGTAATCACGCGTAAGGCCTACGGTGGCGCGTATGATGTTATGGCCTCCAAACACCTGCGCGGCGACTTCAATTATGCGTGGCCCACGGCTGAGATCGCGGTGATGGGTGCAAAGGGCGCGACCGAAATCATCCACCGCGCCGATCTCGGCGATTCCGATAAGATCGCACAACACACTCAGGACTATGAGGACCGGTTCGCAAATCCCTTCGTTGCGGCCGAGCGCGGCTTCATTGATGAGGTGATCATGCCACAATCGACCCGCCGCCGTGTATCACGTGCATTTGCGAGCCTGCGCGGCAAGCAACTGAAGAACCCTTGGAAAAAGCACGACAATATCCCGCTGTAAATGCCCGCCGAGGAGGCCCGAGCCGTAAATGCCCCGATTGACCGGACATAAGACCGTGCAGGTTGCAACCACTCTGCACGCTCCCCCGGAGGAAGGAAACCGCCGCTGGCGGATCCGGGGATGCGCCGGGGTTTTTACGTTGCTGGTCGGAGTAGGTTCGGCGCTGGCCTCAAACCTGCTGCCCGTGCCATCGGGTCAACCGGTCGAGCTTAGCGATGTGCTTCTGGACACCAATCCGGGTGAGCTTTGGGTGCGGTTTCGATTCATTGCACCCAAGATCGGATCGACTGCAGGTCGTATCACATATGATGTCGCCGTAGTCGACATGGAGCATTTGTGTGAAACACTGGCGGTGCCTTATGTGGCCCAGCACGAATTGCAGCCTGCCCGGATTGTGATTTCGTTTTCGGACAGACCGGTAGCGTTCGGCACCTCCGAACCTGACGCAACGCAGTTCTTCGAAGCCTACCGGCTGGATCAATCCCGGTGTATCTGGGAGGGGCTCTGACCATGAACCAACAATGTCACAGTCTCAGAGTGTCCCGATACAGTGATGCAGCTCTGGAGGTTCGCATGATCACTTCAATCCCGCAGGCATGTCCGATGGCCTGCCATATCTGGAACTTGTCCGTTGAGGTTTCGCAATGCTGAAACATCGCGGTTTCCCCGGACGTTTGCCCGGAACAGACTTCCAGTTCACCATTCGGCGGGCCAATCCCAAGGGCGTTACGCCGCTGACCCAGCGAGAACGCTTTCGCGATCGCAAACCCGCCGACAAGCGCGCAGATGTCGCGTTTATCGAGGCGTTATGGGCGCATTTTGGTGATCAGCCCTTTGAGCGAGGCAATCTGGACGCGGGCCGTCTAAGTTGGCTGTTCGGGCGTGAGGTTGTCGCCGCCGAAGACCCGTTTGATCCTGCAAGCTATGATGCTCTGCTGGTGATCAATCTGGACGCCGCGCGCCAATCTTTCCCTGACGTGTTCGACGGAGCGCGCTGATTGTGACCGGGGCTGCCGCACATAACACTCAGATGATCAGTGACACTGGAACCCTGCCCGCTAATGGGCAGGGTAGGCTGTTTTCATCAGAAGTTGAGTTGCGCGGCCAACTGGACACGATTGCCGTCGAATGTGTCGCCGGAAATTGTGTCGTTCCGCTCGCCATAGATGTATTCGGCGCTGAGCGTCAGGTTGTCTGTCGCCTTGTAAAAGGCATTGACGTGGATCGTCTCAAGCTCAGTGAACGACAAAGTACCGGTCGATGTAGGCAGGTCGTAGTCTTCCTTGCCATAGGCGATGCCGACGTTCCATTTGGAACTCAGGTCCTGACGGAATTCGATGGTGTAGCCATCAACATCGTTGGCCTGACCCCCGACGACTGCGTCGCCCAAGCCGATCAGGTAGGGGCCAAGTGCCTCGCCGTTGACATAGTTGACCTGGAACAACCCACCTTCCCACGGTCGGATCGAGCCCGACAAAGAGAAACCGGTCTGATCGACCTCGACGTCGCCGGATTGCGCCTTGCCGTAGAGCGCCGAGGCACGAGCGATGTATTTGCCATCGTTGTATTCGACCGAACCAGTCAGCACAGGATCATCCGAATCCGAGCCGCCGACGTTTTCTTCAACGGAAACGGCGAAGGTGGTATTCGATCCGATATTGTTGGTGTAGCGCACCTGCGGTACGCGCGCGAAAGCGATCCCGACCGGCCCGTTAAATTCCACCGAGGTCGGGTAGGTGTCCAGAGGTTGGAAATTGGTCCAGTATTGTCCGATCAGCCATTGTTCCCCAATTCGGATATTGGCATGACGAATTCGGAATTCGGCGGTTCCGTCCGAGCCGAAGGCATCGACTTCGATCTGGCCCTGAATGTCACCGATTCCCGAAGGCGTGCTGGTGCGCAGCCCGATACGAGACTGACGGACTGTGGCGCCAAACGTTCCATCCGTCTCGGCCGAGGGTTCACCAATCACGTTTACGAATGCGGTGTCGCCCTGATCGTATTCGAAGTCATAGAAGAAGTCGGCTTTGACATAACCGTAGACGTCCAGAGTGGTGTTGCCGATCTGCAGATCCCCAGTGCCAGACCCGGGATTGGAGGATTCCAGCGCTTCGACCCGGGCGCGCAGTGCAGCCAATTCAGCCTGAGTTTGTGCATCTTGCGCCAAGGCTTGCATACCGGTCACGGAAAGCGCGCTGGCAGCAAGCAGGCTGGCGGTTTTACCCTTTGTTATCATATGGATAGTTCCTTGTGTGCGAGTGTGCAGGGGCACCGTTCCACGCAACTGAATTCTTGGGAAATCACCAAGTTGAGAGAAGATGCTCTCAATTTTTCAAGCAAAAGTGTCGGTAGACATGTGACGTTTCACACTGCGGTGAAACCGGAATCTAAGTTACTGTCACCGGAAGGATTTTTGCGTGAGTTTGTAGTGATGTTGCGTGAGGTGCCTCGCGCACTGCCTCGCTACAAGTCTTCGATTTGTAACAGGAACGTGACGGATTTCAGACGTAGTCGTCGCTGTCCGGGCGATTACGACGTCGGCGCAAATCTGCGTGGTGCCGCGCTGGATGGGCAGGTTTCAGCCGGAATCTCAGATGGAAACAATAACTGGTTGGCGGCCAGAATTGTGCTGTGCACAGTGATTGGGCCGTGCGGCTCTACTTTGCCTGCGTCGCACAAGCACCTACTATTCCGTACCCCTTCCTTCCGCGGGCAGGCTTGTGTTCCCCACAGAGTTCTGTCCGCGGTTTTCTTTTTGTCAGGTTTGGACAAAAAGCGGCAAAAACCTGCGCAATTCGCAAGTTTGTGGTCCGTGTTATTGCATAACAAGGCGCGAAATCGGCATCTGCTCTCAAAGACTGCAAAAAATCTAGAAGGGCAGAAACCATGCGAATCAAACGAATTTCTCTTGCGTTGGCAACCTGCGCGGGTTTGGCGGCCTGCGGTGGCTCGACCGGCGAACAGGCGATCCTTGGCGGCGGTGCGGGGGCTCTGGGGGCGGCGGTCCTCAGTGCAGATCCGCTGCTTGGGGCGGCAGTCGGGGCTGCGGGCAACGTGCTTTACTGCAAGACCCAGAACAACTGTAACTAAAGCTGAATTTAACGGGGCTGGAAAAGTCCCGTCCGTCATTGCGCATCACGCCGTCGTGGGGTCAACGCCCCGCGGCGGCGTTTTGCGTTTCCAGAACATCAAGCCAAAGGACGTTCCATGTTCAACAAGATCCTGATCGCAAACCGGGGCGAGATTGCCTGCCGGGTCATCAAGACCGCCCGCAAGATGGGCATTGGCACGGTTGCCATCTATTCAGATGCTGACAAGAACGCCCTGCATGTTTCAATGGCGGATGAGGCCGTGCATATCGGCCCGCCGCCTGCCAACCAGTCATACATCGTCATCGACAAGGTGTTGGATGCCATCCGTAAAAGCGGCGCGCAGGCGGTCCACCCCGGTTATGGCTTTCTGTCCGAGAACTCCAAATTCGCCGAGGCGCTGGATGCCGAAGGCGTCGCCTTTGTCGGCCCCCCGGTCGGTGCGATCGAAAGCATGGGGGACAAGATCACCTCGAAGAAGATCGCGCAGGAGGCCGGGGTTTCGACGGTGCCCGGTTACATGGGCCTGATCGAAGACGCCGATGAGGCAGTGAAGATTTCGAACGACATTGGCTATCCGGTGATGATCAAGGCCAGCGCTGGCGGCGGTGGCAAGGGCATGCGGATTGCGTGGAATGACGAAGAGGCGCGGGAAGGTTTCCAGTCATCCAAGAACGAGGCCGCGAACTCCTTCGGCGACGACCGGATTTTCATCGAGAAATTTGTGACTCAGCCGCGCCACATCGAGATTCAGGTGCTCTGTGACAGTCACGGCAATGGCATCTATCTCGGGGAACGCGAATGCTCGATCCAGCGCCGGAACCAGAAAGTTGTGGAAGAGGCGCCATCGCCGTTCCTTGACCCTGAAACCCGCAAGGCGATGGGCGAACAGGCGGTCGCGTTGGCCAAGGCTGTGAACTATGCCAGCGCCGGTACGGTCGAGTTCATCGTGGATGGCGAAAAGAACTTCTACTTCCTCGAAATGAACACCCGCCTGCAGGTGGAACACCCGGTGACCGAACTGATCACTGGTGTCGATCTTGTCGAACAGATGATCCGTGTGGCCGCTGGTGAAAAACTGTCGATCACGCAGGATGACGTCACCCTGACAGGCTGGGCGATTGAAAACCGTCTTTATGCAGAGGACCCGTATCGTGGCTTCTTGCCCTCGATTGGCCGCCTTACCCGTTATCGCCCGCCGCAGGAGGTCGCAGCAGGCCCGCTGCTTGTGAATGACAAATGGCAAGGTGATGCGCCTAAAGGGGATAGCGCTGTGCGTAACGATACCGGCGTCTATGAGGGCGGCGAGATCAGCATGTATTACGACCCGATGATCGCCAAGCTGTGTACCTGGGCATCGACCCGCGAACAGGCGATTGAGGCGATGCGCGTGGCGCTGGACAGTTTCGAAGTCGAAGGCATCGGTCACAATTTGCCATTCCTGTCAGCGGTCATGGATCACCCGAAATTTGTAAGTGGTGACATGACGACCGCTTTCATCGCCGAGGAGTATCCGGACGGGTTTGAAGGCGTCGACCTTCCCGAAGAAGATCTGCGTCGCATCGCAGCCTCGTGCGCTGCCATGCACCGGGTTGCCGAAATCCGTCGCACCCGCGTATCGGGCCGGATGGACAACCATGAAAGGAAAGTCGGCAAACGTTGGAATGTCGCTCTGCAAGGGCAGGATTTCAGCGTCAATGTTAAGGCTGACAAACAGGGCGCGACTGTCAAATTCAAAGACGGGTCAGCTCTGCGTGTGTCCTCTGACTGGACGCCGGGTGACCAACTTGCGGTGTTGGACGTGGATGGCAGCCCGTTGGTCTTGAAGGTTGGAAAGATATCGGGCGGGTTCCGTATCCGAAACCGAGGGGCTGACCTCAAGGTACATGTGCGCACCCCGCGTCAGGCCGAACTGGCCCGCCTGATGCCCGAGAAGCTGCCGCCTGATACATCGAAAATGTTGCTCTGCCCAATGCCGGGCTTGATCGTGAAGATTGATGTGGAAGTAGGTCAGGAGGTGCAGGAAGGTCAGGCACTTTGTACCGTTGAGGCGATGAAGATGGAGAACATCCTGCGCGCCGAGAAAAAGGGCGTTGTCTCCAAGATCAACGCGGGCCCCGGCGACAGTCTGGCCGTTGACGATGTGATCATCGAGTTCGAGTGATGATGCGCGCACCTGCGACATATCTTTCAAGGTTCCCAGCGGCTTCCGCCGGGATCTTGAGGCATGTCGCAGGTGCTCAGCCGCCCTCACGTCGTTCGCGGATTTCGCGCTCGCGCAAAGGCGTCTTGTCAATGGATCGGCCAATCTCACGCACGCTCCATGGGCTGGGTTTGCGCAGTTTGACGACACCATCCTTGTCGACAAACACCATCTGGAAACCACGCGGTCGCAGTTTTGATCGGATCGATGATCGCGCCGCCGGATCAGTATCGGTCAAGACAATCACGTCGCGATCCCGCATTGCGTCTTCTCCTTCGAGTAACATGTCGATCTGCTGCTGGAATCTTGGGTCTGCCGGGGTGTCGGCAAAAACGACGATCGGGCGATGCGTCCAGAGAAAATCGCTTAGATCGCTGTCAGCTACTGGACGAACAAAGCTGTCATCCGCAGGGGCAGTCGCGTCGGCGGCCAAGGCGGCCAACGGGAATAGTGCCGAGAAAACAAAGGCAAGCGTGCGTGTCATGAGGCCTCCTGTTGTGATGAATATAGCCTCTGCCGGGGCGAATGCGACTGACGAAATGCGTGTGATCACCAAAAATTTGCTTCGTGGACGCCGCACCCACCCATGCGTAATTATCAATTTGCCTACAAAACGCGCCGTTCCCGCGGCCTTCGCGTTGGGAGAGTAGGCCGATGGAAGTGATCCTGCATTGTGGCGCGCATCGGTGTGCAAGCACCAGTTTCCAGAACTATCTAAGCCGGAACGTGCAGGTCCTTGCAGATCAAGGTCTGGCGTATTGGGGGCCGGAGCGAACACGCTCCAATGGCCTCAACAGCTTGAACAAATTGACGCCTGAGGTCTGTGATGGATTACGCCGCGAGTTGGACGTATGTCAGCAAGACGGCGCGACGCAACTGTTGGTCAGCCAAGAGAATTTCGTGGGCTCGATGGAGCGCAATATTGCCTTTGCCTCGCTCTATCCCGGCATGCTGGAACGCGGGCAGCTTTTGGCAAGGGCATTTGATGGTAGAGTCACTAAAATTGCTTTGAATATCCGCGCGTTGGATATGTATTGGTCTTCCGTGGCCGCCTATAAGTTCAAACGCGGCAGCGCCCCCATCGAACCAGCAAAGTGGAAACGCATCGCGCAAAGCAAGCGGAGCTGGCGCGACGTCATCACCGATATAAGCCACGCCTTCCCGGGCGTCCCGTTGCTTGTCCTGCCGTTCGAGGAATTTGCAGGTCATCAACAGGTACAGCTTGAGGCGCTGACGGGTCGCACCGCGCCCGAATTCAGTGACGGCCTTGCGCTGAATGCGGCACCCAAACCTACGCCCCATGGTCTGAGCGCTGAACAGGCGATGAAGCTTTGGGCTGATTATGCCGATGATCTGGAATGGCTTGCCTCGGGTGCCGATGGGCAGGCTGAACTGATCTGCCGAACAGATAGCAATGCGCGCGGGGTCGCCCCCGCCGAAACCAGAATTGAACAGAGGAAATCGACATGACCGACACCAACGACTGGCAGGTGCTGGCCGAAAAAGAGCTGCGCGGCCGACCTTTGGGCGATCTGACCAAAGAGACGCTGGAAGGCATCGACGTCAAACCGCTTTACACTCAGGAAGACACGGCTGATCTGCCGCATATGGGCTCGCTTCCGGGCTTCGGGCCGTTTACGCGCGGCGTCAAAGCGACGATGTACGCGGGCCGTCCGTGGACGATCCGTCAATATGCAGGCTTCTCGACAGCTGAAGAATCGAATGCGTTTTACCGCCGCAATCTGGCAGCCGGCCAGCAAGGTGTCTCGGTCGCCTTCGATCTGGCGACGCACCGGGGGTATGACAGTGACCATCCTCGCGTGGTGGGCGATGTCGGTAAGGCCGGTGTGGCCATCGACAGCGTTGAGGATATGAAAATCCTGTTCGACGGCATCCCGTTGGACAAGGTTTCAGTCTCAATGACGATGAACGGGGCGGTGATCCCTGTTCTGGCCAGCTTCATTGTTGCGGGTGAAGAGCAGGGGCATGACAAATCCGTGCTGTCGGGCACCATTCAGAACGACATTCTGAAAGAGTTCATGGTGCGTAATACTTACATCTACCCGCCCGAGCCATCGATGAAGATCATTTCGGACATCATCGAATACACCTCGAACGAGATGCCCAAGTTCAACTCGATCTCGATCTCTGGCTATCACATGCAAGAGGCTGGCGCGAACCTGGTACAGGAATTGGCATATACGCTCGCCGATGGCCGCGAATATGTGCGTGCTGCGACGCAATCGGGTATGGACGTGGACAAGTTCGCGGGTCGTCTGTCGTTCTTCTTCGCCATCGGCATGAATTTCTTCATGGAGATCGCGAAACTGCGTGCCGCGCGCACCCTATGGCATCGCGTAATGACCGAGTTTGGTGCGAAATCCGAACGGTCGAAAATGCTGCGGACACATTGCCAGACATCCGGTGTTAGTCTGCAGGAGCAAGATCCCTATAACAACGTGGTCCGTACCGCCTATGAAGCCATGAGCGCGGTTCTGGGCGGCACCCAATCGCTGCACACCAACGCATTGGACGAGGCGATCGCGCTGCCAACCGATTTCTCAGCACGTATCGCGCGAAACACGCAGCTGGTGTTGCAAGAGGAAACCGGCGTGACCGATGTGGTCGATCCGCTGGCGGGCTCTTACTACGTCGAAAGCCTGACCAACGAGTTGGTCGAAAAAGCCTGGGCTCTTATGGAAGAGGTCGAGGAAATGGGCGGTATGACCAAGGCCGTTGCCAGTGGCATGCCCAAGCTGCGGATCGAGGAAAGCGCTGCGCGCCGTCAGGCCATGATCGACCGGGGCGAAGAGGTTATCGTTGGGGTCAACAAGTATCGCAAAGAGCAAGAAGACCCGATCGATATTCTGGACGTCGATAACGTGGCCGTGCGTGAAGCTCAGGTCGCGCGGCTGGAGCGTATCCGTGCAACGCGCGACGAGGCGGCTTGCCAACAGGCGCTAGACGCCCTGACAAGAACCGCCCGCGAGGGAGGCAACCTGCTTGCCGCCGCCGTCGAGGCCGCCCGAGCCCGCGCATCCGTAGGAGAGATCAGCATGGCAATGGAGAAAGAGTTCGGTCGCCACCGTGCCGAAGTGAAGACCCTGGCCGGTGTTTACGGTGCGGCCTACGAGGGTGACGAAGGTTTTGCCGCGATTCAGAATTCCATAGAAGAATTCGCCAAGGCCGAGGGGCGTCGCCCGCGTCTGCTGGTGGTCAAGATGGGGCAGGACGGCCACGATCGAGGGGCCAAGGTGATTGCCACTGCCTTTGCCGATATCGGGTTTGATGTGGATGTCGGCCCTCTGTTCCAGACGCCTGCAGAAGCCGCACAGGACGCGGTGGACAATGATGTGCATGTGATAGGGATCTCTTCGCAGGCTGCGGGGCATAAGACATTGGCGCCTCAGTTGGTTGAGGAACTGAAAAAGGCAGGGGCTGAAGACATCATAGTCATCTGCGGTGGGGTCATTCCGCAACAGGATTACCAGTTCCTTTACGATCACGGTGTGAAGGCGATCTTTGGTCCGGGAACGAATATCCCTGATGCGGCACAAGACATCTTGCGTTTGATCGGTGAAGCTAAGTCCTGACACCGGGGCCTAGATTTTTCGTACGAAAAATCTTGTGACTTCGCCCCTTTGCGGAAAACATGCGACCAGACCCAAATGGTCTGGTCGTTTGTCATCAGGAGGCGTCTTCATGTTACTGGATCATCTGGCTGTTGCGGGCGAAACGCTTGAAGAAGCTTCTGACCATATCGAACAGGCGCTGGGCGTACGGCTTCAGGACGGCGGCAAGCATGAAAAATTCGGGACGTATAATCGACTTTTGGGCTTGCGGGATGGGCTCTATCTGGAGGCGATTGCGATCGACCCCGAAGCCTCCAAACCGCAAAGGACGCGCTGGTTCGATCTGGACCGGTTCACCGGATCACCCCGCCTGACCAACTGGATTTGCCGGGTTCCGGATATCGAAGCGTCACTGACCGTTTTCCCCGACGGCGTCGGACAACCTATCGATCTGAACCGAGGCGCGCTGCGCTGGCGTATGGCAGTCCCCCCAAATGGACGTCTGCCATTTGACAACCTCTTTCCGGCGCTTATCGAGTGGAAGGGTGATCTGCATCCGGCACAAATGCTTCAGGACAGTGGCTGCCGGTTACGCCGCCTGATTGTGTGCCATCCGGATGCAATCGACTTAGCCAAAGGTCTGGGGGCGTTGGAGTATGTCGCGTTTGACAGCGGCCCGGCTGCATTGCGCGCTGAAATCGAAACACCGCACGGGTTGCGCGTGCTGGAATGAACATCCGGCAGGCCAGAGCCCAAGATGCACCTGCGATTGCGGCGATAGCAAACGTGATTATCCGTGATACGCTGGTCACTTTCACCACCGATGAACGCAGCGTTGAAAGCGTGGTGGCAGAGATCGAAACCAGAGGTCCCGCCTTCTTGGTCGCCGAGCGCAGTGGTGCCGTCGAGGGGTTTGCGACCTATGGCACCTTCCGCTCGGGACCGGGATATGCGCAGTGCCGCGAACATTCGATACAGTTGGCACCCGAAGCCAGAGGCCAGAATGTTGGCCGTTCGTTGATGGAGGCTCTTGAAGCCATCGCGCGGGAGGATAACGTGCATGTCTTGGTGGCGGGCATTTCATCGGCCAACCCCGCAGCCATCGCCTTCCATAAGGCAATTGGCTTCAAGCAGGTGGGACGCATGCCTGAAGTGGGGTTCAAATGGGGGCAGCGGCTGGATCTTGTCCTGATGCAGAAAATACTCGGCCCGCAGTCATCTGTCGCACCTGACAGTCGTGACAAGGCACGCTAGG
Source organism: Ruegeria sp. D6 (assembly GCF_056534365.1). NCBI lineage: Bacteria > Pseudomonadati > Pseudomonadota > Alphaproteobacteria > Rhodobacterales > Roseobacteraceae > Ruegeria > Ruegeria sp. D6. The sequence continues at coordinate 223,237 of NZ_JBQFPH010000002.1, read as the reverse complement.
GTGCGCCCATGTCGATTTGGTCCAGAATAGCCGACGCGCTGAACGCGCTTGCCCAGGGCGAAAGCCTGACTGCGGTGTTTGAGAAACTGCGCACGCCGCCAGAACGTTCGGTGGCCTTTGCGATTGCTGTTGTGGCGCTTGGCGCCAAGATGGCCAAGGCCGACGGTCAGGTGACGCGGGATGAGGTGACGGCTTTCCGTGAAGTGTTCCAGATCGCGCCCGAAGATGAAGACGGGGCGGCCAAGGTCTTTGACATGGCACGGACAGACGTTGCTGGATATCAGGACTATGCCCGCCGGATTGCCCGCATGTTCGCCGAAGATAGCACCACCCTGTGCGATTTGATGGAAGGGCTGTTTCACATTGCCATGGCGGACGGGTTCTACCATCCGAACGAAAACGAGTTTTTGGAAGAAGTCAGCCGCATTTTCGGCCAGACCGACGCTCAGTTCATGGCCCTGCGCGCGCGTTTCGTACCGGATGCGCCGAAAGACCCCTATACTGTTCTGGGCGTTCCCCGCGACGCTCCTCTGACCGAAATTCGCAAGGTTTGGCGGCAACTGGTGCGAGAAACTCATCCCGATGCGATGCTGGCACGCGGCGTTCCGGAAGAGGCGGTGCGGCTGGCCGAGAAAAAGATGATCGACATCAACCGCGCCTGGGATGAAATCAATGGCGCTCGGGTCTGATCCGTGCGGTTGGCGACCTACAATATCGAATGGTTCGCCAACCTGTTTGATCGCAATGACAGCCTGATTGTCGATGACAGCTGGTCAGGGCGTCACGATGTGACCAAGGCCCGGCAGGTTGAGGCGATCGCAAAGGTGCTGACGGCGATTGATGCCGATGCGATGCTGATCGTCGAAGCCCCCAACACAGGCAAGTCTCAGAATACGGTCCGTGCCTTGCAGCGATTTGCCGAGGCGTTCGGTCTGCGTACAAGCCATGCAATCATGGGATTTCCCAATGATACACATCAGGAATTGGCCCTGCTTTATGATCCCGAAATTCTTACAGCCAAACACGACGCAAGGGAGGCTGAGAACGCGCCGCGTTTCGATGCCGAGTTCCGGATCGACCTGGATGTGGATGCGACCGAGGATCTTGTTCGGTTTTCAAAGCCTCCGATGGAATTGGCGATCCAAACAACCTCAGGGCAAGAGTTTCGACTGATCGGGGCGCATCTGAAGTCCAAAGCGCCCCATGGCGCTGCGTCGCGGGATGAGATGATACGAATTTCGATTGCCAATCGCCGTAAGCAGTTGGCGCAGGCGGTATGGCTGGGTCGACGGGTCCGACATCATTTGACGGAGCAAGAGCCGGTGATTTTGCTGGGCGATCTCAATGACGGACCCGGACTGGATGAGTTCGAACACCTCTTCGGTCGATCGTCGGTCGAGATATTGTTGCAGGCGGGGCTCTATGATCCTCATGCAGCAAGGGCATTGGAACTGCGCCCCGGTTCCGTCCCAGCAACTGCACGATTTGCGCGGCCGAATGAGGGACGGTATCTTGAGGCGTTGTTGGACTACATCATGATTAGCGAGGATTTGCGCGCCCACCGCCCGAACTGGCGCATCTGGCATCCGTTTCGCGATGCCGCCTGCTGGGGCAACCCCGAGCTGAGGGATGCCTTGCTAACCGCATCCGACCACTTCCCGGTGACGTTGGATATCGACCTCTGACCTTTCAACACTCGGCACGCTCGCTTATATTCAAGCTATGCTACGTCTCATGCTGATCAGCGCTGTTTGTACCGCCTTGGCCCTGCCTGCCCAAGCACAGAACGATTCAGGTAAGTCGCTGATGGAGCGGGGTGCCGAGTTGTTTCTGGAAGGCTTGCGGCAAGAGATGGAGCCCACGATCGAAGACCTGCGTGGATTTGCGGACCAATTTGGTCCGGCTTTGCAGTCTTTCATGCGGGAAATGGGTCCGGCGCTGGCTGAGTTGGCTGCTCAGGTGCAGGATTGGAGCGCGTATGAATCGCCCGAGATGTTACCAAACGGCGACATTATCATCCGCAAGAAGCCCAAAGATCAGCCCGAAGAAGTTGTGCCGGAAGAAGAGACTTCTAACGGTTATACCGATATCTGATTATCCGCGAATGATCACTTTGGGTTCTGATTTCAGCGCGCCGGCCAACGAGTTAAAACGGGCCTCGGCGACTTCGTTGAACAATGCGCCCGCCGATTTGGGCAGACGCAGTTCGAGCTTTTGTTTTTTGGGATAGTAACGCATCTTGCCCATGGCTGCGTCGTGCTGCATCCAAAGCATCGCTCCGAACCGTAGTGCTTTGCCTAGGATTTCGGCCTGTTCTTGGCCGCGTTCTTCGAGCAGTTCGTAAAGCTCGGTAAAGCGGCTCCCTTCACGTTTGTTGCGATATCGGTGTTGCAAAGCGAGCCCGATAAAGATCCGCTCGGAATGTTTGATCCCGCTCATGTTGGCGCGGGTGACATATTCGAAACAAGCCTCGGCCCGGTAATCTGGATGCGCACGCCAACTGACGTCGTGCAGCAGACAAGCTGCCTTGATCAGGCGCAGCATCGGTTCCGGCGCCGAACGGAACAAGGGCATTACAAAATCGAACAGGTGTTTGCCGAAACCGGGCAAGCGCGCGTCTTTCGCTTCGGCAAACCGGCAGGCTTCGATCAAAGGATCCCGGTCGCGCAGGCGTTGCGGCATCTGTTCATACAGCAATCCTTCGCGGATGCCGTAGCTTGAAATCGCGATGTCCTTTGGTTTGAACGTGCGGATCAGGCGTGAAAGCACATCCATTGCATAGGGGATCAATGCCATACGCGATCCCGACACACCGGCCAATGCGCGCAATTCATCAGGATCATTCTGTTCGATGAACTTGATGGTCTCGCGTACCTGACTTTGTGTCATGCGGTATTCGTGCAGCACGTTCAGCGGATAGCCTCGGCGCAACATGTCCAGACGTGCGAAGGCGCGCCAACTGCCGCCGACCAGAAACAGCCGATCACGTTGAGGGCCCATCCGGTCGCGCATCTCTTCCAGCGTCTTCTTGATATGCTCCTTACGCGCCCGGCGACCGCCTTTGATATCGCGCAGCTTGAGCGGCCCCAGGGGCGAAGTCATGCGACGTCCGACCTTGCCGCCTCCGATCTCAGCGAGTTCGACGGACGAGCCACCGATGTCGCAGATCAGCCCATAAGCTCCGGGCCAACCCAGCAGCACGCCCTGAGCTGAGAGCCGTGCTTCTTCCTCGCCATCGACAACGTTGATGATCAGGCCGGTTTCGGCTTTTGCCTGCGCGCAGAAATCCGGTCCATCGCTGGCCTCGCGCACCGCAGCGGTGGCGACAGCGTGCAGGGCGGGCAGGCCGAGGTCTCTGGCAAGATGCTGAAACCTGTGCAAGGCAGCCAGCGCCCGTTTGCGACCTTCAGGGTTCAGTCGGCCGGTCTCTGACAGGCCGGCGCCCAGTTCGCACATCACCTTTTCATTGTAGAAATAGGCCGGTGAGCGCGCCGCGCCGTCAAAAATCACCATCCGGACCGAGTTCGATCCGATATCGACAACCCCGACCCGGGAAAGTGCACGGGCGCCCGGATCTTCGAACAGCGGCCTTCCGAACAGCCCGTGATCCGGGAAATCAGTCTCGGCAATCTTGGTCATGGTGTCCCCAGGTCTTTTGCGCGACAGGATGCGAGATCACCCTTGTCCGGTCAATTGCAGGCATCCGATTGTTCGGCTTCTGTGTTCAATAGACGCACCGCCAGCGCACGGGTGATGTCGCGTTTTTCGGTCAGCGCAATTTCGTCCAGCTGTTCGACGACGCGGGCGGCGGTTTCAAAGCTGCGATTCATGTGCTTGACCAGATAGGCTATGACATCAGGCCCCGGATTGAGCTGCCGGTCGGTGAATAGCTTCGCCAGCACTGCGCCCAGCAACGCATCGTCCGGTCCTTCAAGCGACACATGATGCGCACCTTCGGCCCGGCTTTGCAGATCGGCCAGCGGCAGATGCCACAGTTTCGGCGTCGTGCGCCCGGTCATCAGCAAGGCGTGGCCCTCGGCCAGAACCAGATTGTGCAAATGGAACAGAGTTTTCTGCTGCTCGACGTCCGCCGCGATTACTGGCACATCTTCGACCGCCACCGGACCGCGCGCCAGGTCCGGCACGTCGTCATATCGAAGCGCGGCGGCTTGTACGATTCGACCGCCGGTCTCGCCGGCCCAGACATGCGCCAGATGGGTCTTGCCCGATCCTGCAGGGCCGCTCAGCACCAGTTTGTTGCCAGGCCACGAGGTGGCAGAGATCATCGCAACAGCTAGCGCATTAGCAGGCGAGACGAAAAAGTCTTCGCGGCCCAAGGCAGTCTTGGACGGCAGATCAAAGCTGAGCTGCATGGCCATTTATTCGTCTTCCTGATTGAGCCCTTCAAGCCCGGTATATAGGCGGCTGTGCAGATACTGCTCGGTCGCAAACCGTGCCAGCACGCCCAAGGCAGCCGCTACAGGTACTGCGATCAGCATTCCAACAAAGCCGAACAGCGCGCCGAAGACCGACAAGGCCAGCAGCAGCCAGACCGGGTGCAGGCCCACCGAACTACCGACGAGTTTGGGCGTCAGGAAGTTGCCCTCGGTCACCTGTCCGATAGCAAAAATACCGGCGACCAAACCGATATGTGCCCAATCCCCCCAGAACTGAAACAGGGCCAGGCCTATGGCCAGGGTGCCTCCGATCAGGGCGCCCAAATAGGGGATGAAGGTTACCAGTCCTGCAATGAAGCCGACGATCAGGCCGAATTGCAGACCGACCAGCATCAATGCGACAGCATAGTAGGTGCCGAGGATCAGGCAGACGGTACCCATTCCACGCACGAATGAGGCAAGAACGGCGTCGATTTCACCAGCAAGTCGTTTGATCGTGGGGGCGTGATCACGCGGCAAGAGCTCTCCGATCCGGGTGATCATGCGATCCCAATCCATCAGCAGATAAACCGCGACAACCGGTACGATAACCAGCAGGACGACGACATTTATTGCTGAACCCAATGAGGCCAGAACGGTTTGCAGCACATCGCCGGTTTTTGATTTCAGCGTCTCGCCAAATGACACCAGCATCTGGTGGGTATTTGATTCGCGATCGAGCAAAGCCGGGAATTGTTTCTCAATAAAGGCGCGCAGTTCTTTAAAAAGGCTTGGCAAAACATCAATCAGATCCAGTAGCTGTGTGATCAACGCGGGCACAACCATGAGAATCATCAAAACAAAACCAAACACGCCGACAACGGTAATGATCCCGGTCGCAGCCATGCGCGAAAGGCCGAGTGTTTCCAGGCGGTCCGCAACGGGATCAAGGAAATATGCAATCGCACCACCGATCACAAAGGGCAGCAAGACATCGCCCAACAGGTACAAAAGCAGCACGAAAACAGCGGCGGCAATGCCCCAGTATCTAAGCTGATCCTTCACCGGCAAGGCCATGGCGCAATCCCTCGTTTGCACAGCATTGCCGTGTTCTTGGCCCATGACGCCCGGCGATGCAAGCGGTTCATGGCGCGCGATTTTTATACCCTAGTCTGTCAGAGTACCCAGTTCCGGTGTCTCACCTGTGGCCATTTCATCAGGCCAGTTGGTGCGCCAGATTTCCGCCGACCAGTGTCCGCAATGTACCTTCGGGCGATCAAAGCCGGGCAGGGCAGGCAGCAGTGGCGCAACCACCACATCGTGGCGCGGAACGGCGAAATAAGGGAAGGAATAGCGTTCACGCCCGGATCGATTAACCACGCGATGCGGGGTCGATTTCAACCGCCCGCCCGACCACAGTTCCAGCATGTCGCCGATATTGACCACGAAGCCGCCGGGCGGGCAGTCCGGTGTGATCCAGCCGCCGGTGCGGGTCTGCACCTCAAGTCCTCCGACCGGATCGGGAGCGATTATTGTCAGTGCGTCGGTGTCCTTATGCGGATGAATTCCATAGCCACGCTCATCCGGGGATTGTGGCGGATAGTGTAGCAGGGTCATGTTGGTCATCGGGTCGCGGAAGGCGTCGCGTAGTGTGTTGGGCGGGATTTTTAACCCCACTTCCAATGCACCCAGCAAAAGACCTGTTACGCCATCAAGCTGTAGCCAGTAATCCAGTATTACCGCGCGGGCCTGGGGCACTTCTCGGGGCCAGATATTCGGGCCGTAAAGTGCGCATTCAACCCGGATCGGCGCATCTTCGGCTGCTTCGAAATGCAGCTTGTACCCTTCGTACTTATCCGCCGCGCCCGAGCCGTCATTGGGCGTGAAGAACCCCATCGGAATGTACCCACGATAGTTTTCGCGGGTGATGGCCTGATCCCATTTTTGGGCCTCGTCGATATCAAAGATCGCACTGACACACTCGCGCACCTGCTCGATGTGCTCAGGCGTGATGCCTGTCCCTGTGATCGACAGAAACCCGATGCTGGTGCAGGCATCCATGATCTGCGCGACCGTTGCTTGATACAGCGGACCAGAAGGATCAGTCAGCGGGCTGATATCTATGGTCGGAATATGCTCCATTAGGTAATTCTCACGCCTTGCCGTTCCAGTTCCTGATGCACAGGAGCAAGGTTCATACTGTCGAGCTCCTGATTGCTTTTCAGCGATAAGGCCGCCGCGATCCCTGCGCCCTGACCCATCACCGCGCAGCAGGACATGTTGCGCGTCGCGGCGTGAGCGACCCGATCCGCGCCATGGGACCGTCCCGCAACCAACAGGCCCTTGATCCCTTTGGGCAGCATCGAGCGATACGGAATCTGCATATATCGCCCCGTGGTCGGCAAGATCAGAATGCCGTAGCCATCGATGAATTCAGGGTAGATACCGATGGAATCCTCGAACCGGCCCTGATGTCGGGCATCGGTTTCGGTCATGTTGTAGACGGCATCGATCTTGCGCGTATCCCGAATGCCGATGGTCATTCCGAAATTGCGTAGACGTGCGTTTTCGCAACCCGGCATGAAACGGCGGAGGGCATCAATGGCCAGCATCGCCTGTCGGCGGCCTTCGATTTCACCAAAGGTCAGGCTTTCGGGGTCGGTTCCATCGATCTGGTCCATATGAATCAGGTTCATATAGGTCAGTTCTCCGGTATCGTGCATCGCCCCCCAGGTCCCCGCGATCGTGTTCAAATGAGCCGGTATCAGGCCCTCATCAATCGCCTGCTGGAAGGGTTTCTTGACGAAGGGCGAGAACATGTCGTCCTCTTTGCCCGAGGTTTCGATATTCCATTCGCCTCCGCCACCCCAGTCTTTATAGGTCTGCGGGTCGGCTTTGACACCTTCAATAAAGGCCCGTTTGTCGACACCGGCCAGATGGAACATCACTGAGGCCGCCATCATGTCCTCGCGTGGCGTCTTGTGCGTCGGGGCGCCCGCGCGATGCGCTACATCTGCATCCCCTGTGGCGTCGATGACAACCTTGGCCAAGATCGCCTCACGCCCCGCTTTGGATTCGGTAATCACCCCAGTGATGCGATCCCCCTCCATGATCGGGGCGACGAATTGCCGGTGCAACATCGGATGGACGCCAGCCTCTTCAACCAGCTTGTCGGCCACCAGCTTGAAGCCCTCGCTGTCCAGTTCGTAGCTGAGCGATTGGCTTTCAGGCACTGCTGCACCCATCTCTTTGGCGCGGGTTTCGAACTCCATGCCGATGCCTCCGGCCTCGACAGTTTGTTCGTGGCGATACCAGGCAAAGCCTTCGACACCGACTGCCGTAATATTCCCACCCATGCAACCGAACCTATCCATCAAGGAAACTTCGGCCCCAGCGCGTGCGGCAGCCAGCGCTGCTGACAATCCAGCGGGGCCCGAGCCCACAACCAATACGTCTGTCTGGTGAACAACGGGGACCTGGCGGGCGGGTTCGGTGATTGTTTGCATTGCTGCCTCGCGGTTGAACGTTTGCGCCAACATTGAAAACCCCGGCGTTGCGGTCAATCAAAAAACCGACTGAGCATGGGTCGCAAAACACCGATGTGCGATTGCCCCCGGCTAGGCTTTGGAATAATCACCTTGCAGCGAAATTCTCACCCGTAAGGTTACGTTATGCGCCTCAGCCGTTACTTTCTGCCCGTTCTCAAGGAAAACCCCTCGGAGGCTCAGATCGTCAGCCACCGGCTGATGCTGCGTGCCGGGATGATCAAACAGGCCGCCGCCGGGATCTATTCCTGGTTGCCATTGGGCTTCAAAGTTCTGCGCAAGCTGGAGAACATTGTGCATGAAGAGCAGGCGCGGGCTGGGCACATCGCGATCCAGATGCCGATTCTGCAATCAGCCGACCTGTGGCGCGAATCCGGTCGTTATGACGACTATGGCCAGGAAATGCTGCGCATGCAGGACCGCCATGGTCGCGATATGCTGTACACGCCAACCGCCGAGGAACTGGTGACCGACATCTTCCGCGGCCACGTGAGCAGCTACAAAGACCTTCCGCTGACGCTCTATCAGATTCAGTGGAAGTTCCGCGATGAAATCCGCCCACGTTTCGGCGTGATGCGGGGGCGCGAGTTCTACATGAAGGACGGATACAATTTCGATCTGACCAAAGAAGACGCGCTGCACGCCTATAACCGCCACTTGGTCAGCTATCTGCGTACTTATGAGCGGATGGGTCTGCAAGCCATCCCGATGCGCGCTGATTCTGGACCTATCGGCGGTGACTACACGCATGAGTTCCTCGTACTGGCCGATACTGGCGAATCCGAGGTCTTTTATGACAGCGCGGTCACCGATCTGACCTTCGGCGATCGTGAGATCGACTATGATAACCGCGAACAGTGTCAGGCGATCCTCGAAGAGTTCACTTCTAAATACGCCCGCACGGACGAAACCCACGACGAAGCCCTGTTTGACCAAATCCCCGAAAACCGCCGCCGCGTGGCGCGTGGTATCGAAGTGGGGCAGATCTTTTATTTTGGCACCCAGTATTCCGAAGCTCTTGGAGCGACTGTGCAAGGCCCGGATGGCAAGCCGGTTCCGGTTCACATGGGCAGCCACGGCATCGGCGTTAGCCGCCTGATCGGTGCGATCATCGAAGCCAGCCATGACGACAAGGGCATTATCTGGCCCGAAGGCGTGACTCCATTCCATTGCGGCATTGTGAACTTGAAGCAAGGTGATGAAGAGGCGGACGCGGCGTGCGATAAACTCTACAGCGCGTTGACTGCGCTGGGGCTTGAGCCGCTTTATGATGATCGGAATGAACGGGCAGGGGGCAAGTTTGCCACCATGGACCTGATCGGTCTGCCGTGGCGCATCACAGTGGGCCCGCGTGGTCTGAAAAACGGTGTGGTCGAACTCACCAGCCGCCGTACCGGCGAAAGTGAGGAACTCAGCCCCGAAGAGGCCGTCACCAAGATCGCAGAAATCTATGAGGGCATCGCCTGAACAAGGCGGTGCAACGTTCGGCGGTTTAGCTCAGGAAGCTGAGGTCGGACGTGCGGTCAGGAAATCGCCGTCCGCTTCGCTGCCGCGTGCGACCACGATCGGGCGACCAAAGCGGCGTACAAGTTCCGCCAGTTCGAAGCCCAGAAACCGCAATCCACAGACGCGTTCGTCAGTGGTGCGATCCGTGATGCACAGCCGCCCCTGCCGGAAAGCAAGGCGATAGCCTTTGTCCCGCAGTATGTCGGCCAAACCGGCCCAGCTTGCTGCGCTTGTGAAAACTGGCCTGATCGCTGCCCGCAACAATGCGGCGCTTTCGCAATCCAGTTCTGTTGCTGCTGAACGGGCAGTAATCGGGCCCGTACCTTCCATATGTTCTTGAATACCCATGAGCGTGCCTCCGCCCTTAAACTCTTAAAACGTGTCCCCCACACAAATAGGGTGACAAAGTTTCTCACACTAATCAATTTGTGAAACAATATTTCGCACCTGAATGTTGCGATTGTGACTCAGTCGGGTGCTGATATCTCACATTGACTTCATAACTGAAACAATAAGCCCTTGTCTGTGAAGGGGTTCACAACCATTGGTATAATTTGCGGCCAGTGATTTCTCGCGCTGCCGCTGATGAGTTGGCGCTTGGGGCAAATGATTCGTTTCTAACTGTTCTTTTCGCCCCTTTATCGGGCGCAGTAACGCCGAACCGGTGTCCGCACGATAACTGGCTTGACCATCCGGCGAAATGTCGAAAGGGTCGCGAAAAATCTGAACCCGAGGCAGGAATGGCCAAATCTCCCCCGCCCTTTGCCCCTTTCGAATGGAAAATCGCCTGGCGATACCTCCGTGCCCGTAGGGCCGAAGGGGGCGTTAGCGTGATGACCTGGATCTCGCTGATCGGGATTACGCTCGCTGTGTTCGCTCTGATCGCGACGCTGGCTGTTCGGTCCGGATTCCGGTCAGAATTCGTGGGCACTATTCTTGGGGCCAACGCACATGTCACAGTGTATTCCGCCGGAGAAATCGATGCGCAGGGGCGGCTAGACCGCACCATCACGGAATTCGATGGAATGGCCGAGCGGATCGCGCAGGTGCCGGGGGTCGAACGGGCAGCACCGCTTGTCAAAGGTCAGGTGCTGATCACCAATGCGGACCGCAGTTCAGGCGTGCAGGTCTTTGGCATTCGTCCCGACGATCTGGCCGGGTTGCCCGGTATTGCAGAAAGCGAAGAGGCCTATGGTGACCTGTCACGGTTCCCGGACGGCATCGCCATCGGCTCGGGGGTGGCGCGGGCCATCGGGGCGACGGTGGGGGATCGGGTCAAACTGACCTCGCCCAACGGTGTCAAAACCGCATTTGGCACATCTCCCCGCGTGAACGCTTATGAGGTGGTCTATGTCTTTTCTGCCGGGCGCTATGACATCGACCGCACGCGCGTCTACATGCCGTTTGCCGAGGCGCAAAGCTTCTTCAACCGTGAAGGCGTGGCGGACGAGATCGAAGTGATGGTCGAGCGCCCCGAAGAGTTGACCCCGATCCTGATTCCGATCCTTGAGGCCGCAGGTGAGCGCAGCCAGATCTGGACTTGGCAGGATGCCTCTGGAGGATTCCTGCGGGCGCTGGAGGTCGAAGACAATGTGATGTTCATCATCCTGTCGATCCTCGTGCTGATTGCAGCAATGAACATCGTCTCGGGGTTGATCATGCTGGTGAAGAACAAAGGGCGCGACATCGGTATCTTACGCACCATCGGGCTCAGCGAAGGATCAGTGCTGCGGGTGTTCTTCATTTGCGGGGCCTTTACGGGAATCATCGGAACAGCGATGGGCGTCGTACTGGGCTGCCTCTTCGCTATCTATATCGATCCGATTTTTTCCTTCGTGAACTACGTCATGGGTGGCGGCGTCTGGGACCCGTCCATTCGCGGCATCTACGCATTGCCCGCCGAATTGCACCTGTCTGACGTCATGAAAGCGATAGGGCTGTCACTTGGCCTGTCTTTCCTTGTCACCTATTTCCCGGCTCGTCGCGCAGCGCGGCTGAACCCGGTTGAGGCGCTGCGCTATGAGTGATGTGACTTTAAGGCTCAGCGGTCTGACCAAGACCTATCTGCAAGGCACCCCAGGAGAGGTGCAGGTTCTGCGCGGTGCCGATCTGGAGCTGCGCGCGGGTGAGGCTGTGGCATTGGTTGCGCCATCCGGGGCGGGCAAGTCGACCCTGCTGCATATCGCGGGCCTGCTGGATATCCCGGATACCGGCGAAGTCGAAGTCGCAGGGCAGGGCGCGACGGGCAAAGGGGATCGCACGCGCACAGCGATCCGTCGGCGCGATGTTGGCTTCGTCTATCAGTTCCACCATCTGTTGCCTGAGTTTACGGCGCTGGAGAACATCGTGTTGCCGCAACTGGCAAACGGTGCTTCCGAGAAAGCAGCGCAAGCCCGTGCGATGCAGTTGCTTGATCGCGTTGGCGTCGCTCCGCGCGCAGATCACCGGCCAGCAGCCTTGTCGGGCGGAGAGCAACAGCGCGTGGCCTTCTGCCGGGCACTGGCAAATCAGCCACGTGTGCTGCTGGCGGATGAGCCAACCGGCAATCTGGACCCCGATACCTCGGATCAGGTGTTTGCGGCCCTTATGGCGCTGGTGCGGGATGAAGGGCTTTCGGCGCTGATCGCGACGCATAACCTTGATCTGGCGGCGCGGATGGACCGGATGTTGCGGCTGGAAGGGGGCGTGCTCAGGCCAGCTGAGTGATGGCGACCCCGATTGCCATTACTGCAATGCCTCCTGCCCGCATGAATGTCAGCGGCGTAACCTGAGCGCCGAACAGACCGAAATGGTCAATCGCAGCTGTGCTGATCAACTGGCCGAGCAAGACGAAAAACACCGCATTGCCCACGCCAAAATGTGGGGCCACATGGGTGATTGATAGCACATAGAAGGCGATTAATACGCCGCCCAGCAGCAGATGTTTGGGGGCTTGGGTGAGTTTGGCAAAGGCATCGGATCCACCGAGTAACAACAGCGCCAGCGCTGAAGCGACAAAGGCGATCGCGAACAGGACGACGGCGGCCGCATTGGGTGAGCCGATCAACCTGCCCAAGGCTGCATTCAGCGCGGCGAGGATGGGAACGCCGATCCCGGCGGCCAGCATGATGGCTGCGTATTGTGTCATTGCCTTTTGTCCCTGCGCCTATTTCGTTGATCTGGATCATTGCGTCAGCGCGACCTCCCGGCAAGTCTCGAATTGCAAGGCAGGAGGGAGAAAAGTGATGATCCGATCAATACTTGGCGCGGGCGCGCTGACTGTACTTACCATGATACCACAGGCCTCTTCAGCTCAGGACGTGGAGACCGGGGCCGAGCTGTATCAGCACTATTGCGCTACCTGTCATGGACTGGATGCAACAGGGCATGGGCCAATGGCCGGGGTGCTGGTGATCCAGCCGACAAACCTGAGAACGCTGGCCGATGCAAATGGTGTATTTCCGACAGCGCGCGTCGTAGCGCGGATTGACGGGCGCGAACCGTTGGTTAGCCATGGCAGCCCGATGCCGGTTTATGGCCCCTATTTCGAAGGTAACGACACCGCGATCAAAACGCCGGAAGGGCAGCCAATCCTGACCAGCAAGCCAATCGTGGATCTAGTGGCTTACCTGAAGACCCTGCAAGTAAACTAACAAGCTCAGCGACAGATACCATTAATCTCTGCGCCCGCCCAGGGTATCAGGACGGAGCTTTCGCGCCTGCTACCGGGCAATTTCGAGACTTCGAATTGGGCGCTTAGCATATCGTGCAGACGCTTGGTTCGAGGTGCGTCGGGGTCGAGCGCCCGGCAGCAAACATATTCCTCGACGATGGCGCCCTGCTGTTCGTAGCCATAGGCCAGAAAATCGGGCGAAGTATCAAGGTCGAACAGGTAAGGATCGTCCTTCCGGCCATGCTCTGCCGCAGCGCGGAACGGGTGATAACCAGTTGTCTTGCGATTTTGCCACTGCCAGACATGGGTTAATTCATGCGCAAGCAACATTGCCCCGATCAGGTTCACCTGATCGGGGTACTGGCTCATGTAGTCGTCCAGATACCAGTCCTTCGTGAAGTATACATGATTGAACAGCGCAACGCCCGCGGGTTTGCCGGTCACGGTTTCCTCTTTGACAGGTGGTAAGATTCGTTCACGGCAGGCAACCCGAGGGCGGGCTTTGCGGGTAAATGTAACCGCTGCGACGGGGGCACCCTCTACCAATCGCACACGATCCAGATTCAATGTGTCTCCGTGGATTTTACTGACAAATGCGCGCTCGTGATCGGTTAGAGGTCGACCACAGGCTACAAATAGAAACAGCAATGAAATCAACAGGGGGCGGATCATGGCATTGAGCCTAATGCGGCAGCTCGGCGCTGCAAGTCGTTTTCAAAGGCTCATCGCCAGAACCCGGCTGATTTCCGTCAGCGATCGCCCGGATTGTCCCATCCATGTATTGAACGCGGCCTGCACCGCGGCCATTGCTTTTTTGGAGGTTGCAGGTTTGTCGATAACGCCCTCAGCGATCAGACGAGCTGTTACATCTTGGGACAGAATAAAGCTGTCCCGACCGGCAAATCGCATAGCATACTGCGCCGAAGCACCGCCAAGCCGCGATCCGCGCTTGGCGAGCATCTGTAGCAAACCGACATAATCCTGTGATGGCCACCCGCCCAGAATTTGCCCGACGCCACCTTCCGCGCGGAGTTCTAGCAGAAACGCGGCATTGTCGCGCACTGTGGCAATCTTAGTTCCGTTGCGGACAATGCGGGTGTCCTGCAGCAGTGCGTCGAATTTCTCGTCATCCATGAATGCGCAGCGTCCAATGTCGAAGCCGTCAAATGCCGTTTCGAATCCGTCCCACTTCGATTCGATCACTTTCCAGTTAAACCCTGCCTGGAACACGGTTTTCGTAATAATCGATAACCAGCGATCATCTGACATCGCCACCAATTCGGCGATTGGTTTAGGCTTGCTTAGCTTGCTTTCCAGTTCGGCGGGGCCGCCGTGGCGATCAGCCGATATCTGGTAGATCTTTTCAAAGTGACGCATCTCCCAGACCCTCCCTTATCCAGATGCTGCCTTATTAAGAAGATTTGACAAGGCAAATCAGATCTTGAGATGAAGCGCGTGTTTTATATTGACTAGTCAATCAATATCTTTGACGGTTCCGAACTGACGGTGTTAAGTGTGTGTATTGCCGAGTGGAGCAGCAGGGATGGGTTGTGTTTTCACGCTTGATGAAGCGCGTCGGACCCGGAACAACTGTTCCCTTTCCTTTTTCGGCTAAACTTGTGCATGTTGCGAAATGTGCTGTGACCACAAATGATCCTGGGCGGGCTCGATATCGCCATGGGGCAAACGTAAAAAACAGGGAGTTGTTGTTATGAAAAAGCTAAGCGTGAGCTTTTTGGCTATCGCAGTGGCCGGGGCGGCCCATGCCGCAGATATGGGCGCGGTCGATGAACCGATCAAGCTGGCGATCAACGAATGGACCGGTCAACATGTGACCACCCATGTGGCGGGTGAGATGCTGAAGGCTGCCGGTTATAACGTAGAATACGTGACCGCCGGGATGATGAATCAGTTCCAGGCGTTGGCCGATGGGGACATTGACGCGACATTGGAAATCTGGTCGTCCAACGTGTCCGACGAATATGCCAAGAAGATCGACGAAGGCACCGTTGTTGAAATCGGCGATCTGGGGCTTGATGCCAAGGAAGGCATTGCCTACCCGGCACATGTGGCGGAGCTCTGCCCGGGCCTGCCTGCGTGGGAAGCGCTGAAAGAGTGTGCGCAAGTTTTTGCTACGGCTGAAACTCTGCCCGGTGGCCGTCTGGTCGATTACCCAGCGGATTGGGGTACGCCCGGCGCGGATCGTATGACCGGTCTTGAATTGCCGTTCAAAGCGGTCCCCGCGGGTTCCGAGGGCGCTTTGATCGCCGAATTGCGCGCCTCGACCGAGCGCAAGTCGCCGTTGCTGATCACCTTCTGGCAGCCACATTGGGCGATGTCGGCATATGACGTACAGTTTGTCGAACTGCCTGCAGGCGAAGAGGCGTGCTTTAACGATCCGTCTTGGGGCCCGAACCCCAACGCAGTGAATGATTGCGATTTCTCGCCGTCACGTATCTTCAAGGCCGGTTGGAGCGGCATGGCAGACAAGTGGCCCGCTGCCTATGAAATCCTGACTAACTATCAGCTTTCGGTCGAAGACCAGCAGCCAATGATGGGGGCGATCGACGTAGATGGTGGCGCGGTCGAAGAAGTCGTCGCGGCTTGGATGGCCGAGAATGAAGACAAATGGCGCCCCGTCGTTGACGCGGCAACGCAGTGAGTCCGCTTAAGTGACTGAAGCGAATACGCCAGCCATCGCCTGCCAGAATCTCTGGCAGGTGTTTGGCCAAGGTGCCGACAAAGCTCTGACCGACGCGCTGTCTCGGTCAGGGAGTGACGCTGACAAAGCCGCCGCCGATTTGCGCGAACTGGGGTTTATCCCTGCTGTTCAGGATGCCAATTTCGAGGTCAAAGAAGGCGAGCTTTTTGTCATCATGGGTCTGTCCGGCTCGGGCAAATCAACGCTGATTCGTTGCATTTCGCAACTTCTGCCCGGTACGGGCGGCGAGATCCGTGTGGATGGCGAGAATGTCATCGGCGCATCGAAGAAGACCCTGACTGAACTAAGGCGCAAGAAGCTGGGCATGGTTTTCCAGCATTTTGGCCTGTTCCCTCATATGACCGTGGCCGAAAACGTGGCTTATCCGCTGCGTGTGCAAGGCGTCGGTAAAAAGGAACGTTTGGCGCGTGCGCAGGAAGTAATCTCGCTGGTCGGCTTGGAAGGCCGCGAAGATAGCTTTCCCCGGCAGCTTTCGGGTGGTCAACGCCAACGCGTAGGGATCGCGCGCAGCCTTGCGGTGAATCCCGATATCTGGTTTCTGGACGAGCCGTTCTCGGCCCTTGATCCTTTGATCCGCCGCCAGCTGCAGGATGAATTCCTACGCATCCAGGCGACGTTGAAGAAATCCATCGTCTTTATCACTCACGACATTCAAGAGGCGCTGAAACTGGCCGACCGCATCGCCATCATGCGCGATGGCAAGATCGTTCAGATCGGCACGCCGACGGATATCGTGCTGCGTCCGGTAGACGACTACGTGCGCGAATTTTCTAAGGACGTGGCCAAAGGCCAGCATGCTAAGGTTGCTTCGGTCATGCGTGATGATGCTGAGCGTGGGCCGGATGATCCGGGCCTGACCACATCCATGACGCTCGACGCGGCGCTCGCACATTGCATGGAGCTGTATGAACCCGTGCCCGTCCGCGATGCAGACGGCAATATTGTCGGTACGGTTCATCCGTCCGATCTCGCCGCAGCTTTGCAGGTGGATGAAGCATGACCGCTGTGACGGATATCCCCGCGCGGCAGGCCCGCCTGACGGCTGGGACGCAGGCCGCGCTGATTGCCCTTGTCGTTGGCGCGGTTTGCCTTGCGCTGGAAGGCGTCGCCCCATGGCTGGTCACATGGCCCAAAGAATGGGAACTGCCTGCAACGCAATGGGTTGGTGCGTTTCTCGACTGGTTTCTGAATGGCATTAAACCGGCGATGCGGTTGTTTTCGGACCTGATGACTTATCCGATGAATGCTGCAAACTACGTGCTTGGCAGCACGCCCTGGCCGATCTTGATTGGGGTCGTCACTGCGCTGGGTTGGTATCTGGGCGGTCTGCCGATGGCGGCGCTGGGGTTCTTTGGCCTCAGCTTCGTTCTGGCTTCAGGCTATTGGGCCGAGAGCATGAATACGCTGGCCCTTGTCGCCGTATCTGTCCCCGTGGCGCTGATTATGGGCGGGGCTATCGGTATTCTTGCCAATGAAGTGCCACGTGTGAAGGCCTTTGTTCAGGCCGTGCTCGATATCATGCAGACGGTGCCGACCTTTGCCTATCTGACGCCGCTGCTGCTTCTGTTTGGCTTCGGTCCGGTGGTTGGCCTGATCGCCTCGGCCATCTACGCCGCGCCACCTATGGCTCGCAACGTTATGCTGGGGCTGGAACGGGTAGAGCCCGAAATCAAAGAAGCTGCGATCATGTCCGGTGGGACGCGCTGGCAGCAGCTCTTTCAGGTCGAAATTCCTGCTGCCACGACTCAGATCATGGTTGGTGTGAACCAATGCCTCATGGCCGCGCTGTCGATGGTGATCATCGCCGCCGTCATCGGCGGCTTCAACGACATCGGCTGGGAAGTTCTGTTAACCATGCGCAAGGCGCAGTTCGGTGAATCCCTCATGGCCGGTTTGGTCATCGTTGTCTTCGCAGTGATCATCGACCGGATGAGCGGCACTTTGGCGACCGAGCGCAAGCGATATGACAGCCGCGTTGTCTGGGCGATGCTGGGCTTTGCAGTGCTGTTTACCGCTGCCTTCTGGTCCCGGTTGCCGAACCCGTCTGACCTTACAGTTCTGGACCCGATGGCCGAGGCGATTGACACCGGCCTGACCTCATTTACGCAGGCTAACGGGCCTTGGCTGGACGCACTCAAGAACAACTCTCTGTTCTATGTGTTGTTGCCCTTGCGGATCGGTCTGGACCAGGCTGTACTACCGTTCACCTGGGGGTTCCAGTGGACCCCGAGCATGAGCTGGGGTCTGTTCGCCGCCGGTGCGGCTATCGCTCTGCTGATGGCATGGCGCGGGCATCTGACCGGCGGTCTGATCGTTCTAATCCTGATCGGAATGCTGGAAACCGGCATATCAAACCTGCCTTGGCCGTTTGTCCTGACGGGCGCGGCTGCGCTGGGTTGGGTCGCGGGTGGCTGGCGTCTTGCGGCGCTGTCGGTTGGGCTGCTGTGTACCATCCTCGTTTCAGGCCTGTGGGAGCGGGCACTCCTGTCGCTCTACCTCAGCGGTGCCGCAGTGTTTTCCTGCGCAGTGGTCGGAGGGCTGATCGGTCTTGCCAGCGCAGTTTGGGGCCCGGTCTGGAAAGTGGTTCGCCCGATCTGTGATATGCTGCAGACGATCCCACTGTTTGTGTTCCTGATCCCGGTTCTGATGGTGTTTCAGATCGGTGAGTTCTCGGCCTTCCTGGCGATCTGCGCCTACGCCATCGTCCCGATGATCCGCTACACGCGACACGGGCTGGTCAACACACCCGAGGAAATGATGGAAGCCGCAATCTCCAGCGGCGCGACCGAGTGGCAGATCATGCGCGACGTCCGCGCGCCCTATGCCGCACCGACCATCCTACTGGGGCTGAACCAGACCATCCTCTATGCCTTCGCCATGCTGGTGATAGCGGCACTGATCGGGACAACCGGTCTGGGCCAGTCGATTTATCTGGCGCTGGGGCAGGCGGATGTGGGGCTTGGCATCTCGGCCGGTGCCGCCATGGCGATTTTAGCACTGATCGCTGATCGTATGGTGCAGGGTTTTGCCGAGGAACGCCGCAAGGCGCTGGGCCTGTAAGACAGGGCAGGGGCGGGTAACCGCCCCTTTGCCCTCACTTGATTTCGGACAAAGACCAGCGCGCTGTCACGGCCTAAACCGGGCGCAACACGTTCGGAGATTACGATGACTGGTTGGGGCCTCTTCCTCGCAGCACTTGCCACATTCCTTCTTAGCCACATGATTCCAGCACGCCCCGCAGTGCGCGGCTGGCTGATCGGTACGATGGGAAAGCGCGCATATTTCGCCAGCTATTCAATGATTTCGCTAGCAGTTTTGGCCTGGTTGATCATCGCCGCCGCAAACGCACCCTATGTCGAAGTGATCCCGCCGCTTCCAATCTTTCGCTGGGTGCCTTTGCTGATCATGCCTATTGTCTGCTGGTTGGCCATTGCGGGCCTGTCGATCCGGAACCCGTTCTCATTCGGAGGGCTGGGGCACCGTCCGTTCGATCCCGAAAACCCTGGAATCCTGCGCACGACGCGTCATCCGATACTTGTGGCGTTGATGCTATGGGCTTTGGCACATCTGTTGGCCAATGGAAGCCTGTCGCATGTCATCTTGTTCGGCTTGTTTGCTGGATTTGCGGTGATGGGCATGGCGCTCATTGATCACCGCACCGCGCGCAATTTGGGGACGGAATGGGTACGCCTTTCCCGCAATACCGCGCGCCTGTCACTCAGCGCGCCCCGCCCTTGGCCCAGCCTTTGGGTCTGGTTGATTGCTATGGCTTCTTACGCGGTTCTCCTCCACCTGCACGCATCTGTGATCGGGCTTTCTCCATTGCCTTAATGGATGAAGGTGGTCGGACAAGCCGGCGCGTGCTATCTGAAACGTCATCGACTGAAATCTGAGGTCCAAAAAATGCATCTGGCCTATGTAACGACAACCGATCGCGGTGCGACTGACCGCCTGCTTAGCGAATTTGCGGATGGTCTTGTGCTGGTCGGAACACCGATTGCCGGGGTTGTGCAGACCAACACCGAATGTGCCGACGGATATAAATGCGATATGGATCTGAAAGTCTTGCCGACCGGGGAAACCATTCGCATCTCACAATCTCTTGGCAAGAACGCTCGGGGTTGCCGTCTGGATCCGGCTGAATTGGAACGGGCCGTCGGCCTCGTGACGCGGTCGCTTGAGGATGGCCCTCAATTGCTGATCATCAACAAGTTCGGAAAGCACGAGGCGGACGGGCGGGGTTTTCGCCCAATTATCGCCGACGCACTAGAGCGTGAGATTCCCGTCTTGGTGGGCGTCAATAAATTGAACATTGAAAAGTTTCAGGAATTCGCCGGCGGCATAGCCGAGGCGCTTGGCCCCGATGTCAGCAGCCTGACTGAGTGGTTTGACAAAATATCCCAAACTGACGTTCAACCCGCCGCGGCATCAGGCGGCTGAAGCCCAGGCATCCATCTGCTGAGCTGCGCGCATTGTTTCTCGCGCGCCCAACTGCCGCAAAAATGGTGGACTTGAGCCCACACATCGGGTCTAGCTTCGGTCAAAGTTGCAATCCGGCGGCCAGATATCCTGGGCGAGTGCCGACGAAATGGGCTTATCCATGATCGAAGATCAGTGCGTCTCAGATGAGCGATCTCTGGAAGCCGCTTGCGGGGTCGATGACCCGGCAGCGAAGCAATCCCGTCTCGATGGGTTGATGTCGACAGATCGCTTCTGGTTAAGCATAGTCACGGCTTACTTTCTGCTTCATGTCGTATTGCGAGTTGCAACCGGCGGCGCGCTTGGTCTGGATGAGGCTGAGATACTTCTTGATGCGCGCCGCTTGGAATGGGGCTACGGCCCGCAACTGCCACTTTACGCCTGGCTGCAATGGGGCATCTTTCAGATAACCGGTCCCGGCATATTAGGGCTGTCACTGCTGAAGAACGGGATGCTGCTGGCGACGGTTGTCACGCTGTACCTGACCATACGAACCCGTCATGCGCCACTGTGGGCAGGGCTGTCGGTCCTGTCACTTCTGATGCTCTATCAGTTTAGTTGGGAGGCGCAACGCGCGCTGACGCATACCGTTCTGGCCAATCTCTGCTCGGTTCTGACCTTCGCGGTGATTTGGGGGCTAATTCGCAAACCGACGACTTGGGGATTCGTCTTGCTGGGCGTAGTCGTGGCAATGGGAAGTTTGTCAAAATACAACTATGCGATCGCGCTGCTGGCCATGTTGCTGGCGGCTTTCAGTGCATCTGAGACGCGCAAGCCTCTCTGGTCGCCTCGACTGCTGCTTTCGTTGGGTGTCGCCGCATTGCTTGTCACACCACCGGTGCTATGGGTTCTGAACAATCCCGAACACGCATTTGCAAGCGCGCGCAAGTTGGACATGAGCAGCGATGGCCCAACCACATTGATCGCGCTGCAAGGCTTGGTTGAGTTGGCCTTGGCGTCGGCTGGGTTTGTATCGCTCTTGCTGATCGTACTGGGCGTCCTTTGGTCGATCTATCTCAGGCAAGGGGTGGCCGCCAAAGGTGATGATCTGAGGCGATTGATGACGCGTACTCTGGTCTGGGCGTTGTTACTTATGGCGGCTGTAGTGCTTGTGAGCGGAAGCACCAACGTAAAGGATCGCTGGCTGCAACCGATATTGATTTATGCCGGTCCCGTACTGTGTTTGTGGCTACTACCCAGAACAGGTCGTAAAGGCGTAAGGCGATTTGCCCAGGTCAGCGCCGTTCTGGCGGTGTTTATTGGACTGGCGATGCTGCATCACAATCTGGCAGGGGATGCCAAACGCGCGGCCCCTTTCGCTACTTTGACCTCTGAGATAATCGCGCAAACAACGCCCGAAAGTGCAATTGTTGCTGACAATTGGATTTCCGGAAACATGGCCTATTTTGCGCCCGATCATCCTGTTTACAGCGATCGGGACCCGCGCGCGCCAAATGCTGCTCTTCGGGTTTGGGAATCGGCTCGAAATGTCCCGAAGGACGTCGACCCAGCACAGGTGAAAATCTTGGTTGCGCCATACCGCTTTGACAACAACGAAGAGATGACGCTGTCATTTGGACCTGTGTCGCAATAGCGCGGGGACCATGGAAGTTGACATCGAACGTTGCTATCACCCAGATATCGGCCTGAACGAATGGCTCAATTTTTTCGGTGAGTAAGTGGTGGGCGACCCTGGAATCGAACCAGGCGTGCGTCTCCGCGAGGGAGTTACAGTCCCCTGCCACACCTTGCGGCCTGTCGCCCACTGTCAGGCGTTGCACCTGACGTGGAGGCGTGATTACTAGCGCGTCTAAAGGGCGTCAACAGGAAAATACCGCTTTGACGCAGGAAACCGAATTCCCGGCCCGGAGGCCCGTATCATGAAGAAACCAAAGTGGGTCGTTGAGAAGGAACAGGCGCGCAAAGCGGCTGCGGCAGAAACCGTCTGGCTGTTCGGTTTACACGCCGTACGCGACGCGCTGATGAACCCGAAACGGCAGAAGCTGCGCCTGATTGTGACGCGCAATGCCCGCGACAAACTGCTGGAAGCTATTGAATTTGCGGAGATTGTACCCGAGATGGTTGATCCGCGTAAATTTACCGCACCGATTGATCCGGGATCGGTTCATCAGGGCGCGGCACTTGAGGTCAAGCCGCTGGAATGGGGTGGGCTTGCCGAAAATTGTATCGGGCAGGAAAACCCACGTGTGCTTCTGCTGGACCGGGTGACAGACCCACATAACGTCGGGGCGATTCTACGCTCGGCAGAAGTGCTGGGCGCCAGCGCCGTCATTGGCACCCGCCACCATTCAGCGCCCGAGACCGGCGCTTTGGCAAAAACTGCCAGCGGCGCGTTGGAACGACAACCCTATCTACGCGTGCGCAATTTGGCCGATACGATCATCGAGCTGCAGAACATGGGGTATTTAGTCCTGGGTCTGGATGGTGAGGCCGAGCAGACGATAGAAGCCACGCTGGGCGACAAGCGTGATCGCCCGGTGGCGCTGGTGCTGGGGGCCGAGGGGCCCGGGTTGCGGCAGAAAACCAAAGAAACCGTCGATCAATTGGTAAAAATTGACGCGGCGGGGGGATTTGGTTCTCTAAACGTCTCAAATGCCGCGGCTATCGCACTATATGCATCCAAACCCAGATGACAGGAGGCCCCCATATCCACTCCACATAAAATTGCCACCTGCTGCTATTGCGGTACCCGTGCCGCATTGGTTCTTCGGGGAAAGCAACAGCACGAGCTGAGTTGCGCAAGCTGCGGCGCACCCCTGCATAATCTCAAGATGGTGCCAAAAGCCAAACTGGCAGATCGGCCGATCAAAAGTTACCAGCCGGCACAGAAGCACAAAAAATACAAAAAGAAGAAAAAGCGGGGCCTGTTCTCAAAGGTGTTGGACGAAGCCTGGGACGTGATCGAAGACGTTTTCGATTAACAACCGCACGCCCGTTCACATCGGCGTCATGGGGGTTTCAGATACGGTTTGAAATATGCATCTTGAAGCCCTCTAACCGCAATCCAGTGAATCACCTATGTTGTCTCGACGTTCCTTCTTGATCAGTCTCTCTTGTACCCCGTTTGCCTCTGTCGTCGGTGCGCAGGAAATGCCCATGTTCTACGTGGACGATGGGATGGCGGTCTCAGGCTATGATGCGGTTTCTTATTTCAAGGCTGGAGCACCAGAGTTGGGTCAGCCCGACATAGCGCTGATGTGGAAGGGTGCGATCTGGCGGTTTGCGTCAGAGGAAAATCGCGATCGATTTGAACGCAATCCGCGCGCCTATGCCCCGCAGTTTGGTGGTTACTGCGCCTATGCGATGGCGAAAGGTCTGCTAAGCAGTACCGATCCCATGGCATGGCAGATTGTGGATGGGCGGTTATATCTGACCCACTCGGAAGCGATCGAACGTATCTGGGAACGCGATGTCACCAATTACATCCGCGAGGCCGAGGGGCATTGGCCTGCGGTTCTTTACCAATAAAGCCTATTGCTCTTGGCTTAAGATCGGCGCGCGGCTTATGTAACGAGCCGTTCTGACCATGATCGCCGAAGGAAATGCGCACGGTTTCATTCGGCGGCATTCCGCCTTTTGTGATGTGTCATCACAAAAATGCGCGCGACCTCTTTTTTTTAGAAAACTCATGCTTAAATGTCACAGTGACCGCGGAATGGAACTGCCGCGGGTCATTTCACTGTCCCTCGTTCCAACAACTGGCGCTCAGGAGTTTCCTGGGCGCTTTTTTCTTTGCATGCGCTTGCTTATGGTGTGCTCATGAATGACTACTCCGACGATGTTCTGACCCAAATCCTTAGGCGCACCAAAGTGGTTGCGGTGGTTGGGGTTTCAATGAACCCGGTGCGGCCCAGCTATTACGTGGCGCGGTATCTGTCGCTCAAGGGATATCGGGTGATTCCGGTCAATCCGGGCCATGCAGGCAAGATGCTGTTTGGCCAGACGGTGCAGGCTTCGCTGTCCGATATTCCCGAGCCCGTCGATATGGTTGACATCTTTCGCCGCTCCGAGGCCGTGCCACCCATTGTCGACGAGGCGCTGGATGCGTTTCCCGACTTGCGCACCATCTGGATGCAGATCGGAGTTGAACATGCCGAGGCCGCTGCTAAAGCGCAGGCCCGCAATATCGACGTAGTCATGAACCGCTGCCCCAAGATCGAATATCAGCGCTTGTTTGGCGAACTGCGTATGGGTGGGTTTGCGACTGGAGTGATTTCGTCCAAGCTGTGACGGCCCTGACGTTTGTGTCTACGTCCCGGCCTGAATTGAACAGAAATGGTGCATTTGTTGAGGGGGAGGTCCAATTGACCTATACCCATTCAGCAAACCAATAAGACAGGACCATGCGGAATGATTGCTTATGTGACTGTTGGTGTTGACGATATCACGCGTGCCGAGCGGTTTTATTCGGCGTTCCTGCCCGCCCTTGGTTATGCGTTGGAGCGGTATCACGGAGACTTGAGCTATGCGCTGCCAGTGCCGCCGGGGCAATCCCCGGTTCAGCCCGAGTTCTATGTAAAATCACCCTTTGATGGAGGCGCGGCTTCGGCTGGCAACGGGTCCATGGTGGCGTTTGAGGCGCGCACCCAACAGCAGGTTCGCGACCTTCACGCCGCTGCGCTTGCCGCAGGCGGGTCTGACGAAGGCCAGCCGGGCTTTCGCGCCTCGTATGGTCCGAATTTCTATGTCGGCTATCTGCGCGATCCTCAGGGCAACAAAATCGCGCTGTTTTCCAGCAATCCAAACGAGCCTGGGCGCGACGGGTAACGCTTTCGTCGGGTCGCTGTGGCGCTTCGATCGCTGCCCGCAGAAGCTCAGTCTAACAGGCTGGATGCTTGTTCCTGTCGCCGCTTTTCCAGAACCACTTCGCGTGGAACCCACTCGTAACGGGTGTCCTCAACCAGGGGCGACCAGAATAGCACTCCGCCATAGCGCCAGGGATCCAAGACGACGCCTTCGTACATGCTCTCTCCCTTGCGGCTGATAATGGCAGTGCTGTGGTCGATGCGGAACGGGTTATCCGCGTTGGCGATGGCGCGGTGCATTTCCAGAGTGCGGAACTGCTCCTGATCCAGTCGCCGCTCAATATCTTCAGCCCAGTGCCAGCACAGACCACGCGGACGCAGACCCTTGTTGACCTTGGCGTTATGGATAAGCGGAGGGTCGGTGATCTCGTATTCCTGCGCCAGTTGCGCAGTATAGGCATAGGCGATGCGGGCGGCGCGGGTGGCCTCTTCCGGGTCGATATCGGGGCCGAGGCTTTGGATTTCAGCCGCCAGCCGCTGGACCTCATCTCCGGAAGACGGGGGAGGGGTGGCACAGGCGGCGAGGGTGGCAAGCGCTGCCGCGAACACCAAAGCTCTGATCATCTGCGCGTCCTTTGCCTCAATGCACCCGAAGCCGAAGTATAGCGGGCCGGGTCATCGCACGAAACCCGCTTAGTCTTTTGGTCGGGATGCCTTTTCCGTGATGCCGCTGGTGCCCTGTCGACGGGCCAGTTCGCCCAGCACATCATCCAGCGCAACATCGCGCGCAGCCAGCATCACTAGCAGGTGATAAAGCACATCAGCCGCCTCGGAGGTCAGTTTTCCCCTGTCCCCTTTGGCGGCTTCGATGATTGCTTCAATGGCTTCTTCGCCGAATTTCTCGGCACATTTCTCGGGACCTTTGGCCAACAGCTTGGCGGTCCAGCTGCTGTCTGGATCTGCCCCTTTACGGGCCTCAATCGTAGCCGCCAGATCGTGCAAAATACTCATGTCAGCCTCATCGGAATGCCAGCGGCGGCCATATGCTCTTTGGCCTCGTGGATGCTGTATTCGCCGAAATGGAAGATCGAGGCGGCAAGCACCGCGCTGGCCCCACCTTTGGTCACACCTTCGACAAGATGGTCCAGATTGCCCACGCCCCCGCTGGCGATGACCGGCACTTCCACCGCGTCACTGATCGCTCGGGTCAGGGGCAGGTTGAACCCGGCCTTGGTGCCATCGCGATCCATCGAGGTCAGCAGGATTTCCCCCGCGCCCTTGGCGACGACGGTTTTGGCAAATTCAACGGCGTCGATGCCTGTTGGTTTGCGTCCGCCATGGGTGAAAATCTCCCACTTGCCGGGGCTGACCGTCTTGGCGTCAATGGCACAGACAATGCATTGGCTGCCGAACTGATCCGCTGCTTCGGCGATGACGTCCGGATTCGCGACGGCGGCCGAGTTAAAGCTGACCTTATCAGCCCCCGCCAGCAACAGGGCCCGCACGTCATCTTTGGTGCGCACGCCACCACCTACAGTCAGAGGCACAAAGCACTGCTCTGCCGTGCGTTGGACCACATCGAACATCGTGCCGCGGTTCTCATGCGTCGCATGGATGTCCAGAAAGCAGATCTCATCCGCTCCGGCGGCGTCGTATGCCTTGGCCGATTCCACGGGGTCACCAGCATCGCGCAGGCCAACGAAATTCACACCTTTGACCACACGGCCATCGGCGACATCCAAACAGGGAATGATGCGGGTTTTCAGCATGGGCTTTCCTTTGCTCGGGGCACCTGTACCGGCAAAGCCCCGCCGATGCCAGACTTGTGATTGTGATCTGTCGCGAAGCCATGGAAATTAGGGGTGAAATTTATGAAAAGGATTACGCAGATGCGACAACTTCTTTTGGCTTCAATTCTCACATTCGGAGGCGCCCTGTCCGCCATGGCTGACGACATCATCAAAGTGGAAACCAACAAATCCGTGGCCGAGGCGCTGGACGCGCTGGAAGCCGCCGTGGGCAATGCGGGCGCTACCGTGTTTGCCCGCGTGGATCACGCGGCGGGGGCGGAAAAGGTCGGAACGCCGATCCCGGCCAATCAGGTGCTGATTTTCGGCAACCCGGCTCTGGGCACTCCCGCCATGCAGATCGACCCGCGCGCGGGGCTGTTCTTGCCGCTGAAGGTGCAGGCCTACGAAGACGCAAACGGACAGGTCTGGCTGGCTTATGAAGATCCGAAAGAGACGATGGACGAGCTCGACGAAGTCGAGAAATCCCCCGTCATCGAAAAGATGCGCGGCGCTTTGGCGAAACTGACGGCCGCCGCTGCTCAATAACTCAGTTCAGGGCGCGAATGGCCTCTTTTAGGTCAATCGCGCCATCATATAGCGCGCGGCCAGAGATCGCGCCGTTCAACTCGACGCCACAATCGCGCAGGGCGATCAGGTCGTCCAGTGAGCTGACGCCGCCCGAGGCAATCACCGGAATCGAAACCGCCTGAGCGAGCGCCGCCGTGGCTTCGATATTCGGACCCTGCATCGCACCGTCGCGGTTGATGTCTGTATAGATGATCGCTGCCACGCCAGCGTCCTCGAAACTGTGCGCCAGATCGGTGACCTGTACGTCGGTCTCTTCGGCCCAGCCCTTGGTGGCAACCATGCCGTTTCGTGCATCTATACCGACGGCTACCTTGCCCGGGAAGGCTTTGGCAGCTTCGCGCACCAGATCAGGGTTTTCGACTGCGACGGTGCCCAGAATCACCCGTGCCAGACCTTTTTCGATCCAGGTCTCGATTGTGGCCATGTCCCGGATACCACCACCCAACTGAGCGGGCACGTCACAGGCTTTCAGAATTGCCTCAACGGGTGCCGCATTAACAGGCTCCCCGGCAAAAGCACCGTTCAGATCAACCAGATGCAGCCACTCGCAACCAGCCTCGACAAAGGCGCGGGCCTGCGCAGCAGGGTCTTCGTTAAAGACCGTCGCCTTATCCATTTCACCACGCAGCAGGCGCACGGCGTTGCCGTCTTTCAGATCGATGGCGGGGTAGAGGATCATGTCGGGCGGCCCTATATCACTGTTACACGCGCGGGATATCGCACAGGCAGGGCAGGGGCGCAACGCGACGCTAAGTCATTCTTGCCCGGTGCCGAACGGCAGGTCAGACTGACCGGAAAGACAGGGAGATAACCATGAAGACATATTCTCTTGCAGCGGTCTTCGCTGCGATGGCCACCACCGCCTTTGCAGCCGATCCGGTAGACGGGCTGTGGAAGACCGCTCCGGGTGACACGGGCGGCTATTTGCATGTGTCGATTTCGGAATGTGGCAGCGCCATCTGCGGCACTATCGACAGCGCATTTGATGCCCAAGGTAACCAACAGCTGGAGTACGAAAACCTTGGCAAGCAGATCATCTGGGACATGATCCCCGAGGGCAACGGCAGCTATGACGACGGCAAAATCTGGGCCCCGGATCGCGACAAAACCTATAGCTCGAAAATGACGCTGGACAGCCAGAACAAGCTGACCGTCAAGGGGTGTGCCGTGGGTGGTCTGGTCTGCCGGGGGCAGGTCTGGACGCGGGTGCAGTAAACCTCAGGGCTTCCAGGTTAGGAAATTGCCGATCATACGCAGGCCGACGTCCTGGCTTTTCTCAGGGTGGAACTGCATCCCAACCATCGTGTCGCGGCCAATCACGGCCGTGACCTCTTGCCCGTAGTCCACATAGGCCAACCGTTGCGCCGGATCTATCACCCGGAAGTGGTAGGAGTGCACAAAATAGGCGTGATCGCCTGATTTTATCCCGTCAAAGACCGGATGGTCGCTTTCCAGAATCAGATCGTTCCAGCCCATATGTGGCACCTTGAGCGCGCTGTCCGAGGGCTCGATCTTCACAACATCACCTGCG
This sequence comes from Ruegeria sp. D6, assembly GCF_056534365.1. NCBI lineage: Bacteria > Pseudomonadati > Pseudomonadota > Alphaproteobacteria > Rhodobacterales > Roseobacteraceae > Ruegeria > Ruegeria sp. D6. The sequence goes on along the minus strand of NZ_JBQFPH010000002.1, from coordinate 194,282 downwards.
ACCCAGCCCAGACCATCGGTCGCGGAGTATTCATGGCCCTTGGTCGCCATCAGCTGCATTCCGACGCAGATGCCCAAAAACGGGCGGCCTTTCTGCTCAACGGCTTCTACCATAGCGTCATAGATGCCTTTGTGGCCGCGCAACTCGGCGGCGCATGCCGGGAAAGCGCCATCACCGGGCAGAACCAATCGATCAGCCCGCGCGACAACATCTGTATCCGATGTCACGACGACCTCGCCCGCATCCAGTTCGCGGGCCATCCGTTGAAACGCCTTCTCCGCCGAGTGCAGGTTACCGCTCTCGTAGTCAATGATGGCTGTCAGCATCTACAGCGCGCCCTTAGTCGAGGGAATCGCATCTGCCTTGCGCGGATCGGTCTCGACCGCATCACGCAAAGCACGGGCAACGGCCTTGAAGGCGGCCTCGGCAATGTGGTGGCTGTTGAAACCATGCAACTGATCGATATGCAGGGTGATCCCGCCATGGGTGCTGAGCGCCTGAAAGAACTCGCGCACCAGTTCGGTGTCGAATGTGCCAATCTTTTGCGTCGGTAGATCCACGTTCCAGATCAAGAACGGACGGCTCGAGAGATCCAGCGCACAACGCACCTGTGCGTCATCCATCGGCAGGTGGCATTCTCCGTACCGACGAATACCTTTCTTATCCCCTAGCGCCTGCGTCAGTGCCTGACCCAGCGCAATCCCGGTGTCTTCGACCGTGTGGTGGTCGTCGATGTGGTAATCACCCTTGGCACGGATCGTCATGTTGATCAGCGAATGCCGCGCCAATTGATCCAGCATGTGGTCAAAGAACCCGACGCCGGTCTGGTTGTCATACTGGCCGGTGCCGTCCAGATTGACCTCGACCGAAATCTCGGTTTCGGCGGTCTGACGGCTGATCTTAGCGCTGCGCATGGGCGAATTCCTTTTGCTACAGGCGCGCTTATAGACCCGGATGGGCGACCTATCCAGACCGCTTTAAGCCTTCGTTGCAAACTGTTGCAGGGGATTGCACCCGGACGCGGCCCGTGCCAGCCTGCGGGCAACACGAACCAACAAGGCCCGGCCCATGTCCACCTGCGTTTTCATCCAGATCCGTTGCAAACCCGGTACCACCTACAAAGTCGCCGAAGAGATCGCGCTGCGTGAAATCCATTCCGAACTGTATTCCACAAGCGGCGAATACGACCTGCTGCTGAAGCTCTACATCCCCGAAACCGAGGATGTGGGCCATTTCATCAACGAAAACCTGCTGGTGATTCCCAATATCGAACGCTCGCTGACCACGATGACGTTCAAGGCGTTCTAGCCCAGTTCAAACGTCGTGATGCCATATATCCGGTCAAGGTCGATGTCTGGCGCGTGACTGGAATACATGCGCCCCGTTTCAAATACCTTGGTCAGCCCCAACTGTTTGGCCAATTCCATGGCTTGTGCGTTTGGATTAGGCTTGTCGATGAATACCTCGGCCTTTGCCTGATCGGCGGGTAGCGTCGTCAGAAGGGAAACCAAAAGCGCCTGCGCGATTTGTGGATTGTTGGCAAACAGAGGCCCGACCTTGTACCCGCTCAGGCAGCGCCGCAACGTTGCATAGCCTTTGATCCGCCCATTTTCCTCAAACACCCGCGAAACGTGGCTGGGTGCCTCCAACCAGCCGCGCAAGAACGTGTCGCGCGCGGCGGGGAACAGGCCTCGGTCATACGACTTTAGATCATCGGTTAGTGCGTTGATTGGACGAACCCGAGTGTCCTCCACGCGACCCAGGGCATCCAGGATGCCGCCGACGGTGCCCGCGAATCGATAATTGTCATACGCCAGTTCAAAACCGAATTTCCGATAGTTGTCCTGCTGTTCGACCACACCATCCATGCCCATGTTACGATCCTGGCAATGTGCCTTGACCGCTTCGGCGACCTGCAATCCGTATCCCGAGCCGCGAAACTCGGGACGCACGATGTAGAAGCCAAGAAATGCGTAGGCATCATCGTAGTTCACGGCGGATGCGGACGCGATCATCTGGCCGTCCAGGAAACCGCCCTTGAATCCTTCGGGGTCCGAACTGCGAAAACAGACCGCGTCGTGCAGCCCGGGGTTCCAGCCTTCCTGTCCCGCCCAATCTACAGCGGTTTGAAGTTCGTCTGCTGTTAAGGCGCGAATGACGTAATCGGGCATATCCGCATCTCCGTCGTAATTTCATGTGCAGCAAAGATGCCGCAGCAATCGCGAAAGAACCAGCATGTTCGGAGAGTTTGGTATCTGGAGCGGGCGAGGCGATTCGAACGCCCGACCCTAACCTTGGCAAGGTTATGCTCTACCCCTGAGCTACGCCCGCATCAGATACTTATATGGTCCGTAGACCTCTCAATGGAGCGGGCGAGGCGATTCGAACGCCCGACCCTAACCTTGGCAAGGTTATGCTCTACCCCTGAGCTACGCCCGCGCCGTTGAGTGAGGAGGGATGTATAAATTCCCACACGAGGCTGCAAGCGGAAAAACACAAAAAACGGCAAAAATCTTTCGACGGAAATTCGGGGCTGCGGTGTTCAAGAGATATAGCAATGAACGAAATAAGGGATTGGGCAGAGGAAATGAAAGATATTGCAGACATTAAAATGGCGGCATTGGCGGCGCTGATTGTTCTTACCACCGTGATCTACAGTCAGAGCGATCAAACACTGGCAGAGGCGCAGCCTAGCCTCCCGCATGCTCCTTTGATCGAGACACAGGTTTTGACGGGCTAAACGTTCTCATACAGCCAGAACAAGATTCGCCATGGCCGCCAGCAATATGGCCGTAAAGGTCAGACCCATTCCGATCTGGCGCAGGATGATGATCTGTGGGGTCTTGCCAAAACCATAAGCGTGCAGAAGCCTGCCCGCCAAAAGTAACATCCCCAGCAGGTTCACAAGCCAGTCGCCAGCATCTTGCAGTTCGACCATGGCGATAAGCAGCAAAGCAAAGGGAGCGTATTCGGCGCAGTTCGCATGCGTTCGCATTGCCTTGATCATGGCCTTGTCGCCATGATCCCCGACCGATATTTTGCCCACCCGGCGTTGCCGAATGACATTCACGCTGAGTGCGACGTACAGAAATGCGATCAACGCGGCGTAGATCGGGGTGATGGTCAGCATGCGGCCTCCTGATGTTGAAAGGGCCGCCCGGTTCCCCGAACGGCCCTTATTAGCTTAGAAGGCTAAACCGGTTATTCCAGTTCGACCAGCAGATCCTTGGCGTCGATTTGACCTCCGGGCTGGACGTGAACGGCCTTGACCACCGCGTCGCGCTCGGCGTGGATACCTGTTTCCATCTTCATCGCTTCGATGGTCAGCAGCAGATCGCCTTCTTTGACTTCTTGACCTGTGACAGCGGCAACAGTTGCAACGACACCCGGCATTGGCGCGCCGATATGGTTGGGGTTACCAACTTCGGCCTTTGGCCGCTGAGCGGTTGATGCTTTCACCAAACGGTTCGGCACGCGGATCACGCGGGGCTGACCGTTGAGTTCGAAGAACACGCGAACCTCGCCATTCTCGTCCGTCTCGCCGATGGCCTGACAGCGAATCTCCAGCGTCTTGCCGGGATCGATCTCGGCGGTGATCTCCTCGCCCGGCTCCATGCCGTAAAAGAAGGTACGCGTGGGGAGGGTACGGACCGGGCCATAAGTGCGGTGACGGCCCATATAGTCGAGGAACACCTTGGGATACATCAGATATCCGTTCAGGTCCTCGTCATCGATCTCTTTGCCCTCAAGCTGTTTGGACAAATCGGCGCGGGTGGCCTCGAGATCGACCGCTTCGACATGCTTGCCGGGGCGTTCGGTGTTGGGGGCCTCGTCCTTCAGGACCTTCTGGATGATTGTATCGGGGAACCCGCCCGGAGGCTGACCCAGATTGCCGCGCATCATATCCACCACCGAGTCGGGGAAGGCGACATCAGTGTTCGGGTCTTCGACCTGCGCACGTGTCATGTTCTGGCTGACCATCATCAGCGCCATGTCACCGACCACCTTGGACGACGGCGTCACCTTGACGATATCGCCGAACATCTGGTTCACGTCCGCATACATCTGAGCAACCTCATGCCAGCGCTCTTCCAGCCCAAGCGAACGCGCCTGTGCCTTGAGGTTGGTAAACTGACCACCAGGCATTTCGTGCAGATACACCTCGGAGGCCGGGGCCTGCAGGCTGGACTCGAAGGCTGCGTATTGGCCACGCACCGCTTCGAAATAGTCGCTGATCTCGCGGATGGCTTTGATGTCCAGCCCGGTGTCTCGCTCGGTATGGCGCAACGCCTCGACCACGGTGCCGAGCGTTGCCTGAGAGGTGTTGCCGCTGAAACTGTCCATCGCGCAATCCACCGCGTCCACGCCGGCCTCGGAGGCGGCCAGAATGGTGGCGCTTGCAATGCCTGCGGTGTCATGGGTGTGGAAGTGGATCGGCAGCCCGACCTCTTCCTTCAGTGCCCGGATCAGGATCTTGGCGGAGGCCGGTTTCAGAAGCCCCGCCATATCCTTCAGGCCCAGCACATGTGCGCCCGCGTCACGCAGTTCCTTGGCCATGCCGACATAGTATTTGAGGTCATACTTGGCGCGGTCCGGGTCCAGAATATCGCCGGTATAGCAAACGGTGCCTTCACAGATCTTGTTGTTTTCGATCACCGCGTCCATGGCGACGCGCATGTTCTCGACCCAGTTCAGCGAATCGAACACGCGGAACACGTCGACACCCTTGGCCGCCTGACGCACAAACTCCTGCACCACGTTATCGGGATAGTTGGTATAGCCAACCCCGTTCGCCCCGCGCAGCAGCATCTGGGTCATCAGGTTCGGCATCGCCTCACGCAGATCACGCAGGCGCTGCCAAGGGCATTCCTGCAGGAAGCGATAGGCGACATCGAAGGTAGCACCGCCCCAGCATTCGACGCTGAATAGCTGCGGCAAGTTCGCAGCATAGCTGGGTGCTACTTTGATCATATCGATCGAGCGCATCCGGGTTGCCAGCAGCGATTGGTGCCCGTCGCGCATGGTGGTGTCGGTGATCAGCAGCTGACGCTGCGCCTTCATCCAGTCAGCAACCGCCTGCGGGCCTTTTTGCTCCAGCAGGTTGCGGGTGCCCATCTGCGGTTCGGCCTTGGGCGCGGGGGGCCTGGCCTCTTTCAGGTCGAGGCGCGGCATCGGGCGATCCTTGGTTTCGGGATGCCCGTTCACAGTGATGTCGGCGATATAGTTCAGAACCTTGGTGCCCCGGTCGCGGCGCTTCTTGAACTGGAACAGGTCCGGTGTCTCATCGATGAATTTGGTGGTGTATTCATTCGACAGGAAAGTCGGGTGCTTTAGCAGGTTTTCGACAAATGCGATGTTGGTGGAAACACCGCGCACACGGAATTCCCGCAGCGCACGGTCCATCCGCGCAATCGCCTTTTCTGGCGTTGGGGCCCAAGCGGTCACCTTGGTCAGCAGCGAATCGTAATACCGCGTGATCACCCCGCCTGCATAAGCGGTGCCGCCATCCAGGCGAATGCCCATGCCGGTGGCCGAGCGATAGGCGGTGATGCGGCCATAGTCGGGGATGAAGTTGTTTAGCGGGTCCTCGGTGGTCACGCGGGTCTGCAGCGCGTGGCCGTTCAGGCGAATGTCGGACTGCGTGGCCTTGCCGGTGGCCTCGGTCAGGGTCTTGCCCTCGGCGATCAGGATCTGAGCCTGCACGATGTCGATGCCGGTGACTTCCTCGGTTACGGTGTGTTCCACCTGCACGCGCGGGTTCACTTCGATGAAGTAGAACTTGCCGGTGTTCATATCCATCAGGAACTCGACGGTGCCCGCGCATTCATAGTTCACATGGGCGCAGATACGGCGGCCCAGCTCGCAGATTTCGGCGCGCTGTTCTTCAGTCAGGTACGGGGCAGGCGCGCGTTCCACGACCTTCTGGTTGCGGCGCTGGACCGAACAATCGCGTTCATAGAGGTGGTATATCTCACCGTGCTTATCGCCGAGAATCTGCACCTCAACATGGCGGGCACGGGTGATCATCTTTTCCAGATAGCCCTCACCGTTGCCAAAGGCGGCCTCGGCTTCGCGGCGGCCTTCCAGCACTTTCTCTTCCAGCTCATCCTCGGACAGGATCGGGCGCATCCCGCGTCCGCCACCGCCCCAAGACGCTTTCAGCATCAGCGGATAGCCGATCTCGGCTGCCTCGGCCTTGATGGCTACCATGTCGTCGCCCAACACCTCGGTCGCCGGGATAACCGGAACGTCGGCGGCAATCGCCACTTTCCGAGCGCTAGCCTTGTCGCCAAGCGCGCGCATGGTCTCGGCCTTTGGTCCGATGAAGGTGATGCCGTTCTGAACACAGGCATCCACGAAATCCGGGTTTTCGGACAGCAAACCGTAACCGGGGTGGATCGCATCTGCGCCGCTTTCTTTGGCCACCCGGATGATCTCGTCAATCGACAGATACGCCGCAACCGGTCCCAGATCTGCGCCAATGCGATAGGCCTCATCCGCCTTGAACCGGTGCAGGCCCAACTTGTCCTCCTCGGCAAAGACCGCGACGGTGCGCTTGCCCATCTCGTTGGCTGCCCGCATTACACGGATGGCAATCTCGCCGCGATTGGCAATCAGGATTTTCTTGAAGTCTGTCATTTCAGGTCCCGGTCTTAATGGCTGTGGCCTTGTGCATAGGCGGACAATACGGCCTCGTACATATGTAGTTCTGGGTAGAACCGGCATGTTAACGCTCGCAAACGCCGCCCTTTTGCGCAAACTTATTGCACATGCTGCATTGCGGCATCAATCCCCCGTGGGAAAGAGCAAATAATGCCCGTTTCTCCGAATATCCTCGCTGCGCCCTTTGGAGGGATGATTCTATTTGATTTGAGTGAACAAGCCGTGAACAAACCCTTTCCCTCCGCGCCCATCCGACGTAGTTTAGAGCCATGAGCAGTTTTGACGAAATGGACGCCTTCGAAGGCGCATCGCTGTCGGCGCGGGCGATGCCTGCGACTACGGCTGAGTACCTCAACGATCTCAACCCGGCGCAGCGCGAAGCGGTTGAGCGGCTGGATGGTCCGGTGCTGATGTTGGCTGGTGCGGGCACGGGCAAAACAAAAGCTCTGACCGCTCGGATCACCCATCTGCTCAGGACACATAGGGTGCGCGAGAATGAGATTCTGGCGGTGACCTTCACCAATAAGGCCGCGCGAGAGATGAAAGAGCGGGTAGGGCGGATGCTGGGCCGACCCGCTGAGGGGATGCCGTGGCTTGGCACCTTCCACGCAATCTGCGTCAAGCTGCTGCGTCGCCATGCGGAACTGGTCGATCTGAAATCGAACTTCACAATTTTGGACACTGACGATCAGAAACGGCTGCTGAAACAGCTGACTCAAACCGCCAACATTGACGACAAGCGCTGGCCCGCTCGGATGCTGGCCGGGATCATCGATGACTGGAAAAACCGAGCGCTGACGCCCGACAAGGTGCCTGCTGCGGATGCGGGGGCCTATAATCACAAGGGCATCGAGCTTTATGCCCAATACCAGACCCGCCTACGCGAGCTGAATGCGGTAGATTTCGGCGATCTGTTGCTGCACATGGTCACGATTTTCCAAACCCACCCGGACGTGCTGGAGCAATACCAGCGCTGGTTCCGTTACATCCTTGTGGACGAGTATCAGGATACCAACATCGCTCAGTATCTCTGGCTGCGCCTGCTGGCCGGAGGACATAAGAACATCTGCTGCGTCGGCGATGACGATCAATCGATTTATGGCTGGCGTGGAGCTGAGGTCGGCAACATCCTGCGGTTTGAAAAAGATTTTCCGGGCGCTCATGTGGTGCGGCTGGAGCAAAACTATCGCTCAACTCCGCATATACTCGCCGCAGCGTCCAACGTCATTCGTGGCAATGAAAGACGTCTGGGTAAGGAGCTTTGGACCGCAGAGAAAGAGGGCGAAAAGGTTCATCTGATCGGTCATTGGGATGCCGAGGAAGAAGCGCGCTGGATTTGTGACGAGATCGACGCGATGCAAAGCGGTACCCGTGGAATGCGGCCCATTGAGCTAGATGAGATGGCAATAATGGTTCGTGCGACCCACCAAATGAAAGTGCTTGAGGATCGGTTTCTAAAAATCGGAATGCCATACAGAGTTATAGGCGGGGTGCCATTTTATCGCAGATTGGAAATCAGAGATGCGATTGCTTACTTCCGAGTCGTGGTTAGCCCTGACAATGATCTGGCTTTCGAGCGGATTGTTAACACTCCAAAGCGTTTTTTGGGTGCAAAGGCGCAACAAACCATTCAGCTCATCGCTCGTGAAGAAGGAAAATCACAAATCGAAAGTGCACGCATCGCGGTTGATCGGGGCTTGATCAAGGGCAAAGGTGCTATTTCTTTGCGAGAGCTGCTTGACGGGCTTGAACGCTGGAATGCCAAGACTCGCGGTTCGCTAATTGAAATTGATGACGATTCGGTGATTGATGACGGTGCCACACCGATACGATATGGTGAGCCTGATGTATCACATGTTGAGCTTGCTCAGATCATACTTGACGAAAGTGGCTACACAGAAAGCTACCTAAAGCCTCTTTCCGATGATGAAATGAAGATGGCGCAAAGACCACAGCGCAAACCACGTGATCATGAGGCTGCCGGACGGTTGGAAAATCTGAAAGAGTTGGTCAATCACCTGGGTGATTTCGAGAACCTGCAAGGATTTCTCGAGCATGTAAGTCTAGTTATGGATAACGATCAGGACAAAGATGAGCCGAAGGTCTCGATTATGACACTTCATGCAGCCAAAGGCTCGGAATATCCGGCAGTTTTTCTTTCGGGATGGGAGGAGGGGCTATTTCCTTCTCAACGCTCAATGGACGAGTCAGGAATCAAGGGCCTCGAAGAGGAGCGACGTCTCGCGTATGTTGGTATCACGCGTGCCAAAGAGATCTGTACGATATCCTTTGCTACAAATCGTATGATTTTTTCAGGAGAGTTCAGAGGACTGCAATCGATGATACCGTCCCGGTTCATCGATGAGCTGCCTGAAGATCATGTGGAAGTGCTGACGCCTCCGGGTCTCTATGGTGGTGGTCAGACCACCGCCGGTATCGAAACCCGCGCAGCCGAGGCGAGTGTCTATAACTCTCCGGGCTGGAAGCGGATGCAGGCGCGGCAGGGGCGATATGGCATGTCTCAGCCAAAAGAAAGCCGGAATACTGTGATTGATGCGACAGCCGTGGCCAGCTTTACGCTGGGCGAGCGAGTGTTTCACCAGAAATTCGGCTATGGCGCAGTGATCGGCATCGAAGGTGACAAAGTCGAGGTCGATTTCGACAAGGCAGGGGTCAAGAAAGTGGTCTCGCGCTTTCTGACCAACAAGGATGACGTGCCGTTCTGAAGCTTACAACCCTTCGACCAGCACAAGATTCGCCGTCGCCGTTTTTTGCCGGATCTTGGCCAATTCGACATAGTCCGGATCGTCCTTCCACGCGTTTGCGGCAGCCATATCCGGAAACTCCATCAGGACGATCCCATCTTCTTCCCAACTGCCTTCGATCACTTCAACGGGTTTTGAGGATACGGTTAGAAGCCTTCCGCCATGCCGGTCAAAGATCGGCATGAATCCTTCGAGGTATTTCTGGTACCCATCCGGGTCATGAATGGAAATCTGGGCGATGAAATAAGCGGCCATGGGAGACTCCTGACAAATCGTTCACGACCCCAGCCTACATCTTGTGCGCAAAAAACGAAAAACGGCGGTTCCCAGGGAGGAGGAGGGGAACCGCCGTTCTTTTCTACATCAGGGCAGGGAGGAGGAAGCCCCGATGTATCCGAACCCGGGTTTGATCCCGGTATGAGGAAGACGCGGCGACGTCAGGGAGGAGGAAGACGTCGCCGCGCGCTTTCAACATCGAGGCAGGGAGGAGGAGAGCCCCGATGTATCAGGTTCCGGCGGTCAGGGCCGGTATTAGGTGCGGCAACGTCAGGGAGGAGGAGAGACGCTGCCGCTGAAATACAGGTCCGAAAGGGAGGAGGACGGACCTGATCTCGGTGTTCTTGTTGCGCTTACCGCGCGATCTGCTCTTCGGTGGCCTGTTGGGCCAGCCGGCGGATCATCGAGCGGTGCAAGCCCAGATCAGCCAATTCCCGATCTGACAGTCCCGACAATTCGTTGACTGTCTGACGGTACAGGCGATAACGAGCAACCCGGGTTTTCACGGTCTCAACCAGCATTGAGATTCCATTTGCCGGTGTGCCTTTCAGAGCTGTTTGTGTGCTTGCGACTGCCATCTTCATGATCCGTTCATTCTTACTGTTGCCGGCATCGTCCGGCGTTTGCTTAAGACTGAAGATAGGCAAATGCTGCGATTGCACAATAGTTCGCGTCGTCAATGCTGCTATGCAGCAAATGCATGGATTGGCAGGATAATCCGGTACGCCCCAATAATTGCCTTTAAAATACTGGTTTTCACGTGCGGTTGACGTTTCGTGTGTCCAGACCCTGTGATGGTGACCGCTTATCTATTGAGCGGAATTGGTGTTTGTTTGGGCATGTTGTGTCAACTCAGGAGGGGGCAAATCTTCTCGCCGCAGGTCCGGCGCCTGGGGTGATGGTGCTATGGGAAAGCATGGGTCGCCTATGGGAATGGCCTGTAAAAGGACCGCGATTCGTCCTCTTCGGCTGTCATTCATGGGTGTCTGCGCCAAATAATGCATAATTCTAAAAATTATTGGGAATTCATGGGAGGAATAATCTAGGCGTCAATTCTTACATATTTAGTGTTGTTGAGCATCGGGGGCACAATTTGTGGCATATCTGATCCAAGTTTCGATTGTATTAGTCTTGATCTGAAGCCTGCATCACGCCTCTCTATGCAAATTTCCTATTGATTTCCATGAATTCCCATGGCATCCCTTGTGTACCCGATGAGGGCGAGGACAGTTAAGGGGCGCCAAACGACCCCGAACCAAAAATACAAAAACAGGTTTCATACAGGCATCTCGCTTTCATCACTTAACAGATCCGGCGCGCGGGCGAGCAGACATCCCCCCAGGTGGCGCGCGCAGCTGGACATCCCGCAAAGCGGGTCAATGCGGCGGGTTGATCAGTGGCAGCAGATCAACCCGCCGTTTTACTTCCGGGGGGAACGTGAATTTTGAGGTGGGGCGCAAGCGAAAGGGACAGTCGTCTTGGCGCGCAGGTTTAGAGGCGAAAGCCAGCATAAGGTGGATACGAAGGGCAGGGTCTCGATCCCGGCCTCGTTTCGTCGTGTGCTTGAGGCCTCGGACCCCAGTTGGCAACCCGGTGACAATCCTGAACTCGTGATTGTCTATGGCGACCACCGCCGCAAATACCTTGAATGTTACACCATGGAAGCGATCGACGAGGTGGATGCCAAGATCGATGCGCTGCCGCGAGGCTCGATGCAGCGTCGGATGCTTCAGCGGATGTTCCATGGTCAGTCCTTCCCGACCAATGTGGACGAAACGGGTCGTTTGGTGCTGCCCGCAAAGCTGCGCAACAAGATCGACCTTGAAAACGAGGCGTTCTTTATCGCCGCCGGTGATACCTTCCAGATCTGGAAGCCCGAGACATACGAGGCCGAAGAACTGGCCACCACCGAGGAATGGCTGGACGATCTGCCAGATGACTTCGATCCGATGCAGTATCTCGATGGCATCGGGGATGGGTGACGGCATGGCCGGCGCTCAGACCTCATCGGACAAACCTCATATCCCCGTACTGCTGCGCCCGTTGCTGGCCGCTGTGGCGCCGGTATCCGGTGCCTGGCTGGACGGCACATTCGGCGCAGGCGGCTATACTCGTGCGTTGCTGGAGGCCGGGGCCGAGAAAGTCATTGGCGTCGATCGCGACCCACTGGCATTTGAAATGGCCGCTGACTGGGCTGGGGAATATGGTGACCGGCTGGTGATGCAGCAGGGCGTGTTCTCTCGCATGGATGATTATGCACAGGACCTGGATGGCGTGGTGCTGGACCTTGGTGTCTCATCCATGCAGTTGGATCAGGCTGAACGCGGTTTTTCCTTCATGAAAGACGGTCCGTTGGACATGCGGATGAGCCAAGATGGTGAAAGCGCAGCTGATCTGGTGAATACGGCAACCGAGACGCAATTGGCCGACATCCTGTTCCATTTCGGTGAGGAACGCGCCAGTCGTCGTATAGCAAAGGCCATCGTCAAGGCGCGGGCCGAAGAACCGATCACAACAACTCTGCGGCTGGTCGAGATTATCGAATCCTGCCTGCCGCGCCCCAAACCGGGCCAATCGCACCCGGCGACGCGCAGTTTTCAGGGGCTACGGATCGCGGTGAACGCAGAATACGAAGAACTGTTTCAGGGGCTTATGGCCGCCGAGCGCGCTTTGAAACCGGGGGGGCAACTGGCCGTTGTGACTTTCCATTCCATAGAAGACCGGATGGTGAAGCGGTTCTTCCAATCGCGCGCGGGCAAAACCGGACGCGCCAACCGTTATGCGCCTGAGATGGAGCAGGAGAAGCCGCAATTCACACTCAAGACCCGCAAGGCCGTTGGGCCGGATGAGCAGGAACTTGAAGAAAACCCACGTGCACGCTCTGCAAAATTGCGTGTCGCGATAAGAACGGATGCCCCAGCAGGGGAAATTGAGGCCCGGGCCATCGGCATGCCGCAATTGGGGGGAAGGGCAAGATGAAGAGTATTCTGTATGTGTTGACTGCACTATCCGTGTTCGGGCTGGCGCTTTGGGCTTATCAAGAGAACTACCGCACGCAGCAGGTGCTGAAGGAAACGCAGTCGCTGCAAGGCCAGATCGGTATGGCGCAGGCGCGACTCGCCGTGCTGAATGCTGAATGGGCCTATCTAAACCGGCCTGATCGTTTGCGTGAGCTGGCGGACTTGAATTTCGAACGTCTCAGCTTGCTGCCTCTGCGGGCTGAGCAGTTTGGTCGCGCCGATCAGATTTCCTATGGCGAGGACCCGGATCTGCCCATCGTCGACCCGCTTGAAATACAGGAAGTCACTGACATTCAGGCACTGATCGAGGTGCAGGTTCCATGACCCGTACACCACTTCGCCCTCTGGCCCGTATCCTCGACGCCCGTGCAAAGGGTGAAAACCCCAAGGCGATTGAACGAGAGAACATCCGCAAACGCCACGAAGACATGAAAGACCGCGCCCGCGCCCGCGCCGAGGGCCGCCTGTTGGTGTTGGGTCTTTTCTTCTTTTGCGCCTTTTCAGTCGTAGGCTTTCGTATGGGCGTTCTGGCGACATCCGAGGCGCAAGAACCATTGGCAAGTGCGCCGGGGGCCTCCATCGCCATGCAGCGCGCCAATATCGTGGATCGCGAAGGCCGTATTCTGGCGACCAATCTGGACACCTATTCTGTCTATGCGCAGCCACCGTTGATGATTGACCCGATCGCCGCAGCCGAGCAACTGGTCGCTATTTTCCCTGATCTGGAAAAAGAGCGTTTGGTCAAAGACTTCACCGGTAAGCGAAAATTCCTGTGGATCAAGAAGCGCATCTCGCCCGAGCAGAAGCAGGCGGTGCATGACATCGGAGATCCCGGCATCCTGTTCGGCCCGCGCGAAATGCGGCTATATCCCAATGGCAGACTCGCGGCGCATATTCTGGGCGGCTCGGGCTTTGGCCGCGAAGGTGTCAGCGCAGCTGAGGTGATCGGCGTAGCTGGCGTCGAAAAACAGTTCGACGGCTATCTGCGCGACCCGGCCAACGGCAACAAGCCGCTGCAACTGTCGCTGGATCTGACCGTTCAAGCGGCGGTAGAACAAGTGCTTTATGGCGGCATGAAGATCATGAACGCCAAAGGAGCCTCGGCGGTTTTGATGAACGCCCATACGGGCGAGGTCGTCTCGGCCGCGTCGTTGCCGTCTTTTGACCCCAATGACCGTCCGCGCCCCCCGACCTCGGGCTTTGATCCCTCGGACAGCCCGCTGTTCAATCGCTATGTACAGGGTGTCTATGAGCTGGGTTCGGTGTTCAAGATCTTCACCGCCGCGCAGGCGGTGCAGCTGGGTCTGGTGAACTCCAACACCATCATTGACACTTCCGGCCCGATGAAAATCGGGCGCTTCCCGATTGGCGAGTTTAACGGCAAGAATTATGGTGAGATCAGTGTCTCGGATGTAATCAAGTACAGCTCGAACCGAGGCACCGGGCGGCTGGCCTTGCAAATCGGGGCCGACCGGCAACAGGATTTTCTGAACGCGCTAGGCATGTTCGACCCAACGCCATTCGAGATTGTCGAGGCCAAGGGCGGGCAACCGCTCAAGCCCAAGAAATGGGGTGAGTTGAGCACCGTGACGATTTCTTATGGCCACGGCCTTTCGACCAGCCCCATGCATCTGGCCGCTGGTTACGCAGCGATTGCCAATGGCGGGTACTATGTCAGCCCCACGATCCTGCGCCGCTATGGCCCGCAATACGGCCCTCGCGTGATGTCCGAAAACACCGCCAAGCAGGCGCAAAATATGCTACGCAAAGTGGTCACGGATGGCACCGCCAGCTTTGGTGATGTCAAAGGGTACGACGTGGCGGGAAAAACCGGTACTGCCGATAAACCCAAGCCGCGTGGCGGGTATTATGAGGACAAGGTGATTGCCACCTTCGCCACCATCTTCCCGGCTTATGATCCGAAATATGTGCTAATCGTCACGCTGGATGAACCGTCCATCGTGGCCTATGGCGAAAAGCGCCGCACGGCGGGTTGGACTGCCGTTCCCGTTGCTGCCGAACTGATTGGACGGGTGGCGCCGCTATTGGGTCTCAGACCCCGGCTTGAGCCTGAGGCGCGCGCTGCTATAACGCTGACCTCAAATTAGGCTGTCCAGCGAAAGGTGGGTCATGGGCAATCGGTCAAAGAAACTCAGCGAACTGGCCCTGACCGCACGGGGAGGGGCCAATCCCGAAATCACCGGTCTGGCTGTTGACAGCCGCGAGGTCAAAGACGGTTTCCTCTTTGCAGCCCTTCCCGGCACCCGAGTCCATGGTGGAGACTTCATCCAATACGCCTTGCGCATGGGGGCCGCCGCGATCCTGACGGACGCGAAAGGGGCCGAGATCGCCACCGACGAACTGGCCGCATCCGATGCTGCGCTGATCGTCACGGAAGACCCCCGTCAGGCACTGGCAGGGGCCGCCGCCCTATGGTTTGGCGCGCAACCGCAGACTATCGTGGCGGTCACCGGCACCAATGGAAAAACCTCGGTCGCCAGTTTCGTCCGCCAGATCTGGACCGAGCTTGGACTTGCCGCCGTCAACCTAGGCACCATTGGGGTCGAGGGCGCATGGACTGCGCCGCTGGCCCATACAACACCCGAGCCGGTCACTCTGCACCGCTGTCTCGCCGAAGCTGCCGAAAATGGCGTGACCCATGCGGCGATGGAGGCCTCCTCGCACGGGCTTGAACAGCGTCGCTTGGACGGGGTGCATCTGACCGCTGCCGGTTTCTCGAATTTCACGCAGGATCATCTGGACTATCACGACACGTTCGAGGCCTATTTCGCAGCCAAGGCGGGTCTGTTTGATCGTGTGCTGCCCGAAGACGGGGTCGCTGTGGTCAACCTTGGTGATCCCAAGGGTGCTGAGATGCGCAAGATCGCCGAGGCACGCGGCCAGAATATCATCACCGTGGGCCCTGAGGGTTCTGATCTTTGTCTTCTGAATCAACGCTTTGACGCGACCGGGCAGGATTTGCGCTTTTCATGGAAAGGCAAGGCCTATCAAACCCGCCTGAATCTGATCGGCGGCTTTCAGGCCGAGAACGTTTTGCTGGCTTGCGGATTGGTCATCGCGGCGGGCGAGGACCCCGACCGCGTGTTCGAAACCTTGCCGCACCTGATCACCGTGCGCGGACGGATGCAGCTGGCTGCCACCCGCGACAACGGCGCGGCGGTGTTTGTCGATTACGCGCATACGCCGGATGCCGTGGCCACTGCACTGAAGGCGATGCGCCCGCATGTCATGGGACGTCTGATCGCCATTGTTGGTGCAGGCGGTGACCGAGACGCCACTAAACGCCCATTGATGGGGCGGGCCGCTGCTGAAAACGCCGATCTGGTCTTTGTTACCGATGACAACCCACGCAGCGAAGACCCGGCCACCATCCGCGGTGCTGTCATGTTGGGCGCACCCGAAGCCACGGAAGTCGGCGACCGGGCCGAGGCCATCCTGCGCGGCATCGACGCGCTGCAACCGGGCGACGCTCTGCTGATTGCGGGCAAGGGACACGAAACCGGCCAGATCGTCGGAGATCAGGTCCTGCCCTTTGACGATGTGGAACAGGCCAGTATCAGCGTTGCCGCGCTGGACGGGAGGGTCGCATGACGCTCTGGACTGCAGCCGAGGCCGCAGAGGCCACCAACGGGCGCGCCCCCACCGATTGGCAGGTGAACGGCGTCTCCATCGACACGCGCACCCTGCAGCCGGGTGACCTGTTCGTTGCGTTGAAGGCTGCCCGCGACGGCCATGATTTCGTCGCCCAAGCGCTTGAAAAAGGCGCAGGCGCAGCGCTTGTGTCGCATATTCCCGAAGGCGTGCCCGAAGATGCACCGCTGTTGATCGTCGACGATGTGCAGACGGGTCTAGAGGCGTTGGGGCAGGCGGCTCGCGCCCGGACAGGTGCGCGCGTGGTGGGGGTGACTGGCAGCGTGGGTAAAACCTCGACTAAGGAAATGCTGGCCAGCATTCTGGAGACGCAAGGCAAAACTCATGCCAGTGTCGCCAGCTACAATAACCATTGGGGCGTGCCTTTGACGCTGGCGCGAATGCCGCGCGACACCGAGTTCGCGGTGATCGAGATCGGCATGAATCATCCGGGCGAAATCGCTCCGCTGGCGCGTCAGGCGCAACCGCATGTGGGGCTGGTGACCACAGTAGCCGCCGTCCACCTCGAAGCCTTCGACTCGGTTGCGGGTATTGCTTTTGAAAAGGCTGCGATCTTCGACGGGCTGGCCGAGGGCGGCACCGCTATCGTCAACGCCGATATCGAACACGCGGGCATCTTGCGCGACTGCGCCGCTGCGCATGGTGCAAGGATCGTCGAATTTGGCCACAAGGCGCGGGACTATGCCCTGACCAACGTGCTCCAAGGCCCTGACTCGGTGCGGGGACACGGTATTGTCGGCGGAGCAGACATCACATTCGATGTCCAATCCGCGGGAACTCACTTTGCTATGAATGCGCTGGGCGCTCTGGCGGCCTGTGTCGCGCTGGGGGTCGATCTGGATCAGGCGATTGCCGGTCTGCGCGGCTGGTCTCCGGTCATAGGGCGCGGTGTGCGCGAGGTGATCGCGCTGCCAGATGGTGGGCAGATTGAACTGCTCGATGACAGCTACAACGCCAATCCAACCTCGATGGAGGCCGCTCTCGACGTGCTGTTTGCGTCGGCGGGCAAACGCAAGATCGCGTTTCTGGGCGACATGAAAGAGCTTGGTGCGCAAGAGCAGGCGATGCACGCCGCCATGGCCGAGGTGCCTGCGATGGCGCATGTCGATCATGTTCATTGCATCGGCCCTTTGATGCAAGCGCTGCATCAGGCTCTGCCCGAGGGCAAGCGCGGGTTGTGGACGGAAACCAGCGATGAGATGGCCGCCCATCTGCCGGAATTGATCCGTAGCGGCGATGTAGTGATGGCCAAGGGCTCTCTCAGCATGGCTCTGGCACAGATCGTTGACGGTCTGCGGCAAATGGGGCATGGCAGCGCGCCAGAGAGCCGCCGTATTGTGAGAAAGGTTTTGTAATGCTCTATTGGTTAACCGCCCTGTCGGACGGAGGGGATTTCTGGAACCTCTTCCGCTATATCACCTTCCGGGCGGGGGGCGCCTTTCTGACTGCGCTGATCTTTGGGTTTTTGTTCGGAAAACCCTTGATCAACGTATTGCGCAAACGGCAAGGCAAAGGTCAACCGATCCGCGATGACGGCCCCGAGGCGCATCTGTCCAAGGCTGGAACCCCTACCATGGGCGGTCTGCTGATCGTGGGCGCTCTGGTCACGTCGACCCTGATCTGGGCGCGCTGGGACAATCCATATGTCTGGATGGTACTGTTCGTGACGCTGGCCTATGCGGCCATCGGCTTTGCGGACGATTATGCCAAGGTCTCAAAGCAGAACACCAAGGGCGTTTCCGGTAAGATGCGGTTGGCGCTGGGGATCATCATCGCCGTGCTGGCGTCACTCTGGGCGACGCTGCACCATCCCAGCGATTTGCAAAACCAGCTGGCTCTGCCGGTGTTCAAGGATACGCTGATCAATCTTGGCCTTTTCTATATCCCCTTTGCGGTGATCGTAATTGTGGGTGCGGCCAACGCGGTGAACCTGACAGATGGTCTGGACGGGCTGGCGATCATGCCCGCGATGATCGCGGCCTCGACCCTTGGTGTAATTGCCTATGCGGTTGGGCGGGTCGACTTTACCGAGTATCTTGATGTTCACTATGTACCTGGGACCGGTGAAATCTTCATCTTCACTTCAGCGCTGTTTGGCGCGGGGCTGGGATTCCTGTGGTACAACGCCCCTCCGGCGGCGGTTTTCATGGGTGATACCGGATCACTGGCTCTGGGTGGTGCGCTGGGCGCGATTGCCGTGGCTACCAAACACGAGTTGGTATTGGCAGTCGTGGGCGGGCTGTTCGTGGTTGAAGCTTTAAGTGTGATCATCCAGGTTCTTTATTTCAAACGGACCGGAAAGCGGGTGTTCCTGATGGCGCCGATCCATCACCATTATGAGAAAAAGGGCTGGGCTGAACCCACCATCGTGATCCGGTTCTGGATCATTTCACTGATCTTAGCGATGATCGGGCTGGCGACGCTGAAAGTCAGATGAGCCCGCGTTGCGTCGTGCTTTCTGGATGCTCCGGTGGTGGCAAATCAACACTGCTGGAGGAGATGGCCCGACGCGGATATTCAACAGTTTCCGAGCCGGGTCGTCGTGTCATTGCCGAGGAAAGACAAGGTGGTGGTCGCGCTCTGCCTTGGGTCAACTCCGAGGTATTCTGCCGCCGGATCATTGAACTTGCGATATCAGACTTCAACAATGCCAAAGATGATCTTGTGCTATTTGATCGTTCGGCATTGGACGCGCTGATTTGGTTTGATCGAACCGTTACACCGTTGGAGACCAAAGTGCGTGAACAGATACTGCACTTGGGCTACGACCCATGCGTGTTTCTCTTTCCTCCTTGGCCTGAGATATTCGAACAGGATGATGACCGGCGGCACAACTTGGCCGCAGCTATTGCGGAATACGATGCTTTGTGCGACCGGTTACCAGACTATGGGTTCGTAATAGAAAACGTTCCAAAAGGGCCGGTCTCTTGGCGGGCGGACTGGCTGGAAGAGCGGCTCGGATAGAAGGTGTATGGCAATGATCCCGGTCAAAGGGTTTTCAGGGCAGAAAGTAGCGGTTCTGGGGCTAGGTCGGTCGGGTCTGACCACCGCACGAGCGCTGCGCGCTGGCAAGGCTGAGCCGATCTGCTGGGATGACAACCCCGCCGCGCGTGAAGCGGCAGAGGTCGAGGGATTCTCGTGTGTCGATCTGCGCCGCCACGGGGCGTTTGACGATATTGCCGCACTAATTGTCTCGCCCGGCATCCCTCATCTCTACCCCGCGCCGAACCCGGTTGTGGCCGCTGCGTTGGAAGCCGGAGTTCCGGTCGACAATGATATAGGTCTGTTCTTTCGCTCTTTCGCAGGCCCTGAATGGAACAACTACGACATCCCACCGCGCGTCATCGCGGTGACGGGATCGAATGGCAAATCAACCACCGCTGCGTTGATCCAACACATCCTGACCGAGGCCGGGCGCGACTCGCAACTGGCGGGTAACATCGGGCGCGGCGTGCTGGACATCGACCCAGGTGGCGATGGATCGGTTGTGGTACTGGAGCTATCGAGCTACCAGACCGAACTGGCCCGCGCACTGACGCCGGATGTGGCGGTTTTCACCAATCTTTCACCTGATCACTTGGATCGACATGGTGGAATGGGTGGTTACTTTGCCGCCAAACGTCGCCTGTTCGCCGAAGGCGGCCCGGACCGCGCCGTGATCGGCATCGATGAAGCCGAGGGCGCGTTTCTGGCCGGGCAACTGGCCGAGGGGCCGTCGGATGACCGGGTGATCCGCGTCTCGGTGGCGCGCAAGCTGACCGGGGCGGGTTGGCAGGTCTTTGCCCGCAAGGGTTTCCTGTCGGAATACCGCAAGGGCCGTCAGGCCGGATCGATCGACCTGCGTGAGATCAAGGGCCTGCCCGGTGCGCATAATCACCAGAACGCATGTGCTGCCTATGCCGCCTGTCGCTCATTGGGCCTTGCGCCGCGCGTCATAGAAGATGCGCTGCACAGTTTCCCCGGTCTGCCGCATCGTAGCCAGATCATCGCCGAGGCGGATGGCGTGACCTATGTGAACGACTCGAAAGCTACCAACGTAGATAGCGCCCTCAAAGCGTTGAGCGCGTTCAAGAAGATACGTTGGATCTGTGGCGGGCTTGAGAAAGAAGGCGGGCTTGAGGCGCTGAACGGGGCAGGGGACCACGTAATCAAGGCCTACGTCATCGGGCGTGAGGCGGCGAGCTTTGCAATGCAGTTGCAGGCCGATGCGCAAGTCTGCACCACTATGGAAGCGGCGGTTATGCAGGCCATGGCCGATGCGCAGCCCGGTGAAACCGTTCTATTGGCACCTGCTGCGGCCAGTTTCGACCAGTATGACAACTTCGAACAACGTGGCGATGACTTCGTGGTTCAGGTTAAAAAACGCCTCTGAAAGCAATGCGTTTGCAATAGATCGCCGGTTCGGCGAAGCTGTGGGCCTATCTGCTTGACGCACTGCCTGCATTGGTTTTTGCCTTCAGGAAATTCAACACGAGGTCATGAATATGCCAAACCGTAAACTTCTTCTGGTCGTTCCAGCGCTGCTGGCTGCTGCGGCTTGCACCAATACCGGGGCCAACTATCAGCCCGTGATCGATGGCCCAGTAGGCCCGAACTACAACTCGGACCTGTATCAGTGCCAGCAACTTGCAGCCTCGCAGGCCAGCGTTGACGGATCGACCGCAGGTAATGCCGCAATCGGCGCCGCAGGTGCTGCAGCCGTCACCGGCATCGTTCAGGACAGCAGCGACAACCTGGGTCGCGCCGCCGTTGCCGGTGCGTTGGTTGGTGCAGGTGCTGACGTGATCAACAAGAACCAGAACAAGGAAGTCATCGTGCGCAACTGTATGCGCGGACGGGGTTACAACGTCGTAGGCTAACGGCTTGCGATGGCACTTCCGGCGGCGTGGCCCGAGGACCACGCCCATTGGAAGTTGTAACCGCCAAGCCAGCCGGTGACATCCACCGCTTCACCAATGACATAGAGGCCGGGGACATCCCTGGCCTCCATCGTTTTGGACGACAGCCCGTCAGTGTCGATTCCGCCCAGAGTGACCTCGGCGGTGCGATAGCCCTCGGTGCCCGACGGCGTAAGCCGCCAGTTGGACAATGCGGCGATCAGTTCCGACAGCGCCGTGTCGGACTGATCCGCAAGATTGCCCTTCATCGGGATATGGTGTGCGAGGTATTCCACCAGACGCGTGGGCAGGTGGCGTGCCAATTCGGTGGTCAGCGCCTTGCGCCCAACAGCCTGCCGCTGATCGCGAAGCAGATCGTATAAAGGCAAATCGGGGATCAGGTTGACCCATATTGCCTCACCCTCGCGCCAGTACGAAGACAATTGCAGCACCGAAGGACCGCTCAACCCGCGATGGGTGAACAACAACGCCTCGTCGAAACTGCTGTGCTCGTTTGACAGTCGAGCGGGCAAAGAGACGCCGGACAAATCCTTGAACCGTCCGTCCGAGAAGGTGAACGGCACCAGCGCCGCCCGTGTCTCGGTTATCTGCAGCCCGAATTGCTGCGCGATGTCATAGGCCAACCCCGTTGCGCCCATTTTGGGGATCGATTTGCCACCCGTGGCCAGAACCAGATTGCAACAGGTCAGAGGGATATGCTTGCCATCGCGTTCGACATCCAAAGCGAAACCGCTTTCGGTTTTGCGCAAGTTGCGCAGCGACGTCTGCACCCAAAGCTCGGCCTCGGCCTTGGCCATTTCATTCAGCAGCATCTGGACGATCTGTTTCGAAGACCCGTCGCAGAACAATTGCCCAAGCGTTTTTTCATGCCATGCAATGCCATGGCGATCGACCAGTTCGATGAAGTCCCACTGTGTATATCGCGCCAGCGCTGATTTGCTGAAATGTGGATTCTGAGACAGGAAATTGCCCGGTCCCGCATACATATTGGTGAAATTGCATCGTCCACCACCCGAGATGCGGATCTTTTCTCCGGGAGCTTTTGCATGGTCGATCACCAGCGCTTGGCCACCGCAATGGGCTGCGCACATCATGCCGGCCGCGCCAGCACCGAGGATGATCGTCTCGAAATCCATATGCTGCGCATGGCGTGGATTGTGAGCGATGGCAAGAGCGCAGACCAAAACGGTGTGGGTTTGGCCCACAGAATTTCTCAGCGGCACTTGGGTTTGTGCCATATGGTATGTGGATTTTTAGTCGTAGTGCATTCTGACATGCTAGGCTCTGTGCTAATGCTTGCCGGTTAGATCCATTTAAAGGGATAAAAATATGCGCTTTCCAAACTTCATTACAGACTTTCCAAGACTAGACGTGCCATTTCCCGAAGACGTCGTGCAGACGGCAGTCATTCGATCTGATGCTGGTTTGGTTGCCTTTTTTACTTTTCTTAAAGAAATGGAACTCCCACTACATTCACATGGTGCCCAATGGGGTACGGTGGTGGAAGGAGAAATTGAACTCACCATTGGCGGAGAGACGAAAGTTTATCTGCCCGGCGACAGTTATTCTATCCCAGCCGGAGTGGAGCATGGCGGGCGCATCAAGGCGGGTTCCCGAGTGATCGATGTGTTTGAAGAGCCTGACAGATACCCCATCAAAGACTGACGATTTACTTTTTAAACAATGACGTTGGGCGCGGTTGATATTGTGATGAACTTAAGCCGTGTCTCAACTTGCCGTCGATCAGAACAGGCAGCATGCGCTGCTTGAATGCATGCGCGTTTGTCAACGGCGGCTCATCGTTCCGGAATTCCAGTTCTGCCTGTCATTCTGCTAGCCCAAATGTAAAAATCCCTGTAGACTCGCAATCAGATCCCGAAAACGGGACGTTAACGAGGCAGATAGTGGCGGTATCTCATGACTGAGATGGTGTATGGCGCGGTCCAGGACCAGCGCGGCGAACCGATTCTTCCGAAGTGGTGGCGAACGATTGATCGCTGGACGATGTCCTGCGTCCTGATCCTGTTTGTCATCGGGCTTTTGCTGGGGCTAGCCTCGTCGCCGCCACTAGCGGGGCGTAACGGGTTCGATCCTTTCCACTATGTAGAACGTCAGGCGATCTTTGGCGGGCTGGCGCTGGTTGCGATGCTGCTGACCTCAATGATGTCGCCGACACTTGTGCGGCGGCTGGCGATTCTGGGCTTTCTGGCCTCGTTCGTGGCGCTGGCCTTCCTGCCGGTCTTCGGTACAGACTTTGGCAAAGGCGCGGTGCGCTGGTATTCGCTGGGTTTTGCCTCGTTGCAGCCATCCGAGTTCCTCAAGCCCGGTTTTGTCGTGGTGGCCGCATGGCTGTTGGCCGCATCACAGGAAATCAACGGCCCGCCGGGGCGGTTGTGGTCCTTTGCACTGTGTATGTCCATCGTGGCAATGCTGGTGATGCAGCCCGATTTCGGGCAGGCCTGCCTTATCCTTTTTGGTTGGGGTGTGATGTATTTTGTTGCCGGAGCCCCGATGCTGCTGCTGGTCGGCATGGCCGGGGCGGTCGTTCTGGGCGGCATGTTTGCCTATTCCAATTCCGAGCACTTTGCCCGTCGTATCGATGGTTTCCTTAATCAGGAACTCGATCCGACCACCCAGCTTGGGTATGCCACCAATGCTATCCGCGAAGGCGGTCTGTTCGGCGTCGGCGTGGGTGAGGGGCAGGTCAAGTGGTCTCTGCCTGATGCGCATACGGATTTCATCATCGCGGTCGCGGCCGAAGAATACGGGCTGATTCTGGTGCTGATTATCATCGCGCTGTACTCGCTGATCGTTGTGCGTTCGCTGCTGCGGCTGATGCGCGAACGCGACATGTTCATCCGTCTGGCTGGCACTGGTCTGGCCTGCATGTTTGGCGTGCAGGCTATGATCAACATGGGCGTCGCCGTGAGACTTCTGCCCGCCAAGGGCATGACGTTGCCCTTTGTCAGTTATGGCGGATCGTCCCTGATTGCAGGCGGCATCGCGGTTGGCATGTTGCTGGCCTTCACCCGAACCCGTCCGCAGGGCGAGCTGGGCGACATTCTGCGCGGACGAGGCTGATGGGCAAACCTTATCTACTAATCGCAGCAGGTGGCACCGGGGGCCACATGTTCCCCGCGCAGGCGTTGGCCGAGGCGATGCTGCAGAAAGGCTGGCGTGTGCGCCTGTCCACCGACCCGCGCGGAGCGCGCTATACCGGCGCGTTCCCCGCAGACGTCGAGATTGTCGAGGCATCCTCGGCCACCTTCGCCCGAGGCGGATTAGCGGCCAAGATGTTGGTTGGACCCAAGATTGCTGCTGGAGTCACTGGCATGGCTGTGCAGATGATGCGTGACAAGCCGGATGTGGTGGTGGGCTTTGGCGGCTATCCGTCGATACCGGCGCTGGGCGCGGCCATCCTGCTGAAGCTGCCGCGTATGATCCATGAACAAAATGGCGTTCTGGGCCGAGTAAACCAACTATTTGCCACCCGTGTGGCTGAAGTGGCCTGTGGTGTCTGGCCCACCGATTTGCCTGAAGGGGCCAAGGGCATACACACTGGTAACCCGGTTCGCGCCTCCGTTCTTGAACGCGCTGCTGCCCCCTATATCCCGCCTGGGGAGTACCCGATGTCCGTCCTGGTGATGGGCGGCTCTCAGGGCGCACGTATCCTCAGTGACGTGGTGCCGGGGGCCATCGCTGCGATGCCTGAATATCTGCGCGGGTATATCCGCGTCTCGCATCAGGCCCGCGATGAGGATGGTGAACGGGTCAAGGCCTTTTACGCCGATCACGGCATACGCGCCGATGTACAGCCTTTCTTTGACGACGTACCTCGCCGTATGTCCGACGCGCAGCTGGTTGTCAGCCGGTCAGGTGCCTCCAGTATCGCCGACATTTCCGTGATTGGCCGCCCGTCGATTTTGATCCCGCTTGCCACGGCTGCCGGAGATCATCAAACAGCCAATGCGCGTGGATTGGTTCAGGCAGGCGGTGCGATCATGATCCCCGAAAACGCCCTTGACGTTCCCGCGCTGACACAGCAAATGAACACGGTTCTCACCAACCCCGAAGCCGCACAGCAAATGGCCCATGCCGCGCTATCGGTCGGGGCACCGGACGCCACCGAGCGTCTGGTCGCCCTTGTCGAGCAACTGGCGCAGAAGGAGACCTCATGAATCCAGCAACCAAACTGCCGCAGGACGTTGGACCGATCCACTTCGTGGGCATCGGTGGGATCGGGATGTCGGGTATCGCAGAGGTGCTTTTGAACCTTGGCTACCGTGTACAAGGTTCGGACTTGAAAACCTCGAAGATTACTGACCGGCTGGTTGGGCTGGGTGCTGAGATTTTCGAAGGCCAGTGTGCCGAGAACTTGCAGAACGCCGCCGTGGTCGTGGTCTCAACTGCGATCAAACCGGGGAACCCGGAACTGGACGAGGCACGCGCGCAGGGCCTGCCCGTCGTCCGTCGCGCCGACATGCTGGCGGAACTCATGCGCCTGCGCTCGAACATTGCCATCGCCGGAACTCACGGTAAGACCACAACAACCACTATGATGGCGGAACTGATGGTCGCCGGCGATTTCGATCCCACCGTCATCAATGGCGGCATCATCCACGCCTATGGCAGCAACGCGCGCATGGGGCAGGGTGAATGGATGGTGGTTGAAGCGGATGAGAGCGACGGCTCATTCAATCGCCTACCTGCAACCATAGCCATCGTCACCAATATCGACCCCGAGCATATGGAGCACTGGGGCGATTTCGACCAACTGCGCGACGGGTTTTACGAGTTCGTCTCGAACCTGCCGTTTTATGGCTTGGCCGTCTGCTGCACAGATCATGCCGAGGTGCAGGCGCTTGTTGGCCGCATCTCCGACCGCCGCGTGCGCACCTATGGTTTCAACGCACAGGCCGATGTGCGGGCCGAAAACCTGACCTATAAGGGTGGCGTCGCCCATTTCGACATCCATTTGCGCCACGAAGACAAGGTGATTGAGGGCTGCACCTTGCCAATGCCCGGCGACCACAATGTCTCTAACGCGCTGAGCGCCGTGGCCGTGGCCCGTCATCTGGGCATGAAGGCCGGTGAAATCCGCGACGCGCTGGCCAATTTCGGCGGCGTCAACCGCCGTTTCACGAAGGTTGGAGAAATTGACGGCGTCACCATCATCGACGATTACGGCCACCATCCGGTCGAAATCGCCGCCGTTCTCAAGGCCGCACGTCAGGCCACCGAGGGCCGCGTTATCGCCGTCCACCAGCCGCACCGCTATTCGCGCCTCTCCAACCTGTTCGACGACTTTTGTACCTGCTTCAACGACGCTGATGTGGTCGCCATCGCCGAGGTTTTCGCTGCAGGTGAAGACCCGATCGAAGGAGCCAGCCGTGACGATCTTGTGCAGGGCCTGATCCGCCACGGCCACCGCCACGCGCGCG
This sequence comes from Ruegeria sp. D6, assembly GCF_056534365.1. Classification (NCBI taxonomy): domain Bacteria; kingdom Pseudomonadati; phylum Pseudomonadota; class Alphaproteobacteria; order Rhodobacterales; family Roseobacteraceae; genus Ruegeria; species Ruegeria sp. D6. The sequence goes on along the minus strand of NZ_JBQFPH010000002.1, from coordinate 167,547 downwards.
CGATCTTGAACGAAGAAGACCTGGCCCGCCTTGTCCGTGAACAGGCCCGCCCGGGCGATATGGTTGTCTGCCTCGGCGCAGGTACGATCAGTACCTGGGCCAACGGTTTGCCTGACCGGTTAATCGCCAAAGCGAGCTAACCTCGTGGCGCTATCGCTCATACTCGCCTGCGTCTGGGTCTTCGCTTCCACCATTGTGGCGATGCTGCCGATGCACCTGCAATTCCCGCCGGGTGTTGTACTGTTTGCCAGCGCGCCTGCTCTGATTCTGTGGCTGAGTTTAGACTATGGCTGGTTCGTCGGAATCCTGGCTGCTGGCGGTTTTGTTTCGATGTACCGCAACCCGATCCGCTACTACTGGCGCAAGTGGACGGGTAAAGAGGTGTCGGAATGAACTGGTCGATTGCGCTTGCCGGTCTGTGGGGTGTTGTCGCCAACGTGTTGGCGATGTTGCCCAGCAAGGACAACCATTGGCGGCGCGCCTATTTCCTGATCGCCGTTGGCGTCCCTATCCTAGGCTATGTCACCTATGAAAATGGTCCATGGATCGGGCTGCTGGTTCTGGCTGCAGGTATGTCAGTTCTGCGTTGGCCGGTGATTTACCTCACCCGTTGGACAAAGGCGAAAATGCAGGGCATGAAGGCGGCGAACAAGTAACTGGCCATTTTCAGGAGGCCCCCATGGTCGACATCGCCACTTTCGCCTATTTGCCGCTGATTACCCTGATCCTCGGGACGCTTGCGGGTTTTGTCGCCGCGCGCTGGATCGGCCTAAAGGCACTGCTGTGGCTGATCGGGCTGACCTCGGCCCTTGGTCTGGTACTGATCATAATGCTGGCCAGTGTCGGCACCGGGGAAGAGGAACAGGCGTTCGGCCCCTTCGTCTGGCTGACCGGTGCGGTCCTGCCCTTCCTGTTTGCGGTGATCATGGGTGGAGTAGGCGGGCGCAGCCTTGCATCGCGGGAAGGCGCATGAGCGAACTGCCCGACGTCCGTGGCCGCTTGTCCGCGGCGCGCTCTCTTTCCGAACTCACCTGGCTGCGCGTCGGCGGACCTGCGGATTATCTGTTTCAACCCGCCGATACCCAAGACCTTCAGTCGTTTCTGCGTGATCTGCCTGCGGATGTTCCCATCTTTCCTATGGGTGTCGGATCCAATCTGATCGTCCGTGATGGTGGTCTGCGGGCGGTGGTGATCCGATTGGGGCGCGGATTCAATGGTATCTCGGTCGACGGCAATACCGTCAGCGCGGGTGCCGCCGCGCTGGATGCGCATGTGGCGCGTAAAGCAGCGGATGGAGGTGTGGACCTGACTTTCCTGCGCACGATACCAGGCTCGATCGGCGGGGCCGTGCGCATGAACGCGGGCTGTTACGGCAGCTATACGGCGGATGTGCTGCAAAAGGCTACCGTGGTCACCCGCGCCGGAGAGATCGTGGACCTGACCCCGCAAGACCTCAGCTTCCGCTATCGCCAGTCCGACCTGCCCGAAGGCGCGGTGCTGATCTCGGCGACGTTTCAAGGCCCCTCGGGCGATCCAGCTGAGCTGCACGCTCGCATGGAGGCGCAGCTAAAAAAGCGCGACGAAACTCAACCCACCAAGGACCGCAGCGCCGGGTCGACCTTCCGTAATCCAGCCGGGTTCTCGTCGACTGGGCGAGCGGACGATGTGCATGACCTCAAGGCGTGGAAAGTGATCGATGACGCGGGTATGCGCGGGGCCACAAAAGGTGGCGCGCAGATGAGTCTCAAACACTCGAATTTCATGATCAATACAGGCGACGCCACCGCCGCAGACCTCGAAGGTCTGGGCGAAGAGGTGCGAAAAAAGGTTTACGAAACAAGCGGCATCACGCTAGAGTGGGAAATCATGCGGGTCGGTGATCCGCTGGAAGAATAAAGCCCCGACCGTCAGACCAAAACAGGCAAATTCAGGCGACGGATCAAAGGCATAAACGCAGTACGGACCACTACATAAGGTCCGGGGACATTGAGGCGCACATTGGGTATGTCGAGCAGGACAAACCCCAAAGTGGCGGTATTGATGGGCGGCCCCTCGGCGGAACGCGAGGTGTCTCTCAGCTCTGGGCGCGAATGCGCAGCCGCCCTTAAGGGAGAAGGCTTTGAAGTGGTCGAGCTGGACGCAGGTCCGGACCTCTGCGCGCGCCTATCAGACATCAAACCGGATGTGGTTTTCAATGCCCTGCATGGCCGCTGGGGCGAAGACGGCTGTGTGCAGGGCCTGCTGGAATGGATGCGCATTCCCTATACGCATTCCGGTGTGCTGGCCTCGGCGCTGGCGATGGACAAACAGCGCAGCAAAGAGGTCTATCAGGCCGAGGGCCTGCCCGTCACGCCCAGCGTGATTGTGCCTAAGGTTGAGGTGGTCGAGGTCCATGTGATGGAACCGCCTTATGTGGCCAAGCCTAATAACGAAGGCTCCAGCGTTGGCATCTATATCGTGCATGAGAATGCCAACGGTCCCCCGCAGCTGGGTGAAGATATGCCCGACCTTGTCATGGTCGAGAAGTATATTGCGGGTCGCGAACTGACTGTCACCGTGATGGGCGACCGCGCCCTGACCGTGACCGAGATCATGACCGATGGCGGCTGGTACGACTATGACGCCAAATACAAGCCCGGCGGCTCGTGGCACGTGCTGCCTGCCGACATCCCGCAGGATATCTTTGACCGATGCATGGACTATGCGGTTAAGGCGCATAATGCGCTGGGGTGTCGCGGCGTGTCCCGCACCGATTACCGCTGGGATGACAGCAAGGGTGCCGACGGGCTGTTCCTGCTGGAAACCAACACCCAGCCCGGCATGACGCCGACTTCGCTGGTGCCCGAACAGGCCGAGCATCTTGGCATCAGTTTCGGCCAGCTCTGCGCCTGGATGGTGGAGGATGCCTCATGCGACCGCTGACCGCCACCCGCGCGCCGGTGATCCACCGGACCAAACCGTTGGCGGGGCCGGATGCCGATTTCACCGCCGCGCCAAGGCCCGAGCCCAAAACCGAACCTAAGCTGCATTTGCGCGGGGCGCGTCTTTTTGGCCGCGCGCGCAACGTGGACCCCGCGCCCTCGCGCCTCAGCTACCGCTTTCAGCGCTGGATGCTCACCCCCGGCATCCGGCGCGGGCTAAAAATTGGCCTGCCGGTTCTGACCGTCGTTGGTTTGGTGGGTGGCTTCTTTGCCGCCGAAGAACGTCGTGAGGCGGTCAGCACCTATATCGCCGACATCAAGACCTCGATCCAGGAGCGCCCCGAATTCATGGTCAACCTGATGGCCATCGACGGGGCAGGAACCGCACTGTCTGAGGATATCCGCGAGATCGTGCCGCTCGATTTCCCGCTCAGTTCGTGGGATCTGGATGTGGAGTTGATCCGCGACACCATCACCGGGCTTGACCCGGTGAAATCGGCAACCGTACGCATTCGCCCCGGCGGGATTCTTCAGGTTGATGTGGTCGAACGCCAGCCGGTCATCGTCTGGCGCACCCGAGACGGGATCGAGCTATTGGATGAAACCGGAGCCCATGTTGACCGTGTTTCAGCACGCGCCGATCACGCAGCCCTGCCACTGATCGCAGGGAAGGGCGCGAACAAACATGTCCCCGAGGCGCTGCAAATCCTGACCACTGCCCGCAGCTTGGGCGACCGCGTTCGCGGTTTGGTGCGCGTTGGCGAACGGCGCTGGGATCTGGTGCTGGATCGCAACCAGCGCATCATGTTGCCGACCGAACGTCCGGCGCGCGCGCTGGAACGTGTGTTGGCGGTGAACGAGGTTCAGGACCTTCTGGAACGTGACGTGGCCGTGGTCGACATGCGACTGGGGCAGCGACCGACCATCCGAATGAACAAAACGGCCAGCGAAGACTGGTGGAACACAAAAGTAGATGTGAGTAGCGGGCAGTAACGACCATGATGACCGATCTTTATCAGTCCCAAAGGGCTATGCGGCAGATGCGCCGACAGGCAATGCAACGCGGTGTAGTTGCTATCCTGGATGTCGGCAGCTCCAAAATCGCTTGCCTTGTATTGCGCTTCGACGGGACGGGGCGGTTGTCCGAGGATAACTCGATCGGCTCGATGGCCGGACAAACCGGTTTCCGGGTCATTGGCGCTGCGACCACCCGTTCGCGCGGGGTGCAGTTCGGCGAGGTTACCGCGATGCAGGAAACCGAGCGCGCCATCCGCACCGCGCTGCAGGCGGCGCAGAAGATGGCCGATATCCGCGTCGATCACGTGATTGCATCCTTCTCAGGGGCGAACCCGCGTTCCTACGGGCTGGATGCGCAGGTTGATCTGGAAGGCCAATTGGTTACCGAAGCCGAGGTCGGTCGTGTCCTGAACGCCTGCGACGTGCCCGATTACGGCGAAGGGCGCGAGGTACTGCATGCGCAACCGGTGAATTTCGCGCTCGACAACCGCTCGGGACTAATCGATCCGCGTGGACAGTTGGGGCAGAGCCTTGCAGTGGATATGCACATGCTAACCGTCAATGCGGTGGCGATCCAGAACATCGTCCGCTGCATCAAGCGCTGCGATCTGGAGCTGGCAGGGATTGCGAACTCAGCCTATGTCTCGGGCATTTCCGCATTGGTCGAGGACGAACAGGAGTTGGGCGCGGCCTGTATCGATCTGGGCGGCGGCACCACCAGCATCTCGATCTTCATGAAGAAACACATGATCTATGCCGATTGCGTGCGCATGGGCGGGGATCACGTGACCAGCGACATTTCGATGGGCCTCGGCGTGCCCGCAGCGGTGGCCGAACGGATCAAGACCTTTAACGGTGGCGTTCACGCGACCGGAGCCGATGATCGCGACCTGATCGACATCGGTGGCGATACTGGCGATTGGGAGCATGACCGCCGTACCGTGAGCCGTGCCGAGTTGATCGGCATCATGCGCCCCCGCGTCGAGGAGATTCTCGAAGAGGTGCGTACTCGTCTGGACGCTGCTGGTTTCGACCACCTGCCAAGCCAGCAGATCGTTCTGACTGGTGGTGGCAGCCAGATCATGGGGCTAGACGGGCTTGCCAGCCGGATTCTGGGTCAGCGTGTTCGTTTGGGCCGCCCGCTGCGTGTTCATGGCCTGCCGCAATCCGCGACCGGGCCCGGTTTTTCTTCGGCAGTGGGGCTTAGCCTGTTTGCAGCCCATCCTCAGGACGAATGGTGGGATTTTGAGATCCCGGTCGACACCTATGCCGCGCGCCCGTTCAAGCGCGCCGTGCGCTGGTTCCGTGACAATTGGTAATGCCCTGCGTGGTGCAGCCGTTGGCGCGGCCCTTGGGCCCGCTGCGGCCCCGGCTCAAACCCTTATTACGCCCGAGGCGTTTCTGAGCGCCGTCGTTGGCAAAACGATCACCTTCCATGAAATCCGAAGCGGTATGTTGGTCGGGACCGAGGAATTCCTCAGCCCGTCTCTCTCGGTCTGGCGGATGGAGGGGCGGGGCTGTGTCTATGGCCAGATCACCACGCCAAATGGCCAGATCTGTTTTCTGTACGATGATGCGCCCGATGGCCTGCCAGTCTGCTGGTGGCCCTACCTGTACAATGACCGGCTGATGGTGCGGCTGGCGCGCTTCGTCGGCAGCGAAACGCAAGAGGTCCGTAGCATCTCTGAAGATGGCCTGAATTGCCCAAGTGCCCCGGTAGGCTAAAGAAATCAGTTGCGGCAACTGCCAAATTGCCGCAAAATAAGGTTCAAGGCCCGGCAGAGGCCCAGCGGCAGGACATTGAGCAGTTTTCCGCGACCAAACGAGTGACTAAAAGTTTTCGCATCCCCTCAAGGCGGGTGGGGTCTTTCCGTGTGTAGTGGCGCATGAGCCTTTCGCCGCAACATGTCGCGGTAACAGCGAAATGCCGCTGTTTGCTGCCTTATTTCCTCCATATTTTGTGGATTCGTGCGATTTTTCTGGTGACGTTTCCGAAATGACACAGTAAAATCGACTGTGGATAGGTCAGAAAAACCGCATTTTGCGGCAACATAAAAAACAGGCGGACAGAGCATGACATTAAATCTTTCGATGCCCGGGCACGACGAACTCAAGCCTCGGATTACCGTATTTGGCGTTGGCGGCGCTGGGGGCAATGCTGTCGACAACATGATTGAAAAACAGCTGGACGGCGTTGAATTTGTCGTCGCCAACACAGACGCACAGGCGCTGCAGCAAAGCCGTTCGTCGGCGCGGGTGCAGCTGGGCGTCAAAGTCACCGAAGGGTTAGGTGCAGGTGCGCGTCCGACCGTGGGTGCTGCAGCAGCTGAAGAAAGCATCGAACAGATCGTCGATCACCTAGCGGGTGCACATATGTGCTTTATTACCGCCGGCATGGGTGGCGGCACAGGCACCGGCGCAGCCCCGATCATCGCGCAGGCAGCGCGGGAGCTGGGTGTCCTGACCGTTGGAGTTGTCACCAAGCCCTTCCAGTTCGAAGGCGCCAAGCGTATGCGGCAGGCCGAAGACGGCGTTGATGCGCTGCAGAAAGTCGTTGACACGTTGATCATCATTCCGAACCAGAACCTGTTCCGTCTGGCCAACGAAAAGACCACATTCACTGAGGCGTTTTCGATGGCCGACGATGTCCTGTATCAAGGCGTCAAAGGCGTGACCGACCTGATGGTGCGTCCGGGTCTGATCAACCTCGACTTCGCCGACGTTCGAGCCGTGATGGACGAGATGGGCAAGGCGATGATGGGTACAGGCGAAGCCACCGGTGAAGATCGCGCCATTCAGGCAGCCGAGAAGGCCATTGCCAACCCGCTGTTGGACGAAATCAGCCTCAAGGGTGCCAAGGGTGTGCTAATCAACATCACCGGTGCGCACGACCTGACCTTGTTCGAACTGGACGAGGCCGCCAACCGCATCCGCGAGGAAGTGGACCCGGAGGCCAATATCATTGTCGGTTCGACCCTCGACACCGAGATGGAAGGCGGAATGCGCGTTTCAGTCGTTGCCACCGGTATCGATGCCAGCGAGAAAAGCGAAGATGTACCGGTCGCCCGCCGTTCGATGTCGGCTCCGCTGACACGCACGGTTTCGGCAGAAGACTCCACGCCTGAACAAATCGCTGCAGATGAGGCCCCGGCTGAGGACAACATTGCGCCCACGCTCTTCGAGTCCATCGAAGATGTCGAGTTCAATGAAGGCTGGCAAGACGAACAACCCGCTGCCGAGCAGGAAGATGACGGGCTGCCTCCGCCCGCCTATCAGCCTCAGGTTGCGCAGTTCGAACCGCAACCCGAAGTCGAAGAGACAGTCGACTCCTACGACGCACCGTGTGCCCAGACCCCCGGTACACCGTCTCCGGAAGCGATGCAGCGGTTGCAGGCCGCAGTTCAGAAAGTACCTTCGAACCGGCTGCGTCCGACGCCTGAGGCACCTCGCGAACCGGCCCCTCAGCCGCAGCAAGCGACCGAGGATCGCCCGCGTTTTGGCTTCAACCGATTGATTGACCGGATGACCGGCCATGCGGCCGATACGCCCGCTCAACCGGTACGCCAACAGCCTGCGATGCGGTCGGTTGACGCAACGGCACCTGTTCAGGATGAAGCCGATCCTGATCAGGAGCGCATCGAAATTCCCGCCTTCCTACGGCGTCAGGCCAACTGATCGCGGTAACAAAATCATCCCGAAGGGCCGCCATCGCGCGGCCCTTTTTTGTGGAAACACAAGGTGTTGAGCTGGTGTAAGCAGGGATTTGCCGATGTGTCACATTCATGTTTCATTCGGTTGCAAAAGGTGAGTTGAGCCTCAACGCCCCCTTCCTTAGTTGAGGGTGCATCACAGCCCCTGATAGGCTGGACACAACTCACCGAGGCTCACATTGCAACATACGCTCAAATCTTCAGTCACGTTTGTTGGCACTGGGCTGCATAGCGGCAAGCCTGCGACGATGGTTCTGAAGCCTGCAGCGGCAGGTCATGGAATCTGGTTCAAACGGACTGATATCGAGCTGGGCAATGCGTTGATCCCCGCTATCTATGACGTTGTTGAGCGGACGCCTCTTTGCACACGATTGGTTAACGATGCGAATGTGTCGGTATCGACTGTGGAACACATCATGGCGGCACTTGCCGGATGTGGTGTCCATAATGCGCTGATTGAAATCGACGGTCCCGAAGTCCCGATCATGGATGGTTCGTCCGTGGCCTTTGTTCGGGGCATCATGGCCAAAGGCGTTCGTCGTCAGGCTAGTCCGGTACTGGCTTATGAAGTGCTCAAACCCGTCTCTGTTGAACGCGAGGGCGCAAAGGCATCTATCGCGCCTGCGGAAGGTCTGGAGATCGAGTTCCACATTGATTTCGAAGATGACGCCATCGGAAGCCAGACAAAAGTTTTGGACATGCGCAATGGTTCGTTTGCGCGTGAACTCTGCGACAGTCGCACGTTTTGCCGCCGCACAGATGTCGAAGCGATGCGTGAAAACGGATTGGCCTTGGGCGGCACATTGGACAATGCCGTAGTCGTACAGGGCGACGAAGTCCTGACCCCGGGTGGCTTCCGTCACACGGATGAAGCGGTGCGCCACAAAATGCTGGACGCTCTGGGTGATCTCTATCTTGCAGGCGGTCCGATTCTGGGGCGCTTTGTCGGCGAGAAGTCGGGGCATTCGATGACCAACACATTGCTGCGCAAACTGTTCGAAACACCGGGCGCTGTGCGACCGATCCTTTGTACCCCTGAACAAGCCGCGCGTCTGCCCGGCCAGGGCCTTGTGCGAAGCGAAATCCCGCAGGTTGCGTGATCTGATCAACTCTGACGACATTTGCGCCATGAGGGTGGATAAGGCGTTTTGCACTGGAATTTTATGTGCTAGACCGAGGCCCGATCAGGGGTAATTCCCGCTAAGTAGACGACAAGGATGGGCGGAATGGTTGGCAGCAAAGCGGCAGTCAGAATCGCAGGTGCGCTTCTTCTGGCAGCAACTTTGACGGCATGTGGTAATGCCGGAGGTCTGTTTGGTAACCGTGGGGCAGACCGCAGCCAAAACCTCGAAGGTTTCACGCCTGAACAGATTTACACCCGCGGTGAATACGAACTGTCGCAGAATCGCTCGGACGACGCGGCTTGGTATTTCTCTGAAGTAGAGCGGCTTTATCCTTATTCCGATTGGGCGAAACGTGCGCTGATCATGCAGGCGTTCTCATTCCATTCGGACCAGAACTATGAAGAAAGCCGCGCCGCCGCGCAGCGATATATCGATTTCTATCCCACTGACGAAGACGCCGCCTATGCCCAGTATCTTCTGGCGCTTAGCTACTATGATCAGATCGACGAAGTGGGTCGTGATCAGGGGCTGACCTTTCAGGCACTGCAGGCGCTGCGCACGGTGATCGAAGTCTACCCAGACAGTGAGTATGCCACATCTGCCGTACTGAAATTCGACCTTGCCTTCGACCATCTGGCTGGCAAAGAGATGGAGATTGGGCGTTATTATCTGCGTCAGGATCACTTCACTGCGGCAATCAACCGATTCCGCGTGGTGGTCGAAGATTTTCAGACCACATCTCATACCGCCGAGGCGCTCTATCGCCTGATCGAGGCGTATCTGGCGCTGGGACTGGTGGACGAGGCGCAGACCGCGGGTGCGATTCTGGGTTACAACTATCAGTCCTCGGAATGGTACGACGCGGGGTACACGTTGCTGACGTCGCGTGGTCTCGATCTAAAGAGCCGAGGTAACAATTGGCTCAGCACGATCTATCGCCAGACCGTCAAGGGTGAGTGGTTGTAACGGCCATGGCTAAAGGCTTGGGACGCTAAAGACCCGATGCTGCGCGCCCTTGATATCCGCGACATGCTGATCATCGACCGGCTGGAGCTGACGTTTCAGCCGGGCTTGAATGCTTTGACCGGTGAAACCGGCGCGGGCAAGTCGATCTTGCTGGATTCGCTGGGATTTGTGCTGGGCTGGCGAGGGCGCGCCGAGCTGGTTCGTCAGGGGGCCGCACAGGGCGAAGTTGTGGCCGAGTTTGAACTGCCTGACGATCACCCTGCCCATTCGATTCTGGCCGAGGCGGGTCTGCCCGGTGGCGAGGAGCTGATCCTGCGCCGCGTCAACACGGCCGAGGGACGTAAGACTGCATGGGTCAATGACCGCCGTTGTTCGGGCGAAGTGTTACGGGCGCTGTCGGATACTTTGATCGAACTGCACGGCCAACATGATGACCGAGGCCTGCTGAACCCACGCGGGCATCGCGCAATGCTGGATGCCTATGCCGGGGCAGGGGATCAGTTGGCCGCCGTGCGTGCCGCATGGGGCCAGATGTCCATCGCCCGCAAAGCTCTGGCGCAGACTGAGGCAGCGCTGGAGGCTATGCGTGCCGAGGAAGAGTTCCTGCGTCATTCCGTTGCCGAGTTGGATCAGCTTGACCCGCAGCCGGGCGAGGATGCAGATCTCGACGCCCGCCGCCGCATGATGCAAGGGGCCGAACGGATTCGCGACGACGTGGCCCGTGCCTTTGCCTTGCTGGACGGCGACGGGGCCGAGGGCGCGATGGCCGATGCCGTGCGCTGGCTGGAAGGCGTGTCGGACAATGCGGGTGGCCAGTTAGAAGGCCCCATTGCGGCGCTGGGTCGCGCCCTTATCGAACTGGGCGAGGCGCAGGACGGCGTCAACGCCTGTCTGCAAGCGCTCGATTTCAACCCAGCGGAACTGGAACAGGCCGAGGAACGCCTCTTTGCCATTCGCGCGCTGGCACGCAAACACGATGTGGCCCCCGATGATCTGGGCACCTTCGCCGATACCTTGCGCGACCGCCTGAACCGGCTGGATGCGGGTGACGCCGACCTCAGCAACAAACGCGCTGCTGTGGACGCGGCACAGGCTGCGTATGACAACGCGGCCACCGCGCTTGGCGAAACGCGCCGTAAGGCCGCCAGTGCGTTGGACACCGCAGTAATGGCTGAACTCGCGCCCCTGAAAATGGAACGCGCCGTGTTCCGGACCGAGATCACCGCGACCGACCCGGGCCCCGAAGGCATCGACGCGGTGGCCTTCACCGTCGCCACCAACCCGGGGGCGCCGTCAGGGCCGCTCAACAAAATCGCCTCGGGCGGCGAACTCAGCCGCTTTCTGCTGGCGCTTAAGGTCTGCCTAACGGGCGAAGACAGTGCCCGCACGATGATCTTTGACGAGATTGACCGTGGTGTCGGCGGTGCTACGGCGGACGCGGTGGGCCGCCGTCTGGCCGCACTCGCGCAGGGCGGGCAGGTGCTGGTCGTCACCCACTCGCCGCAAGTGGCCGCACGGGCGGCGCATCACTGGCGGGTGCAGAAACAGGTCACCGGCGATCAGACCCTGTCCACCGTGATCCCGCTGGCCGACCCCGACCGCGTCGACGAAATCGCCCGGATGGTCGCAGGCGACACCATTACGGATGAGGCACGTGCCGCTGCCCGTGCCCTGTTGGATGCATGACGCGCATTCTGTGAGCATCTTGTCGTGAACCGACTTTTCTAAGGCGCGCGCGTGGCTTACTAAGGGTCAGGCGACCACCCCAACGAGGGCCAATGACCCAATCGACCCGCACCGTGCTGCGCAATCAGCTCAATCAAGCCCTCTCGGCGCTGCGGGATGCATGGCGGGTAATGCTTCATCGTGGCCCCAGCCAGATTCAGTTCTGGTTTATTGCTCTGGTCATCGGGATCGCTGCAGGCTTCATGGCGCTGGGATTCCGGATGGCGATCTCGTCGTTGCAGGCTTATCTCTACAACACCGAAGATATCCTGTTCCTGCACAGCCATGCTGAGAAGCTGCATTGGCTCTGGATTTTCCTTACACCTGTGGTCGGCGGGTTGGTCGTCGGGATCATCCTGAACAGGTACACCGATGATGGCCGTGTGCGTTCGGTAGCTGATGTGATCGAGGGTGCGGCCATCACTGATGGACGGGTCGAAAAGAAGGCCGGTATCGCATCTTTTTTCGCTTCGCTGATCACGCTCAGCTCTGGCGGATCCACGGGGCGGGAAGGACCTGTTGTGCATATGGCCGGGGTCATCTCGACTTGGGTCAGCGACCGTATCCACGCCGACGGCATCACCGGGCGCGACCTATTGGGTTGTGCTGTGGCCGCTGCTGTTTCGGCCAGTTTCAACGCCCCCATCGCCGGGGCCTTGTTTGCGCTTGAGGTTGTGCTGCGCCACTTCGCCGTTCATGCCTTTGCGCCCATTGTCATCGCCTCGGTCGCGGGGACCGTGATCAACCGGCTGGCTTATGGTGACGTGACCGAATTCACGCTGGATACGCCCGGGTCGTTGCAATTCTATGTCGAGCTGCCCGCCTTCCTGATCCTAGGCCTGATTTGCGGGCTGGTCTCGCTGCTGCTGATGCGATCGATCTTCTTCGCCGAGGATATCGGCACGCATATCCAAAACCGCTTGTCTCTGCCGCGCTGGCTGCGCCCCGGTGTTTCGGGCGCGATGCTCGGCCTGTTGGCGGTCTGGTTTCCGCACATCATCGGCGTGGGATACGAAACCACGATCCGTGCCTTGACCGGGGACCTCGTGCTGACGACCGCGATCCTGTTCGCGGTCATCAAAACCGTCGCAGTGGCGATTACCATGGGCGGTCGCATGGGTGGTGGTGTGTTTTCCCCTTCATTGATGATCGGAGCGCTGACCGGGTTGGCCTTCGGCCTGATCGCCACCGGATTGCTGCCAGATGTGTCAGGCACCCATACGCTCTATGCCTTTGCCGGGATGGGCGCGGTGGCTGCCGCGGTGCTGGGCGCACCAATCTCGACCACGCTCATCGTGTTTGAATTGACCGGAGACTGGCAGATCGGCCTCGCCGTGATGGTTTCGGTCTCGATGTCCACTGCGCTGGCCTCGCGCCTTGTGGACCGGTCCTTCTTCCTGACCCAGCTGGAACGACGCAATGTGCACCTTGCCGCCGGGCCGCAGGCCTACTTGCTGGCAATGCTGCGCGCAGGCGCAGTGATGCGCCCGCTGGGGGACGCGCGTTCGATCTCCAAGGAAGACGCGCAGGCATTGATCGAACAAGGCCTATGCGTCAAGGCCAGCGCCACGCTTGAGGCCGCGATGCCATATTTCGACCGCGATGACATCCCTTGCATCCCGGTGGTGATCATCGACAAGGACGGCTGTGAAAACCCCGTTGGCGCGCTCTATCACATCGACGCGCTGAAAGCTTACAACCGCGCGCTGGCCGCCACAGCGGCCGAGGAACATTCTTGATCAGCGTCCGTAAACGCTGGCTGCGTCGCCCAGATAATTGTCCCAGGCAAACCAATACGAGATATGTCCCGCGACGCGCGGCAACTCTGCGCCATCCGGGCCAATCAGTGCCTCTTCGGTGACGCGCCACTTGTTGCCCGTTTCGTCCAGCAGCCCGCCATCGGTGGTCGCGCGGAACTGGCGCGATCCACGCTCGTAGGCGCGCACGCTGCGCTTGTCCGGGTCGCCCATCAGCATCAGTGCCCGCCCGCCAATCGCATCGTTGATCACCGGCTTGCCTTTGAACGCGTCCAACGGCCACGCCCGCGCCGCGCCGAACTGGCGCACGGCGAACACGTAGTCCTTCTGGCGATGCCGACTTTGATCGACCAAGGCCGGGAACATCAGATCGGGTGAGGCAAAGTAATCGCGATACACAACGCCCGAGCCATAGTTGCGCCGATGACCGGTGCTGAGCGACAGCACCTGCGTATCCGGATGCGACGCCTTCCAGCTGTCCCAGCGGGTGATCACCACAGGACGCTGCTTCAGCTCGATCCCACTGTTGACCAGCGGTCCGACCACGGGCTTACCTGTGTACTGGTTCCATAACGAATGCGTCTCACGGTCGAACATCAATTTGTTCGACCGATACAGGAACCCGGACGAGCCAAATACAAACGGCTTCCGCCGCCCCTCGACCTGCGTTTCAAACAAAATCCCTGATCCGCACAGCGTACAATAGGCCAGTGCTACCGGAACGCCTCCGATCACCTCGTTGAACATCTCGTGCCAGCCCATGATGCGCAGCGGATAAGCGCGTACATCGCCGTTGATCGAGACGCCAAAGACCAGATCGTCGTCTTTCATGTAGTCCGCCCGCGCCGCCGGGATCAGCTTGGGATTGTCCAGCGAAGGGATACCGTCCTTGAGCACACCACCCCAACTGATCTCTTCCAGCCGAATCTTCATCTTGTCGCGTTGCAAATACTCGGGTTTCAGGAAAACGTCGAAGTTCTGATCGATGCCCAAAAGAACTTCGCGTTTGAACGGTATCAAAGATGGATGAGGTACAATCTGAGCGTTCCGTTCTTGCCATAGCATCCATTCGAACCAGTCTGTGCCGTGGCGCGCGCCGCTCAACGCTTCCATGACTTTGGCAATGTCTCGCTCTCGCCGTCTACCATAGCGCATCGCCGTCAGAAGCGCGGGCACAACGTCCGGTTTGCCGCGCGCGGTCAGGAACGCCATCCCGGATTCGAAATCGGTCCGACCGCCATACAAAGTTGAACGTACGGCATCGTAAACAGGGTCATCCTGCGCCCAAAGAGCGCGAGGTGCTACAGCGCTTGCCCCCAACAGGCCGACAAAGCTGCGACGTGGAATCGACATGGCATCCTCCGATCGGGTTCATATTCGATCTTGCCTGCAAAGCAGATCACATACACGCAACACTCGCGTGAGTGGCTCGAAATTCTGAAGCTGCACGCCGGGCATCTCGACATTGGTCTATCCTGAGCACAAGATGCTGCTGCGATTGATGTCATCGAACGTGACAGTGGCAATGAAAGAGGAAATACCCATGCAAGACCATGGTTATAAGGCGGGGCGACTAAACCTGCCTTTTGTCGGCATCTCAACCTTCGCCAAATCTCCATATGTTGAGAATTGGGATGAGATAGAGGCGGATATCGCCGTTCTCGGCGCGCCCTTCGATTTCGGGACCCAATGGCGACCGGGGGCGCGGTTTGGACCTCGGGCCGTGCGCGAAGCCTCGACCCTGTTCAGTTTCGGCCACGCTGGGGCTTATGATCACGAAGATGACGCAACCTATCTGGATGGCTCGGTGCGGATCGTTGATCTGGGGGACGCGGATATTATCCATACCAAGACCGACGAGAGCCATGCGAATATCGCCTTGAGTGTGGGCAAGATCCTGAAAGCAGGGGCCTTGCCGGTGACAATTGGCGGGGACCATTCGATCAACATCCCCTGTATCAATGCCTTCGCCGAGGATTGCGCGCAGAACGGCCCGATCCATGTGGTGCAGATCGACGCGCATCTGGATTTTGTCGATGAACGCCACGGGGTGACCGCCGGGCACGGAAACCCGATGCGGCGGGCGATTGAGAAAGACTATGTCTCAGGTATGACGCAGCTGGGCATCCGCAATGTCTCATCCACCGCGAAGGAAGGCTATGACGACGCCCGTGCGCGCGGGTCGGACATCCTGTCTGTGCGGCAGGTGCGCAAACTGGGGGCCGAGGCAGTGCTGGCGCGTATCCCGCAGGGGGCACGGTATTACGTAACGATAGATATCGACGCCTTCTGTCCTTCGATTGCCGCGGGCACCGGGACGCCCAGCCATGGCGGGTTTCTCTACTACGATGTACTGGAAATTCTACAGGGTCTGGCCAAACGCGGGGATGTTGTGGGCATCGATCTGGTCGAAGTCGCGCCTGCTTACGACCCGACGGAAAGTACCCAGATTCTGGCAGCGCAGCTGTTGCTGAACTTTCTCGGCTTCATCTTTCACGAACGCAACCAGCGGTAGTAGGTGGGGCCATCAGCCCCACCCGTTTTCTTATGCCCCGATGATGTTGTGGCCGGGACCATAGGGGAAGCCGGTGATATTCTCGGCGCCGTCTTCACCAACCACAAGGATGTCGTGCTCGCGATAGCCGCCCGCGCCGGGCTGGCCTTGGGGGATCCACAGCATCGGCTCGATCGAGACGACCATGCCGGGTTCCAGCACCGTGTCGATATCTTCGCGCAGCTCCAGACCGGCCTCGCGCCCGTAATAGTGGCTGAGGATGCCGAAGGAATGGCCATACCCGAACGAGCGGTATTGCAGCAGGCCCTCATCCGCGAAGAAGCGGTTGATCTCAGCCGTGATGCCCGAGCAGGTCGCGCCGGGTTTGATCAGGCTCAGGCCCAGTTCGTGCGCCGCGACATTGGCCTTCCACAGGCGCAGGCTGTCGGCGTCGGGCTCGCCCAGGAACAGGGTGCGTTCCAGCGCGGTGTAATAGCCCGAGATCATCGGGAAGGTGTTCAGCGACAGGATATCGCCCTTTTGCAGCGCGCGTTTGGTGACAGGGTTATGTGCGCCGTCGGTGTTAAGTGCCGACTGGAACCAGACCCATGTGTCGCGGTATTCGGCATCCGGGTAGGCGCGGGCGATTTCCTCTTCCATCGCGTCGCGTCCAGCCATGGCGATCTCGATCTCGGTGGCGCCTTCACGGATAGCTGCGTGAATGGCGGCCCCACCCACGTCAGCGGTGCGCGCGCCGCCTTTGATCAGCTCGATCTCTTCTGCGGATTTCACCATGCGGGCAAACATCGTGTCAGGTGCGATATCGATCAGTTCCGGTCCGCCCAGCATGTCCAGCGCCGTGTTGCGCGCCGCCAATGTCATGTGGTCGCCTTCGATCCCGATCCGTTTGGCCCCGCCGATCAGGCTGGCCACTGCGCGCCAGTAATTGTCGCGCTTCCAGTCGGTGTAGATGACGTTGTCCTCAACCGAGCGCCGCCACGGTTGGCCCGCGTCGATGTTTGCCGAGACAGTGGTGCAAGCGTCCTGTGTTACCACGCAGCCGTAGGGGCGGCCGAAAGAGCAGTACAGAAAGCCGGAATAATAGGCGATGTTCTGCATCGAGGTCAGCAGGACGGCGGGGATGTCATGCTTGGCCATGATTGCGCGCAGGGCGCCAAGGCGGCGGTCGTATTCGCCCTTGCTGAACGGCAGGGGCGCCTTGTCGCCATTGTGGCAGGTGAAGAATTCGGGGCGTTTTGTTGTGTCTGTCATGACTTGGTCTCTCATCATTGCCGGGCGGCAAACCCGGCCACTTGTCCCGGCGTTCAGGACAGGCGGTCTCGGGGTCCGAGAGCCGATCATCCCAGTGCGTCCGCGACGCCATCGCGGCTGGGATGAACAGGTGAATCGTTAGATCAGACCTAGGCCTGCGTCAAGCGGGGGAAAGGCCTCGCAGGCGCTCGGACCGACGGCGCAGCAGCTCGACCGTGGTCAGCAGCGCAATCGAGATCACCACGAGGATCGTGGCCACCGCCAGAATGGTTGGGCTGATCTGTTCGCGCAGGCCGGTGAACATCTGCCATGGCAGCGTTTTTTGGCTAGCCGAGCCGACAAACAGTACCACGACCACCTCGTCGAATGAGGTGATGAAGGCAAACAGGCCGCCTGAGATCACACCCGGCAGGATCAAGGGCATCTGAATCTTGAAGAATGTCCGCACCGGACCCGCGCCCATATTCGCAGCCGCCCGCGTCAGCGAGCGGTCAAAGCCCACTAGCGTTGCGGTCACGGTGATGATGACGAATGGAATACCCAGAACGGCGTGAGCGAGGATCACTTTCACATAGCCCACAAAGTTCTTGTTCATGCCCAGTGTTCCCTCCATGAAGCGGCCGATATCGCTGTAGAAGAAGAACATGCCTGTGGCTGAAATGATCAGCGGCACGATCATTGGCGAGATTAGGATGCCCATGATGGCGCGGCGGCCTGGAACGTGGCTCTGGCTGAGGCCAATGGCCGCCAGCGTGCCCAGCGAGACCGAGATGATCGTCGCAATCGGCGCAATGATGAGTGAGTTCTTGAAGCTGCGCTGCCATTCATTGTTGGTGAAGAAATCGCGGTAGTGCTTGAGCGAGTACCCTTCCGGGTCCAGACGCAGCATTTCAGGCGTGAAGGTAAAAAAGTCCTGCGCGTTGAACGAAAGCGGCAGAACCACGAGGATCGGGGTGATCAGGAACACGAAGATCGCGCCGCAGATCACCCGGAACAAGTAGTGATAGAACACTTGCTTCGCGGTCAAATAGGGCAACAGTTTTTGGCGATATCGACCTTCGTACAGCCAAAAGATAAACCAGACGAAAAACCATCCACCCAACAGGCCCAGAACGCCGCCCATTGGGCCAGAGAACAGAAAACCGACGATGCCAAAGCCAAGGATATTGATCCAACGGGCCAGTTTTTCGTTCTTGAGTATCGTGATGTAAACCCAGGCCACAGCGGCGATCAAGGCTGCACCGCCAATGATGCCGAGGAAGACCGAGCCATTGCCCGCGCCGACAAAGATACCGGCGAAGGCGCCTGCCAGCGCAACGCTTGGCAAGACCATGGACAAAGGTTTGCGGGATATCGGAGTAAGTGCGGCCATGTCGATTATCCCAGCTTCACGTTATCAATGCCGACAATCTTGTCGTAGCACCAGTAGAGCAGCAGTACGACGCCCAGAAGGATCGTTCCCAATGCCGCGGCCAGCCCCCAGTTCAGCGAGGACGAGATGTGATAGGCAATCCGGTTCGAAATAAAGACACCTTTGGTGCCGCCAACGATTTCAGGCGTGATGTAGTAGCCGATCGCCAGAATGAACACGAGGATTGAACCCGCGCCAATGCCAGGAATGGATTGCGGGAAGTAGATGCGCCAGAATGTCGTCCAGTTGGTCGCGCCCATGGATTTTGCGGCGCGGGTGTACGAGGGCGGTATGGTTTGCATCACCGAATACATGGGCAGGATCATGAACGGCAGCAGGATATGCGTCATAGCTATGATCGTGCCGATCTGGTTATTGATGATCACCAGCCTGGCGTCGTCGGCCACCAGTCCCAGCCAGACCAATGTTTCATTGATCACGCCCTGTTGCTGCAACATCACCTTCCACGCCGAGGTTCGCACCAACAATGACGTCCAAAAGGGCAACAACACGAGGATCATCAGCAGGTTCGACACCCGCATCGGAAGCGTCGCCAGCAAATAACTGACCGGATAGGCCAGCAGGATACAGGACGCGGTGATCACCAGCGACATGAACAAAGTGCGCCCGAACAGCTTGATCAGGATCTGCTTGTCCTCGGGCTGCGCCTGCGCGCCCTCGGGCGTGCGGCGCATGTCCACAGCGTTCAGGAAATAGCCATTGGTGACAGCGGGCGAATGCGTCTTGATAACCGCCCATGTCTGCGGTTCACCCCAGCCGTCGTGAATCTCGATGACCTGGTCTTTGAACGGCCCATCGGTTTCGGGGTCCAGCTTACCCATTTTCCGACCCGAGCGGCGGAACATCGAAGACATGCCTGTCTCTTCATAGTTCAGACGCGAACCCAGCCGGGTGTGTGTCTTGTTATCGACGGCCACGACCATGTCGCGGACAAAGGCGTCATAAACGGCCTCGTCGGGCAACTCGCCGCTGGTTTCATCCCAGCTTTGCAATGCTTCGACCGTCAAGGGCAGTGTCTCTTGTACGATGCTGTTTTCCACGGATCGGAACAGCATCGCCGCAATAGGCACGATGAACGAGAACATAACGAACAGCAGCAGTGGGGCGACCAGCATCAGGGCCCGCAGCTTTTGCCGTCGCAGAGACCGGGCCAGCGATTGCTTGAGTGGCGTGCCGTCCGCGGCCAGCATGGGACCAGTATTTTGGGTGGCGTCAGTCATCGTTACCCCTTGGGTATTTTTGGGGTCGGGGGCGATAGGCCGCCCCCGACAATCTCAGGAGATCAGACGCTTATTGCGCCAGCCAAGCCTGGAATTTGGCGTCGATATCGTCGCGGTAATCCGCCCAGAACTCGTAGTTGTACAGGAACGTGTTCTTGGCGTTTTCCGGATCGGTCGGCATGTGTGGTGCCATGTCGATGCCCAGATCGGCGTGCTGACCCACCAGCGGTGCAGAGGAGGCACGAGCCGGGCCGTACGAGATGTACTTGGCCTGATCTGCCAGACGCTGCGTGTCAGTTGCGAACATGATGTAGTCCAGCGCGCGCTGTTGACGCTCTTCGCTCAGGCCAGCCGGAATGATCCAGCCATCAAGATCGAATACCTGAGCATCCCACAGCATCGCTACCGGCTGCTTTTGTTCTTCGATCACGCTGAACAGGCGACCGTTATAGGTCGAACCCATGACAACTTCACCATCAGCCAGCAATTGTGGCGTGTCGGCACCGGCAGACCACCAGACGACACTGTCCTTGATAGTGTCCAATTTGGCCAAGGCCTGGTCCTGACCTTCAGCAGTGGCCAGAACGTCGTAGACGTCGTCTTTTGCAACGCCGTCACACAGCAACGCCCATTCCATGTTGTTGATCGGGCGCTTTTCCAGCGAGCGCTTGCCGGGATAGGCTTCAAGATCGAATACTGCGCAGATGTCGGTTGGCGGAGTATCACCGACCAGATCTGTGCGATAACCGAAAGTGGTTGAATAGACGATCTGCGGGATAAAGCAGTCGCTGACCAGAAGGTCACCGAAATCTTCGGAGGCAGGCGTGCCATCGGGGGCAGGGGCCAGTTGAGTGTCGAAATCGATCTCAAGTGCCAGACCTTCGTCGCAGAGGCGGATCGCGTCCGCCGCAACCACATCAACCACGTCCCATGTGATGTTGCCCGCTTCGTTCATCGCGCGCAGTTTGGCGACGGCCTCGTTCGAGCTGTCATCATTCAGGATGGTGACGCCGGTCTTCTCCGAATAGGGCTCGTGATAAGCCTTGAGCTGCGATTTGGAATAGGCGCCGCCCCACGAGACGATGGTCATCTCTTCGGCGGAAACGCCGCCAGCCGCTGTCGCAATAGCAGCTGCTGTCAGCAGTGTTTTTGTAGTTTTCATGTGTTACTCCCAGTACTTCCCGTTTGTTGTTTGGTCAGCTGACGCACGGGTTTTCGCCAGCTGGTCCCTCGGTAAGCCACGTTTGTATCGCGCGGCTTGGTCTATGCGTCGAGCGCACGACAATCCTTTGCAAGCCAGCCGATCTCGATTTCCTGTCCGGGATTCAGACGGATGGCGTCGGGGGCATTCCGTGTTTTGACGATGAACTCGTCATTGCCCGCCACCGACATGCGGAAGCGGAACACGTCGCCCATATAGATGAATTCCTTGACCGTTGCTTTCAGCGTATGTGCATCGGCATGCAGTCGGTCTTTATTGAATTCTACGCGCTCGGGCCGGATCGAGACCTTGGTACGTTCGCCCGGATTGTGCACGTTGATCGGCACCGCATCGATTTCCGAGCCGTCATCCAATTGCACAAGGCAGGTATCTCCATCGATGGATTTAACAACACCTTCCAGGGTATTGTTTTCACCGATGAATTGCGCCACGAAACTGTTGTCGGGTTCTTCATACAGCTGATCCGGCGGGGCCAGTTGCTGAATGCGGCCATCGTCAAACACCGCAACACGGTCGGACATGGTCAATGCCTCGGTCTGGTCGTGGGTCACGTAGACGGTGGTAATGCCCAGTTCATGCGCCAGACGGGTGATTTCGAACTGCATATGCTCGCGTAGTTGTTTGTCCAACGCACCCAGCGGTTCGTCCATCAACACCAGTTCGGGCTCGAAAACCAGCGCACGTGCCAGTGCGATCCGTTGCTGCTGACCACCCGACAACTGCGCGGGGCGACGATTGCCGAAGGCACCCATCTGCACCATGTCCAGCGCGCGTTTGACTTTCTCCTCGCGCTCGGACTTGCCCAGCTTGCGGACTTCCAGCGGGAACGAAAGGTTCTCGGCTACAGTCATATGCGGGAACAGAGCGTAGTTCTGGAACACCATCCCGATGCCACGTTTGTGCGGAGGGATATTGTTGATGGGTTTTCCATCCAGAAGAATCTCGCCATGTGTGGCGGTTTCGAATCCGGCAAGCATCATCAGGCAGGTCGTCTTACCTGATCCGGACGGCCCGAGCATGGTCAGGAATTCGCCCTTTGGCATTGCCAGGTTGAGATCTTTGACGACGAGGTTCTCGCCATCATAAGACTTTTGAACGCGTTGAAATTCAACAAACGCGGCGTCGCTATTTGTGTCGGTCACAAGACCCCCTGTTGCGTCAAATGATTACCCGGTTGGTCCGGGCCTCATTGATCTTCTCGTGCATTGATGACGAGGCTAACAAATGGTCGCAAGCCCGTAAAGCAATTGGAGTCGCGTAAACGCCGCATTTGCCTAATTTTGCGACACGTTCAGTTGTTTCATATGCCAGGCCAAACTCTGGTTGCTTGACAGGACAGGCTTGCCGATCTGCGCTTCGATCCTTGGGATAGCCGTCAGTGTCCGAAGGTTCGTACAACTAAGGAATACGGCGTCGACTGTTGAATCTCTTCCCAGTCGCACGGCGGCATCGACCACGGAATCGGTTGAGATCCGCACAACTTTGGCTTCTTCGGATTCGCCGAAAGTGCCAAACACATCCATCGAGATGCCTTGTTCTGCAAACGCGCGTCGCAACGGAGTGTTTACTTCTTCGATGTAAGGCGACAGCAGTGCAAATTTTGAGACGCCCAAATGTCTCGCGCAGGCGGAGGCTGCCCGCAACGGGTTGGTGACGGTCGCTGTATTACAGGTCTGCATGACCATCTGCTCAACCCGATCCGAGCCGATAACCGAACTGGCTGACGTACATCCATAGCCAACAACTCGATAGGGCCGCGCCTTTGGCAGCAGATCAGCCGCTGCAGGCAAGTCGGTCTCCATCTGCGCCAGCGTGTCGGTGTTAACCTCGGCCCCGCTGGGAATGCGGCTGACATAAAGAGGGCTTTTGTCATCGATAAAAAGGCTACGAAACTCAGGTTCGATTGTCTCGTCAGTCTGTAAAACGATCAGCCCCATTGGTACGGCCGAGGGATCGTCAGGATCCAGTGTGTACGGCAACGTGCTCATATCTCGGCAATCTCCGGTCCTATCCGGGGGCTGAGGAATTCGGGCGCGCCTTCGGTTATCAGGATGTTCTCTTCGTGCACGAGAATTTTGCCATCGACCGCAATACCCGGTTCAAGCGTCAAAACCATTCCTGGTTGCAGTTCAGTATGATCATCCGGAATAAGCGAGGGCGATTCGGTCAACGACATTCCTAACCCGTGGCCCAGACGCCCTGCATCGGTTCCCGCGCTGCCATCGGTGAGTATGGTGTTCATCGTATGAAAAAGCTGAGAAGCCGTCACGCCTGGGCGGGCTTGATCAAACGCTGCATCCGAAGCCTCGACCAATCTGGCATGTGCATCGCGTACCGCCTTGCTCGCTGGGCCGACGGACCAATTGCGATCATAGTCGCAAAAATAGCCATCGTGGACGAGGCCGGTGTCGAGCATCAGCACATCGCCTATACGAAGCGGGGTCTGTGTCGCGGGTGAGATTACATCCGAGTACCCGCCTTGCTCGGCCCCTCCGGCCAGATAGGGCACCCAGTCGGCACCCTCTTCAAGGCAGAGTCTCTGAAAGTTTCGAAATATCTGATCCAGCGGTGTCCCTGCTGAGGCAATCTCGGGCACTCGTGCAAAGGCGTGGGCACCAATCTGACAGGCAGTTCGAATCTTTGCGATCTCGGCGTCAGATTTCACCATCCGCAGCGCCCGCAGGATGCCATGGTCACCCGTAATTTGGCGCGCTCCAATTGCGGATTCGAGATGCCTTAGATCGGCCAGTGGCATCCTTACATGGGTCTCATGCCCGTCGGGGCAGCCGATTGAGGCGTTTTCAGGCGTCAACTCTCTCAGTGTATCGGCCAGCAGGGATACCCCATCATCTTCAAGGTCGGGTGCACTCCAGGTTCGAATGTCGTCGATCCATGTCTGCGCCATCAATGCAGCACCGATGGATGGGATTACTGCAACCGGCTTGCCAGAAATCGGAACGATCAGAAACCAAGGCCGCGTTGGGCTTTCCCAGAAACGGGTCAGATAACCTGTGAAATAGCGAAGCTGGGGCTCAGTCGTAAGCAACAGGGCCGATAGACCGGTTTCTTGCATCCGATGCTGGGCGCGCGCAACGCGGGTCGCGAATTCCTCTGGTGCGAAACCTCTCATGCAGGTTGCTCGCTCAAGATGCAGAGCACTTTGGAATTCGGTCCAATACCCAGTTCACTACGGATCGCGTCGTTCAGAACGGCCGCAATGCCAGCACCGCCCGAGGCGCTGGTTTCCAACCCGGCCTTCGCCATGGCCGGAAGCTGTGCTTCGACAGTGTCATCCTCGATTGTCAGAAACAGATCGGCATCTCGGGCCAAGCCGTTCAAGGCGATCAGCGAGGGCTCTTTGCAATCCAGTCGCCCCATGATGCTGTCGGGCCCGTCAGCAAACACACAATGCCCCGCTTCGATACTGGCCTGCAGCGCCGGGGCAGAGGTTGGCTCGACAACAATGATCTGCGGAGCATCTCCCCAAACGACCCGCGCATAGGCAGCGACGGCTCCGGCCATGCCGCCAACACCGGCTTGCAGAAGAACGTGCGTTGGTGCCTCAGTACATTGCTCGGCGGCTTCGACCGCCATTTGCAGATACCCTTCCATCAGCAAGTACGGTAGTTCAGTATACCCCTCCCAGGAACTGTCCGAGAGCAAAGTCCAGCCATTGTCCTGCGCCGCCTGACTGGCTGCTTCCATGCTGGCGGCGTAATCAGCACCCGCCCGGACCACTTGTGCGTTTTGAGCGCGCAGGCGATCTGCAAAGCTTTCTGGAACTGTTTCTGCGATGTAGACAACTGCATCAGCTCCGAAAGTGCGCGCGCCCGCGGCCATGCTCATCCCGTGATTGCCTGCGCTTGCCGTAACATAGGTGCGCCCTTTGAGCGTGTTACCATCTGGCGTGACCGAGATGTCATTCGCTTCGCAGGCGATCACATAAGCCGCACCCAGCGCTTTGAACGATCCCAGGCCCATACGGCTTCGCTCATCTTTAACCCAGAGATTCGCGACGGGTGCCAGCGCCGATGCATTCACAAGGGGCGTTTCGACAAAGTCAGGGCAGAAGAATCGATGCCGGCCCAACCCATCTGTCTCTACGGAGGGATAAGGGGCCTGATCCGAAAGCTTAGAACCACCTCGAAACGGGTTACTGACTAGTTTCATCGCTCGCTCCCTGATCTTGTGTTGCGCCGACGTGAACGAATTGGCCGAAGGCTGTCAAGCTCGGCCTTGATTCAGCAGGATTGTGTTCATGTTCTGCATGCATCCCTGGATCTGATGAATGAGTATCTTTTCAATCGTTTTGGTTGGTTGTAAGTGTCTGCACACGACATCGGCGCGGTGAGACAAAACTTCGACGATGATGTGCGGGCGTGATGGAATGGTAGACATATCGGACTTAAAATCCTTCGCTTCCGCCCGCAAAGCGCATTGTATTCATAGCCTTGTGGCCGTATGGAGTTTTTCAGGCCCGAAATAGGCCCGACACGCTTGCCCGCGTGGTGGAATGGTAGACACAAGAGACTTAAAATCTCTGGGCCGGAAGGCCGTGCCGGTTCGAGTCCGGCCGCGGGTACCAGCGCTAGTCTTGCGCAAGAATTATTTCTCTCAGAATACGCCCCCTGGTTGCTCGCACGAGTCTGTCGTTTGTAGACTGAAGCGTTGCATTCAGGTATTCGCCAGCAGCGCCTGTGTGTGCGTCTTCGCTTCCACGCAAGGCATTGACTGATTGAAAAAAAGCGGCGAGACGGCTGCCAACTGCCTGTTCGTCAAGGGGTTGTTGTTCTCGATTTATTATGCGGTCGACTTCAATAAACAGTGTGTAGAAATCTGCTTTTCTCCACGCGCGGCTATCTCTGTCGAAGCCCATTTGAGCAATGCTGGAAAACGTAGAAGAAAACCGAGCTTCGAGAGCTGGTGCTTCAGTAAATTGTTCGTCAAAGCGCTCGAGGTAGTCTTCGACTTCATCGTCGCGATGGAAATAGTCTGAGAGCATCGTTGTTGCTAGAGAGGCAATGAACGATACATCTTTCATTCGTCTTATGTCAGCGGCGCTGAAAATTTTGTGTTCAGCCAGGAAGTCATCAAGTGCAATCCGCTCGCAGAATTGTTTGAATTCCCCAATGTACGCGGCATTGAAACGCTCCATGTCATTGAGGTCATATGAAGTTGCATTCATACGTTGAAATACCTCCCGCACTTCGTCGAGGCCAATAATTCCAAGGTTACGCACTGAAACGTCGTAGTTCAGGAAATCTCTCTTCTGATCGTCTTCAAGCTGCCTATATCTGGTAATCGACTGCGTCCGAGCAAACGGTTTAACCCCTCTGAAGTACTCATCTATCGTCCTAAGCCTTTGCTGGCCGTCTACCAAGAGCTCGGTCGCGTCTCCGGTCTGGGTATCGACGTCACCGGATGCAACGTAGATCTCGGGAAATGGGTAGCCGAGGAGTATTGTTTCGATAAATGCAATTTTATCCTTGTTGGTCCAAACTGCTCGTCTTTGAAAATCTGGCGAAGGTTGAAGGCTACCTTCGCGGAGTGCCTTTAGTACCGCTGAGATTTTTCTACTTTCTGGTGCTGTTCTCATATCTTATCCTCAATAAAACGCCGGCATTTGTCTAAAGACGAGTGAATGTATCTCTCGAGAAACGTTTCATCGTAGTAGATACCAGCGTTGATCTTATATCCCCCATACAGTCCAGATGCCTGTAGCCTGCGAAAAAAGTCGAACCATTCGTCCGAAGCAGCAAAACCTGACCCTGTTGGCAGCATGTCAGGTCGAAGCCAGCCACGGAATAAATAGAGGCGAAACTGCTCGGCCTTTCTCCAATCGCTGTGGTCTTCCCAATGGCTCAAAGCGAGCTGCCAGTATTTGTTGAAGAGAGTTTTGGAAATGATTGCCACATCAATGTCCGAGTTTCCGAAGTGGGAAAACGTAGGTCGCTGTGGTTTTTGAACTATGGTGAAACCCAGTCGCGCTGAACCCACTATCAGAATGTCTCGTATTGAAACGGAAAACTGATCTGAAACTTCTCGTCGAAGCTGAGCTTCGGCTTGATGTTGCAAGCCAGCACAGTCACCTGAGTAGTACCAGCGGTCGAGCATTGATGCATTGTTCAGCGATCCGATGTCTGCTCTGAAGGCAGCAATCCGCGCATCATAGGACATTAATATACGGCATCCATCAATTGATATTGTATTAAAATCAGGCGTTCCAGTGCCAGCTAACCCGTGTTATCTTGTGTCACAGTAACGTATGCAGCGCAAGATATGGAATTCTCGGAGGACTTGTGAATATAGTCGATCTTTTTTCCTGCGGCGGCGGAATGTCCTCCGGTTTTGTTAGTCAAGGCTATAGAACAATCGGTGCAGTTGATCTTGAGGTTGCAAAACCTAGCCACGGGGTCGGAGCTACATTCTGCAACGACACATACGAACGAAACTTGGGTCTTCGGCCGATGTCGGCCGATCTAGCCGATACCGGGCCTGATGATGTCGCGACTCACTTCGGATTTGGCCCGAGCGACGTAGACGTACTCATTTCTTGTGCTCCTTGCACTGGATTTAGTCAGAAACAAAGCCGCAATCATATTCACGACGATAGACGGAATAAGTTGGTAGAGAGAGCGGCTGTCTTTGCCGCGGCCTGGCGCCCGCGATATATTGTGATAGAGAATGTCAAAGAACTATTGCGAGGCCGTCACAAGCATCACTTCTATGCATTACACAGAGATCTTTCGGATCTGGGATATGACGTCTTCGCCGAGATACACGACCTTAAGAAATTTGGCTTGCCCCAAAGCCGTATCAGGTCACTCATCGTGGCAAAGCTGGATGGCAACTTTCATCTACAAATACCTGAGACCAGCTTGCGTTCTGTGCGGGACACGATTGGGCATCTTCCTGCGCTTGCCGCTGGCGAAACCCACTCAGAAGACCCAATGCACGTTTGCCCACGTATCAGTGGTCGCTCGCTCGAACGGATGCAGGCAATTCCGAAGGATGGGGGAAGCTGGATTGATTTGACGGAAGATCAAGCACATTTGCGTATCCCAAGTATGAATGTTGAAAAACCAGGTTCATTCCCCGACGTGTACGGTCGACTTGCGTGGGACAGGCCCGCTCCAACTATCACACGCGAGTGCAGCCATCCTGGAAATGGCCGCTACAGCCACCCTGAACAGGACCGACTGTTGTCGGTCCGAGAAATGTCTCTCCTTCAAGGCTTTCCGTCCAACTATTACTTCGAAGGTTCACTATCCTTCAAATACCGACAGATTGGCGACGCAGTGCCTCCGATGATTGCTTCAAAGATCGCGAAATCAATTTATGAAGATGCCAACGGTCGGGGTGCTATGCCCAATCAACTGAGAATGGCGATCTAACCAGGTCTGTTGAGTTCCCACCATGCATGAAGTGGGCACAATTCAACATCAAGACCCGAAATGGTCACTTTCTCAACACTACCATCCAAGACAATCCGGAAAGCTTTGCGGCCGTTCAACATTACATTGGCGCCAGTTCCGCCCGCTGCTGAAAGTTCTTTAAAGTCGTCTACGGTGAGATGCTCGACCATAGCCAGAACGTCTTTAGGGATCTCCCGCAGATCATATCGCACTTTCCGCTCATCGCCGTAGCTTCGAAGAATGAAGATTCGCTCGTACTCTTTCAAATGCGAGAGCACGCGTTGGCGTACTTGATCTGGTGCGTCTGCCCGACTCTCAAGGTCCCGGATCCAGCGAGCTTCCATCAGTTTTGAAATCGTGATGGACTTTGTGTTAAGCCCCTTGGCTGCTTCGGTTTTTAGAGAGTGAAAGTGACCGTCCACTTCTAGATCAGCACCCCGGTGTGTCATGTCCTCTGTTCTTTTGGCATAATGCCCGGTTCGGAGAAATGAATGTTCCAGGATGTGTTCGAAATTTTCCTTCTTTAGCGGGACAGCACTCGATGCATGGTGAGCTGCAAGACGCGTGGAAAAGTACTCGAACGCGCTGGGGTCCAGAAAGTCTGTAAGCAGGTGTTCGTGTTCCTGTCCTTCTGCAAACTTTTCGACGATGCTCCTCAAAACTTCAATCTGGATCGGCGTCAACTTTTTCAGCGCCACAATTAGGTTTTCAAGGTTTCTTTGGCTGTCAGATTGATCGCTCACTATTCTCACCAAGTTATTGATTTTGGAGGAATATCAAGGCAATATCTCGTAAGGTCAAGATAAAGATATTGGTTGCTCTGAAGTTATATGAGAATGGCTGCTACCACGTCATTATGCTTGTCAATTTTAACAAATTGAAAAAATCCACGCTTAGGCTCCTCATCGTTCCGTGGACGTAAAACGACAGAATTGTTGTTTCTGTTCTTGTCTGCAAATTCCGACAGTGAACCAGTTTTCTGTGTGGCACTTCTCGGCAGATTCAAGGTTTCAATTCACTTAGCTTGCAAATTGCCCAATATTCTAATTAGTTAGTATTTCGACAGCATCTACTCCAAGTGCTTCACACCAGTGCTTGAACTCGATGACGTCAAGACGCCGCTCACAACCTTCGACCTTAGCAACGAAGGACTGCGGCTTCCTCAAGGCGTCAGCGAGTGCCTGCTGGGTCATGCCGACCGAAATGCGCTGATCGCGCAGTCGCTTGATGAGCGACCTATACTCGTCGTCGTAGATGCTCTTGGCCACCCGCACGTTCCATTTGACTGCCCGTACAGGTCGCGGTAATCCCGAAACAGAATTATCCCAAAAT
Organism: Ruegeria sp. D6; assembly: GCF_056534365.1. Taxonomy (NCBI): domain Bacteria; kingdom Pseudomonadati; phylum Pseudomonadota; class Alphaproteobacteria; order Rhodobacterales; family Roseobacteraceae; genus Ruegeria; species Ruegeria sp. D6. The sequence continues at coordinate 137,940 of NZ_JBQFPH010000002.1, read as the reverse complement.
AGGATAAACCATGGAACGGAACGGCGGGCTGACCTCGACGCAGAGGGGCAAGATCGCGGAACTGCACGTGGCGACGGCGCTGATGTCACAATCCTCAGGGCGCCTATCACCGTTCGAGCCGCTCTCGGACGACCACGGCATCGATCTCGTCGTCCTCGACAAGGAGAGCGGCCGCGCGCTTCCCATTCAGGTTAAGGCATGGCTCCTAGATCCCGAGAAGCCGGTCAGGACCGTCCAATTCGATGTACAGAAAACCACTTTCGGCAAGGGCAAGCCGGGCGTGCTGATCTGCGTCGTGGTGAAGAAGGAAACGTTGGAGATAGCCATGTCCTGGCTCATACGTATGGCGGAGATACCGTCCATTGCGACCGACAAGCCCAATAAGTTTGCCCTGGCTCCGAGCATCGCCGAAGGTTCTAGAGACAAGTACGTACCCTACAGGCACTTGACCATCGCATCATTGACTGAGGCGGTAGAAGCCGAACTCCAGAACGACTGCTGATATCATCCCATTGGAGGGAATAGCCCCGGCGCACGGTTAAAACGCCGGGGCCACGTCGTCGCGGGTCGGTTAAGATGCGGGAGGAGGCCGCAGCAGAGGGTGCCCTGCATCCCGCGATAACGTCTCTAGGTTCGTCTACCTCGAACGACTTCGATCGCATCCGGAAGGCTCAGCAGCCTCCCGCTCCTCGCGCTGCGAACTTGCTCCTCCTGTGCCCGTCGCATCGTCTCACGGTCCGCTGTCTTAGTGTCGAGCCCCACCTTTAGGGCTCTCGTCTCATCGCTGTTCCTGACGGCCAGATCGAACTCAATATCCTCGTGGCTCAGTGGCAGCTTTTCGGGCTGGAAGCCAGCGGTGCCGCCGAGCGCATGTTCCGTGAGCTCCGGATGCGCCTCGCAGACGGCCTCGTAAGCTTTCAGATAGGGCTCTCCTGTCTTATCCGAGCGGGCCGCTGCGAGGCGATCCAGTTCGCGATTAGCATCGACGGCGACCGTCTGCGCCGCCTTGTTCAGGCACTCGATGACCTGTCCTCTGGTCTGTAGGTGGATGTCCTTAGTCACGTTCTCTCCTCCATTTCGTATAGTTCCGGAGTATTTTGGAGTGCATAGCCGAAAAGTGGCTATCGGCGCCCAAACGCGAAACTGCATCCGCGCTTTTCGAACCGGCACTCAACGTCTAACTGCGGGGTAAATCGATGCGAGGGGTTTTATGCTTTTGCTCGTACCCGCCACCGGACGAAGGCCGATCCGTTTCGCGAGTGGGCGCGCGCGATCCCAGAAGGCCGCGACCAACGCTCCGGTTCTCGCGTGACCGACGATCACCGGTCTCTTGCCGCTGCCGTCGCCGGTGAGCTTCTCGAGCCTCGCGACCTCCACCGAAAGTTCCTCGAGCGCCTCAAATGCTTTGCAGGCATCCGACAGCGCCTGGTCGAATGAATCGGCCCACTTGTGCTGACCATTTCTGGCGTCCGTGAGTTTTTTACGTGCGTTCGTGAGTGCCTGTGCCTCTCGCGTTCGCGCTTTTTCGCGCTCGACCCGGTCGGCCTCCTCGCGCTCCATGGCGTCGAGCTCCGCCTCGACCGATCGGCGCTCGTCCTCGGCCATCTCCCTAACGAGCGCTTCTCGCGCCGCGTTCCTATCACTCAGAATTAAGCCTCTGGCCTGTTCGAACATCTTTTTTAGCCTCCTCTTAGCCTGCACTCACTGTGCTGGGTGTCGTCGCGAGATGTAGACCAGCAGTTCGACCCGAGCAGCCAATTGCCTCAGGAAGCGACCATGGGTGTCCTGGCGATGCGCTCACAGATGGCGCGCCGCTGGCTGGACGAGAGGCGATCATCGCTGGCTATACGTCGAACGGCCTGTTCACGCTGGGTCTCATCTGCGAACCGAGCGGCACAGCATCCAACGGCGGCGCCGTCGTCGGTTCGAGTCGTCGTGGCGGTCAGTAGCGGAGAGGGCGCGCTGTCAAGCCAGGCGTCGTCGGCCAGTGCCTCGACGACCTGCCAATCCGGTGGCTCGACGAACTCGACGGAGATGACTGCGTGGACCTCGGGGGACGAGAGGACCGGCGTGTCCGTCACGTGTTCCAGCAGGCGGCGGCGATCAGCTACGGTAAGCGAGCCATCGGCGGCAAGGCGACGGGCCTGACACAGTCGCGCCGCCGCATCGCGGTAGGGCAACCTGGGTTCGGATCCGCCGATTTCCTCGAACAGGTGCTGAGCGTCCGCTGCGGCCCGGCAAGTCAGGCCTTCGTCGGTAAGCAGCACCGTACCGTCGTCGAACAACACCTCGACCGATACCGCAGGTCCCTGTTCTGCGACTCTACTCGACATCGGTGCCCAGGTCCTCGTATTCGGCGAGTATCGCATCCACGTCTATCGGGGCACCCGAGACAAGCTTGGGCGCGGACGGGGCCACGACGTTGTTCTGGATGGCGACTGTCGCCGCCTCGTTCACGCCGCTTATCCTCAGGCCGATGAGGCGTACCGCGATCCTCGGGTCCACGTTCGAACAGTCGAAGCGCATCACCGGCTCGAAGTCCTCGTCAAGTTCCGCTTCGCCCGTGTCGGGGTCTATTGCGGGGACCCAGCGGCCTGTGCCCATGTGGAGCGCCGTGGCGATCACCCTCTGCGTCAGCGTCTCCTCGAAGGTGTCGATGGCCTCGTCCCACTTGGCTGCAAATTCAGGGTCACGTCGCCGCCGCTCGTACAGGGAGCGCCGCGCCATGCCGGAGACGTTGGCAGCATAGGTGACCTGGCCAAACTCTGACAGCGCCGAAAGGAACCGCTCGTCCACGTCCGAAGGTATCTCGGAGCGCGTCGGGTACCGGCTCGGCGCATCAGCCTTTGCCGCTGGCCTGATCTGTATTGCAGCATTACCCATAGTTCACCTGTTTCGGGCCCATGGCAGGGCCTAGAAATTGACCACATGCAGGGCCTTGTTTCGGTTGGGCTTTTCGGTGCCCCAGACGGGACGAGGGATCCGGTGTCCTTAGGTCCTCGGCGAAATAAATTTGGCCGGTTCGTCTCAACCGCCTCGAACAGATATGCCAAGTGTTTCGGGCCAGCGATGCCAACGTTGCACAAGGGATGAGAGGTTCGAATGGAGCCACAGCATTGCTAAGTGCTGAAACCCACCCAGTCACTCATTAAGCAACTGACCCTTATTCGACTCTATGCTCTTAAAACTATTGTAAGAAATTTATCTTTGAGTAGCCTGAGTGAGTCGAGTAACCAATTTCGGAAATCAAATAGAAGATAGTTTGGATACATTTGACCTAGCCGGGCGCCGGTGAATGCCAAACCCGGCTGTTGCAATGCTTGCTGATTGCAGACTCGATTACTCAGGTTGCTCAATGGATGTGCCTGTTTTCGGACCTCCGTCGGCCTTCGGGACTGTTCGTGAATGACATCCGACCTATCAAGCTCAAGTTTCATCGCCCCAGTCTTCGGGCTCTTCGAAAGGCTCCCAGTCCAAAGGACCAGATCCCAGTAGCTCCTCGAAGTTCTGTCTGGCCTGGGCCAGTGGTGGCAGAACCCAGCCACGACGTCTTTCGGCACCGAAGCCGACGTTTCCGTTGATCTGATACTTGAATTTTTCCTTCAGCCACCTCCCGATTGCCGACTTGTCGGGGATGTGTGCTCGATACGGCAGTTGGTGATGGTATGAACGGAGATCGAATTCAAGCTCGTCCTTCATTGACGGTGATACCTCGCCGGTTGCTGAGGGCCAGCCCGGAATCCGAAGTTGGTCGAGGCCCCCTCGCTGGAGTACTGTTTCCCACCAGCCGAGCATTGGATTTCGCTGGGCAGTCAAAGCACGCTGCCTCCTGAGGGCATTCGTAACGGGGATATGTTCGTCGCCTCGCCACCCATTCACGTCAACACGCAGCAGTTTGGACATCATGCCTGCCAGAATAGCGCGCTTCACACGTCCTTGGCCTTCGAGAATACGACCAAATCCTATCCGGGACTTGAAGTCGGACACGGCTTCCGGCTCGGGTGAGAAGACTGCATAGCGCCGATCCCCAAACTCGACAGGTGCCGCCCAATCGTCGTTTGTCGCCATTACGATGTGAAGATGATTGTTTACCTCGAATGAATCGACACCTTTTGGTTCACACATGAAGGTTGGTTCCGTGATCAGCGACTTCAGTGTATTCTCCGCCTTTTTGTCTCCTGAGCACAATGCCTCATCGACGAACAGTGCGATCGTCTGTGATAAGTGATTGTTGAATTTACCGGTCAACTGTTCCGGTTGGGTCAACTGTTTTCCGTGCGGTGCGACAAGGCCAACGAGCGCTCGACCGAATGTACCCTTTCCTGAGCCCTTCGGGCCGGGAATTGATAGCACTACGCCTGCCGGTTCATTGGGATACTGAACCATCTTTGCTGTCCAGTTCATGACGAACTCATATTGCTCCATGTCGCCGCCACAGATGACGTCTCTAATGAGGTGATCCAGCGGAGACCAATCTGCAAGCGGATCCGGCTCGACCGAGAAGCCCCTGAACAAATTGAAGGTACGGTTGTCGCCATCGCCCTCACGGAAGCTGTGATTGGGATCAAAAGTTAGGTGCCGGTAGTGGCGACGATCTGTGTGGGTCGCCCAGGCAGTACCGATACCAATAAGTTTGGACTTCCCGTCTGGCTCTGGAACTTCAACCTTCTTTCTATCGAGGTCCTTTTTTACTGCGCTTTCTGAAAAGAACTTGACCTCCCGATGGCCCGTGGATGGATTCAACTGTTCTCGTCCCACCGAGTACCCCCCGTCTTTGGTTATTGTGAAGTACTCACGGTTAGTTCTTTGAATGACAGCCTCAAGCGTTGAGCCCTCCTCGGCATACTCACGTTCCAGCTCAGTCAAATAGTCGTTTCTCGGTTTGGAAGCCCAGCCTTCCAACATCTCGGCCCATTCCTCGTAGTACTCTACAAACCGCTTCACCACTTCAGGGTGGTTACCTTCTGGTTTCAATTCAAAATCAAACGCTAGATTGCGAAGGATTTCGGCTTCTCTCTCTGCCAATTGCGATAGCGTCTCGCCTGGAACCCCATCATCCCAACAGTCGTTGATAACATCGGCTGGTGGGCCCAGCCCATCCAGGTCTTCGCGAGAAACCTTCGCAAAGAATTCCAGTGTCGCATAGCGGGCGGCTGCGACTCCCGCAGAAGCGTCTCGTAGAGATCGAACCAAGACCGAAGCATCATGCCACAATGGCGAAGAGATCTGGAGGAATTCCTCAAAGTCTTCGGGCGAATAGGTGAACGGTTTCACTGGGATTGCCCTCCCGTCTTCACCTGAATCGAAAGCGGCCATTGTTTTGTGCTTTGGTAGATCAGATTTTGGTTGATCAAAAAGAATGATGGAAAATCGCAGTTTGGACTATTGCGCAAATATACGAATGAGAAGCCACGAACGGCATTGCTCAGGCCGCCCCAAAGCCCGTAAAATGAGGGTTCATGGCTTTGTGCTTTCGTGGCAGTATGTAACTCATGCATCGAATTGTTCCTCGGTGTAGATTTCGGCAACTGTCTGGCCCGCATCGTCCACAAAAGTCTGTGCGGGTCAGCCATGTCCGAACCGGTCTCGGCAGAATCAATGATCTGCCGTGTCAACCCCCCAGTAAACTATTACTTGGTGCGCAATGGTGGGGGCCTGTATCCTAGCAGTTCGAAATTCAACGAATTGCGTTTTGAGTAATCATTGCTCGGCTTACTGGGGAATGGAGTGCTATCGAAGCGACTCCTGACGGTGCTCATCCATGAAGGAGCGAAGGTCAGAGACTGAGTACATCACTCGGCGTCCGACACGGTGGACCGCAGGACCCTTCGCCTCCATGCGCCACCTGTCCAGGGTCTGTCGACTTACACGGATGAATTCGGCCGTCTCATCAATGTTTAGGTATTCGCGCCTTGGCACGATCGCGTCGCTGGCCGATATAAGTTCTTCAATGCGACCGAGGCGCTCGACTATCTGTTCCATTTGCTCACTCCGGGATCTCTAGTTCATGAGCATTGTGGAGGAATTCGAAGGCCACGTTGACCATCACTTCGCATCATTTATTCTAATGAGACTCTATTGGGTTTGCATTTATTGAGCGACTTTTTTTGGCTTTTGAACTACAATCCGCTGGTTTGGAACGGTTGATTTACTGAAAGCGGCACCTCGCTGCACCACAGACGAGCGTCCGATCTGCGGACCAACCTGCTGTCACTGCTCTAAGGTCGAATGACAGCTTTTGGAAAAGTGGGACGAACACGGTCGATTGGCTCTCCTCCAACTGGCGTCACCGCTCATGCCGCAGTATAACTTAATCAAATTTATTATCATGCCTCGACGAGGTCATTGTTCATGGAGAGCAGATTCCCCAAAGGGTTAAGAAAACACTCTACAGTGCACACAAAATTGCGGTCACCGAACTTAGATATCTCGAGCGTTATCCATTTTTTTCCTTTCCACAAAAGAGCAAGCGACCAGAGATCGAGCAATATGGGGAAGATACCGGCAATTATCGACAACCCTCAACTCTGAGAGAACCCAAAAATGGACGAAATCTATTTAGGTCTTACGACCAACTGGCAGGAGTTCTTGCAAAGATACAAGACCGAGCTCACTGAATCTGAAAAACAGCACCTGGCGCAAATATGTATTGCCATGGCAACTGGTCTATGTTGGGAGGATTTTCGGTCCGTAACAAAATTTTTTAAATCAACTGAGCAGCTCGGAATTCACATAATCCCAGCACATTACTATAGTCCACTGCCGATTCTTTCAGATTTGGATGACGAAGTGTTCGAAAGAAAGTTCAATGAGTCCTTGCTCCCCCAGGGCCTTGATAAAACCAAATTCGCAAACCACTTAGCGTCATTCAATCGATATATTTGTGAATTGCAGGGCTATTCGAAAAGGCCACGAAATCCACACCAATTCTATTGGAATAATTCGATGTTCTCTGCTCCTGACGCAATAATATATTATTCAATGATACGAAAAAATCAGCCTCAACACATTGTTGAAATTGGATCTGGGTTTTCTACCCTTATTGCTGTCGATGCTCTGGGCGCCAATGGATTTGGTGAAATTACTTGTATTGAGCCATATCCCAATGAATCGCTTCGGATTCTTGCGGAAGATAAGCGAATAAATCTAATTGAGGAGAAGGTGCAGAAAGTTCCAATATCCTTCTTCGATTGCTTGAAAAGAAACGATATACTATTCATTGATAGCAGCCATATCAGCAAAATTGGATCAGACGTAAACTATCAAGTATTCGAAATAGTTCCTTCACTCCAAATAGGCACATTAGTTCATATACACGATATATTCTTTCCTTCGGACATGCCTAGATATTGGATCGAGGAACTCAGCAATTTCTATAACGAGCAATACATCTGGACGGCATTTCTAATGGGTAACTTGTCATGGGAAGTAGAGTTTGCATCCAACTTCGTCTGCAACAACATGAAAGAGGAATTTAAGTTGCTTGCTGGTGACTTGGTCGACTCGAAAACTCCCAATGGCAGCAGTTTCTGGATCAGGCGTATGGCCACCTGATCCGTCCTCTGATGCTCCAATACTCCGCCCTTCGCCTAGAGCGTTAGGGAATAGGAATTGGTCCCGGTGGTGGAGGCGGTGGTGGGATCGGAATTGGCCCTGGTGGTGGTGGTGGTGGTGGAATAGGAATTGGTCCCGGCGGTGGAGGCGGTGGTGGAATCGGAATTGGCCCCGGTGGTGGTGGAACAGGTATAGAACTAGGTTTTGGATCGCCGCTTGGCATTGCAACATCTTCCCTAAAATATCGAAAAGTGATCAAATGCTAGCCAGATGCGAGCATTGGGTCAACGGCACAAGCGCCCTAGGAGAAAACAATGGAAATAGTCCCTTCTTTTAAGCTCCTGCAGGAGACTCACGAACACGATCTCGACTATCGAACTGTAGAAAAAGTGTTTGACGCCAACGAGTGTGCAAAGATCGTCAGTATGTCGAAGCATGCCGAGCCGATTGAAAGTCGCGTAAGTTGGGGCGATGAGGATGAAAACATCCGTAGCACTGATCTTTTTTGGATTTATCCAAACCAAGACAATTATTGGCTATTTGAAAGGGTTGCTGCGGCTACATCGACTTTAAACAAAGAATTCTTCAATTTCTCGCTCGACGGCAAATTGGCATCATTCCAACTAGGTAGGTATCGGCAAGGTCAAGGCTATGACTGGCACGCTGACTTGGGAAAGCTTGCGCCACGTCGAAAGTTGTCGGTTTCGATCCAACTCAGCGAGCCGGATGAATACGTGGGCGGAGGCCTCCAGTTTTTCCGTACAGAGAAAGACGTAGCTGAAGCTTCACGAGAACTCGGTTCAATGACAGTTTTCCCTAGCTTTTTGTTGCATAGAGCGGGCCGTGTAATTTCTGGTGAAAGACTGAGCTTGGTGACATGGCTTGAGGGTTCGCCATTTCGGTAGTGCTAAGGATTCAAGTATGTTGATCCAAATCGATGACTTCTTAGACGATGTAAACTGCGCAACGATTTGCAGTGCATATGACTCTCGATCAGAAGCGGCGACGCTACTCGATTATTGCGGTAATCCAATGGTGTACTGGCGCGAGTTTTCTGATTTGCCTGCGTCTATTCTGGTACGGCGTGTCGCTGAGACAGCGCGTCAGATTTGTTCTTTAGCCACATCTACTACGCTGTTCGTCGAGACGATTATGCTGTGCCGCTTGGAAAAAGGCGGAATGCATCCACTTCATGCAGACAACTGCATGCAAGATTCGAAAGGAACTTGGGTTCCAAACCACACTCCTGATCGTAAAGTGTCTTGCATTCTTTATCTCGGGCAAGAATTTAAGGGCGGAGAAATACGATTTGTAAACCAGGATAAAACGATCTCACCCAAAACCGGGCTCTTCGTTGCATTTCCAAGTGATGAAAAATATGCTCACGAGGTTTTCCAAGTACAATCTGGACTCCGATATACAGTCGCCATCTTTTTAACTGACGTCACAGGGAATTCTCTGCAAGGCTTTTAAACACTCCGGATAAACAATACTTTGGTCTACAGCAGTTCACTGTCTTAGGGTTCGACTTCTTAGATTGCTCGCCACAACAATTCTTCCGAAAGAAGGCGTTCATCGAAAGGTGAATTTGTCCCGCATATCAGACATAGCCACTCGGGCGGTTGTGGGGTAAAAAAACGTTCCTATTTGCAATATCGAAGCGATAGGTCATAAACTACTTATCTAATTGCGGAGACACCACCGCAACCACCCCAAGCAAAATGTCACGTAGTGTACGCCGACCATCGCCCAGTACGCAGCGCTCGTCACTTTGGGCTCGTAGCGGTATTTTGCTGAAGAACGAGGCGAGGTCATCTTTTCCTTTGAACGTCAGTCGCAATTTACAGCCCTGATTCTAGCCTCTCGATGAACCTCGATACGTTAGTAGGCGTGCACAGATACGTTCCTGACATTCGCGCAGATGCCCCTTCAGATGCGAGCGGGTCACATAGTTGAAAGAGACGTGAGCATTTGCGTGGTCCATCAGCATCGTCACTGATTGGAAGCCCACGCCAGCCTCTAGCGCATGGGTTCTGTAGGTGTGACGCATCTGATGCGGCGCATATGGAAATGACATTAGGCGCACCATTTGCTCAATGTGACCCGACTTGGAGGTCGTGGAGGGGAAGATGAATTGGCTTTCGAGAGGTTTCGTCAATTCTCGCACTTCACCGAGTTCCTGGATCATGAGACGTGGCAGGGGTAGTTGAAAGCTACGACCCGACTTGGCTCTCGGGATGAACAGGACCCCATCGTCCTCAAGGTGTTCCCATCGTACCGAGCGGGCGTTTGTAGAGCGAAGGCCGGTGGTCAGCATTAGTAGCCAACAGGCGCGACGAACGCGGTCCTCCATCGCATCCAACCCGCGCCAGAGCTGAGGCATCTCATCAGGGCCAACTGCCCAGTCACGCGCCCGCTCTTTGTTCATTCGCACGCCGCGCGTGACTGGGTTCGGCGGTAGATCGTGGGTGCGGGCAACGTCGTTCAACAGCAGCTTGAGCACTCGCATCGCGCCGTTAGCGCAATAGGGTCCAGATTTCTTTGTAAGTTGCTCGTGAAGAGACCTTACGGCTTCACGGTCTATCCGATCCGATGGCAGCTTGAGGAGGCCGCCGAGCGGACCGTCCACCTTCTGGCGGTACCATGAGACCGTCCGAGCACTTAGATCGGGTCGACCGTCAAGATATCGCTCAAGGGCCTCCGCAATGGTCGGCACAGCCACCTTCTTGGACCTCGGGTCGTCGCCACGTCGCAATGCCAGCCGGAGCTCTGCGGAGCGCTCCCTGGCGCTGCGCAGTGACACCTCGTCCGTCCTGCCGATCACTACGGACACGTACCGGTCGGTGCCGTCGTTGATGCGCCCCACATGCTTGTAGGAGATGCCGCGCTTGCCCACGACGAGCCTGAGGCCCTTCGCCTCGCTGTCGTAGATCTGAGCGCCCGGCGGGTGATCTTCGGCGAGCTGAGACACCTTGGCCTGTGTGAGTTTTGTTGTCATCTTTGATCGCCTCCTTAAGCCATGTTTCAGGCCATGTTTCGGGTAGGTCCTGAGAGGTCTCAGGACGCGCTATGAGACGATGATGCCTTGTTTTCTTGGTCTCGCGGACCCTCAATAGGTGCTATTAGGCTATAAAATATCTCGGAAGCAGTAACTTAAAATCCGAAGGCCTTAGTGCCGTGTGGGTTCGAGTCCCACCGCCCGCACCAGCACCATCTCAGACAGGGAAACCCAGTTGGGTGATCAATTTCCAGATATCCCTGTTGGCATTCGAGAGCTGAGTGACAACATCCTCGATTTCTTTCATTGCTTTGTCGTCAACTGTGTCTTCGCGACCAAGTTTGATGTCGGTCTTGCGATCAGCAATGCGCATCAGGATGGTCTTTGGATTTCCGCTTTCCTGATCGAAAGAATAGATGCAGTGATTGTACTTGTTTCGAATAGAGGACAGGCGCGACAACCGCTGGGTGTGTTCGAGAATCGGATCGCGGATTTCACGGAGGCGACCCTCCATCTTGGCGAGACGTTCGACCAGATCGATACGGGCACGTGTGGTGTTAAGCGTCAGGAATATGATGACCGCAACATCTTTGTTGGCCCCGGTCAGACCTGCGATCAGGTGGATCAGCAGGCTTTCAGTGTTCGTCCACATATAGTTGAGCCGACCCACCAACAGAATGAGCCGGTCGAACCGGGTTTCGAATGCCTCATCCAACGGGCGCGTTGCGCGCTTCGTTCGGCGCGACCTCAAAGTAGAAATGCGCAGCTTCAGTCCGGTTGCTCACATCGATCTTGCCCGAGACATTGTGCATATGCAGTTTGACGGTGTGTTCGGTGATGCCCAGATTCGACGCAATGGTCTTGTTGCTCTTGCCTTGCGATACCAGCCTCAGGACTTGCTTTTCGCGGCGCGTCAGCTTTGAGTATCGCAACAGTTTGTCAGGCGACCGGGTTCTGGTTGCAGGCTGTTTTTCGATAGGTGTGCCTGGCGCACTTTGTGTTGCGTTCATGCTGTCGGCCAGAAAGCAGGGCAGGTGCAGCTCTTCGTGCATCAGAAGCCGCAATATTGCGCGCCAAACATCCGGCGCCACGTTCATTGGCAAATACCCGACACTGCCGAAACGGGTACGATCCCAGCGTTCGAACAGAACCCGGGCCGGACTTTTCTTGCGATAGGCGAAGGCCAGACATCCTGTCTCGGCGAGCCGGGAATAATCAGCGGGCCGCGCCAACAGATCTTCGAGCATCATCTGATCCACGACAATGATGCGCTCGGAGGGAACTGAGTTCCCACTCTCAGCCAGCAGGTCGTCAAGGCTTTCATATCTTGATGCACGAACGCCAAATTCGCTTTGAACACTTCTCAGGGTTTGGTTCGAGTAGAACAATTCCTTGCCGATAAAAATGATCGACAGCTCTTCGGGATATTCAATCTGATCACGGGCGTCTTCTTGCAATGAAATATTCATTGATCTTCCCCCCACTAATACAAACGCCGCCCTCTGAAACTTTAAATCGGGCACAGAACTGGGTGGCGCGAAACATTAACTTTGAACTCAAATAGTACCTTATCATAGCTGAAAGTACGTGTTTCAGCAACCAAAGGCGGGTTCCGCAATACCGCGTACTAGAACCTTTGATCAGGTTTTTCGTATATAGTTTTAGCGTAACTTTATGAAATTTCAGGGTTAATAATCCTATATGTTTGCGCATGATTGTTTCTGAGGCAAATCTGGTGCGAAATACGCCAGATTTCGAAAAATATATATATTAAACAGCTAATTACGGAAAATAGCCCTTTCGGCCAGCTATGCACATCCCCTTATCGCTGCAACCATGCCCAAGCTTCAATTTGTGAAGTGATCTTAGACCTGACGTGCCTGCGGTCCGCGTATTTCTGCGAATTCTCCGTGGTCATGGAATCGGCTTAGCCGAGAAAGGGGGGCAAACCAAACAGAAGACCTTCACGGCCGCGCGAGTGTCCAGATTGACACGTTGCGCGCAAAGTCTGTTTCAAACCGCGCCTGTTACCGCTTTGTAGATGAATGGCGGTCTGGTGCTTCAGTAAAAGTGGAACTTATTATGGAACGCAGATTAGCTCCAATCACCGATGTCCAAGAAGTTATCGACGATCAGGATCCTGTTGTAGACGAACCGCAGCTGGAAGAAGAAGAGATGGCTGTTGAAGATTTGAACCAACAGCAACAGCAGCAGCAACAACAGCAGGGCGACGACAGCAACACCAACGGTGGTAACGACAGCAACACCAACGGTGGTAACGACAGCAACACCAATGGTGGTAACGACAGCAACACCAATGGTGGTAACGACAGCAACACCAATGGTGGTAACGACAGCAACTCACAGACCAATGGCGGTGACGACAGCAACACCAATACCGCGACCGTAGATATCGACTTCGGCGGCGGAGAGTGGATTCCGCGCGACGATGACAAAGTCGACGTTGATATTGAGGACGTCGAAGGTGATGTCGGCGACGTTATTACTGCCGGTGACGATGTAAATTACGATCCCGGCGACGACGTCAACATTGATATCTCGCAAGATGGTCCCGGAAATGATTTCGCGTCGATCAACCAGCAGTTTGCCAGCCTGGAAGACAATGACAGTTTGGGTACAGCAAGTGTCGAGAATTCAGGCGACTTCACACAAAGCGGTGACGCCAACGGCGGTGAAGCCTATGCTGAAGACGGTATCGACGTAAACAACGACGGTGGCTCCTCTGGCGATGGCGGCATGAGCTATGGTGGTGAAGCCTATGGCGACACCAATGGCAGCCATTCGCTGGCCTTTGGTGGTCATTCAGGAAATGCTGATAGCGCTGCGACAGGTGGAGATGGCGCATCTTCGGGTGATACCTATAACGCAAGCCTGGGTCTTGGTCATTCGAGTGCCAGCGCAGACGGTGACAGCACCGGCGGCGAAGGCGGCGCAGCAGACAGCGAGTCTAATGCCGACAACCACGGCGAAGCGAGTTCCGATAGTGACTCTACTGGTGGTAACGGTGGTAATGCCGGATCGATTGGCCTTGGTCTTGGTCTTGGTTTGTCCGGAGCGAACGCCGATGGCGATGCAGACGGTGGTGACAATACATCTGGGGCATTAGCTGCTGGCCTTGGTCTGGCAGGCACCGATGCTTCCAACGACGGTGCCGATGGTGGCGCTGGTGATGCCGATAACGATGGTTCGGCAGACAACTCTAGCGACGGAACCAACGAAGCCAACGAGTCTTCCTCTGGAGGCAATATTGGTTTGGGTCTGGCTGGCGCTGGCGCGATGGGCTGGAATGATGCCGATGGCGGTAGCGGTTCCGGCGGCGAAGGCTCCGGCGGCGAAGGCTCCGGTGGCGAAGGCTCCGGGGGCGAAGGCTCAGGCGGTGAAGGCTCAGGCGGTGAAGGCACTGGTGGCGAAGGCTCCGGTGGCAATGCCAATGGTGGCGACGGCACCGGCGGAGATTCCGGCTCGGTAGAAGAAGCCTTCCCATTCCCGGTACTCCTTGTGGAAGAGGAAGATCCTGACGGAGACGAAGAAGCTGCAGCAGCTGGTAACTCGAACGGTACCGGCGGAGACGGTGGTACTGGTGGTGCAGGTACCGGCGGTACGGGTACTGGCGGTACAGGTACTGGTGGTACGGGTACTGGAGGTACTGGTACTGGTGGCACAGGTACTGGCGGACCGGGTGCTGGCGGTACAGGAACCGGTGGTGCAGGCGGCGGCTACGTTGACACGGATGCGGATGCGCAAGGTGTTGGTGACCAAGATGCTGCCGGCCCTGTAATCACGCAGTCACCTGGTGATATCGATGGCTCTGCCGACAATGATCAGGACGTTGACGGTTCTGGTGGTAATGGTGGTACCAACACAAGTAATGGATCAGCAGACGCCAGCGGCGATGGAATGGCATCGGCCGAAGGTACTGGTGGCGCTGGCGGTACGGCCAACCCCGAGGCAAGCTCGGCCGGAAGCGGTGCTGGTTCAGCTGACGCAACCAACGAAGCCGGAAACGGCGGTGACTCTGAAGCATGGGCCGATTCAGCCAACGATGGTTATGCCGAAAGCCTTGCCGAAGCGATTGCCGGATACGGTGGAGATGCTTCGTCCGATAATGATGCGGACTCGATGGCTTCAGGTGATGCAACAGGTACTGCGATGTCAGGTGACGGCGGTGCCGGTGGTGCAGCGGCATCGACTGGCGGTACCAGCGGCGACGTCATGGGCTCGTCTACTGGTGGTGCAACCACAGGCGCAATGAACACCGGTGGTGAAGCATCCGGTGCATATTCGGGTGCCGGTGGTGCTGGCGGTAATGGCGGTACCTGGGGTTCGGATAATGGTGGCGATGGTATCGTCAACGGCGAGTCTTATGCATCCGCAGCAGCAGTCGTCGATACGAACGCGTTCAACCAATCGATCGTACAGGGTGCCAACGTGCTTGGTAACTCGGTCGATACGACCATGGTTGGCGGTTCGATGACCTCGACTTATTCGAGCGACGACACCGAGGTCTAAGACCAATTCGCGGGGGCCGCATTATCGGCCCCCGTTCAATGAAATCGCCGGGGCCGCGAAATGTGGCCTCGGCCCAGCAAATCCCGAACCGGAAATTTTAGTCGGCAAGGGGGTAAGGGATCATCGAAATGTCATTCGATAGTGTTACCGAAAAGATTGCACACTTTATTGGATCTTTTGATCTTACGATTGAAAAAGCCCGGTTGAGGGATCAGTACGAAGAGTTCACCGCCATGCGGCGCAAGGCGGAACTGGACGAACTGGAAGAACCCGCAAAGACCCGGATCAAGGCAGATCTTGAATTGGACCCAGGCAAATATGGTCCGCTTTCCTATCGGTTTGACACCCCCCCCGCCACTCCTGAACTTCCACCCCCAACCGACGGCCCTGAATTTGAAACGGTCGTTGTACTTGAACCACCACTCTCAGACGGTCCGCCGTTACCCGAAGCGACAACCGGCCTAGGTGCAACGTTTGTGATCGAGCAGCAGCTGGAGATTGTGACAGAGCTTATCGGGTCTGCTGTAACCTACACGTTCCAGACGATTTTCCTGCGCGACAATGACGTTGTCGGCGAGGGAGATTTCCGCGATGTCGATCAGTTGATCGCATTGGCCGAGGCGGCTGCGCAGGTCGCAGCATCGATGCACGCGTTTGCCGTGCCCTCGTTCTCGATCTCGGACTACTTGTCGGTTGAATACGTCGAGTCTTTGGCCGAAGCGATGTTGGCCCCAATCAATGTCGAAGTTGAAGGCGCGGTTGTTTATCAGTTCCACGGCGAAGACGCGATGGGCGTGATCGTCAATGGTGAGTATGTGGACGAAGCCCCGGAATGGGAAGATCTTCTGCCTGCGCATCATAGACCGGACGAGGAAGAAGAAGACGAAACGCCCGATATGATGCCCGCCGAATGGGCTCAGGACGAGGAAGACGAATTTGCCGAAGGTCACACGGTGATCGCAGGCGGCAACCTTGCGATCAACGAGATGAACGCAACTGTGGCCTGGGTCGATGCGCCTTATATTGCGGTCGGTGGAAAAGCAATCGAACTGGCCATGGTGAGCCAGGTCGCCGTTGTATCTGACACAGACAAAGGCACGAATGGCGGCTCGGGCACCAATGTGGTGCACTCGTCGACGATCGAGGTCGAAGGCAACTCAGCCCCTTGGCTTAAGAAAGGCTCAAGTGGAGACGATGCCCCGGCATATGTGCATGTTGATTGGATTACGACCGATCTGATCGTTGCAAATTTTGTCAAGCAGGACATCGATGCAACGGATATCGATCATATTGATGCCGAGATTAGCGCGACGACCACGCTGTATGCGTTGGGTGACAACGAGTTGATTGATGTCACCAATATTCTTCAACTTGGCAGTTATTATGACCTGATCATGATCGAAGGCGACATGATATCGGTCGATGCGTTTGTCCAGACGCACGTATTATTGGATGACGATGTGGTGATGGGCGGATTGCCCGGACCCATCGATGGATCGGACGAAAACCTGGTTATGAACGAGGTTTCTCTCAAGAAAGAAGGCGAAGATACGTATCAGGCGATGCACGACTCCATGGCCGACGCCATGACCATGGGCGAGGACGACATGGCAGCGCTGGAAGAGGCGCTAATGAACGATCCGATGTTTGCTGGCATGGAGCAGATGCGGGTCCTCAAGATCGATGGATCGCTGGTTCAGGTCAACGTGGCCGAGCAATCGACGATGCTTGCCGATCAGGATGACGTATATCTGAATGGTCCCCACGCGGACGAGACCGAGGTTCTGGCAGGCAGCAATGCGATGCTGAACGCCGCCAATGTAACCAAGGCCGGCGTGGATTCGGTTGTTATGGCTCAGGATGGGGCATTTTCTGACCTGCTACTGCATCAGGCAAGCCTGCTTGACATGCCCACGAATGAGGACATCGCCGAGATGACCAACGAGGCAATCGCCGCCATCATGGAAGAGGCGGGTATGCCAGGTCACGACAATGGCATTGGGCCTAACGGTAACGATCTCACGCCAAGCGAAATGGCGAATTCCTCCGATGGCCTGCAGACCATGCTGGCCTAATATTTCCTGATTTACGAGTGACCGGAAGGTTAGTTTATGTCGATCGTTTTTTCGTCGCGCCGCACCCGTTTTGCAAGTCCATTGGACCGGCACGGAGGCGGAGGCCCATTGACCCTGGAACCCCGAAATCGGGTAGCAAAACCAAATGAAAGTAAACTTGCAAAAACAGCGTCCCGCCTGCGTTTGACAAGTGATATGCAACTGGCGGAACCCGAAAGCAAACCAGAGACCCCGGAAGCAAGTGACACCCCGGTTGCCGGGCCCGCGAAACGATCGCGGCAATCAGAAGCGCCTCAGGCGACGACACAACCGGATAATCCGGGGCAGACCCAGGCAGAGCAGTTGGATCAAACATCACAACCGCGCGCTGGTTCTCCCCTTCGGCGCGCGTCGTCGCGGCCCGCGCAAGATAAGGATCCTGCGGGTGGCGACACTGGGGTGGCCGATACCGAAGCCCCCGATTGTGAAACCGCCGACCAATCGACTGCACGCATGACCCCCTCTGCGCCGTCGGATGGTAAAGACCGCATGGGCACCACGATCGAGGCCAAGGCCAACCAACCCTTGCTGCGCCCGGGGACGGGTGGTGGCGATGGCAAGGGGCCACCCCAAACATTCCACAAACGCACGCCGCCTGAAGATTTCCAGAAGACGCTGCGTACCTCACTGCGCGCGATTTGGCGCAATCTGGCCTTCGTGCTGGTACTGACCTGCGCGACCAACGTCCTGATCCTAGCGATCCCGATCTACCTGTTTCAGATCAGTGACCGGGTTCTGACTAGTCGCTCGCTGGATACGTTGATCATGCTGACGGCAATCGTTGCCGGAGCAGTCATTTTTCAAGCCGCATTTGATGCCGTTCGTCGGTTCATGCTGATGCGTACAGCGGTCGAGGTCGCCGCCCGTCTTGGGGCCCCGGTTCTTAGCGCTGCGGCCCATGCCTCGCTGCACGGCAACGGACGCGAATATCAGACACTTGGGGATCTGCAACAGGTGCGGGGCTTTCTGGTCTCGGGCACTCTGATCTCATTTCTGGATGTACCATTTGCACCGCTGTTCATCCTGATGATCTTTCTGGTGCATCCGCAACTTGGGATGATTGTGGTGACGACGGCCGTGATTCTGATGATCATCGCGCTGATCAACCAGAAAATGACCGCCAAGCCCTTTGCCAAGGCCAATCAGGCGCAATCAATGGCGAACCAGCATCTGGATTCAATGTCGCGCAACAGTCAGATCATCAACGCTTTGGCGATGATCCCCGAGGCAGTGCGCATCTGGGGGCGTGACACCGCACAATCGTTGACATGGCAGGTCAAGGCGCAGGATCGTAACGTGATCTTCGCGGCCATTTCACGTGCCGTCCGTCTTTTGACGCAGATCGGCATTCTGGGCTGGGGCGCATTTCTTGCGCTGCAGGGCGAAATTACCGGCGGTATGGTCATCGCCGCCTCGATCATCGCGGGGCGGGCTTTCGCGCCGATCGAAGGATCAATCGAGGGTTGGAATACCTTCCTGCTTACGCGCGGCGCTTTTGGGCGGATCAAGGCTCTGCTGTCGAACTCGGCCCTGCAATATGAAAAACTGCGCCTACCACGGCCTGAGGGGCGGTTGGATGTCGAACGCCTGCTGTATGTCCCAGGCGGCACCAAGCGGGTGGTTCTGAACGGGATTACCTTTGCGCTGAACCCAGGTGAAACTCTGGCGATCATCGGGAATTCAGGCGCAGGCAAAACGACACTTGGTAAAACGCTGGTGGGTTCGATCCTGCCGACCTCAGGCAGTGTGCGGCTGGACCTGATGGATATCCGCAACTGGGATCCCCGCCAGTTTGGCGAAAATATTGGCTATCTGCCGCAAGACGTACAGCTGTTCCCCGGCAGCATCAAAGACAATATTGGCCGGATGCGTGCCGATGCCACGGATGAGCAGATCCACGATGCCGCCGTTTTGGCCGACGTGCACAACATGATCGCTACACTGCCGCAGGGGTATGAGACGGTGGTTGCTGCGGACGGCTCACCTCTCTCAGGTGGCCAGAAGCAGCGTATTGCTTTGGCGCGTGCCTTCTTCGGCAACCCGCGTTTGGTTGTTCTGGATGAGCCGAACTCGAACCTCGACGTGGCAGGTGACAAGGCGCTTGCGCGCGCAATTCAGCAAGCAAAGGAAAGCAAGATCACCGTTGTGGTGATTACGCAAAAGCCGACTCTGTTGAATGTTGTCGACAAGATCATGCTGCTGACCGATGGGCGCGTGGCGCTGTTCGGGCAGCGCGAACAGGTGCTGGAACAGCTCAACGGGCCGCGCCAGCAACCGCCCGAAATACAGGGCAAGGGGGATTAAGCGATGAACGACGTGGCACGCACCGATGAAGGCGGTCTTTGGTACTCTGAGGTTCCGCGCTCGATCACCAAATTCATCGTGATTGGCTTTATCATGCTTATTGTCTGTTTTGGCGGCTTTGGCGTCTGGTCCTTCCGTGCACCTCTGGCCGCTGCAGTCATCGCGCAAGGCAGCTTTGTCGCGACCGGCCGCAACAAGATCGTGCAGCATTTGGAAGGCGGTATCATCGAGAACATTCTGGTCTCGGAAGGTGAATCTGTTCAAGCCGGACAGATCATGATGACTTTGGATCAGACCTCGGCCGAGGCGAGTGAACGCGAATTGTTCATTCGCAAACTTCGCCTTCAGGCCATGACCGAACGGTTGCTGGCTGAGCATAGCGAACAGGAAACCCTCGTGTTTTCGCCCGGATTGATCGAAGCATCGGACGACGTCGAGGTCATGACGATCCTCGACAATCAGAAACTCAGCTTTGATGTATCGCGCAAGACACTGCTGAACGATATTGCTTTGCTGCAGCGCAACATGGAGGCGTTGAAAATTCGTGCGTCAGGATTTGAAGCACAATTGGTCAGCATGGAAAGGCGATCAGAGATTCTCGAGGAAGAATACGAGACCAAATATTCGTTGTTTGAAAAAGGATTAGTGCGCAAAGGTGATCTGAATACGATCCGCCGGGTGCAGGCCGAAGCCGAAGGTCAATTGGCGCGTTTGCGCGCAGAAACGGCTGAGGTAAACCAGATGCTGCTGAAGTATGAAGAGCAGATTCTGCGCACCCGCTCAGCCTACCGCGAGGCTGCGCTGGACGAGTTGGGCGTGATTGAAGCCGATCTTGAAAGTGTGCGTGAAAAAGCCCGTCAGGCCCGTAGCGTTCTGGCCCGTGCCGTTGTGCGTGCACCGGTGACAGGCACAGTGGTGCGACTTCATCACCACACGCCGGGCGGGGTGATCGAAACTGGCGAACAGATTGCTGAGATTCTGCCCGCCGATGCGCCATTGATCATCGAAGCGCAGATCCCGCGTACCGAGATCGACAGCGTGGTCACCGGGCAGATCGCGACGGTGCGCCTAGTCGCGCTCAATCAACGGACAACCCCAGTGCTTGAGGGCGAGGTCTATTACGTCTCGGCTGACTCGCTTGTCGAGGATTCTGCCGGTATGCCGCAAGAGGTCTATCTGGCGCGCATTTCTCTGACCACGGAAGAGATGGGTCGCGTGCGGGGCTTCGTGCCGACACCCGGAATGCCCGCCGAGATCATGATCCAGACCGAGGAACGCACCTTTGCGGCCTATATCGCCAAGCCGGTGGTTGACAGTATGTCGCGTGCTTTCCGCGAACATTAAGGGTCTGAACGTCTACACCTTCAATTTTCTGCATGTTAGCCTTGCACGGATTCATTTCCTGGAGGGGCGCAAATGCCATTGACGGTCAAAGACATGATGCAAGCTGCAAACGCGGTGGTTGAGCGTATCGACGCCAGCCGGGCCAAAGAACTGATCGGGCAGGGTGCCTTGTTGTTGGATATTCGCGATGCGCCTGAACTGGAAAGGACAGGGCGCGCGGTCGGTGCGCATCATATCCCGCGCGGTATGCTGGAGTTTCGGGCCGACCCCGAGTTGCCTTCCCATGATGCAGAACTGCGCAGGGATCGGGTGATCATCCTGCATTGTGCGTCTGGCGGAAGGGCAGCGCTGGCTGGAAAACTGCTTAAGGAAATGGGATATTTACACGTCTACAATCTGGGTGGCTTTGCGGATTGGGTGAATGGCGGTGGTGAGGCGACCGGGCCCATGGATCGCGGGATGTAGCTACATATCTGACCCAAATCAAAGTCACACATATTCCGTTGCTGTAATGTAAAGGCCAGAAGCTTAAACACAGGATACTGGCCATGATACGCCTAGCAGCCACGCTTTATTCTTTGATCGCCACAGCCATCGCGGGTTCTGCCGTGATTGCGGTCCTAGCGGTTGGAATGGTGACCTGGATGGCCATCGTTTCCGCCGCAGCAGCAGGGGCGGTTGTTGCCGCGCCGGTGTCGTGGCTGGTGGCAAAACGCCTGTATCAAGGCGCTTGATTAAGCGTTAAAGAAGGTCCTGACTGCAGCTTCGAATTCGCGGGGTTTCTCGGCGTGCAGCCAGTGCCCCGCACCGGGAATTTTGGCGAAGCGAGCTGCAGGAAACAGGGTGCGAATCTGCTCTCGGTGTTCGGGCTGCACATAATCTGATGCTGCGCCGGACAGGAACAGAGCAGGGCCGTCCCAATGGGTCGAAATCTCGGGGAAGCCCATGATCTTTGGCATTTCGCTGGCCAGTACATCTAGGTTCAGCCGCCAGCGGCCTCCCTCAACATCCAAAGACTGCGTAAAAAAGCTCTGCAGCGCCTTTTCGACGCCCAGATCGGCCAGCTGTGCTTCGGCATCTGAACGACGCTGAACGCGGGACATATCGACCGCCCGCATTGCCTCGATGAATTGAATCTGGCTGTGGCTGTATGCCACTGGTGCGATGTCTGCGACGACCAGCTTGCGCACCAGATCGCCATATTCCAGCGCCAGCACCATCGAAGCTTTTCCACCCATGGAATGCCCGACGATATCGGCGATGCCGCCAACGCTGTCGATGACCTTTGCCAGATCATGCGCCAAATCCGGGTAGCCATGCTGAGCATCCCAAAAGCTGTAGGCGTGATTGCGCATATCGACCGCGATCACCTGTCTTTCGTCAGACAGTCGCCGCGCAATGACTCCCCAGTTGCGCGCCGAACCATAGAGGCCATGCGCTATCAGCAGGGGCGGATGATCGGTCGGGTCGCCATGGATGATCGTATTCAGCATGCTCCTGTGATACGCGTCACCGCGCGGAACAACCAGCCCCATTGTCGCCGGTGTGACGCGCGGCTACATTGTCCCGTCAGGAGGCGCCAATGACGCAGGAAATCGATATCCAGACCCGGATCGCAGAGACCATTCGGTTGCTGCGTAAAAAGCTTGGCGTGAAAGACAAGACCCTGATTGCCTCGGTCCGGCGCGCAAAGCGGCGTTTGCCGCGCAAGGTCTATAAACAGGCCTTGGTTCTGGCAGAGGCCGAGCAGATGGCCGAGCATCCCAAACTGCGGATGGTTTTGGATATGCCCCGGCTCGAAAAAGCGTCGGACGAGGTGCAAGGCCACCTAAACGCGATCAATCTGGCAGATCGACGTTGGGGATGGTTCCTGAGCTTTCTTGGTTCGCTTGCGTTGGGCCTGATCGTGTTGGCGGCGTTGGCTGTGTTCGTACTACGATGGCGCGGGTATATCTGACCGCTGCACACCTCAAAGAAAAACGGCGCCGATCAGGGCGCCGTTTTCTGTTCTAAGATCCGTATTGGATCAGAGATTCGGATAAAGCGGGTAGCGCGCGCAAAGTTCGGCGACTTCGGCTTTGACTTTGGCTTCGACCGCACCGTTTCCGTCTTCGCCATTTGCGGCCAGACCGTCGACCACTTCGATGATCCAGTCTGCGATTTGGCGGAACTCGGCCTCACCAAAACCGCGGGTGGTTCCGGCAGGCGAGCCCAGACGGATACCGCTGGTGATCGTCGGCTTTTCGGGGTCGAACGGCACACCGTTCTTGTTGCAGGTGATATGTGCCCGGCCCAAAGCTTTCTCGGTTGCGTTGCCTTTAACGCCTTTGGGGCGCAGGTCGACAAGAACCACATGGGTATCGGTGCCGTGGGTCACAGTGTCCAGGCCACCCTTGATCAGCTGATCTGAAAGAGCCTGCGCATTCACAACGACCTGCTTGATATAGTCCTTGAACTCAGGACGCAGTGCCTCGCCAAAGGCAACGGCCTTGCCAGCAATCACATGCATCAGCGGACCACCCTGAATGCCCGGGAAGATCGCCGAGTTTACCTTTTTGGCAATCGCTTCATCATTGGTCAGGATCATGCCGCCGCGCGGGCCGCGCAGGGTTTTATGCGTGGTGGTGGTGGCCACATGCGCATGCGGGAAGGGCGAAGGGTGCGCGCCTGCGGCAACCAGACCGGCGATATGGGCCATATCCACATGCAGATAGGCGCCGACCATATCGGCGATTTCACGCATGCGGGCAAAATCGATGACGCGCGGGATGGCCGAGCCTCCGGCGATGATCAGCTTGGGGTTATGTTCCTTTGCCAGCGCTTCAATCTGATCATAGTCGATCAGGTTGTCCTGCTTGCGCACGCCATAATGTACCGCGTTGAACCACTTGCCCGACTGGTTCGGCGCCGCACCATGGGTCAGGTGACCACCTGCATCCAGCGACATTCCTAGAATGGTGTCACCGGGCTTGATCAGCGCCTGAAATACACCTTGGTTCGCCTGCGATCCCGAATTCGGTTGGACGTTGGCAAACTCACACCCAAACAAATGCTTGGCACGGTCGATAGCCAGGTTCTCGGCAATGTCGACGAACTGACAACCGCCATAGTACCGGCGGCCCGGATAACCTTCGGCATACTTGTTGGTCATGACCGAGCCCTGCGCCTCCATCACGGCGGCAGAGACGATGTTCTCCGAGGCGATCAGTTCGATCTCGTCGCGCTGGCGGCCCAATTCAGATGTGATCGAGCCGAACAGCTCGGGGTCACGATCCGCGAGGGACTGGGTGAAAAATCCGTTGTCACGAAGATTGGCGTTCATGTGCGCTCCGCATGGCTGGGGTGTATCTGGCGGATTTCCTATCGGAAACGACGTGTGTCAGAAAGGTTGTAAAGCGACGAAATGGCCCTCTATGGCGTCAACTCTGGCCTATTGCGGAAAGGTATGTTTGTTTCGGAACCAAATGTGCAGCACTGGAAACTATAAAACATGACAAAGAGAATCGCCTTTCTGGCCAGCGATGCCAAGGTTGCGCAGACCGCCCGGGATGCGCTTGTGGCGCGCTACGGAAATGCAGCGCCGAGAGACGCAGATGTTGTGGTGGCGCTGGGTGGTGATGGCTTCATGCTTCAGACGCTGCAGGGCGTCCAGCATTTGGACAAGCCGGTTTATGGAATGAATCGCGGTACCATCGGGTTTCTGATGAACGAATATGCCGAAGTTGATCTGATGGCCCGGCTAGCAGAGGCAGAGGAAGAAGTCATCAATCCATTGGCGATGACTGCAATGGACCAGGCGGGCCAAAAGCACCAAGCACTTGCAATCAACGAGATTTCGCTGCTTCGTGCGGGGCCGCAGGCAGCGCGGCTGCGGATCAGCGTGGATGGGCGGGTACGTATGGCCGAACTCGTGTGTGATGGCGCATTGCTTTCCACGCCGGCGGGTTCAACCGCATATAACTATTCCGCTCACGGACCCATTGTGCCCATTGGCGCGGACGTTCTGGCATTGACGCCAATCGCCGCGTTTCGCCCCCGGCGGTGGCGTGGCGCCTTGCTGCCGAAAGTTGCGAAAGTCAGATTCGATGTGATCGAGGCTGACAAACGCCCGGTTATCGTTGCGGCCGATTCCATATCGTTTCCGGATATCGATTGGGTCGAGATCAGGTCTGAGATTGCGATCCAGCATCGTATTCTATTTGACCCTGGCCACGGCCTGGAAGAACGATTGATCTCCGAACAATTTACTTAAATCTCAGCGTGTTGATCATTTTTCCACCCCTTGTGTGAACCAGTTCACAGGCAACGCGATAAGGGTTTGTTAACTTCAAGTTGCCCGGAGAACACGCCGAGGTGGAAGTGAGTGGCCATCTAAAGGTGTTTTCGAATGGTTGCGCAGTTTTCGCGCTGGCGAGGGTGGGTGGTGCTACGCTCGTCATCTTAATCCGGGCATATTTTAGTATGCGGACCCCGGGACAAAATCCCGGGGTCTATTTCATTTGTGAGGCCTGAGTGACGATGTCTCAGGTTTGCGCGCTCATTCGATCCCACAGAATCGGAGCCATCTGCCCCACACGCGCTTCGATCGCGACCGCTGCATCCACCGCCATGTCCTCACGCCAGCGTCGAGCAGCAATCTGAACATTGATCGGTTGCGGCCCATTCGGCAATTCGGCCAAGCGTGCGGGAACGCTGGCGGCGGGCAGCCCGAGGAAATTCATCGCATAAGAATAGACCGCGCATCCTAACACCTCATGAACGCCTTCGGCACCTTCGGTATCACGATCGGGTCTGAAGAACGGTTGCGGCAGGAAAGGAGACAGGACCAAAGGATATTCCTGCATGAATAGCGACCATTGGCGCGCATAATGGCTGCGTTGCGCCAACGCCTGAATCAGATCGTCGCCTACGATCGGAGGAAACTCCTGAAAATAAACCTCGAAAATATCGCGAATGGTTTGAGACCCGGCTGCCTCGATATCGTTTTTCATCAACGTCAGCACTTCACCCATCAGCGCGCGATAGCCGATGCGCCCGCATTCGAACACATCCGGCGGATCAATGTCTTCAACTATATATCCGGCATCTACCAGCGCCTCCCGAGCAGTACTTAGCGCTTTGTCCACTTCGGGGTGCAAAGCGTATTCGAACGTATTTTTGGTGAACGCAACTTTGATTGGGACGTCCGGCCCCGCGCCGCGCCAAGGCATTGGCACATGGAAGGGGTCGCGGGCGTCCGGGGCGATCAGGCTGGGCATCGAAAGGTGCAGGTCCTTTGCGCTTCTTGTGATCAAGCCCTGTACCGACATCGATTGTGCCAGCATCCCGCGTTCCACCTTCTGGCTGGGGTTCCAGGCCGGTACGCGGCCCAGCCCCGGTTTCACTGTAACCGCACCATTGGCTGCAGCAGGGAACCGCAAGCTACCTCCGATATCGTTGCCATGAGCCAGTGCGCCGATGCCCGCCATGACCGCAGCCCCCGCGCCCCCGGACGACCCGCCGGGCGAGATATGGCGGCCCCAAGGATTGTGCGTGCGCCCATGAAGTGGATTATCCGTGTCAGCGCGGAACGAGAATTCGGGCGTGTTGGTCCGCCCGATGACAATGGCCCCCGCATTGTGCAAGTTTAAAACCACCGGGGCGTCATCAGGGGCAATGACATCCTTCAAGGCAACCACACCATTTGTAGTGGCATGGTTCTTCTGGTCGACATTCACTTTTATGGTCACGGGGACCCCGTGCAGCGGCCCAACCGAGGCACTATTGCGGCGCGCCTTATCAAGCGCAGATGCACGCTCTAACGCTTCTGTGCCCAGATCGTCCACGACAGCATTCAGCGAGGGATTTACCTGATGCATCCGCTCCAATGCATCACTGATCACCTCTTCTGCGCTCAACTCGCCAGCTTGGGTCAGCGCAGCCAATTCTGTTGCATCAAAACGCCAGATATCGCCCTGTGTCATGCTCGTCCTCCTCACCTCAAACTGAGGTGAGGAGGACCCAATGACAAGCCCCGCAATCGCAAAACGGATCCAACCTTCATCTGGCCAAAAATATCTCGGAGCGCGAGGCAGAGCCTCGCACACGCGCGACAGCGCAAATCGATTGCGCCGTAAGGCGCTCCGCTTGATCGTACCGTGAAATTACTGCGCGTAGCCGATAGTTTGCAGGGCCACCGTGATCTCGTCCAGAATTGCTGGGTCATCGATTGTGGCAGGCATTTTATACGCCTTCCCATCCGCGATCGACACCATCGTACCACGCAGGATCTTGCCCGAGCGTGTCTTGGGCAGACGATCCACCACCACTGCTTTCTTGAACGCAGCGACTGGGCCGATTTTGTCACGAACCATCTGGACCACATCGGTTACCACCTCCGCGTGATTTCGGTCGGATCCGGCATTCAGGCACAGGAAACCTACGGGCATCTGGCCTTTCAGTTGATCAGAAACCCCAATCACGGCGCATTCTGCCACATCGGGGTGAGCGGCCAAAACCTCTTCCATCCCGCCCGTCGAAAGTCGGTGCCCGGCGACGTTGATCACGTCATCGGTACGGGCCATGATATAGAGATACCCATCTTCGTCGATCATGCCCGCATCACCGGTTTCGTAATAGCCGGGAAAATGCTCAAGATAGGATTTTCTGAAGCGCGCCTCGGCATTCCACAGGTTTGGCAATGTGCCTGGCGGAAGCGGGAGCTTGACTGCGATCGCGCCCAACTCGCCCGGTTTCATAGGATGGCCGCCCTCGTCCAGAATCTGAACGTCATAGCCCGGCATAGGCTTGGCAGGTGATCCCAGCTTGACCGGAAGCTCTTCGATTCCGAGCGGGTTGCCAGCGATGGTCCAGCCAGTTTCGGTTTGCCACCAATGATCGATGACCGGAACTTTCAGCGCATCCTGCGCCCAGATGATCGTATCTGGATCAGCCCTCTCTCCTGCAAGATACAGAGCCTTAAGGCAGGATAGATCGTAATTCGCCATCAATTCTGCGCTTGGGTCTTCGCGTTTTACGGCACGAATGGCGGTTGGGGCGGTGAAGAAGCTTTTGACCTTGTGTTCGGATATCACGCGCCAGAAAGTTCCGGCGTCAGGTGTTCCGACGGGCTTGCCTTCAAAAACAATCGTCGTGTTGCCGTGGATCAGCGGGGCATAACAGATATAGGAATGGCCAACGACCCAGCCGACATCCGAAGCCGCCCAGAACACATCTCCCGGATCGACATTGTAGATGTTTTTCATCGTCCAGTTCAGTGCGACCAGATGGCCGGCAGTCGGGCGCACGACGCCTTTGGGCGCACCAGTGGTGCCGGATGTATAGAGGATATAGGCTGGATCATTGCCGCTGACTGGTACACATTCTGCGGGCTCCGTACCGTATTGGAAACCGTGCCAGTTGACGTCGCGCCCCTCGATTAGTTGTGCGACTTCCTGCTCGCGCTGGAATATTACGCAAAACTCGGGTTTGTGGGTGGCCAGATCGATCGCGCCATCCAGCAGAGGTTTGTAGTGCACAACGCGTCCCGGCTCCATCCCGCATGAGGCAGCGATGATCGCCTTGGGTTTCGCATCGTCGATACGTACGGCCAGTTCGTTGCTGGCAAAACCGCCGAATACCACTGAATGCACTGCTCCTAGTCGGGCGCAAGCCAGCATTGCCTCCAGCGCTTCGGGGATCATAGGCATGTAGATGATGACGCGGTCACCTTTCTCAATACCTTTTGCACGAAGTGCGCCGGCCAGATTAGCAACCCGATTGCGTAACTCGACGTATGAGATTTCGCGTTTGGTATGAGTAATGGGGCTGTCATAGATGATCGCGGTTTGCTCACCACGACCATTTTCCACATGGCGATCAACCGCGTTCCAGCACGTATTTACCTTGGCATCACTGAACCATTCGTAAAGAGGCGCATTGTCGTCAAACAGAGCTTTGCTGGGCGCTTGAACCCAATCGATCCCCTTGGCTGCATCCATCCAGAATGCTTCGGGGTCGTTCTTCCAGCTCTCGTAGACGTCCTGATATGCCATGATGGCCTCCTCCCAAATTCCTTGAGCTATGTGTTAGGCATCGTGGATGTTTCGAGCAAGCGATGCGCATAACGGCGCGTCAGTTTATCGCAAAATCTTTGCAGAACCTTGCAGTTTGGCTTGCAAATTTTTGCAAATCCTCTGATCTGAGCAGATTTCTGAGTGTCACACGCAAAGATTTGCAAATCTGCAAATTTATTGCTGCAAATGTTCTGGCGCTAACAGAATCAAACCGGGCACCTAATCTGGTGCCCGGTCATGTATACGTAATGATATAGGCGCTGGGCTTATCCGTAGTGCGCGACTGGCGTACCTGCGATGGCCGCCATGTTCAGCAGTCCCCTGGCCGTAATCGAGGGCGTTACGATATGCGCCTTGTTTCCCATTCCCATGAGGATTGGACCTACCTCAAGCCCGTCCGCTTTCATCTTCAAGATATTGCGCACACCGCTTGCCGCATCCGCATGGGCGAAGATCAGGACATTTGCAGAGCCTTCCAAACGCGAGTTCGGGAAGATACGTGCACGCAATTCAGGATCCAAAGCCAGATCAAGGTTCATCTCGCCTTCATAGCTGAAGTCGCGTGGCTCGGAATCGAGAATCTCAAGCGCAGCCCGCAGCCGCTTGCCTGATCCCTCGGCCTGATTGCCGAATTGCGATTGCGAACAAAATGCGATCTTGGGTTCCAACCCGAACCGCCGCACGTGACGAGCAGCTCCAATGGTGGATTCGGCAAGTTCTTCTGGTGTCGGCAATTGTCTTACATGCGTGTCTGCAATGAACAGAGGGCCATCTTCCAGAATCATCAGCGAAAGCGCGCCATGAGGGCGCAAATCGCCATCATCCAGAACCTGTTCGACATAGTTAAGATGCCAGCGATACTCACCAAAAGTGCCACAGATCATGCTGTCCGCCTCACCGCGATGCACCATGATTGCTGCAATGGCGGTGTTGTTGGTGCGCATGATGGCCTTGGCCAGATCCGGAGTGACCCCCCGACGCTGCATTATTTGATGGTACGAATTCCAATAATCGTAGTAACGGGGATCGTCCTGAGGGTTCACGATTTGAAAATCCTGCCCCGGTCGTACTGTCAGGCCTAGCCTTTCGCAACGTGCGCTGATCACGTCCGGTCGCCCGATCAGGATCGGGGTTTCCGTGGTTTCTTCCAATATCGCTTGCGCAGCCCTTAAAACACGCTCGTCCTCCCCTTCTGCGAAGACAATTCTACGCGATGCGACGGCTGCGGCTTCGAACACTGGCCGCATCAACAGTGCAGATTTGAACACGGTCTGGTTCAGGCGCTCTTTGTAGGCCTCGAGGTCATCAATGGGTCGTTTTGCGACCCCGCTCTTCATAGCCGCCTGTGCAACCGATGAGGAAACGACCCCAACGAGGCGCGGGTCGAAGGGTTTTGGGATCAGGTAATCTGGACCAAAAGTCAGCTGCTCACCCTTATAGGCCGCCGCGGCTTCGGCGCTGGTCGTCGCGCGGGCCATGTCGGCGATGCCGTCGACGCAGGCGATCTGCATCTCGTCGTTGATTTCAGTCGCGCCCACATCCAGGGCACCTCGGAAGATAAACGGGAAGCACAACACGTTGTTCACTTGGTTCGGAAAGTCGCTGCGACCGGTCGCAATGATCGCGTCAGGGGCAACTTCGCGCGCCGCCTGTGGCAGGATTTCCGGAGTTGGGTTGGCCAGCGCAAAGATGATCGGGGTCTTGGCCATCTTCTCGACCATCTCAGGCTTGAGCACATTTGGTCCGCTCAGCCCCAGAAACAGATCGGCACCTCCGATCACATCATCCAGAGTGCGCAGATCGGTTTTCTGCGCGAACTGATCCTTGTGCGGGTTCATATCCTCGGCGCGACCTTCATAGACCAACCCGTGAATGTCGCACAGCCAGATATTCTCGCGTTTGACGCCGAGCTTCACCAACATGCTGAGGCAGGCGATCCCGGCAGCACCGCCGCCGGTCGAAACTACTTTGATATCCTCGAAGCTCTTTCCTGCCACATACAGGGCGTTCTTCGCTGCGGCACCAACAACGATTGCCGTGCCGTGCTGATCGTCATGAAACACCGGGATGTTCATCCGTTCCCGGCACAG
The DNA here is from genome assembly GCF_056534365.1 of Ruegeria sp. D6. Classification (NCBI taxonomy): domain Bacteria; kingdom Pseudomonadati; phylum Pseudomonadota; class Alphaproteobacteria; order Rhodobacterales; family Roseobacteraceae; genus Ruegeria; species Ruegeria sp. D6. The sequence continues at coordinate 106,952 of NZ_JBQFPH010000002.1, read as the reverse complement.
TTTTTCGACAATAAAACAATCCGGTGCCTTGATATCTTCAAGGTTGATCGCGCCAAATGTGGGCTCCAGAGCACAGACGATATCTGCCAGCTTTTCTGGGTCAGGCTGATCCACCTCGATATCAAAGCAATCGATGCCTGCGAACTTTTTGAACAGGACGGCCTTGCCTTCCATCACCGGTTTCGAGGCCAATGCGCCTATATTCCCAAGGCCCAGAACTGCGGTGCCGTTTGACACAACTGCAACAAGATTGCCGCGGGCCGTGTATTTCTCAGCGTTGGCGGCGTTGTCCTTTATCTCAAGACTGGCTTCGGCGACGCCTGGCGAATATGCCCGCGCAAGGTCCCGACCATTTGCCATTGGTTTGGTTGCCTTGATCTCAAGCTTTCCGGGCTTTGGATGCGCATGATAGTCAAGCGCGGCCTGTCTCAGGTTCGGTGTGTCAGACATCGGTAATACAACTCCGTTCCAATATTCGTTTGATGGTTAAACTATTTCTCAGCGCTTGGCTATGTCGCCTCGGACCGCAGTCAGAGACAGGCCTCACGGATACGTTAACGAAACGTTGGTTGAGAGTTGCTGCATCGTTTTTATGTACAGCCAATTCCGGGGAACCTGACGGACACCAGAAGCGGCGGACCTTATCATGCGTCATGAAGACAAAGCTTGTGCTAGTGCGCAATTTGCCAACCCTTCAATCAGGATTGGTGCCAATCGGAATGTCTTCTTTGTTGTGCTTGTTTCGGCGGTTTCATTACTTTTTGTGGTTATGATTTGGCCCGAAGCGGCTGCGGCTTTCATCCAGGAAGGTGGGTTGATTGAGACGATATCGGCCACTGCGTTACTGGTTTCCGGGCTGGTCGCGTTGACGCGTTTCCGAGGCATCTCGCGGCTGTATATCGGATTGGTCTGCCTGCTGTTGGCCGAGCGCGAATTGGAGGCGGAGGTGTACACAGAAGGCAGCGCGCCTTTTGTGGTCCTAAACTGGATTGATTTATTGCTTGATGTGACTGCAGTAAGGATCGCTTTGGCTGCGATCGTCATTGGTGGTTTGCTCTGGCATGGGATACCGAACGGAATTAAGGCACTTAAGATCCGCGCGCCTTTTTTGATGATTTTTTTCCTGGCCGGAAGTGTTGCGGTGCTGGCTCAGCTTCTTGAGGAAATCAGCGGATTGTTCGACGAATACCTTTCGGTTGCGATGGCTACACGTTTGTTCGTGATGGAAGAAACGCTGGAGATGTACTTTTCGATTGGCATTTTGGCTGCTGTTCTGATCGGATGGCCAAAACCAAAATCCGAAGAGAAACAGAATGACCAGCAATACCGGCGACTCCCTCACGCGCGCTGAATTCCGACTGCCGACGCAGGAACTGCGCAACGATATCCCGTTTTATACCAAGGTACTGGGGATGCGGATGGATATGATCTATCCGGCAGATGACCCTCGGGTTGCCGTGTTCTCTGGTCACGGTCTGCGCTTGCGGATCGAGAAAGATGCAGCTGAAGCGGCGGGAACGTTGCGCATTCTGACATCCGATCCAGATGGTTTTGCAGACGGTCAACGAAGTCTTGTAGCCCCAAACGGCACCCGGATCGAGATTGACGAGTTGAACCCGCCGCTGGTCATGCCGGATACCGTCCACTCTTTTGTTGTTCGTAGGCTCAAGGATCAGGCGCCGTGGATCATTGGACGGGCAGGGATGCACTATCGCGATCTCGTGCCGGACCGGCTTGGCGGATCGATTATCGCCAGCCATATACGTATCCCAGATGGTGGTCCTGTGCCCGACATGGTGCATTTCCACAAAGTCGGATTTCAGCTGATCTTCTGCATCCACGGTTGGGTCGATGTGGTCTACGAAGATCAGGGCGACAAGATGCGCCTGACGGCAGGCGATTGCTTTATTCAGCCGCCTGAAATCCGCCACCGCGTGCTGGAAGCGTCAGACAACGTTCAGGTGATCGAGATTGGTGTCCCAGCCGAGCATGTCACGGAGATTGATCATGAGATGGAACTACCCACCCCGCATTTCCGCCCGGATCGGGAATGGGATGGGCAGCGGTTCGTTTACAATCAGGCGAAAGATTCCGACTGGGTGCCATTCCGTTTGCCCGGTTACATCTGTCGTGACACGACGATTGCCGAGAATACCAAAGGCGTGGCGGGCGTTCAGGTCGTGCGCCGGGGCGAGGGTAACCCTCAATGGGCCAGCCACGACACCGACATACACTTTACCTTCGTGATGACCGGCGAGGTGACGCTTGAGGGTGAAGGGCGCGAGCCCTATCGGTTGGAACAGGGCGATGCCTTCGTCATCCCGCCGGGAATGCGAACACGGCTGTCAGACCCCTCGCGGGATGTGGAACTGCTTGAGGTGACTTTGCCGGGGACCTTCAACACGACGTTGGGTTAGGGCCAAGAAGAAGTGGATAATGGCGTCAAGGGGGCTTCAATTCCCCCGTCGCTTTCCAGTAGGGTATGATATTCTGACCAGATGATCAAAAATTGGGATTCGCCATGTCTTTGAAAGATGCAGCTTTGGCCGTTCGGGAAAATGCCCACGCGCCTTATTCGAATTTCAAGGTCGGGGCGGCGATCCGGTCCAGTTCAGGTGTGATCTATTTTGGCTGCAATGTCGAAAATATTGCTTACCCCGAAGGTACGTGCGCCGAGGCCGGGGCAATCGCGGCAATGGTCGCCGCTGGTGAAAAAGAACTGACCGAGGTCTACGTGGTCGCCAGCAGCCCGCAGCCGGTGCCCCCATGTGGTGGATGCCGTCAGAAACTGGCCGAATTCGGCAACGGGGATGTGGTCGTTACGATGGCAACGGTTGATGGTCTGGAAACCAAAACCACGATTGCCGATCTATTGCCGGGTGCGTTCGACGCGTCGCATATGGAGGATGTCTGACTTCATGGATGCGCGCTCGATCATCGCCAAACTTCGCCGTCAGGAAGTACCAACCGGCGACGAACTAATGTGGTTCGCGCAAGGCCTGGCCGATGGTGGCGTCAGTGACGCGCAGGCCGGGGCCTTTGCAATGGCTGTCTGTATGGGCGGTCTGGGGGCCAATGGGCGGGCTGATTTGACTGTTGCCATGCGCGACAGCGGCGAGGTGCTGACGTGGGATTTGGACGGGCCGGTGGTCGATAAGCATTCGACCGGTGGGGTCGGCGATTGCGTCAGCCTGCTGCTTGCCCCGGCTTTGGCGGAATGCGGGGCGTATGTGCCGATGATCTCGGGGCGTGGTCTGGGCCATACCGGGGGCACTCTGGACAAGCTCGAGGCCATACCGGGAGTGACCACTCAGATCGGGCAGGCGCGACTGACGCAAGTGCTGAAAGACACAGGGGCAGCCATCGTGGGGGCAACGCGCCAGATCGCCCCTGCGGACAAGCGGCTGTATGCGGTGCGCGATGTGACGGCGACGGTGGAGAGCCTTGACCTGATTACGGCATCAATCCTGTCCAAGAAGCTGGCGGCTAGCCCGGATGCGTTGGTTCTGGACGTTAAGGTGGGCAGCGGCGCGTTCATGAAGACACTCGATGAGGCACGCAATTTGGCGCAGGCCTTGACCGAAACGGCTAATGCCGCTGGTTGCCGTACATCCGCAGTGATCACCGACATGAGCCAGCCCCTTGCGTCCGCGCTGGGCAATGCGCTGGAAGTGGCCGAGGTGATGAAAGCTTTGACCAGCGGGCAGGGATCACCTTTGGCGGAAATCTCGGCCGAGTTGGGGGGCGTTCTCATGGCGGATGCCGGTATGTGCGCTTCGGCAGAGGAAGGGAACGCCAGAATAACCCAAGTGATCCGCGATGGTCGTGCAGCCGAACGGTTCGGACGCATGATGGCTGCCGTGGGTGGACCGGTGCATTTCGTTGACACATGGGATCGGTTTTTGCCAGAGGCCAATGTGATCCGGGAAGTTCATGCTCCGCATGGCGGATATGTCTCGTCTATTGATGGCGAGGCGCTGGGCCTCGCAGTCGTGGCCCTAGGCGGTGGGCGCCAGATCGAGAGCGATGAGATTGATCCGGCGGTTGGCTTGTCGGGCATTCTGAGGGTCGGAGATAAGGTGACCAAAGGCGCTCCGTTGGCGGTTGTTCATGCGGGGCGGGAAGATGCGGCGCAAAGGGCTGCGGCGGTGGTACTGGATGCTATTTCGCTGAGTGACGAACTGGTCGCGCAACCGCCGCAAATCCACGAAAGGATCTGCGCATGAGCCGCGCTTTCCTTGTGGTGATGGACTCGGTGGGTATCGGCGGCGCGCCGGATGCCGATCAGTTTTACAACGGCACCAAACCCGATACAGGCGCGAATACATTGGCCCACATAGCACAAGCTTGTGCCGAGGGGCGTGCGGAAGAAGGGCGGAGCGGACCGTTGCAACTGCCCAACCTGGATGCCATGGGGCTTGGGGCGGCGACCCGTCTGGCCTCGGGCGCACCGACGCCGGGCCTTGAGGCCGCGCCGACGGGCTTGTGGGGTTGCGCACGTGAATATTCTCCGGGAAAGGATACGCCCTCAGGGCATTGGGAACTGGCGGGTTTACCTGTGCCATGGGACTGGCGTTATTTCCCGGATCGCCAGCCAGCGTTTCCCGAAACGCTAAGCAAGGCTGCCGCCGAGGCAGCGGGGACCGACGGAATATTAGGCGACTGCCATGCCTCGGGGACGACGATCATCTCAGAACTGGGGGCCGAGCATATACGTACCGGCTGGCCGATCTGCTACACGTCTGCCGATAGCGTATTCCAGATTGCCGCGCATGAAGACAGCTTTGGGCTCGACCGACTGCTGGATATGTGCCGCTCACTGGCGCCGCGCTTGCACGAGATGAAAGTGGGCCGCGTTATCGCCCGGCCGTTTGTCGGAACGCCCGAAACGGGTTTCACCCGGACAACCAACCGCAAGGATTTTGCCATCGTTCCGCCAGAACCCGTTCTGACGAATTGGGCACAGGATGCCGGTCGCCGTGTGCATGCGGTGGGCAAGATTGGCGATATATTTTCAATGCAGGGGATCGACACGCTGCGAAAGGGTTCGGACGCAGAGTTGATGCGTCACCTGTCGGACCTCGTTGATGAGGCGGAAGAGGGCAGCCTGACCTTTGCAAACTTTGTCGAGTTCGACAGTCTGTATGGCCATCGGCGCGATATCAGCGGCTATGCCCGTGCGCTGGAATGGTTCGATTGTGAAATTGGCGCGATCCTACAAAAACTGCGCCCCGGTGATCTGATGCTATTGGCCGCAGACCACGGCAACGACCCCAGTTGGAGCGGCACTGACCACACCCGTGAACAAGTGCCCGTGCTGATCGCAGGGCAGGGCACGGGCGAGATCGGTCCCGTGAACTTTGCCGATATCGCCGCCAGTATCGCGCACCACCTGAACATACCGGCGCAAGGGCCGGGAAGGACTTTTCTATGACAGTCGCTGACCTGCCTAAGATCGAATTACATTTGCACCATGAAGGCGCCGCTCCGCCTAGCTTCATACGCCATCTGGCCCATGAGAAACGAGTGGACCTGAGCGGGATATTCAAACCCGACGGCTCTTATGATTTCCGCGACTTTGCCCATTTCCTTAGCGTTTATGAGGCTGCGTGCGAGGTGCTGAAAACGCCTGAAGATTTCCGCCGCCTGACGCTGGCCATTCTGGAAGAGAGTGCCGCGAATGGTGTGGTGTATTCCGAAACATTCCTTAGCCCGGATTTCTGCGGCGGTGGCGATTTGCATGCATGGAAGGATTACCTGACTGCGATTCAGGACGCCGCAGACGAGGCCGAGCGCAAATTCGGGATCACCCTGCGTGGTGTCATCACTTGTGTGCGCCATTTTGGACCCGAGCAAGCCAAGGCCAGCGCCCATTGTGCGGCTGAAACCGCAGGTGACTGGATTACCGGATTTGGTATGGGCGGCAACGAATCCGTCGGAACGCAGGGCGATTTCAAATGGGCCTTTGACTGCGCGCGCGAGGCTGGGTTGCGATTGACGACCCATGCCGGTGAATTTGGCGGTCCAGAGAGTGTTCGGGATGCTGTCCGTGATTTGGGGGTCGAGCGCATAGGCCATGGCGTTCGCGCCATCGAAGACCCGGATCTTGTGTACGAGTTAGTTGACCGGGGCATAACGCTTGAGGTCTGCCCGGGTTCAAACGTGGTACTGGGCCTGTTTCCTGATTTTGCCGCACATCCCATCGCTAAATTGCGTGATGCAGGCGTCAACGTCACGGTATCCACTGACGATCCGCCGTTTTTTCATACCACGATGCGGCGCGAATATGAGATGCTGAATGCAGCGTTCGGCTGGCAAGCCGAAGATTTTGCTGCCCTGAATGAAACAGCCCTGAACGCGGCCTTTTGCGATGAAGAGACCCGCGCGCGGGTCAAGAAAAGACTGGAGACATCATGAGCGATCACCTGACCGTCGTCGACCACCCATTGGTGCAGCACAAATTGACGCTCATGCGGGACAAAGGCACCTCAACCGCTGTGTTCCGGCAGTTGCTGCGCGAGATCACGCTTTTGCTGGCTTATGAGGTCACCCGCGAGATGCCGCTGACCACCCGCCATATCGAAACCCCGATGGAAGAAATGGACGCTCCCATTCTGGCGGGCAAAAAATTGGCGCTGGTATCGATCCTGCGGGCTGGAAACGGGATGTTGGACGGCGTGCTGGAGCTGATCCCCTCTGCCCGAGTGGGCTTCGTGGGGCTTTATCGGGATGAAGAGACGCTGAAGCCGGTCCAATACTATTTCAAAGCTCCCGAGGGTTTGACGGACCGTTTGGTCATTGCTGTTGATCCGATGCTGGCAACCGGCAACAGCTCGGCTGCGGCCATTGATTTGCTGAAAGAGCAGGGGGCGAAAGATATCCGCTTTCTGTGCCTGTTGGCTGCCCCCGAGGGCGTCGCGCGCATGAAAGAGGCGCACCCGGATGTCAAAATCGTCACGGCCGCGCTGGATCGTGAGCTGAACTCAAAGGGTTACATTATGCCTGGACTAGGTGACGCTGGCGACCGGATGTTCGGGACCAAATAGGTGCTATTGCCCACAGATATTCTGTAGCCGGACCCAATCGCGGTCGGGCAGTACCTGTTCCAAAGTACGACCCGCCATCGGATCGGCTTCTATCAATCCAAGAACGGACTCGCCTGTGATATCAAGCGCATAGGCGTATGGGGTCGAGGGCAGGGCGGTCTGTGCAAAAACCGCGAGCAGCACGTCATCGCTTAGCTGCGGCTGTGGACCGGATAGAACCTGCTCGGTGTAGGTGTCCACGATCTCGGGCGTCAATTCGCCGGTAGTCAGCAACCGAAATGCGGCACTCGGGCCGGTACGGTCCAACAGATCGTCCAGCGGTTCCTGCTGAGTTGCCCGCGCGCGCGCGGCTATGATGTATCCGGCGGCAACGGCTGGGTCTTCGTGATCTTCGACCAGTGCCCGGTTTAGCAGCACGGTTCCACCCGGCAGGCTCAGGCTGTCAGGCAGACCTGCTGGTAGGATCACGATTTGGCGGACACCGGTGCGGCGCGCCAGCTGATCCAGCGACGCTTGCGCATCAGGCGAAGAGCAAGCCTTGCCTGACACCCTTTCGATCCGCTGCAGGATTGCATCGCCGATTTCTTGTTGCTTGACCTCTGGCACTACCGAAACAACATGGCGCTGCAGTGCTCCGGGTAGCCAAAACAAAAGCACTGCCAAGACCGCCAGAACAACCCCTGCAACGCTGAGCCAACGCAGCCGTCCGGGATGTGGTCTGGCACGGTCGATGGCGCGCTGCAGCCGGTCAATTGCTTCGATCATTGTGGTTTCAGATTCTGCAAGCTCCAGTGTTTCGCCGGGATCGCCGTCGGGATTGAATATTGCAGGGTAGGTTCCGGGGTTTTGTCGCTCTAGCGCCGCCAGCGACCAATGGGTCAGCGCGCTGTCATTGAAGTCAGAAATCGTCAGAGTGGCTTCACCAATCGATACGACTACTTCGCGCCGTTGCTCATCGGGCGAGGGACGCCACAGACCGGTGGCTTCGATCCGCTGGTACTGTTTGAGTGCGGTCATCGGGTAATGCTGCTCAAATATTATTTTGCGCCAAGCTTAGCATGGCAAAAACCAGCGGCGCAAACCTGTTGCGCAGTGTTTGTGAAATGTGCTGAGTGTGCCGGGTAAGTTTCGGCCAGAACGGGCTGATTAAGGGCAGAGGCGCGGATGCAGTCACAACAACAAACCCATTCAATCATGGCGTCGTTGCTGATGGTTGCGGCCATGTCCATTATCGGCGTGATCGACAATTTCGTGATCCGCGTGGCCGAGAGCGTGGGGCTTTGGCAGTTTCACCTAAGTCGCGCCTTACTGATGCTGCCGCTGATCGCGGTGTTGTCGATATTGGGTTTGGGCACCTTGAGGCCCCGGCGGATTGGTGTCGTCGCGGTGCGCAGCGTGTTGATCACGCTGGCGATGCTCTTCTATTTCAGCGCGCTGGCATTGATGCCCATCGCTCAGGCGCTTGCCGGGTTATTCACATCGCCGATATTCGTGCTGTTGATTTCGGCCCTTTTGTTGAAACAGCGCATAGGTCCCTGGCGGATCGTGGCTGTTTTATTGGGGTTTTCGGGAATTCTGTGCGTATTGCAACCGGACCCGACATCGTTTGATGTAAAGACGCTGCTGCCAGTCGCTGGTGGCTTCTTTTACGCACTCAGCGCTGTTGTAACGCGCACCCACTGTTCCAATGAAAGCACTGTTGCGCTGCTGGCGGCGATGGTTGTCACGCTGGGGCTTGCGGGGGCGATCGGACTGATCTGGCTTGCCCTGTTTCCGGTTGGCGTGCCAGTCGGGCCGGATGGCTTCGCGATGCGCGGTTGGGTTTGGCCGATGCAAGACGCGTTGCCTTGGGTTGTGGTTCAGGCCGTGGGCTCAACAATTGCCGTTTTTATGCTGATCAAAGCCTATCAACTGGGTGAGCCATCATATGTCGCAGTCTTTGAATACTCGGTCATGATATTTGGCCCGTTCTTTGCTTGGGTGGCGTTTGGGCAGTCCGTCGGGCAGATGCAAATCATCGGCATTGGCATGATCGCCTCTGCCGGAGTGCTGCTTGGGTGGCGGGAGCGGCGGTTATCCTCGCTACAGCATGCGGCGCAGTAAGAACGGAATAGAATCGGCTTGTATCCCTCATAGCATCGTTTCGAAATGCATATCAAAGCTCGCTCGTAATACTGATTTGTTTATTCAAAACCAGTAAATTGCGGCGAAACTGACCTAATTTGGCCTCAAATGTGGCAAAACTAAGTCCAATTGAGGCACAACTCTAAGACCTTCTGAGTTGTGTGAAGGTGCCAACAGGGGGACGGCACGTGTTAGAGTTAGTGAGTGTTTCGGGGTATTCGAAACGTGAAGTTAAAGGCCGACAGGCCTTTGTGGGACAGGCCGCATCAGCGCGTCGTGGGGGATTGCTGCACGGAACCAAAGTGTCCACAACAGGGGGCTGGAAACGGGTCGAAAGACTAGTTGCAGGCGATCTGGTGCGGACCCGGGACCATGGGTTCAAAGAACTGAGGCGCGTTTGCGTCGACCGGATCGTGGTGCCGGGAGACGAACGCAGGCCCGAGCATCTGCCGATCCTTGTGCCATCCCGAGCAGCTTATAATGGGCGCCCAGTCTGGCTGATGCCGGAACAGGGTATGGCATTGGATCAAGGCAAGCTTGGTGTTGGAATCGAGGGGGTTTCGATTATTCCAGCTCGAACGCTCAGCGGGGTGGGGAGTATTGAGTCCAGCACGCCTGCGCAGTCATTCGATGTCACGTCATTACTCTTTGACGAGGATGAGCTGGTTTTTATCGAGGGCGGATTTCAGGCTTATTGCCCGTCCGGTCGCATGAATACCGGGTCAAGTCGAAACCCTGAGGCCTATGAAGTCGCGGATGCTGAACATGCCGATCTTCTGATCGAGGCCGTGACCGGCAAAGGGAACCTTTCGGCTTTAACCAACCCGTTGGCTGCGTTACCTGCACCCATTCCGCAAGAGCCAATTTTCCCGATCCGACCGGCATCGGGCGTACGTCGACCCGGGCGACCGGGGCGGCCCAATATGCCTGCGCTGTTCCTGCGGCCTGAATGGCAGCTGCAATAGTAGGTGTTTGAGTATGAAGCAGGCGCATGGGCTCATGCGCCTGCTGTCTTTGTTCAGGCGGCCTGTGCTTCGGGGTTGAAGCGGCCATAGAAGCTCTGACCTTTTTCCGCCATCTCGCGCAGCAGCGGCGGGCAGGTAAAGCGCTCACCATAGGCTTCGGTAAGTTGATCGCAGCGTTCGGCGGCGTAGGGCGTACCAATGATGTCCAACCAGCTGAGCGGGCCACCGGACCACGGCGCAAAGCCCCAGCCAAGTATCGCACCCACGTCGCCCTCGCGGATATCTTCCAGAACACCTTCTTCCAGCGCACGGACGGCTTCAAGAACCTGCGCGAACATCAGACGTTCCTGCACTTCGATCAGGTCGGGCTGGTTTGCGGCATGTGGGTATTTGTCCTGCAGGCCCTTCCAATACTCGACACGTTTGCCCTTGTCGTCATAGTCGAAGAATCCTGCATTGGCCTTGCGACCCAGACGACCTTGTTCTTCCATCCAAAAGATCAGATCATCGCCCGGGTTTTCCGGGTAAGCGTTGCCCATAGCTGCCTTAGTAGCGCGGGCGATCTTGGCCCCCAGGTCAATCGAGGTTTCGTCGTTCAGCTGAATGGGTCCTACGGGGAAGCCCAACTGACGCGCCGCATTGTCGATCAGAACAGGGCTGACGCCTTCGGTGATCATCCGCAGACCTTCGTTGATGTACGGAATAATGCAGCGGTTGGCGTAGAAGAAGCGCGCGTCATTGACCACGATCGGTGTCTTGCGGATTTGGCGCACATAGTCCAGCGCCTTGGCGACAGCACGATCACCGGTTTCCTTGCCTTTGATGATCTCGACCAGGAACATCTTCTCGACCGGTGAGAAGAAGTGGATGCCAATGAATTGCTCGGGCCGGACGCTGGCCCTGGCCAGATCTGTGATCGGTAGGGTCGAGGTGTTCGACGCAAAGATGCAATCCTCGGGGATGATCGCCTCGACCTTCTTGGTCATTTCAGCCTTGACGCCGGGGTCTTCGAACACGGCTTCGATGATCAGGTCGCAGCCTTTCAGGTGCTCCAGATCGGGCGTGGCGGTAATGCGGTCCAACAGGGCTTCTTTCTTCTCAGCCGTCGCTTTGCCGCGCTTGATCCCCTTATCCATATAGCTTGCGCTATAGGCCTTGCCCTTGTCGGCGGCCTCCTGATCTCGGTCGATAAGCACAACCTCCATCCCGGCCTGTGCCGAGACCAGAGCAATACCAGCCCCCATCATGCCGGCACCTAGAACGCCGACTTTCTTGACCCGCTGATCGGGTACATCCTTGGGTCGCACTGCGCCTTTCTCCAGCGCCTCCTTGTTCAGAAACAGCGACCGGATCATCGCTGACGAAGACGGGTTCATGAGCACGTTGGTGAACCAGCGCGCCTCAATCTTCAAGGCGGTGTCAAAGTCAACCAATGCGCCTTCGTAGATTGAACTCAACAGAGCCTTGGCCGCTGGGAAGGCACCTTGAGTCTTGCCGTTCACCATGGCGCTGGCGCCGACGAAGGTCATGAAACCGGCGGGGTGGTAGGGTGCGCCGCCGGGCATCTTGTAGCCCTTAGCATCCCACGGCTTTACCAGATCGGCTTCCTTGGCGTTCAGTACCCATTCCTTGGCCGCCGCAACCGGATCATCCGCCACCGCGTCGATCAGTTGTGCGCCTTTGGCCTTCTTCGGGTCCATCATCTTGCCTTCAAGCAAGACGGGTGCCGCCGCCATTGCGCCGACCATACGGCTGTAGCGCATGGTGCCGCCTCCACCGGGGAAGATACCCAGCAGAATCTCAGGCAGGCCGATCTTGGATTTCGGATTGCTGGTCATCACACGGTGATGACAGGCCAATGCGATCTCGGTACCAATCCCGGCACAGGTGCCGTTGATGGCACAGGCGACCGGCTTGCCGCCTTTTTTGGACTTGGGGTCCATGCCTGCCAGTTCCAGCCGACGTAGGATGTTATGGCCACTCATGACGAAATCGAACAGTGCCTGCGCGGGTTCGTCGCCGGCCTCCTGTCGGATCGTGGCGAGCGTGCTCAAGTCCATGCCGCCTGCAAACGACCCTTCTTTTCCACTGGTGATAACGATGCCCTTGATCTCATCATCCGCCAGCGCCTGATCGATCAGATCACCGACCAGAGTGAAGGCCTCGCGCGACAGGACGTTCATGGATTTGCCGGGAACGTCCCAGGTGATGAAGGCGACGCCATCGGCGTCTTTGCTGAGGGTGAAATCAGTCATTGTCATCTCCAATCTGGTCAGCCGTCAGCGGGCTGCCATCCTTGCGAGTGAAAGAGAATCCGTTCTCATCATCTTTCACCATCATATCTAAATCGCTGTAATAGCCGGTCTCGGTCGGGGTCCGGGTGCCCACCACCAGAAAGGTTGCGGGCGTGTCGGTTTTGTTCACAAGGTGATGGCCATTGGCCTCACCTGCAGGCCAAGCGGCGCAGTCACCGGGCAGCATCTCATGCTCGCCATCATCATCGATCAGCATGCATTTGCCGCTGAGCATGATGGCAAACTCGTCCTGCTCCATGTGGTAATGGCGCAGCGAGGATAGCCCCGAGGGCTCCAAACGTACGATGTTGACCCCGTATTGGGTCAGCCCGCCTGCATCTCCGACGCGCTGGACAAAACGACCCGCGGCGGCCTCGGCTAACTTGCCGGGATAAGATGAACCGCCTTTGAACGGTATCTGAGAAAGATCCAGTTTGGGCATCAGACGCGCTCGATAATTGTTGCCGCACCCATACCGGATGCGATGCAGAGTGTGGCCAGACCGGTTTCCTTGTCCTGACGCTCCAGCTCGTCCAGCAGCGTGCCGATAATCATCGCGCCGGTTGCACCCAGCGGGTGACCCATCGCGATCGAGCCGCCGTTGACGTTAACCAGCGCCGGATCAACATCAAACGCCTGCTGGAACCGAAGCACGACCGAGGCGAAGGCTTCGTTGACTTCAAACAGGTCCAGATCGCCGATTTTCATTCCGTTGTCGGCCAGAATTTTCTCAGTCACCGGAACCGGACCGGTCAGCATTATGGTCGGATCAGTGCCGATCTTCGCGGTCGCTTTGATGCGGGCGCGCGGCTTAAGGCCGTATTTCTCACCGAACTCCTTATTACCGATCAGCACAGCGGCCGCACCGTCCACGATGCCCGAGCTGTTGCCCGCGTGGTGTATGTGGTTGATCCGCTCAAGATGCGGGTATTTGATCATCGCCACCTTGTCGAAGCCCGGCATTTGCTCACCCATCATTGCGAAAGACGGGTTCAGCGCGCCAAGCGACTGCATGTCTGTGCCGGGACGCATGTACTCGTCGCGGTCCAGAATGATCAGACCGTTCTGATCTTTGATGGTGATCACCGACTTTTCAAACCGGTTGTCTTCCCAAGCCGCTGCTGCGCGTTTTTGGGATTCAACGGCCAGAGCATCGGCATCATCGCGGCTGAACCCATATTCGGTTGCGATGATGTCGGCCGAGATACCTTGCGGCACAAAATAGGTTTCCATCGCCAACGACGGGTCAACGGCAATCGCCGCACCATCGCTGCCCATGGCCACCCGGCCCATCATCTCGACACCGCCTGCGATATAGGCTTCACCCGCGCCGCCTTTGACCTGGTTTGCCGCCAAGTTCACAGCTTCCATGCCCGAGGCGCAGAAACGGTTGATCGCCAGACCGGGGATCGCTTCATCTAGATCCGAAGCCAGAACTGCCGAGCGCGCCAGACAGCCGCCTTGCTCCATCACCTGCGTGACGTTGCCCCAGATCACGTCCTCGACGGCGTGGCCTTCCAGATTGTTCCGTTCTTTCATCGCGTTCAGGGTCAGGGCAGACAGGCGCACCGAGGTTACCTCGTGCAGGCTGCCATCCTTGCGGCCCTTGCCGCGCGGGGTGCGCAGGGCGTCATAGATATAGGCTTCGGTCATGGGGTCTTCTCCTTAAGCTCGATCCGACGGGTTGCCGGGCATCAGGTCGTAGGGGTGTTTCCAACCGGGCTGTTCGCTAAGGCGCGTCAGCCAAGCATCGATGTTGGGCCAATCGGCGCGATCAAAGCCAAATGGTTCGGGGTAATAGAGGTAGCCGCAGCAGCTGATATCAGCATTGGTCACGCCGCCACCAACGATCCAGTCGCGGCCTTCAAGATGGGCGTTCAGTGTCTGATAAGCAGCCTTGAGGCGACCCTGATTGAACGCGATAACATCCGGATTGCGGTGCTTTTCGGGCAGGAAGTTGATCAGAAAACGAGTCAGTCCGGCCATCGAGCTAAGCTTGTGGTTGTCCCAAAGAACCCATCTGAAAATCTCGTAATTTTCGTCACGATCCTTGCCGCCGAATTTTCCGGATTTCTCGGTGACATAGGCCTGAATTGCTCCGGACTGGCTGGTGCGAAAATCGCCATCTACCAGTACGGGTGCTTCGCCCATTTCGTTCACTTCGGCCCGGAATTCAGGGGTGCGCGTTGCGCCGTTGAAAAAGTCGACAAAGACCGCTTCCCACTCCAGACCCGACATCTCAAGCGCCAGAGCGGCTTTGTAGCTGTTTCCGCTTTCACCGAAGCAATGCAGTTTGATGGTCATTTGGGCGCCCCTCCCAAGGCGTATTGCGCGTTCAGCGCTTTCTTGCGTCCAGCTCGGAGTTGAAGATGCGCAATCTGTGCGTCAGGTTCTCGTGATCAATCACGCTATTGAAATTCTCGAACAGGAACGACAAAGCCTCACCTTCATCCAATCCCGCCTCTCGCGCGAAACCGCGGAGTTTGCGATAGCCATCCTCGGTCATGGCGACGGGAAAGCGGCGGGTCAGGCGAAAGCGTTTTGGCATCTTGTCTCCTCCAAGGGTGGGTTCGGGCTACGACGCCCGAGCCCACACTGAGATCAGAAGTTCGCTGCGTCCAGCGCCATTACCGTGTCCGCTCCGGTTTGGATGCGCGCCAAATGCATGGCTGTCGCGGGCAGGCGACGGGCCATGTAGAAGCGACCGGTATTGATCTTGGTCTCGTAGAACTCTTTGTCCGAGGCGCCACCATCCAGCGCTTCGCGAGCGGCTTTCGCCATCTGAGCCCACATCAGGCCCAGGCAAACATGACCAAACATGTGCATGAAGTCATACGAACCGGACAGCGCGTTGTTAGGGTTCTTTATGCCTTCCTGCATGAAATACATGCCAGCGGCTTGCAGGTCCTTGGACGCGGCCTTCAGCGGTTCGATGAACGCTTTGTCATAAGCTTCATCCTTGCCGGCATTTTCCTTGCAGAAGGTTTTAACCATCTCAAAGAACGCCATGACATGCTTGCCGCCATCCTGCGCCAGCTTCCGGCCAACAAGATCCAACGCCTGAACGCCGTTTGCCCCTTCGTAGATCATCGCGATGCGGGCGTCGCGGGTGTATTGCGACATGCCCCATTCTTCGATGTAGCCATGGCCGCCATAGACCTGCTGCGCCTGAACGGTCATGTCGTAACCTTCATCCGTCAGGAAGCCCTTGATGACCGGTGTCAGCAGCGAGATCAGCCCGTCGGCATCCTTGTCACCCGAGCGGTGCGCCTTGTCGATCATGGTCGCGCCCCACAGGATGAACGCACGTGCGCCCTCGGTGAAGCTTTTCTGATCCATCAGGTTGCGGCGGATGTCCGGGTGCACGATCAGCGGATCGGCCGGGCCATCCGGGTTCTTCACACCTGTTACGTCGCGGCCCTGCAGGCGGTCTTTGGCGTATTCGACGGCGTTTTGATACGCTGCCTCGGCCTGGGACAGGCCTTGCATGCCCACACCCAGACGCGCTTCGTTCATCATCGTGAACATGGCGCGCATGCCTTTGTGCTCGTCGCCCAGCAGCCAGCCGGTGGCCTCGTCATAGTTCATGACGCAGGTCGAATTGCCGTGGATGCCCATCTTTTCCTCGATCTTGCCGACCGAAACACCATTCCGCTCGCCCGGAGTACCGTCTTCGTTCACGATAAACTTCGGGACAATAAACAGCGACACACCTTTGATGCCCTCGGGTCCGCCTGGAATTTTGGCCAGCACCAGGTGAATGATGTTGTCGGCCATGTCGTGATCGCCCGCAGAGATAAAGATTTTCTGACCGGAAATCTTGTAGCTGCCATCGTCCTGCGGCTCGGCTTTGGTACGCATAAGCCCCAGATCGGTGCCGCAATGCGGTTCGGTCAGGTTCATGGTGCCGGTCCATTCGCAGCTGACCATATTGGGCAGGTACGTGTTCTTCTGCTCGTCGGTTCCGTGCGCCAGAATGGCTGAGGCTGCGCCGTGGGTCAGGCCCTGATACATCACAAACGCCTGGTTCGCGCCCGAGAACATTTCGCCTACCGCAGTACCCATCACATAAGGCATGTTCTGGCCGCCATACTCTTCCGGCATGTCGAGGCCAGTCCAGCCGCCTTCTTTCATCTGCTCGAAGGCATCTTTGAAACCTGTTGGGGTGTACACAATCCCGTTTTCCAACCGGCACCCTTCGATGTCCCCAACCACGTTCAGCGGGTGCAACACATTGGTGGCAACTTTGCCCGCTTCTTCCAGAACCGCGCCGGTAAACTCGGCCTCCAGTTCATCATAGCCGGGGATATCCGACTGCGAGACTTTCAGAAAATCGTGCAGGATGAACTGCGTATCTTTGGTTGGCGCGTTATAGACGGGCATGTGAAGCTCCCTTAATTCATATGTCCGAAAGGCCGGGCTTATTCGGCGGCCTTCTTTTCCTGTTTCATCGAGGCGATAACCTTTTCGCCCCAGCGCAACTGCTCTTTTAGTTCGTCAATGGCCTGCGTCAGCTCTTCGCGGCGCGATTCCATGTCAGCAAGGCGCTCGCACGCGATTTCATAAGTGCGGGACATCTGGGTCAGCTGCTGGTCACCCACGTGGTACAGGTCCAGAAGCTGGCGGATCTCTTCGAGGCTGAAGCCAAAGCGCTTGCCGCGCAGGATCAGTTTCAGGCGTGCACGATCCCGTTTGGTGAACAAGCGCTTTTGGCCCTCGCGGATCGGAAACAAAAGCTCTTTGGCCTCGTAGAACCGCAATGTGCGGGGCGTGACATCATAGGTCTCGCACATTTCGCGGATGGTCAGCAGATCTTCGGTCATGGTTCAAACTCTCATCACTGGCGTCATGCAATCTGAGTTGCGCAGTCGATGAGCGTTTTACAACACACAAGTGACGTTTACGTAATGCGGACGCTGCGTCACAAAATAGTTGACGTAACATCCAGTCGCGTAAGCAGGGGTTTCGGCAATTTTCTTGCCGTAGGGGAAGGGGCTATTTCAGCAGGCCGACGGTCTGATCGCGCAATTGCTGAAGCGCATCCATTGCTTCATCCAATTGCGCGCGCTGCTGGCGCAGCTCTTCCATTTGACGATCGGCCATCTCGATAAAGGTCGCCATCTGCGCCTGATTGCCCTGATCTTCGTAGATCAGCAGCCACTGACGAATCTCTTCCAAAGGAAATCCAAACTTTCGACCACGCATGATCAGTTTCATCCGGGCGCATTCACGAGGCCCGTAAAACCGCGACCTGCCTTCACGGTCAGGCTGCAGCAATTCGATGTATTCGTAATAGCGCAGGGTGCGTGGGGTCACGTCGAACTCAGCGCACATTTCTTTGAATGACAAACGGGTGTCGGACATTCCGGGTCTCCTTGGCAGCAACCTAGGGCGTCGTTGCGGCAAGCGCAACAGGTGGGCTTGCCCTTGGTGTAAACGCAGGCCCATAAAGGGGCAGGTACAAGGACAGGACCCAACCCCATGGTCGATAAGACAGTTTTAGCGCGCCAGTTCATCGAGGCGATTCCGCACGCCAAGGCCTTGGGGCTTGATCTGACCCACATCGGAGAGGGTGAGGCTGAAATCTCGATGCCCTATAACGAGCAACTGATCGGCGACCCTCGGACTGGCGTGATCCATGGCGGGGCTGTGTCGGCCATGCTGGATACCTGTTGCGGTGCCGCAGTGATGAGCCACCCCTCGGCCCCGGGAGGAACCGCCACCATCGATCTGCGTATTGATTACATGCGGGCCGCAACGCCGGGTCAAAGTATCCGGACCCGCGCGACCTGCTATCACATCACGCGCAACGTGGCTTTTGTGCGGGCGACGGCGACGGATGATGACAGCGACCGTCCCGTTGCCACCGCTTCAGGTGCCTTCACCGTGGAGGGTCGCTGAGATGGCAAGACCTCGCCCAGAACCTATGCAGGTGGTCAAGCAACGCCGTGATGCCGCATTGACCGCGCTGGTCGAAGGTGTGCCGTATATTCGGTTCCTCAATATAACATTCGACCGGCGGGGGGACGAACTGACGGGCGTTCTGAATTTCGATGAGAAGTTGATCGGTAATCCTTTTCTGCCCGCTATCCACGGTGGGGTGACAGCGGCGTTTCTGGAAGTCACTGCCGTAATCACGCTGAGTTGGGAACATATGTTTCCCAGGATTGAAAGCGGTGAGATCGGTGCGGAAGACATCTTGACCGACGTGAATATCCGCTTTCCCAAAACCATCGACTTCACTGTCGACTACCTGCGGTCGGGCCTGCCGCGAGACGCCTATGCGCGCGCTTTCATCAACCGCTCGGGTCGACGTTATGCCTCTGTCCGTGTCGAAGCCTGGCAAGACAATCACGCCAAACTCTTTGCGCAAGGTACGGGGCACTTCTTGATGCCGCAATCTCCGACACCGAAAGACTAAAGATGGAGGACGCCTCAGCGCCCATTACCCATAGGCGCGTCCTGAAAATCGCGTTGCCGATCGTGCTGTCGAACGCGACCGTACCGATCCTCGGGGCAGTGGATACCGGCGTTGTCGGTCAGATGGGGCAGGCCGCCCCCATCGGGGCTGTGGGTATGGGTGCGGTGATCCTGTCGGCGATCTACTGGATATTCGGCTTTCTGCGGATGGGCACCACCGGGCTGGCGGCACAGGCGCGCGGTGCAGGTGACACTGCAGAAACCGGAGCGTTGCTCATGCGAGGCTTGCTGCTGGGCGGAACAGCAGGATTGGTTTTCATTGCCGCGCAGGTTTGGGTATTCCTTGGAGCTTTTGCACTGTCGCCCGCCAGCGCCGAAGTCGAGTCTCTGACGCGCGCCTATCTGGAGATTCGCATCTGGGGCGCTCCGGCCACGATTGCCCTTTATGCGGTGACAGGCTGGCTGATCGCAGTCGAACGCACGCGAGGTGTATTCATCCTGCAGATATGGATGAATGGGCTGAATATAGCGCTGGATCTATGGTTTGTGCTTGGCCTGGGCTGGGGTGTCGAGGGCGTTGCCATCGCGACATTGATTGCCGAGTGGACGGGTCTTGCCCTGGGTTTGTGGCTTTGTGGTGATGCGTTTGGCGGCAAGCAGTGGCGGGATTGGCCGCGTATTTTTGATGCCGCACGGCTGCGCCGGATGATGCAGGTGAATGGCGATATCATGGTGCGCTCGGTTCTATTGACCGGGGCTTTCACCACGTTTTTGTTTGTCGGTTCCGATCTGGGCGACGTGAATTTGGCGGCCAATCAGGTGTTATTGCAGTTTCTCGAAATCACCGCGTTCGCTTTGGACGGATTTGCTTTCTCGGCTGAAGCTCTTGTCGGAGGAGCCGTCGGTGCTCGCGACCGCCGGAAGGTCCGGCGCGCGTCGGTTATGGCGTCTCAATGGGGCGTTGGCGGGGCCATCGGGCTTGGGCTGGTGTTTTACCTGGCAGGGCCCGCGCTGATCGATCTGATGTCGACATCGCCTGAAGTTCGTATGACGGCACGCGAGTATCTGCTCTGGGCTGCTCTGGCACCGATCATCGGAGTGGCAAGCTGGATGTTCGACGGTATCTATATCGGCGCCACCTGGACCCGCGATATGCGCAACGCGATGATCCAGTCAGTCGCGCTGTACGTGGTTGCGTTGTTCGTGCTGGTGCCAACGATGGGCAATCATGGGCTTTGGGTCGCGCTGATGGTGTTGAACATCGCACGGGGCCTTACGCTTGGTTGGCGCTATCCACGACTTGAGGCACAGATCGCCTAAAGCAAGTCCAGCAGGTTCTCGGGCGGGCGTCCGATAGCGGCTTTGTCGCCCGCGATGGCCAGCGGACGTTCGATCAGGATCGGGTGTTCGGCCATGGCCTGAACAAGCTCCTCATCGGGCGAGGTCTTGGCCAGACCAAGCTCTTTGAACGTTTTCTCTCCGGTGCGCATCATGCTGATCGCCGGGATATTCAGCTTGGCCAGAACCGTCCGGATTTCATCGGCCGAGGGCGCGTCTTCGAGGTATTTGCGCACCTCAGGATCTGCGCCGTTTTCCTGCAGCAACGCCAACCCCGCGCGGGACTTGGAACAGCGCGGATTGTGCCAGTATTTGATCATAGCCAGTCCTCTCGTTTGCTGCCCACCGCTTGCGCGACCGAATCGAAGCCGTCCCTCTCCAGCAGCGTGTCCAACCCCTGTGCGATGTCAGCGGCCAGGGAAATCCCGCCATAGACCATCGCCGTGTAGAACTGCACTGCGGACGCTCCGGCGCAGATCTTGGCATAGGCCTGTTCTGCCGTACTGATGCCGCCGACCCCGATCAGCGGGATATCTGCGCCCGTCAACTGGCTGAGCTGCGCCAGCACCCGCGTCGATTTCTCGAATAACGGCGCGCCGGACAGGCCTCCGGCCTGATCCTTGTGCGCACTGCGCAGGCCATCGCGCGACAGCGTGGTGTTGGTGGCGATCACCGCGTCCACGCCGGTTTCACGGGCGACAGCGGCGATATCCTGCAATTCGTGCTCAGTTAGATCCGGGGCGATCTTCAGGAAGATCGGGATCGGGCGGGGCAGGGCGTTTCGGGTTTCGATCACACCGCTCAGCAACGCAGTTAGCGCCGCTTTGCCCTGCAAATCTCGCAGCTTTTCGGTATTGGGCGAGGACACGTTGACGGTGGCAAAGTCCAAATGCGCAGCGCAATGGGCAAGCACTTTTGCGAAGTCTCCGGGCCGATCATCACTGTCTTTGTTGGCCCCAAGGTTCAAACCGATCACCGCGTCCTTTGGACGCTGCGCCAGACGCGCGGCCATGACCTCCATTCCCTCGTTGTTGAAGCCAAAGCGGTTGATGGCGGCGCGATCTTCGGTCAGGCGGAACAAGCGCGGTTTAGGATTGCCGGGCTGCGGACGGGGTGTCACCGCCCCGACTTCGATAAACCCGAACCCGGCGCGTGAAAGCGGCAACAGTGCTTCGCCATTTTTGTCAAACCCTGCGGCCAGTCCGACGGGGTTGGGCAAATCCAGTCCCGCGACTCGGGTCTTCAGCCGGTCCGATGTGACCGGCCCAGGCGTCGGTGCAAGCCCCGAGGTCAGAGCCTTGATCGAAAGCCCATGCGCGGTTTCCGGGTCAAGACGGTGCAGCGCAGCGAGCCCAAGTTTTTCGGTCAGTTTCATCCGAAGGAATCTCCACCCTCTGTCGGCGCGCAACGTATCAGGCGCGAGGTTTCAACGGCGGCCTGCCGGTGTATCACCGCGGCGCGATAGGCAGGGTCGGTCACCATCTCAAGAAATGCGTGGGCGGTGGGGTAGCGGGCGATGAACACAGCATCCCAAGCCTCATTTTGTGGACCGATCAGCATAGTCTGAAATGCGCCGCGCCAAAGGATCGACGCTCCTATGCGGGCGACGATAGGCGCGGTTTCAGACCCGTATTTGCCATAGGCCTGTGCGCCGGTCAGATGTGCGCCGGCCAGTGCGTGATCGGACGGATACTGAGCTGTTTCGCGAAACTTCACCAGATTGAGCATCTCGATAGGATGGTCTCGATCGAGGGCCTTAAACGCCTCGAACTGTTCGCGTTCGGGATCGATGAAGCGTGTCATTCCATCTCCTGCGGGAACTGGTGCGCCTGACCGTCAAAGGGCAGATCGCGTGACCAGACCACATCCGACATTTGAATCTGGCGGTAGAGATGGGGGAACAATGCGCCGCCACGGGAAACCTCCCATTTCAGATCGTCACCCATCGCCTGGCTGTTACAGGCCAAGAGGGTCAGGCCCTCGACCCCGGCAAAATGCTTGGCAGCGGTTTCAGCGGCCTGTTCTGCGGTTGAGAAATGAACATATCCATCCAACACATCAATCGGTGCACCATCCGAAGCCCCATGTGCCTGCAGGTTTGCCCATTCATCGGCGCGGAAGATCTTGTAAATCAGCATGAAGTCCTGATGCCCCGCACGACAGGTGGAATCAAGCCGGATTTCCCCCTTTGACTCTTCGCCACGCAACGCGCACCATCGCGCAAAACAATCATAGGGAGTTTCACGATGTTCACCCGTTTTCTGGCTTCGGCTGCGGTATTGGCACTCAGCGCCGGTATGGCGGCTGCCGAATACAAGCTTACGATTCTGCATACAAACGATTTCCACTCGCGCTTTGAACCGATCAACAAGTACGACAGCGCCTGTGGCGACGAAGACAATGCCGAAGGCAAGTGCTTTGGTGGATCGGCGCGCCTTGTGACGGCAGTCGAAGAGGCCCGCGGACGGGCCGATAACTCGATCCTCGTTGATGGGGGCGACCAGTTCCAGGGCTCGCTGTTCTATACCTACTACAAGGGTAAGGTTGCGGCTGAGTTCATGAACAAGCTGGGCTATGACGCCATGACTGTGGGCAACCATGAATTCGACGATGGCCCTGAGGTGCTGCGCGGCTTCATCGACTCGGTCGATTTCCCGGTGCTGATGTCCAACGCCGATTATGCGGATGAGGAACTGCTGACCGACAAGATCAAGAAATCGGCTGTGATCGAAGTGGGCGGCGAAAAGATCGGTCTGATCGGACTGACGCCGGAAGACACGCACGATATCGCGTCACCCGGTCCAAACATCACCTTCTCTGATCCAGTTCCTGCCGTTCAGGCTGAGGTCGACAAGCTGACCGGCGAAGGTGTGAACAAGATCATCGTTCTCAGCCACTCAGGCTATGGCGTCGATCAGCGCGTGGCGCAGGAGACCACGGGCGTTGACGTGATCGTGGGTGGGCATTCGAACACATATCTTTCGAACACATCCGACAAGGCCGCCGGACCGTACCCTACCGTCGTAAACGGGGTGCAGATCGTTCAGGCCTATGCCTATGGCAAGTTTCTGGGTGAATTGAATGTGACATTCGATGATGACGGAAATGTTGTATCCGCAGAGGGTGAGCCGCTGATCATGGACAATGCGGTGACAGAGGATCAGGCCGCGCTAGACCGCATCGCCGAGCTGGCCGTTCCGCTGGATGAAATTCGCAACAAGGTTGTCGCGGAAGCGTCAGCTTCGATTGAAGGCGACCGGTCCGTTTGTCGCGTGCAGGAGTGTGAGATGGGCAATCTTGTTGCGGATGCCATGCTGGCGCGGGTTGCCGATCAGGGTGCCCAGATTGCGATTGCGAACTCGGGTGGGCTGCGCGCCTCGATCGATCCGGGTGAGGTGACCATGGGTGAGGTGCTGACAGTTCTGCCGTTCCAGAACACGCTCTCGACCTTCGAGATCAGCGGTCAGGGCGTGATTGATGCTCTTGAAAACGGGGTGAGCCAAGTTGAAGAGGTCAAAGGCCGCTTCCCTCAGGTGGCAGGAATGACATTTACCTGGGATCCATCGGTTGCCCCGAATGAGGGCCGGATTGTTGAGGTCATGGTCGCCAAGGATGGCGGTTTCGAAGCTATTGATCCAGCTGCGACATATCTGGTGGTGACAAACAACTATGTCCGCAATGGTGGCGATGGTTATTCTGTGTTCTCGGGTGATGACAAAAACGCCTATGATTTCGGGCCTGATCTGGCGGATGTTACGGCGGAATATCTGGCCGAGAACGCCCCGTATCAGCCTTATCTGGACGGGCGCATCAAACAGAAGTGATGTGACCGGAGAAGCAAAAAAAAGGCCGTCTCTCGGGGCGGCCTTTTTTTGGTCAATCGAACCTGTATTCGGGCCACAACGCCTGATCCAGCCCATCCAACATCGGCTGAATTTGATCCGCAACCTCTTGCCAGCCACCAATTGACCCGGTTGAGATTTTCTTGCGCACCTGATCGGTGCTGGCGGTGCGGACTTTCCTAGTATTTTTCTCAGGGGTCATCATCCGCTCATCCCAGTCGATACCGCAGAAGGCGGCGACTTGCTGGATACAGGTTTTGGGGTCGACTACCAGGTCCTCATATCGAACCGTCAGAATACGATCACCGAACAGCTTTTCCCAATGAGATAGATAGCACCGGTACAGGTTGGCCGAGTGGGCAATCGATTCAAGATTGGATGCATAGCGCATACCCGGTGAATGAAAACGCCTGATCCATTTTGATAGCCCCACATCCCTTGGATCGCGCAACATGTTGATCACGCGGGCATTCGGGAACGCTGACATTATGAAGCCGAGCCGCTGATAGTTATGTGGCATCTTGTCAACGAATGCGGTCGAACTTTCGGGTAAGGGTGGCATCAGCCTGCGAAACTCTGCTGCACATTCAGCAGCTGCGTCTGCGTCAAATGGTTTGCCGCTCTCTCTGACCTTCTGGGATAATTCACCTGCAATCGTCAGCTCTCCGCAGCCGGCGATATCCGGTGCCGAACTAAGCATCATTTCCATCAGTGTTGTGCCTGATCGTGGCTGTCCGACCACGAATATCGGCTTGGGCCCATCGCTTACGCCTGCTGTCGCAGGGGGTACATTCAGGGGAAAAAACGCGCTGATTTCTTTGAACCGTTTCTCTTCTTGCGTACTGTCATAGGGATTCACGTTGTGTTGAATGGCATTGGCCCGCGCAAAGTGGGGGAGCGCCGAGAACAGCCCATCACGTTTGGAGATCAAGTGCGCCTTTGCGAATTCAAGCACCGAGTTGGCGTGATCACTTTCTGAAATTGCGGTGTCGACAGCACGCGCAAGGCTCTCGGCATGGTCATTGTCCACCATTAGAGACATTTGGTAGAGTGCCGCCGCGCAAAACTTGTTTCTCTCGAGTACAGCGCGCAAAATGGTTTTTGAGCCCTCTTTGTCGCCCGATTGATACAAGTCTACGGCTTTTGACAATGCGATTTTTTCATTTTCAGATGCGATCCCATAAGCGCGGGCAATGTCCTGAGAGCTGTGATCGGAGAATCCGACCTCTCCGTAGGCGCGGGCCCGCAACCAAAGCAAATCTGCATTGTCAGGGTCTTTTTCCAGTTTTTTCGTCGTATGGTCGATGATCAGGCGCCAATTCTGTCCCTTGAGCTGAATTTCATCAATGACGCGGACCAGTTCTTTGTTATTCGGGAAGCGTTCAAGTTTCTGCTCGGCATAAGACAGCGCACGCGGAATTTGACCTGTCTGCATTAACGCGTTGGCGAGGTTTTCGACAAATTGAACATCGTCCGGTTTCATTCGCGATGCTTCAGCAAAGTGTGGAATGGATTGCTTGTACCGCTTCATCTCGGTCAGGACAAAGCCTGCGATTGCTTGGTAATCGGCATCCTTGGGGTGTTTCTTGATGCCAAGCTGCGCTTTTTTCAAGGCCTGCGGCAACTTCCCTGTCTCCAGATCGGCCAATGCTTTGCTCTTGAGGGAATTTGCGGTCTGCTGTGCCATTTGTGCGCACGTCCCATGCCAATAAGAAACCAGTATCGATGGTTCATTACCCAAGCGAAGATGGTTTGCAATGGCTGTTCCGTATTATGGTCTGGTACCTTCAACAGCGGCTTGGGTTTTCTTCCGGCACCATGCGGGATAGACCGTTGATATGGTTTTGAAAGTCTCCAGCCTGCAGCAATTCTACAACCACACGTTTGATACGGTTATCGACGTGCGTAGCCCGGCTGAGTTCGCCGAAGACCATATGCCGGGCGCTATCAATCTGCCGGTTCTGAACAATGAAGAACGGGCACGGGTCGGTACTATCTACGTCCAGCAAAGCCCGTTTCTGGCCCGCAAGCTGGGTGCTGCGCTGGTGTTTCGCAACGCGGCAGGCCATATCGAGGATCACCTGAGCCATCATGAGGGCGACTGGAAACCGCTGGTCTATTGCTGGCGTGGCGGGCAGCGATCAGGATCATTTACCTGGATGTTGCAACAAATCGGCTGGCGCGCCGAGGTGGTTGAAGGCGGCTATCGCAGCTATCGCCGACTGGTAAAGCAGTTCCTCTATGATGAAGTGTTGCCATATCGATTAGTCGCGCTGGATGGTTATACCGGGACGGCCAAGACAGACCTGTTGGGCCATCTAAAGGCGCAAGGCGCGCAAGTCCTGGACCTTGAAGGGCTGGCCAATCACCGAGGTTCATTGCTGGGCGAAATGCCGGGCGGGCAACCCAGTCAGAAAGCCTTCGAATCCGCGCTCGCCGCTTCCTTGGGCGAGCTGGATGCAGCGCGTCCGGTGGTTGTTGAAGCAGAATCATCCAAGATCGGAAACCTGATCCTCCCGCCCAGCCTGTGGTCGGCCTTGTGTTCTGCACCTCGCATCCAGATCACAGCATCGATTGCTGCGCGCACCGCGTATCTGGTGTCTGCCTACGATGACATTCTGTCGGATAGCGAACGGCTACGTGATCGATTGTCTCCACTGCGCATTCATCGCGGTCATGAGGTTGTGGATAGTTGGCTGGAATTGATCAATGCCGGCGACAAGCGTGGACTGACACAGGCATTGATGGAACAGCATTACGACCCGGCCTATGCCAAATCGCGTAAGGCGCAGCGTGCCGAAGTGATCGCGCAGATTGAGGCACCGTCACTTGATGATACCGGGCTGTCGGCGACGGTGGCTCGGATCAAGAATGTTCTGGATCAGCTTTGAACACGCAGGCCCGGTGCCGCGTCGATGTGACCAATCAAGGCGGCAGGGTAACCGGCGGCGCGTAGTCCCGAGCATACTTGCTCGGCTTCGTTGGCATCGACGGCCGCCAAGAGACCTCCCGCAGTCTGAGGATCGAATAACAAATCCGCCTTGCCGCCGGTCGGTAGGCCTGGGGCGATGGCACGGTTGTCGGTGTAGATTGTAGATCGAATGCCCTGATCACTGAGCTCTGCCGCACCTTCCAGAGCTGGAATCGCGTCCAAAGACAGGGTTGCGCCGCAGCCTGACGCTTCACATATCCCATGCAAATGACCCGCCAGACCAAAACCGGTGACATCCGTCATCGCATGGGCATTTTTCAGGATGCGGGACGCCTCACCCTGCGGCTGTATCATTTGCGCGAAAGCTGCCACGACCCAGGCGCCTTCCGCCTTGCCCGCCATTTCGGCCGCCATCAAAACACCGCTGCCCAACGGCTTTGTCAGGATCAAAGCGTCATTAGGTTTTGCGCCACCCAGCGTGATCGGTTCAGCATCACAGAGCCCGGTCAGAGTGAACCCGATGGTCATTTCGTCACCCATTGAGCTATGGCCGCCGACGATCTCAGCCCCGGCTTGGTGCATGACGTCGCTGGCAATATGCATGATCTCAGCCATTGTGCGCTGCTGCAACTCAGCTGACATGCGCGGCAGGATGATCGTTGCTGTCGCAGCCTGCGGACGAGCGCCCATTGCCCAGATATCACCAAGCGCGTGGACAGCGGCGATACGCGTCATCACGGCGGGATCGTTGGTGAAGCTGCGTAAGTGATCCGATGTCATAACCTGTCGCGTGCCACCGGTTAGCAGCACCGCCGCATCGTCACCGGGCAGGGGTGTAATGTCGGGCCTGTCGAGCTGCGGCAACTCCTGCAATGCGGCCTGCAAAGCGCCTCGACCCACCTTTGCACCACACCCGCCGCACATTGGTTTTTCTCCCAACGCCTCTTGCAGCCCTGCTGCGTGATGACGGGGCAATGCGGTGGTGAGCATTTGGGGCAGTTCACGGAATCGGTTCATGAACTTCTGATCGATATGGTTTTTCCATTGCCACATAAGCGGTCCGCTGAACGATGTTCCCAATCGTTCGGCCAGTGCGGATTTTCCACCCAGAGAGATGAGTTTCAGGTAATCCTTCTGCGGCACGTAACGCCGCATACTCCCAGACCCTAGCGCGGCGCGCAAATTGTCATACAGTATTGGTGCCTCGCGCACTGCGTAGACCCCTGCCTTGGGGCGCGGGTTCTCGGACAGATGGGCGCAATCTCCCGCGGCGAAAATCGCCGGATCGCTGGATTGCAGGGACGCGTTCACTTTGATGAAACCGTCATGCAGCGCGAGGCCGGTATTGGATATCCACTCATAGGGCCGCGCGCCTGCAGCACCGGTGATGAAATCGGCTGGTATCTGGCGACCGCCCGTTAGCTCGATTTCGCCCGCAGAAATCTTCTGGATTGATGTGTTTTCCAGAACTTCGATCCCCAGGTGCGCCATCGCCTGCCGGATGGTGGCGGATGCCTTCGGGACAGTCGCTGTCAGGGCCGTTGCACTGTCGATCAAAGTAACCTGCGCTTCACGTCCTTTGGAACGCAGTGCATGGGCCATCGCCATGACTAGCTCTACTCCCGCAACGCCACCACCGATCACGGCGACCGAGGCGCGGCCCGTCCCTGAAAGATAGCTTTGCCATTGCGCGGCGAAGAGGCCGAGCGGCTTGGCCGGAACGGCATGCTCGGCGAATCCCGGCAATGCTGGCATATCCGAGGTGATCCCGACATTGACCGAGGCCACGTCAAACGCCACCGGCGGGCGTCCGGGCACATGGATTTGGCGTGTGTCCGGGTCGATACCTTCAACTGCGCCCAGTATCACCCGCGTACCGGCAAAGCGGGCCAGACGCACCAAATCAATATCAAGCTCCCACCGCTGATAGTGACCAGCGACAAATCCTGGCAACATGCCCGAATAGGGTGCGGTGGGACCGGGGTTTATCACCGTAACCCGCGCGCCGGACAGTGGTTTCATACCCCATTTGCGCAGCAGTAGCGCGTGCGTGTGTCCTCCGCCTATCAGAACCAGATCGCGGGTTAGGGGCAGCAGAGGTTTGTGCATAGGTCTCAGTTCGTACTGTGGTCCGGGACGTCCTCGACCTGTTCGACCGCGTGGGTGGCCCAAAGCTCATCCTCGCCTGCGTCTGGTAGATCACTGGGTTTTTCATGGCGATGAATGTGCCATTTGGCAATGAACAGGGCCGTGATCGGGGCCGTCAGGAACAGAAAGAGCGTGATCAACAACTCGTGCATCGACAGTTTGCCCTCAAGCAAAACCGAATGCGCGATCGAGGCCAGTAGGACGCCGCCCACGCCCAGCGTAGTTGCCTTGGTGGGTGCGTGCAGGCGGGACATGGGGTCTTTCAGCTTGATCATGCCGAATGATCCGACAAAGCCGAAAATGCCCGATACGATCAGGAAGAATGCGATGAGCAGTTCGAAGATAAAGGTCATGCCACGCTCATTCGATGATATTGCCACGCAGCATAAAGCGCGCATAAGCCACGGTTGAGACAAAGCCGAGCATGGCGATGATCATGGCGGATTCAAAGAAGATTTCGGTCTCGATACTCAAGCCGTAAAGGATAAGCAGAGCAATGGTGTTGATCACCATTGTATCTAGGGCCAGAACACGGGTACCGACACCGTCGGCAGTAATGATACGCCACAAGCACATCATGATCGCAGCGCCGAAGCAGGCAAAAGCAAAGTAGATCGCATAGGTGATCATTCGAAAATCTCCTTCAGGCGGCGCTCATAGCGTTGTTTGATCTGGTCGCGCACCTCTTCGGGGTTCGGTGCATCCAGACAATGAACCAGCAGGTAGTGCCCTTGTGCGGACAAATCGCAACTGACGGTGCCGGGGGTCATGGTGATGGTTCCGGCCAGAACTGTGATGGCCTCGGGCGTGCGCAGTTCCAGCGGCACGCTGACAAAGCTTGGCTGGCGGTCTGCGTCGCGTTTGAACAGGATGATCCGGGCCACCGCGATATTGGCCATCACGATATCCCATAAGACAACCAA
The DNA here is from genome assembly GCF_056534365.1 of Ruegeria sp. D6. Classification (NCBI taxonomy): domain Bacteria; kingdom Pseudomonadati; phylum Pseudomonadota; class Alphaproteobacteria; order Rhodobacterales; family Roseobacteraceae; genus Ruegeria; species Ruegeria sp. D6. The sequence continues at coordinate 76,920 of NZ_JBQFPH010000002.1, read as the reverse complement.
CATGTATTCCGCCACCATCGGCCAATTGCGCAGTTTCGGGCGATCCGGCCAATAGGGCTGAGTGATAAACGGAATGATGATGCCCAGTAGCAGGCCAAAGACCACCGAGTTCAAAGACCCGGTGTTTGCCAGAAACACCCACACCAGTGTAAGTAGTGCGGTCAGATGGGGATGCGGAAATATACGGTGCAGAAGCTTCATCATTCTTCCCCTCCCAGCACGGCCGAAATGTAATCTTCCGGCGCGAACAGTTGCACGGCCGTGTTGCTGGCATATTGCAGCGCCGGACCTGCAAACAGTGTCAGCAGCACAAGTCCCAGAACCGCCCCGAACACCGAAGTAAAGGCGAGGCCCGGATAGGGCTCGGGCGCGGTTGGTAGGCCGGCTTCTTCGGTTGGCTCAGGCGTCACATTATGTTGGGCGTCGTTACTTTTCCAGAAGATCAGCGTTCCCGCGCGGGCCAGACCCACGATTGTGACGAACGACCCGATCAAGATCACGGCCCAGACCGCATTTGCATCGGGCGCGTCACGTGAGGCGTCCAGTACCAGCAGCTTGCCCACAAAGCCCGATAGTGGCGGCATGCCAGCCATCGCGATGGCGCCGACAAAGAACAGGGCTGAGATCAGACCGGATTGCGGCATCGGCGTCGAAGGGGCTATGGCTCCGCCACGGCGCTCCATTACCATGTCCGCGACAAGGAACAGCAGGGCCGTCGCCAGCGTCGAATGGAAGATATAGTAGAGCGCTGCCGCCGTCGCGGCCTCGCTAAACAACGAGATCGCAATCAGCAATGTGCCCATCGACGCGATGGCGCAAAAGGCCACCATTCGCGCGATATGTTGCGAGCCCAGAATGCCAATAGCGCCAACGGCCAATGTCAGCAGCGCTGCAGGTTGTAGCCAACTACCGACTAGCCCTTCGGTTGCGGCTACATTGGGCCCAAAGACCAGCGTATAGACCCGCAGGATCGAATAAGCACCGACTTTGGTCATGATCGCGAACAGCGCCGCAACGGGCAGCGGCGCATTTGCGTAGCTTGCAGGAAGCCAGAAATGCAGTGGCAACACTGCGGCCTTGATACAGAAAACCAGTAATAGCAAGACTGCTCCAACCCGCAGCAAGGCGGTGTCTTCGGGTGGGATATCGGCCACGCGAACGGCCAGATCAGCCATGTTGAGCGTACCGGTCACAGCATAAATCGTACCCAATGCAAACAGGAACAAGGTCGAGCCGAGCAGGTTATAGGCGACGTACTGAACCCCGGCCTTCAACCGCACTGCGCCACCTGCATGCGTCATGAGGCCGTAAGAGGCAATCAGCAGGACCTCGAAAAACACAAAGAGGTTGAAGGCGTCGCCGGTGAGAAAAGCACCGCAGACACCCATTAGCTGAAAATGGAGTAGAGCATGGAAGTGTTTGCCTCTCTCATCCCAGCCAGAGCCGATGGCATAAAGGACAACCGGCAGGGCCAGCAGGGCCGTCAACAACACCATCATGGCCGAAAGTTTGTCCAACACCATTACGATGCCGAACGGTGCGGGCCAGTTGCCGAGCTCATAGACCTGAACCTCGCCACCCGATGCCTGGGCGGTAATGGTCAAGGCGATACCCAGCAATCCCACGACGCCGGCGACCGAGAAGATGCGTTGAAGGTCCAAATGATATCGCAACACCATAATGATAAACGGGGCCAGGATCGCGGGCAGGACGATCGGCGCGACGATCCAATGGTTCATGCGTCTTCTCCCGGCGCGTCCACGCTATCGCTTGCGCTCATATCGATATGGTCATCCTTCGAGGACAGATAGGCGGACAGCGAAATCATCACGATCACCGCCGTCATCCCGAATGAGATCACGATGGCCGTCAACACCAGCGCCTGCGGTAGCGGGTCGGTATAGGGGACATCTTCATATTTGTTCAGAACGGCAGGTGCGTTCAGCGCCAGCCGCCCGGTGGCGAATAGGAACACGTTCACCGCATAGGTGATCAGGGACAGGCCCAGAATGACTGGGAATGTACGACGGCGCAGGATCAGAAATATCCCGGCGGCGGTCATCACGCCGACTGCAGAGGCTACGAGCGCTTCCATCAGGCCTGCTCCTTCTCGTTATCTTCATCCTGAGGGCTATCCCGCAGCGGGTTGATATCCATCGGGAATTCTTGTGCCATTCCCGGCTGCCACGCGAAGCGCGACAGGCTGTCGAGCGCCAGCATCACAGCGCCCAGTACCGCAAGGAAGACGCCGGTATCGAACAGAATCGCGGTGGCCCATTCGAATTCTTCCAGCGGGGGCCAGTGGATATAACCGAAATCGCTGGTCAGGAACGGGCGTTCATTGAACCATGCACCCAGACCAGTGGCAGCGGCGATCAGAACGCCCCAACCGATGGTGCCGTGATAGTAGAACCGCTGCCGTTCAATCGCCCAGGTATAGCCGCTGGCCATATATTGCATCAGGAAGGCGATCGCGACGATGAGGCCTGCGATGAAGCCGCCGCCGGGCTGGTTGTGGCCTCGGAAGAAGATATAGGCCCCGACCATTAATGCGATGGGCATCATCACGCGGGTGACGACCACCATCATCAATGGGTGAGAGTCACCCGACTGCGGCCAATGTGGTTTACGGTTCAGCAGGTAACTGCGCACATTGGTGCTCAGCACTGCTTCGGTCAGGGCGTAGATGATCAGGGCTGCGATGCCCAGCACGATGATCTCGCCAAAGGTATCAAAACCCCGGAAGTCTACGAGGATCACGTTCACGACGTTGGTGCCACCGCCACCTTTGTACGAATTGGCCAGATGGAATTCCGAGATCGTAGGGAAAGCAAAATCCCGCATCATCAGCGCATAGATCAAAGCGCCTGAGCCGATCCCGGCAACCACCGAAATTGCCGCATCACGCCAACGCCGTGCCGCGCTGCTGTCCCAGGGTGTATCGGTCGGCAGAAAGTTCAGCGACAACAACAGCAGGATCATCGTCACCACTTCGACCGAAATCTGTGTCAGCGCCAGATCGGGGGCAGAAAGGTAGTTGAATGCCATCGAAACGATCAGGCCAACCACCCCGATCAACACCAGTGAAAGCAGACGGTTGCGGTGGAACCACATGATCGCCAGCGTCGCACCCACCAGACAGATCCAGCCGATGATCGGGATGACCTGAGCCTCAAGCGGTACGCGTGTTTCAACGCCAATGGTGCCGGTGGTGTAGGCGTAGTAGCCAAGCCCAACGACAAAAGCCACGAAGATGATCGCATACCGGCTGAGCACACCATTATGCAGCTCGTCCGTAATCCAGCGGCTGAGACGGGTCAGCGCGTCGATGATTGCCTCGAAGATCACCTTTGCCTCGGGCCGGGGCAGGGCGTTCCATATCTGGTCGCCGCGTTTGTGCAACGACAGCAGGAACAGGCCTCCCAGCGTCGCGACCACCGACATGTAAAGCGCAGGTGTAAAGCCGTGCCACAGTTTCAGCGAGTAATAAGGCAGCTTCTCGCCCCCGATCACCGCGCTGGAGACAACCGCGACAAGCGGGCCAACGATGGCTGCGGAATAAAGACCGATCAGAACAACCAGCACCACAAGGAACGCCGGCGCCAACCAAAGACCGACAGGCGGGTCATGCGGATGCGCGGGGTAATCGTCCCGCTCGGGCCCAAGGAAGACATGGCTGACAAAGCGAAAGGAGTAGGCCGCTGAAAATAGCGCAGCCAAAAGCGCCAAGCCGGGTACCAAGTAAGGTGAGTTAAGCCAAGTCGTGTGGACTGTCTCTTCCAGCATCATCTCTTTCGAGAGGAAGCCATTCAGCGGTGGCAGACCAGCCATCGACAAGGCAGCGATGGTGCCGATAGTAAAAGTGATCGGCATCAGATGCCGCAAACCACCCAGCCGTTTGACATCGCGTGTGCCGGTCTCGTGGTCCACGATCCCGGCGGTCATGAACAAGGCCGCCTTGAACGTCGCGTGGTTGATGATGTGGAAGACGGCTGCAACAGCGGCGATCGTCGTGCCAAAGCCCAGTAGCATCGTCACGAGACCCAGATGGGACACCGTCGAAAACGCCAACAGCGCCTTTAGGTCATCCTTGAACAGCGCAATCACGGCACCCAGCAGCATGGTGATCAAACCGGTAGTGGCGACGATGTAGAACCACGCATCCGTACCCGCCAGAACCGGCCACATCCGGGCCATCAGGAACAGGCCTGCCTTCACCATTGTGGCCGAGTGCAGATAGGCCGACACTGGCGTCGGAGCCGCCATCGCGTGCGGCAGCCAGAAATGGAACGGGAATTGCGCCGATTTGGTGAAACAGCCAAGCAAGATCAGGATCAGCGCAGGAAGGTAGTACGGCGAGGACTGGATCAGCTCTTTGTTCTGCAGAATGACACTCAGGTCATAAGATCCCACGATATTGCCGAGGATAAGCATCCCTGCGATCATCGCCAGCCCGCCCGAGCCGGTCACGGCCAAAGCCATACGCGCGCCTTGACGACCCTCGGGCAAGTGCTTCCAGTAACCAATCAGCAAGAATGAACTGAGCGACGTAAGTTCCCAGAATATTAGCAGAAGCAGGATATTGTCGGACAGAACAATTCCCACCATCGCGCCCTGAAACAGCAGCAGATAGGTATAGAACTGCCCCATCGGATCCTCGCGCGACAAGTAGAATCGTGCGTAGAGGATGATCAGAAGACCGATGCCCAGGATCAGCAGGGCGAACAAAAAACCCAGGCCGTCCAGCATGAAGTTCGCGTTTAGTCCAAGCCCGGGTATCCAGTCGAACCGCGCGGTCACAACATCACCGCGCATGACGCTGGGAATGTGGATCAGCAATCCCATCAACGCGAGGAAGGTGGTCAACCCAGCCGCTGATGCTGCTGCGTTTCGTCCTGCCCGGATCAGGAGGGCCGGAAAGACAGCTCCGAGGAAGGGAAGGGCCGCGATAAGGAATAGGGACAAGTGCGATACTCCGGTCTGTGCGGTCAATATGACTGAATTACTAGGGATAATTTATTGACTGTCCGGAAATTGCAAGGTTCCGAAAGGTCCTAAAGCGCACATATTGGACGTGATCTACCTGTGTAACTATGACGCGAACTTGATCTTAGGGTTGGATTTCCTGAAAGCGTCGCGAATTGCCATATGATAATACCGATCTGACAATGCAGGAGAGTGCCGCATGGCAGAAGGGAAACGCCGAACCCGCAGATGGGTCCTATTGGGCGGAGGGGCCGTCATTGCAGCGGGTTTCGCAATCCGCGAATACCGGCTGATCCCGCAGGCCTATGCTGGTGGTCAGATTGCGGCGGCCACGGCCCATCAACAGGCTCTCGACGGCGCGATCCATCTTATCGATATCCGAACCCCACGCGAATGGCGGGCGACCGGGGTCGCCGAAGCGGCCCATCCGCTCGACATGCGTCGTGAGGATTTCGTGCAGGCCTTGGACCATCTGCTCGGGGGGGACCGATCTGCACCTGTCGCACTGATCTGTGCACGCGGGGTGCGCTCGGCCCGATTAAGCAATAAACTGACCGAGGCTGGATTTACCAATATCATTGACGTGCCCGAGGGCATGCTGGGTTCGGCGGCTGGGCCCGGTTGGGTGCGGGCTGGGTTGCCTGTCAACGATTATGAAGAGGAAACGGGATGAGTGTCAGACACTGGTTGGCCGCGTGCTTTGTTTTTGCCGGGCAACCTGGCCTTGCGGCTTGTGGCGATACCGAGGGGATGTGCGAAACCGCATCAGGCGGATATCACATCGAACTGCCGAAAGCGGAGAACCCTCCGCTGGTTGTGTTCCTGCACGGCTATGGCGGCAGCGCCACCGGTACGCTCAAGAATCGATCCATGGTCGAGCCGTTGCTGGCGCGCGGCTACGCGGTGATGGCACCGGAAGGGTCCGAGAGAAACGGCCGAAAAAGCTGGAACTTCTTTCCCGGTTGGGAAGGTCGGGATGAACCCGCTTTTCTTCGTGAAGTAGTGCAGGACGCCGCCGACCGGTTTGATATCGACCCGGATCGCGTGGTGCTGGGCGGCTTCTCGGCTGGCGCGTTCATGGTTTATTACCTCGCCTGCGCTGCGCCGGATTCATTTTCTGCTTATGTCCCGGTTTCAGGCGGGTTCTGGCGGCCACATCCCGAAAGCTGTGATGGTCCGGTACGCATGTTCCACACCCATGGTTGGACGGACAATGTGGTGCCGCTGGAGGGCCGCCTTTTGGGCGGAGGCCGTTTCCACCAGGGCGATATCTTTGCCGGATTGGAAATCTGGCGGGTCGCCAATGAGTGTGCCGATACCAAGCCCAGCGGGTTTTCTACCACGGGCCAGTTTATGCGTCGCAACTGGATGGGATGTGCCGAAGGTAGCGCCTTGGAATTTGCGCTGTTCCCGGGCGGCCATACGGTGCCAAACGGTTGGGCCGATATGATGGTAGACTGGTACGAGGGCCTGCCCGGCGGGTGATCATTCCGCCGGTGTGACCACGCCCTTGCCTTCGATCAATCGCTTCAACTCATCGCGATAGCGCCGGGCCGAGCGCGTAATTGCAGGCTCACTGACATCTTCGCGCATACCAACCATACGGCGCGCGGTGCCTGCCGATACGCCGCTGAGCGCAGACAGTGGGATCGCCAGTGCCAGGCTGATCGCAATCGGGGCCAGCCAGACCGAGACCAGACCGGCGAGGATGCCAACGCTAAGCGCGACGCCGATGATAGTCTCAAGGCTGTGGCACAGGATCAGCGTGCGCAGCCCGTAGCTGCCACCATCGCGCGCTTGCGGGGACCAGCCCTTTTGAATGCCCAACGCGGTGCGGAACACTGCAATCATCTGCTGCACCATAAGTATAGGGGCATAGAGGATCGACAGGATGACTTCGGACAGAAATGAAGTGAAGAATTTTCGCGTTCCGCCGAAATCGGAATAGCGCACACCGCTGAGGGGCAGGGCAGCGACGCCCAAAACCTTGGGCGCCAATAGCATCGCATACATCACCAGAATGATCAGCACATGGCGTGTTTCGGACATTTCTGGCCATTGCGGGAACAGCGGATTGTCCGGGCTGAAGTAATGCAGGACCGAGGCGTCCTTGCCCTGACCGATCAAGGCCCACATCACCAAAAGTGCGAACCATAGCGGCGACATCAGATATCCGACCGCACCGTGGAACATATGGAACCGCGAGACTGCGCGGAAGCCGGTCGAACCCAGCAGTTTCAGGTGCTGCAGGTTGCCCTGACACCAGCGGCGATCGCGCATTGCGTGGTCAATGAGGGTGGGGGGCGTTTCCTCATATGATCCGCGTATGCGCGGCAGAAAGCGCACGGCCCATCCTGCGCGGCGCAGCAATCCGGCCTCGACGAAATCGTGGCTCATGATCAGCTTGTCTTGTCCGTTGAGCGACCGCAACTTGGGCAGACCTGCGCTAGAAGCAAATGCACAGGTGCGAATGATGGCGTTGTGGCCCCAATAATTGCCTTCTTGCCCGCACCAGCGCGCGAGGCCTTCGGCAAAGGCGATACCATAGACGCCGTTGGCAAACTGCTGCATCCGGGCAAAGACCGATTGCGCGCCAATAAGCTGCGGATAGCTTTGGATCAGGCCTGCGCCGGGATCGCGGGCTAGCGCATCGGTCAGACGCGAGATCGCGCGACCCGTCATCAGGCTGTCGGCATCCAGCACCAACATCGCGTCCCAGTCCGCGCCCCAGCGGCTGACCCAATCGGCAATATTACCGACCTTGCGATCCGTATTCTGGGGGCGGCGGCGGTAATAGAGTTCAAGCCCCGGTGCCAGCGTGGTCCGTAGCGCCTCGACACTGGCCTGTTCCTGCGCGGCGATCTCGGGGTCGCGCGTGTCGGATAAAATGAACATGGCATAGTGGTGCTGACCACCGCGTTTCTGCAGGTCTTCCAGCATCGTACGGGCGTTCCCCAGCACGTTCCACGGCACTTCGTTATAGACAGGCGTCAACAGCGCCACGCGCAACGGTTGCGAGCGTCCTTCACGCTTTGGCTGCTCTTGCCGGGACAGCGAGACCATGCCCAGCAGCACGGTGCAGACCGTGAAGGAAATCCAGAAGAAATTGAACGAGATTAGCGTCAGCAGGATACCTTCGACCAGATTAATCCCTTCGGCGCTGAACCAGTCGGACATGACCCAGAGCAGACCCAAAGCCGCCGCCATGGCAGGTGAGAAGACCAGCGCGCGCCAGAACCCGACGGAAGGAATTCGACCTCCGGCAGGTACCTGCGCATCGCGGAATCCCTGCGCAAAGTTCTGCGCTGGCATCGCCAGAGGGGCCTCGGGCGGCATGATATGAAGATCGCGGTTCATATGGTCCAACGGTAAAGCCAGACTTCAGAGGCTGGTTGTTTGTCTTTCAGCAACTGCGCGCGCAGTTCCACGTGGTTGCGTTCGCCTGGTTCGAATGAGAACGCCAGCCGCAACCCGCCCGTGTCTGGGTTACGCTGCAGAACGCCTTCTGAAGTTACGGCATGGGGCGAGTCGACAAACACCGTGATGGCCTCGGGATCGTCAAGCAGCTCACTGGCTTCGAAATCAATCACAGCCAAACGGCCCTCGCCGAACGTGTTGTCGCCCATCGCGGTGTTGATCACGCGGGCCATAGGGGTGTGCTGCGGTTCCTCGCCCCAGATCAGGCGATAGGACAGATCAATCTGGCTGCCTGCTGCGTAGGGTTCCATCGGGCGCCAATAGGCGACGATGTTGTCATAAATCTCCTGATCCGCTGGGATTTCGACAAGCGTGACAGTGCCTTTACCCCAGTCTTCGCTGGGTTCGACCCACAAGCTTGGGCGTTTGTGATAATTGGCTTCAAGATCCGCATAGTCCGAGAACTTGCGCTTGCGTTGCATCAGGCCAAAGCCGCGGGGGTTTGTGTCGACAAAAGACGAGATCTGCAGGCGAGTCGGGTTCGCAAGCGGGCGCCACAGAACCTCTCCTGCGCCGTTGCGGATCATCAACCCGTCACTGTCGTGCACTGCGGGGCGAAAATCATCGAAACGGCTGTGATTAGTCTGATCGAACAGGAACATAGATGTGCCGGGCGCGATGCCGACATGGGGCAGTTCGGTACGTGGGAACAGGGTGGCTTCAATATCCATCACGCAATCTGAACCGGCGGTAACGTGGAAGCGATAGGCCCCTGTAACGCTTGGGCTGTCCATGAGCGCATGAACGACCATGTTACGTTGATCCGGTTCTGGACGCTCCAACCAGAAACGAATGAATTCGGGGAATTCCTCGCCATCTGGATCGCCGGTCTTCAAGGCGAGCCCTCTGGCCGAAAGGCCATAGACTTCGTGCAAACCGATGGCGCGGAAATAGCTGGCCCCTTGCCAAACGCAGAACTCGTCTGTCTCGCCAGGGCGGTGCATCTCAGTACGCAGGCGTAGACCTGAAAAGCCCAGCGTGTCGTCAATGGGCAGCTCAGGTACGTCTTCAGACTTGTCGAACATGGCTAGATCAAAGGCGACCGGCTTGGTCATACCGTCCTCGACGGTCGATACTTTCACTGTGCGTGGAAAATACAGGCCCGGCGTGAAAAAATCGACGTTGAAGGGCGTCTCGGTCTCGTACCAGAGCGCGCGATCCAGCCGGAACCGGATTGAACGGTATTGCTGATACGTCAGGTCCTGCCACTCCTGCGGAACCATCTCACGCTCGGCATAATCACGGCTGGCCAGGTCGCGGGCCATTGCGATGACGTCGTCTCGGCTGAACGGGGTCTCTCCACCTGTGGCATATGCCGCTGGGGCGAAGGCCAGAGCCGTTGATGAGGCGAGAAAAGCGCGACGTGTAAAGTTCATTTCTTTGATTTCCAAGGTTGTGACTTGAACCAGGCGGCCAGATAAGCCACGCCGATGATCATGGCAAAGCCAATCATGTTGGCGATGAACACACTGGCAACATCTCGCCCACTCAGGTCCAGTCCGACGCCGATAAGTCGTGCTGCTGCCATAGAAAATACGAACACCGCGAGCGATTGCTGACCCACTTTGGTGATGATGGTCAGCAGGAACTGCCAGACTTTTGCAGCTGCCCCCTGACCGGTCGCTATCAGGCGACGGCCATGCTCACCGGCGATAACCCAACCCAGATAGGCAAGCGACAGAAAATGCAGATATCGGAATAGACCAAAGTCGGTCTTGTCGCGAAATTCTTTGGTCACTGGCCAGACCTTGCGAATCTCATCAGCCAGATCAGGGGCTGCTGCATTGATCCAAGTGAATACCTTCCACGAGCCGAACGGCATCGAGAAGATCAAAAACAATGCTGCCGCCCAGATCAGAGTTTTCGACACCGGCGGCGCTGGAATCCAACCTCGCATGAACGCAAAGCCGGTGAAGAACAGCAATTGCCACCCGAATGGGTTGAAGAACCACTGGCGCTCTGACCAGGGCTCGGCCGGCAGGTCAAGGTAGTCGAATTGTGCAACGAGCCAAATCGTGACCGAGGCCATGGCGACCGCCCAGAATCCGATACGATATAGCCCCATAAACAGGGGCATCATCGCCAGTACCACCAGATACATCGGTAGAATATCGAAGTAGTTCGGCACATAGGTCAGGGTGAACAGTCCGACGATCTGTGACGCCGGATCGTTGAAGAAATGCTGTAGATTGAGAGAGGAGATATAGTTTTTCTCGAACAGCCCACTCTGGTTCAGGGCCGCCATTGTCATCGCGACAAAGAAGAACAGGCAGATATGCGCCCAGTAGACCTGCCAGATGCGAAAGCTCACGCGTGCGGTGCCCATCCACCAGCCTTTGCGCATGAACGCCCCCCCAAAAGCAATTGCCGAAGCCATGCCTGAACAGAATACGAAGATCTCGGTTGCGTCCGAAAAGCCAAAGCGGGCAGGTATCCATTTGGCCCACGGATCGTTCGGAATATGGGCAATCAGGATGATGAACATCGCGATGCCGCGATAGAAATCCAACCGCGGATCGCGCGTAGCGGCGGGGGCGGCGACCTGAGACGCCACCGGAGCAAAATCAGAAGCGGGCGATGCGGTCGCCATACGGTTTCTGTCCTTCTTGGTCTTTTATTGTTGTTATTCGGCGGGGACGCTTTGTGCGTCGCCGCTGTCGCGTGCGGCCTCGATCAATTCTCGGCGGGCGAGGGCGTAATTGTCCTCTCCCCCGGCACGTTTGGCGCGGCGGTCGTCCAGGATGCGCTCGACAGCATCCAGGCGGCCAGCGCGCAGGCCGGAATCAATGGTGATACGCTCGAATACATCACGTTGGGCGTGGCTGCCACCCGCCAGTTGCATCCCACCCCGGGCATTTGAAAGAAAATCAAAGGCTTGACCGTAAAGGCCTTCTCCAAAGGCCTCAAGCCCCTTGGCGGCGGCAATGCCCGGGTCGGACATGCGGATCGGCGTGTCACCCTGATTGCGCTGGGCGTCATTTTGAATACGCTGCAGCATATTTGCCGTAGCCTCCGAACGATTGTCCCCGGTCAATGCCAGCAAGTAGTGAAGATCGGCGAAGATCAAGCATCCGTCTTCGGTTCGGGCTGCGCTGAGATCGGCCAGTTCTTCCCAGCGGTTGCCAACATCAACGCCCTCAAGCTCTAGCCGGGACAGCAGCGAGGTTGCATTCGAGATATCGCGATAGTCGTCGGTTTTGTCCTGGCGGATGTGATGATCGTAAAGCGCCATAACTTGATCGACTTGCCCCAAATCCAGATGCATCAGCGCCTTGTGCCACCAGACATGATAGCGGAAATTGTTGCAATGCGCCCAAGCGTCCTCGCGTCCCGCGAGCCAGTCCAGTCCCAGCTGCGCGTTGCCCGTCATCTCGTGCACGTGCGCTACAGCGTGCAATCCCCAGGCGTCGTCCGAAACCATCCACAAGGCCTGACGACCGGCGATCTCGGCTTTCTCGTAGGCGCCGGTTTCCTCCAGCGCGAACGAGTGGCATCCCAGCAAGTATCCACGTCCGGCGTGGTCGGGTTCATACGCTGGCATCACCCGTTCGATCGACCGACGCATCCCCGCCGCATCGCCCAGAACGAAACGCGTCGCATGGCTGAGCTTCATGGCCAAAGTATCAGTTGGGTGCGCTCGCAGAATCTCTTCAAATTTCTGAACGGCCTGTGATGGAAGGTCGGCCATATACAAACCCAGCGCCTCGACATATAGCCTTTCCCGGGCTGAAACGGGCTGACGCTCCATCGCTGCATTCGCGGCACTCAGCGCTTCGGCAGCGACCGCGATCATCTCACGCCGGCCCAGCAGAACCATGAACAACCCTTTGACCGCATGGCCCAGCGCAAAGTCCGGCTCAAGCTCCAGAACCTTGCCCAGATATTGCGGTGTTACAGCGGCATGCGCCATGAACCCAAGGAGAACACCATCCCATGCCTCGACGCTTGCGGGCTGGTTCAGGGTGTTCATCTGTCCAAAGACGTCTTGTTTCATACTCGGGTCCAATCTGATTGCGACGTTCTACACTGTTCGATGTAACAGAGTGTGCAGCCGGGTCGTAACAGTATCGACCCTGCTCTCGAATTGGTGAAATCCCGTGTGTGAGAAACGCGAAAAAAACCGCCGATTCAAGGGCATGTTTCAGCAACTTGCCGCCTAAACGGGCAGAGTGTTTCAATCTTCGAAGGGGTTTTCCGCGTTCAGAACAGCCTGTGTGTCAGCCCCACAGACCGGTGGTGCGCTGCGATATGTTACAGGCGTGCGTGACAGGTTCAGGGGATTCCCGATCAGTTGCACCTCGCCAGGTTCAGCTTGCATCGAGATCTGCATCTGGCGGGCAGCGACCTGATCCGAGGCAAAAACCTGATCGAGCGTCCGCACCGGGCCAACAGGGACTTTCAGGTCTTCAAGCCCCGCGATAACGCTGCCTGTATTCAGCGCCTGAACAGCAGGGCGCAGGATTGCATTCAACGCGTCCCGGTTTTCAAGACGGGCCGGGTTGGTGGCGAATCGAGGATCGTCGGCAAGCTCTGGCTTTTCGATGAAGCTGCAAAATCTTTTGAACTGACTGTCATTTCCAACGGCCAGAATCACGTGCCCATCCGCCGTCTGATAGACCTCGTAAGGCACAATATTGGGATGCCCGTTGCCGCGCCGCCGAGGCACTTCGCCCGAGGTCAGATAATTCACGCCTTCATTGATCAGCCAAGCGATCTGTGCATCCACCAGCGCCAGATCGATCTGCTGACCCTCGCCAGACATGTCGCGATGACGCAGCGCAGCCAGAATACCAACGCAGGCATACATACCACACATCACGTCAGCAATTCCGACGCCTACTTTCATCGGCGCGCCGTCGGCGTCTCCGGTCAGAGACATGATCCCGCCATATCCTTGCGCCATAAGATCATATCCGGGCTTCGATGAGTTTGGGCCTGTCTGCCCGTAGCCTGAGATCGAACAGTAGACGAGGTCAGGAAACTCATTGGACAAGGTTGCGTAGTCGAGCCCGTATTTCGCCAGTCCACCGGGCTTGAAATTCTCGATCAGAATATCAGCGTGCGAGGCTAGGCGTCGGACTTCCGCCTGTCCTTCGGGTGTTGCGATATCCAAGGCGACCGATTTCTTGTTGCGGTTGGAGGACATGAAATATGCGCTCAGGTCTGAGCGGTTGCCATCCGCATCCTCGGCGTAAGGAGGGCCCCATTGCCGCGTATCATCACCACCGGTCGCCGGGTTTTCGACTTTGATGACGGTAGCGCCAAGGTCGCCCAACAACTGCGTACAAGTGGGTCCTGCCAGAATGCGAGACAGGTCCAGTACCTTGACGCCTTTCAGCGGTCCTTCAGATGCGGCCATCATATCCTCCACGGTCAATTTCCGCAGCAATGACAGTGAACTTGTCCGCTTTCAACGCCTGATCCAATGCAGCCCGCAAATCGTCGCGGCTACGAACTGTGTGACCATAACCGCCGAATGCGCGGCCTAAAGCCGCAAAGTCATGGCGGTCAAAATCCACTCCGCGATTGCCTATCTGGCGCTGGCGTTGTTTCAGCTCGATCAGCGCAAGGCTGGCATCGACAAAGACCAGAAAGATTGGGTTGCCACCCAATTCGGCGGCAGTCGACAGCTCTCCGGCAACCATCAGAAAGCCGGCATCGCCAGAAAAGCTGATCACGGGGCGATCCGGTTCGGCCAATTTCAGACCGATCGCCATCGGAACGGCACACCCCATGGTGCAGAGCGCCGAGGACTGGATCAACCCGCGTGCCACCGAACACTCCCACATCTGACTGAGCAGAATGCGATGCGCGCCGCTGTCGGCCGTGGCGAGGGTCTCGGGTGGCAGAACGGCACGAGTTTCTGCGATGATTGCCGCCGGTCCCCAGTCTTCATCTGACGGAAAAGCATTCGCCAGCGCCGCCTTGACCTGTTCAGGCTCACCATTCGGCCAAGTCTTGCCGGCAGGGTTGCCCTTGGCGATGGCCTCAAGCGTTGCGCCGGTGTCGGCGACCAGATTTAGCCCAGCCTGATGCATGTAATGATCGTTCACCACGGCTGATATGTCGATCACGCGCTTGGTTTCAGGGTCCCATATCTCGCGCCAGCCGGGGCGCATCTCGATAGGGTCATATCCCAAACACAGTACCAGATCAGCCTGTTCCACCAGCGGGACTAGGTGCTTATCGGCCAGCGGAGACAAACCCGCCCCGCCCAGGCAGAGTGGATGATCCTCGGGCACCACCCCCTTGGCCTTGTAGGTGGTGACAAAGGGAATGTTGAAATGCTCTAAAAATGCTCGCACCACACAGCGCGAGTCGTCGTAAAGAACATCAAGACCGATGATCGCCAAGGGACGCTCGGCCTCAGCCACCCAGCGACGGGCCTTTTCCAGACATTCCGCGCCGGGGGCGACAGGGGCGGTTTTCGCCAGTCGGCGACGTTTAACCTCTGATACGCGCGTATCGGCCACCGAGATCGGCACATCAATGTGCACCGGGCCAGGGCGCGGCTGGTTAGCGAGCGATACCGCCTTGTCTGCGATGATATCAGCTCCGTTAGCCGTCAGCATGAAGGTACCCTTGGTGATTGAGCGATAGACTTGCGCGTGATCCATCACCTGATGGGTGTAAGTCAGCGCCTCATCCGCATCAACGCATCCGGTCAGCACGATCATCGGCACCCGATCCTGCAAGGCGTTCGCGACCACATTGATGCCATTCATGGCACCGGGGCCAAGCGTCGCCACCAGAATCGCGGGCGCGCCATCGCGGTGATGAACGGCTTCGGCCATGAAACCGGCGGCGTTTTCATGCTTGGTCAGATGAAAGGTGATGCCCGCGCGTTCCAGCGCATCCACCAATGTCAGAACCTCGCCGCCGGGCATTCCGAACGCATGGCGGCATCCGGCCTCGAAAAGGCGTTGTGCCAACAAATCCGCAGCGCGGGGAGACAGGTCCTGCATTAATCAAGCTCCGACAAAGTTATCTGTCAGCAGATTGCGGAGGACGCGTCCGGACGCAAGCAGGTTCACGTCAGTGTGACTATTTGACGGCGTTTTCCGCTATGGCCTGAAACTTTGCGTCCAATTCTGTGGCAATCTCGCGCAGAGCGTCTCCGCCCTCGTCTGCGTAAGGGGCAAAGACGAAGCTTGGTGTCTTGTAAGAAAGGGTTGCAGTGCCGTCCTCGTTCTCGGTCACGTAGAAACGGATGGGCGCTTCGATCATCGCGTTGGTCGAGGTTTCAAGAACCCGAACTGCGTAATCGTTGTTGAATGCGCCAATCACCCGGTTGCCCGGAATGGTGATACCGCGCGAGGCCGCCGCTTTGGTCGGCCCGGCCTGTGTCACAACGATCAGGCCGTTTTCCTTTACCGCGGCCTTTGTGTCATCCACGAGGGTCTCATAGCTTTTTCCGCTGGAGTAAACCGCCCATCCAGTAAGAGGTTCGATGCCGTCGGCCCAAGCAGGCATCGCCAGCAGGCAGATCGCAGCCCAAAGCGCCCTCATGTTCTTTCCCTTCCTGTTGACTGGGGAATTGATGACAGAAAAGCGCTGAAACGGGGCTCACAATCCTGTGCGCGCGTCAGGCCGCACGTTTCTTCAGCAGATAGATATCCATGATCCAGCCGTGATCAGAACGGGCCTGCGCGCGGGTATCCAGAATGTCTTGCGCCACATCCGCCAATGGGCCTTTGATCAGAATCTCTTCTTTCATGCCCACATATGCCCCCCACCAGATGTCATAATCGGTCATCTTCAGGCTCTGGAACGAGCATTCGCCATCCAGCATTACGGCCACTTTCGACGCCGTTTCAGGCCACCCATCATCGCGGATGCGACGGCCTGTGGTCACGACATAGGGCGCGCCCAGATCATTGATCGGGATCGCATGGGCTGCAGTCAACGCCTGTAACGCTGTGATTCCCGGCATAACCTGGACTTGCGGTTGCGGGTCCAGCCGCGCTGCAATTCTTAGCGAACTGTCATACAGCGACGGATCACCCCAGATCAGCAACGCCACCTTCTGCGCGTCCGGGTAGGCTGAAATCGCCTCGTGCCAGCGCAGGGCAATTGCGTCGTGCCATTCGTCGACGCCTCGGAGATAACCGTCATCTGCCCGGCGTTTGGGAACGTCGAAATAGGCGATCCGTGCAGGTTTGTCGGTGACCTGCGTGATGATGTCTTCGCGCACACCGGCCAGATCAGCTTTGTTCTCTCCTTTTCGCGGAATCAGGATCAGGTCCGCTGATCTTATCGCCTTCGCCCCCTGAAAGGTCAGGTGGTCGGGATTACCCGTGCCGATTCCGATCAGAATCAGTTCAAACATCTTCGAACCCTGCCAGCGGGCCATACAGGATCAGGGCCGGGGCGGTTCCAACCTCGGATCGCAGCTTGTCGGACAGGTCTCCGATTGTGGAGCGATGCAAGGATTGCTCGGGAGTTGAAACAGATTCGGCCATCAATGCAGGCGTGTCCAAAGGCAAGCCATGCGCGCTCAGGGCTTCGACCAGCAAGGGAAAAGTGCGCTTGCCCATAAATACGACCGTTGTCGCGGTAGCGTCAGCCAGGGCGGGAAGGTTCAGATCGGTCGGCAATTTGCCACTTACGTCATGCCCGGTGACGAATTGAACACGACGTGCAGTCAGGCGTCGGGTCAGAGGAATACCAGCGGCAGCTGCCGCCGCGACGGCAGAGGGGATGCCGGGAATGATCTCATATTTGATGCCGGCTGCCTGCAACGCGACCAATTCTTCCTCCAGTCGACCGAACAATCCTCCATCACCGGATTTCAGGCGTACCACCTGCTGACCGGTCTGCGCATACTCCACCAACAATCGGCTGACGTGATCCTGCTTTGGCGAAGGGCGACCGGCGCGTTTGCCAACACCAACCAGATCAGCATCGTCACGCGCATGGGTCAGGATCGGGCCGCTGCTGAGATCATCAAACAGCACCGCATCGGCCTTCTGCATCCGGTCTACGGCCTTGAGCGTTAGTAGCTCCGGATCACCCGGACCGGAGCCAATGAAAGAGACAAAACCGGTCATGCCGAGGCCTCTGCAATAAGATGGAAAAATGTGCCGGTGACATTGCCGCGTCGCGATCCTGTCTGAGGGCCTTCGGCCCCCTCGGCATCGAAGACTCGCGCAAGAGGAGCGTCAGGTTGTTCGATGATCGAGGAATAGTGGAACTCATGTCCGCGCAAGGCGGTACCCTTGGCAAAGCCAGGCATCGACGCCAAAAGTTCAGCCCTACGATAGCCAAGGTTGAATTTGCGCTTTTGGTATGAGGTTTGCAGACCCAACAACCCCGCCATCTGATGTGGCGCGCCTTCCTTGTCGACCAGAACTTCCCCCAATGCCATATAGCCCCCGCATTCACCATGCACGGGCCGCGTTTCCGCGTGTTTGCGCAGCCCCGTCAAGAAAGTATCTGCTGCCGCCAGGGTTCCTGCGTGCAGCTCGGGATAGCCCCCCGGTAGCCAGACCAGTTCAGCGTCTGCAGCTGGCGCTTCGTTTGCCAGTGGCGAAAAGGGCAGTATTTCTGCACCGGCGCTGCGCCACCCTTCCAGCAGATGCGGGTAGGTAAATGAAAACGCTGCATCACGGGCCAGTGCGATCCGCTGCGCGGGGGGGCGCGGCAGCGCGGCTGACGATGGCCCAGCAGGGCCTGAGGAGGCCGCCCGTTTGATCGCATCCAGATCGACATGTTCACGCAGGAATGCGGCATATCCGGCGATTGCCGTTTCCAGATCCGGATGCTCAACCGCCTGGATCAGGCCTAGATGCCTTTCGGGCAGGGTCAGATCACCTCGGCGCGGAAGAACGCCCAGAACCGGCAATCCAGCCCGTTCCTGGCCCAGCCGCGTCAGCCGCTCATGTCTTGGGCTGGCACAACGGTTCAGGATCACTCCGGCAAAAGGTAGATCGGGGTTATACATCCGAAAGCCAAGCGCGGTCGCCGCCGCCGATTGCGCCTGTCCTCCGACATCCAGGACCAGAACGACCGGCCATCCCATGCGCAGCGCCGTTTCAGCGCTCGACCCATGCCCCAGCTCTCCGGGTTTGGCGACGCCATCAAACAAACCCATTGAGCCTTCGGCCACCACAATATCCGCGCCCGTCGCCTGCTCAGAGATCGCGCTTAGCAGCGTCTCCCCCATCGCCCAGCTATCCAGATTGAACGAGGCACGGCCTGCCGCAGCCCGGTGAAAAGCCGGGTCGATGTAGTCCGGTCCGCTTTTGAACGGTTGTACGGTCAAGCCGTCCTCGGCCAGCGCCCGGAGCAATCCTAGCATGACTGTGGTCTTGCCTGTACCCGACGATGGAGCGGAAATCAGTATTCCCGGTGGGTTAGTCATCACCATGGCTCCAGCTCGACCACGGACTGTCGGCGCTTTGAGGGCGATAGCGGCGGTCATATGTCTTGGAATACAGACAGCTTTCGTCAAACCCTTCACCTGCAAGCGCCGGACCAACCATGATCAGTGCGGTGCGCGAGATGCTGTTGTCCAGCGCCTCCTTCAACGTGGCAAGCGTTGCGCGGATGATCTTCTCATCCGGCCAACTAGCGCGGTAGACCACGGCGACCGGGCAGTCTGCCCCATAGGCAGGTGTCAGGTCGGCGATGACGTTATCCAGATTTCCGATCGAAAGGTGGATAGCCAAAGTCGCACCTGTTTTAGCGAAGTTTTTCAGTGTCTCGCCTTCCGGCATCGAAGACGCACGCCCGGGCGTGCGGGTCAAGACCACTGATTGCGCCAGACCGGGCAGTGTCAGCTCGGTCCCGAGCGCTGCAGCCGCAGCCGCAAACGAGGGTACACCGGGCGTGACGCTGACCGGGACACCCATCTCTTTCAGACGTCTGATTTGCTCACCCATCGCCGACCAGACCGAGAGGTCCCCGGAATGCAGCCGCGCCACGTCCTGTCCAGCTTTATGCGCTGCTTCGATTTCGGCCATGATCTGATCCAGATCCATGGGTGCGGTGTTTATGATCTTCGCGCCTTTGGGGCAGTGGCCCAGAATCTCCTCGGGTACCAATGAACCCGCATAGAGGCACACCGGGCAGGAGGCGATGATATCGCGCCCGCGCAGGGTCAGCAGGTCGGCGGCGCCCGGTCCGGCGCCGATGAAATGAACGGTCATGTCTGTCCTCCGATGGCGACGGCGCAGGTTGCAAGCCGGTCGTCCGAGATTTGTCTGGGTGAAATCAGCCGCGCGCCATGTCCGGCGGCAGCAAGAGCGGATGCTTCGGCCACGCTGCCGGTGCCATATGTGGCGCGACTGCGGGTTGAGCAAGTAAGTGTGCGTTGTTCGGCAAGATCATTTGCCGGAATGAAATGTATCGGCAGCTCAGTTGCTTCTGCAAGCGCGGCAAGTGCGGTGTGTCCGTCCTTGTCCGCAACGGTCGCAAGGGCATCGACAGTTTTTCCTGTCGAGGCAAGCTCGAAAGCGGCACGAAGACTGGCCAGCGTAGCAGAGGATGAGAAACCTAACCCCGCGACGATCATAACGTGAGGCTCCACTGCACCACTGGGTAGGCAGATTTCCAGCCTCGCCGTGGACCAAGCGCAGCTGCCTGCGCCAGCTCGATGCGCAGCAGGTCTCCGCCCAGCTTGTCGTGCCATTCAGCTAGCAGCGCTTCGCTTTCGAGTGTCACCGCATTGGCGATCAGCCGCGTGCCGGCCTGAAGATTAGCGTGTAGCCAGTTCAGCAGATCCGCACTAAGTCCGCCACCGATGAACACCACATCGGGTCGGTCAAGATCAGCCAACGACGCTGGTGCAGAACCGTGCACAACGCACAACCGATCCTGCCCCAGTGTATTGGCGTTTCGACGAATGCGTTCGGCCCGATCAGCACGCGGCTCGATAGTCGTTGCAGTTAGCGTCGGATCGCACATCAGCCATTCGATGCTGATCGAACCGGTGCCGCCGCCAATATCCCACAGATGCTCACCCCGCTGAGGGGCAAGCGCCGATAGGGTTAGCGCGCGAATGGGGCGCTTGGTGATCTGGCCGTCGGTTTCAAAGATGTCATCGGGCTTTCCCGAGGCTTTGGGGAAGGCACGCCCAGCACCCGCGACATCAAGACCGACACAAACCGGATGTTCGAAGGTTCCAAGCAACGCCTCGGTCAGCGACACGCTGCGCGCGCGTTCACGGGGGCCACCGAGCGCTTCCATGACGTGCAGAGTGCAATCGGCAAAATCGGTTTCGCCCAGATAGGTCGCAAGCTCGGCTACGGCTTTGCCGTCGCGCAGCAAGAGAATCGCGCGCAGGCCGGGTGCCAAGTGAGGGCGAAGGCGCGTCAGAGGCGCGGCATGTAGCCCGAAGGTCAACGTGTTTTCAAGCGGCCAACCAAGCCGCGCAGCAGCAAGCGAAAAGGTCGACTGGCCGGGTAGGGCAATCCATTCGTTCGCATTGAAATTACGCGCGATAACGGACCCGGCCCCGAACCAGAACGGATCACCCGAGGCCAGCACAACGGTTTGCCGATCGCGCAATGCGGTCAGAATTGGCAGGCCATCGGCAAATGGGACCGGCCATTCAATCCGTTCCGCCGCGCTGTCTGGGATCAACGACAGGTGGCGTGTCGGACCCATGACAATCTCAGCGCGGTCCAGCACTTGACGGCTTGCAGGGGACAGGCCATCCAGTCCATCTTCGCCCAAACCCAGAACGGTCAACCACGGAGTTTCAGACATGCCCAACCTCCTGATTCTTGGTGGCACGACCGAGGCGAATGCTCTGGCAAAATCGGTTGCCGATCAAGGCATTCCCGCTACATATTCCTACGCTGGACGTGTCGATAACCCGCGCTCGCAACCCGTGCCGATGCGCGTGGGCGGGTTTGGTGGTGCAGCGGGACTGGCGCGGTACATTCACGAGCACGGCGTCAGCCATGTTGTCGATGCGACTCATCCCTTTGCGGCACAGATGAGCCGAAATGCGGTGGAAGCCTGTGCGGGGGGCGCAACGCCCTTGGCCGCTTTGACGCGACCTGCTTGGGTCGCGCAAGACGGGGACAACTGGCAGCACGTACCGGATATTGAAGGTGCGGTTGAAGCTCTGGCCGGTCCAGCCCGCCGCGTCTTCCTGGCAGTTGGCCGCATGCATCTTCATGACTTCGCAGCCCAACCTCAGCATCACTATCTTTTGCGGCTTGTAGACGATCCGGACGCATTGCCGCTTCCGAAAAGCGATGTGATCGTTTCGCGGGGCCCGTTTTCTGTTGAAGAGGACCGGGCCTTGATGGAACGTCACCATACGCAATTGATTGTATCCAAGAATGCGGGTGGCACCGGCGCGCGGGCCAAACTGGATGCCGCCAGGGCGCTGGGCTTGCCGGTTCTGATGATAGACCGTCCGACCCTGCCGAAGCGGACCGAGTTGGCAAATGTCACGCAGGTCTTGGACTGGCTGGCGCATACTTAATCCTTGGCCAGCGTGAATCTCGGGGTGTAGACGATCGGGGCGCTGTTGCGCTCGACTATGCGGGTCAGGGACGAGCCGACGATGACGACGGTCTGCATGTCCGCCATATCTGCCGTGGCTTCTTCCAGAGTTGAAATCCGCAAAGCCTCATCCTCGCGGGATACGGCGCGTGCGAACAGGATCAGTCGTTCCGGCTCACATTCCTCCCGCAGGATTTCCAGCGTTTTTTCAAACCCTTCCGGTCGAGACTTCGAGCGAGGGTTATAGAACGCCATGGCGAAATCGCCCTGCGCGGCAAGTCGGAGGCGCTTTTCGATCAGTGGCCATGGCTTCAGGTTGTCGCTCAGGTTGATGGCGCAGAAATCATGCCCTAACGGTGCCCCAGCGCGGGCCGAAGCCGCCAGCATCGCAGTGATCCCTGGCAACACTTCGATCTGTATGTCGCGCCAGTCATTCGGCCCGTTTTCAAGCGCTTCAAACACCGCTGCGGCCATCGCAAACACGCCGGGATCGCCAGATGAAACCACAACGACGCGCTTACCGTCGGCCGCCATTTGCAAAGCGTGCTGAGAGCGGTCGATCTCGACCCGGTTATCGCTGGCGTGCAGGGTCAACCCCTCACGCTCCGCCACCCGAGCAACATAAGGGATGTAGCCAACCACGTCCGTCGCTTCTGCAAGCGCGGCAGTGACTTCGGGGGTGATCAGTGCTTCGTTTCCAGGCCCAAGGCCAGCGATCTTGACCCAACCGCTCATGGTCGGCGTCCCTGTCCATGAACCAGAATGATTGAGAAATAGGGCGTGATTCCTTCGCAATTATCAGACAGTCTGCAGACCCGTTGGTTCGGCATCTGAGCGTATTCGACGATCCACGCGCGATCATAAAGCCCGGCCTGTCTCAGCGCGCGCTTTACCTTGTCGAAGTTCCGCCCGATCTTCATGACAACCAGCGCGTCGGTCTGGGTCATGCGTTCAGTCAGCGTATCCTCGGGCAAGGTTCCAACAAGAACCGTGAGGACATCGTCGCCCCAAGTTATCGGGTCACCGGTTGCGGTCCAGGCGCCGGACATGCCGGTTATGGCAGGTACGACTTCGACTTCAGATATGTCTCGTAGTCGATTGTAAAGGTGCATAAATGATCCATAGAAGAACGGATCGCCTTCGCACAGAACCACTACATCCTCACCATTTTCGGTAAGCGACTTCAGATGTGCGGCACAGTCTTCGTAAAACACCGAAAGGAGTTCATTATACCTTGGATCCGTCACCGGGATTTCGGTGGTTACCGGGTACTCCATTGGAAACTCAATGGCGTCGCCGGGGATCATTCCATTGACGATCTTGCGGGCCTGACCTGTGCGGCCAGGTTTGCGAAAAAACGCCACATGGCGGGCATTGCGCAGCAGGCGGTCCGCACGGACACTCATCAGGTCCGGATCGCCGGGGCCGAGGCCCACGCCGTATATTTTACCCCCGCTCATTCCGTGCGGCTCGCGATAGCATTGATGGCAGCAACTGTGATCGCACTGCCTCCCAAACGGCCTTTGACGATGCAGGAGGGTACGGGCTGCGCTTCCCACAAGGCATCCTTGGACTCGACCGCTCCGACGAAGCCCACCGGGCAGCCGATAATGGCAGCGGGGCGTGGGCAGTCGGGATCTTCCAACATGTTCAGCAGGTGGAAAAGCGCGGTAGGGGCGTTACCGATCGCGACCAGTGCTCCTTCCAGATGCGGACGCCACAGCTCTAGCGCGGCGGCAGAGCGCGTGTTGCTCATTTCGGCAGCCAGAGGTCGAACACGCTCGTCATGCAGGGTGCAGATCACTTCGTTGTCGGCGGGCAGGCGAAAGCGGGTGACGCCTTCGCTGACCATGCGGGCATCACACAGGATCGGCGCGCCATTTTCCAGCGCGGAACGCGCTGCCGAGACAAAACCGTCCGAGAAATGGACGAACTCTTCCAGCCCGACCATCCCTGCGGCGTGGATCATCCGAACGGCGACCTGTTCTTCATCGGCATCGAACCGGGCCAGATCAGCCTCGGATCGGATGGTGGCAAAGCTCTGCTTGTAGATCGCCGCGCCGTCGGTTTCGTATTCATAGGGCATCAGGTGAAGTCCATGGTCATGAGTGTTTCTTCGGTCAGGCCGCGTTGGCAGGGCTCATCCCCCGCACGGCCTTGTTTGACAAGGTCAAATCGTCCGGAATTGCCAACCAAAGTGACATCGGCCGGACCCATTCGGGCGCATCCCTTGGCGCAGCCCGATACATGCAGGCTGCCTGCAACGCGCGCGGCCAGGGCGCGCGCCACACCGCGGGTTTCGACCTGTGCCTGCGGGCAGTATGGCGCGCCGGGGCAGGCGTCGGTTGTTCTCAGCGGGTCGGTGCCATCTGTGACAAAGTCAAGGGCGGGTATCGCCGCCCCGCCTTCCAACAGGAACAGCCGCCATGGTGTGACCCGCAGGGCAGTGGCGTTGCTGTTTTCGATCATCAAATGGAGTTGCCGCGCCGGTAGCTGCCCAAAGGCAGCGCCATAGAGTGTCCCCTGCACGCAGGCTCCCGGTTGAAGAGGCACGCCAATGGGGCCGGGCGCGCTGCCTTGCCACTCGCTGGGCAAACCATATGTGGCAACGGTCCGTGCCATGCGGCGGGTCTCGGTTGTGTGGGTTTGCGCAAACCACTTCGCCAACGCGATCACTTGGTCGATTGCTTGGGCTTCGCTCACCGCTCGCCCGGTCTCGGCCCCGTCCGCGCGCAGGATCAGGCAGCCTGAACCGAGTTCAAGCCGGATATCCGCCGAGTCATCGGCCAATAAACGCGCGGGACCTGTGTCGATGGCAAAGCCGAACTTGGCAGGTAAATCCGGAAGCTCTGCCAGACGCTGGATCAATTCCTGTGTCAGCCGAGCGGTCAGATCACCGGCTTCATAGAGTGGCGAGACCAGAATGTTGCGGCGAATTTCGATTCCGGGCTCGGCGTCCAGCAGGTTCAGCGAGGAAAGCGCGGCCAACAAGGGTCGATGGTCGGTTTCCTTTACTCCACGCAGCTGAAGGTTGGCGCGGTTGGTAAGGTCGATCGTGCCATTGCCGAACCGTTCCGCCAATTCGCACAGCCCTATAGCCTGTTGGGCATCCAAGCGCGCCAGCCGAGGGCGCACACGCACGACCAGCCCATCACCGGACATCATCGGGCGATGGGCGCCGGGGCACCAGCCTTGCACGATGGGCGCACTCATCCCAACCCCCCCAGGTCGGCGCGGATCGAGTTCCGGCGGGTATGCCAAAGCCCGGCCTCCAGCAGCGCACGGAACCGATCCTGCATGGCCTGATGTGCTTGCGGGTTTGCCTGTTGCAGGAAGGCGTCGACCTCTTCATTGCCCAGCGTGGCGTCGTGGTACAGATCGAACAGATGCGGTGCGACTGTGCCGGACAGATGCGCGAAAGATGCCATATGATCCAGCGTCGCCGCGATTTCAGCGGCTCCCCGAAACCCGTGCCGCTGCATTCCGGCAATCCAGCCCGGGTTGGCGGCGCGGGCATGAACGACGCGGCTGATTTCCTCGGGCAGGGTGCGGGCGCGCGGGTTGTCCGGGTTGGTATTGTCCAGATGATAAAGCTGCGCAGTACCGCCGGTGATTTTCTTGGCGGCAGCAAATCCGGCCTCGTGCGTGGCATAGTCGTTGGCCAGCAGCAGATCGGTTTCGGTCAGGTCCTGTAGGTGCACAAAGCTGTCGGCATTGGCGACGCGCTGAGAGATGCCGTCCTTATCTTGCGCTATATGCTCGCCTTCCAAAGCGAAGGAACTGGCATCAAGCCAAGCCTCACCCGCTTGCACGCGTGCCTCATCCGAATAGGTTTCGGACAGATGAGTCATGTTCAGACCATAGCTGCCGGGGGCTGGCCCATAGACCCGCGCCGCAGGCTCCTGACCGGCGTAAGGATTCCAGTCGGGTGCTTCATCTCGTTTGGTCAATGCGCGGACAGCCTGACCGTACAGCGCCGAAAGCGTCGGGAACACGTCCCGGAAAAGACCCGAGACGCGTAATGTTACGTCCAGACGCGGGCGGCTGAGATCGGTGATCGGCAACACTTCGATGCCCGAGACCCGCTCAGACCCTTTATCCCAAACCGGCTTCACCCCCAGCAGGTGTAGCGCCATGGCGAATTCCTCGCCCGCTGTGCGCATAGTGGCCGAACCCCATAGATCGACGATCAAGCCCTTGGGGTAGTCGCCTTCTTCCTGCAGATGCCGCCGAACCAGCTCTTCGGCGAGCTTGACGCCTTGTGTGTAGGCCGCGCGCGTGGGAACCGAGCGTGGGTCGGTCGTATATAGATTCCGCCCGGTCGGCAAAACATCCGTACGCCCGCGATAGGGGGATCCGGACGGCCCGGCCTCGATTCGTTTGCCCGCTAAAGCGTCAATCAGGGCAGAGCGTTCAGCTTGGGCTGAGGGGGCAGCGTCGAAATTGCCCGTCTCATCGGGGACGCGCCCAAAGATATGCAGCCCATCACCGAATTGGCTTTCCTTGATGTCGCAGACAAATCGGTCAATGCGCGTGATCGCCTCGGCGGTACAGGTGGCCTGATCGAGGCCAAGATCGCTTTCCAGCCCGATCGCCTGCGCCTCGTCCCGGATATCTTCCTGCAGGCGATCGCGGCGTTTGGGGTCTAGCCCGTCCGCGTTCGAGAACTCGTCCAACAGCGCTTCCAGCCGCACCATGCGATCTGGTGTGCCGCTTTCCTTCATCGGGGGTGGGATATGGCCCAACGTAACCGCCCCGATCCGACGCTTGGCCTGCGCGGCCTCGCCGGGGTCGTTGACTATGAAGGGGTAGATCACCGGCAGATCGCCGATTAACGCCTCGGGCCAACATTCGTTGCACAAGGCGACTGATTTTCCCGGCAACCATTCCAGCGTGCCATGCGCGCCGATATGGATCAGCGCATCCGCGCCCAATCCTTTGCGCAGCCACAAGTAAAAGGCGACGTAGGCGTGGCGCGGTGTGCGCGACAGATCGTGATAGTCGTCATCGCGCAGTTCGGGTGTGCCGCGCTCGGGCTGCAGCGCGATCAGAGCCTTTCCGCGACGCAGCGCAGTGAAGTGGAATGCGCCGTTTGTGAAAGCAGGGTCGTCTTCGGGAGTGCCCCAAACCTTATTGAGATCGGCGCGGAGTGTTTCCGGTAGCGCCGCCAGCGCCGCCTGATAATCCTCTAGCGGCCATGAAATCCGGGCATCAAGAAGAGTTTCAGCAATTGGCTCGGCAGGCGCGGTGTCATACCCGTCGCCTTGCAGGTCGAGCAACATTGCCTCGGCCGAGGCCAGCGCATCCAGACCCACTGCATGTGCCATCTGCCAGTCTTTGCCGGGATAGGTCGATAGTACCAGCGCCGGAACCTGCTCCGCTCTGGGTTTGTCGTGAAGGTTCAGCCAGCCGGAGATGCGGTTGATGATGGCTTCGATCCGTTCGGGTTCAGCCCGATGAGCGAAGCGAGAATATTCGAGATGCGGGTCGCGTTTGCCCGGCTCTTTGAAGGATACGATGCCCGCGTTGATCCGCCCGTCCACTTCCGGAAGGACCACATGCATGGCAAGATCAGCTGGTGAAAGGCCACGTTCCGCTTCGGCCCACGCTTTGCGGCGTGAGGTGGCCAGCGCCACCTGAAAGACCGGCACCTCTGCCACATCGAGAGGTGAGGTGCCTGATGCGCCCTTGCCTGAGAATGAGGTGGCGTTGACGATCGCCGAAGGCTTCAGCGCCACAATAGTCTCGCTCAGCCAATCGGCGGCATTTGGTGCTTTGAGCGACGAGGCAAACAGGCCGACGGCCTCAAAACCTCGCGCGCGCAAGCTGCGGATCAGCGCTGCGATTGGGGCTGTGTCCGCCGAGGTCAGATAAGCACGATAGAAGGTTACGATGATACGTTTCGCATCACCGGGCAGAGCGTTTTCTGCAGGGATCACGCCGTGATCTGGGCACCAGGCACCGCATTCGGGGATGGTCTTGGCGCCCATGACCGGACCTGCATACAACCCCGCAGCCAGTGCCATCTGCGCCAGAGCGGCCTGCGCCGCGACCTCACCGCCGGTGTCGCACAGATGCGCCAGCCGCCGCAGGGTCGAGACAGGCAGGGTAGAGTAATCATCCAGCCGCGTATCCTCGCGACCGTCTGCGGGCAGTACGGCCAGTGCAATCCCTTTGGCCTGCGCCAGCGCCAGAACCTGCTGCAAGCCGTAGGCCCAATAGGGCACTCCACCGATCAGACGGATCAGGATGCCCTTTGCGCCCTCCAGTGTCTGCTCGACATAGGTGTCGACTGAGAGGGGATGCTTCAGCGCCGTCAGATTGGCCAGCCGCATCGTTGGCATGCGTCCTTCAGGCCCACCACCACGATGCCATCCCGCCGCGAAAGCGCCAAGGTCACTGTCGGAAAAGGACAGCACCACCAAATCCGCCGGGCTCTGGCCCAGATCGGTCGGGGTCTCGGTTTCTTCGAGCCCATGGCTTTCGCGGAAGACGACGTGCATAGGTCTTACTCGGCAGCCTCGGTTACACCCACGAGGATATCCCGGATCTCGGCCTCTTTGATATCGTCATGCTCGGCAATGACCACAAGGCGCGAGCGACGGTCTTCGCCGGGCTCCCACGGGCGGTCATATTGGTGACGTACGCGCGCACCGACGGCCTGAACCAGTAGGCGCATGGGCTTGCCCTGAACGGCGGCATAGCCTTTGACGCGCAGGATATTCAACTCGTTGGCCAATCGTTCAATCTTGGCGACCAGATCAATCGGATCGGTTTGCTCGGGCAGTTCAACGATGATGCTTTCGAAATCGTCATGCTCGTGATCGTGATGGCCGTCGTGATGGCTGGGACGCGCGTCCATGTCATCCTCGGCCGCGGCTTCTAGACCCAGCACGACGCGGACGTCCACGGCACCCTCAGCCACTTCGACTACGGGCAGGGGGCGGGGCGCTTCGGCGGCGATGATCTCTTTCGCTTTCGCAACGCCTTCCGGGCCAGCCAGATCGGGCTTGGTCAGCAGAATGATGTCGGCGCAGGAAATCTGATCCTCGAACACCTCGGACAAGGGAGTTTCATGATCAATCGAGTCATCTGCCATGCGTTGCGCATCCACCGCCTCGACATTCGGAGCAAACCGACCAGCGGCCACAGCCTCGGCATCGGCCAGAGCAATCACGCCATCGACGGTGATTTTCGAGCGGATATCGGGCCAGTCGAACGCCTTCAGCAGGGGTTTTGGCAGGGCAAGACCGGAGGTTTCGATCAGGATGTGATCGGGGCGCGGCTCTAGTGCCATCAGGGCTTCAATGGTCGGGATGAAATCATCGGCCACGGTGCAGCAGATGCAACCATTGGCCAGTTCCATGATGTTTTCTGCGGGGCAATCAGGAATGGCGCAGGACTTCAGGATATCGCCATCGACGCCGACATCGCCGAATTCGTTGACGACCACCGCCAGACGCTTGCCCTGCGGGTTCTGCATCAGGTGTCGCACCAAAGTGGTTTTGCCCGAGCCCAAAAAGCCGGTGATCACAGTGACGGGGAGTTTCTCAAGATTGCTCATTTCAGGGCTCCAATCGGGGGAATGCGGGCCGCACAGTTTTTGCGGAAATGTTCAGGACGTTCACGCCATTTGACCAAACCGTCCTCGGTGGCGAGGTATTTGGCTGCGCCTTCGACGATGGTTTCAACATGGTCGATCTCGTTCAGATGCTCATACACGAAAGTCCAGCGATCCGGTCCTCCGCGTAGCACGATCGAGCAGCCTTCATCGCAATTCGACAGGCATTCCACAGCTTTCAAGGTAATGCCTTCGGGCAGGCTCGCCTTTTCAAGCGCCTTGTGAAGCAACGTGCCGGGGCGCTGGGCGTCATCCTCGACAGGCAGCCCGCGACGGCAGGTAGTGCAAACCAGCAGTTCGACCGGTGCGGTCTCGGTCATGTCTCTCATCCCCCCAAATCCTCTTCGTGGGGGACGGGGTTTCATGCGGGCCGATCACAGCCCCACACCGGAACACCCCGTCCGGTTTCATCTTCGGGCGTTGGCAGGTCTCCCGGCTTGCGGATGTCAGAGGAGGCCTCTGTCGGATGTCCCGCCTTCCCGGCCATACTGCCAGTGGCTTTGGGCACCCTCTCCGGTCACGGTCGCGGGGGCGGCTGCGTTTGACGGCAAAAACCGCTGACGCATTCCCTTTTCATCTGCTCTCGCAGACACCAACGAAAGGGACATGCGGCAGGGCAGGGTTGCTTGTCAAGCGAGTCGCGCCGATCCGTGAAAAAGCGGATAAAAAGCGACCTGTCGGGGTCGCTGGGCGGCATGATACTTCTGCAACGACGTGCTGGCATGGCAGCAAGATGCGAACAGGAGGATACCGCGCATGAAAGTAGGGTTTATCGGGCTGGGGAATGTAGGGGGCAAGCTATCTGGATCGCTGCTACGAAACGGTATCGATCTGACGGTTCATGACCTGAACCCGGATCTGGTGACCGAATTCGTCGCCAAGGGTGCCAAAGCCGCCAAAAGCCCGGCGCAACTGATGCGCGATTGCGATGCTGTTATAACCTGTTTGCCTTCTCCTGCGGCCTCGGATGCGGTGATGCAGGAAATGTTGCCAGAGGTCGGCCCTGGCAAAATCTGGATGGAAATGTCGACCACCGACGAAGCCGAAGTCAAACGCCTTGGCGCAATGGTCATCGAACGAGGCGGCGCAGCGGTGGATTGCCCGGTTTCGGGCGGATGTCACCGGGCAGCGACGGGTAATATCTCGATCTTCGCAGGCTGTGATCGTGAGACTTTTGAACGTATCCTGCCATTCCTGACCACCATGGGGCGGCGCATTTTGCACACGGGCGATCTGGGCTCGGCCTCTGTTCTGAAGGTGTTGACCAATTATCTGGCTACCGCCAACCTGATCACCTGCGCCGAGGCATTGGTGACAGCCAAGGCCGCCGGCATGGACCTTGGAACCACCTATGAGGCGATCAAGATATCGTCAGGCACATCCTTCGTGCACGAGACCGAAAGTCAGGTCATCCTGAACGGCTCGCGCGATATTTCCTTCACCATGGACCTGGTGAAAAAAGATATCGGTCTGTTTCAGGAGGTCGCCGACCGTGCCGGAGTTCCCCTTGAGATAAACCCATTGATGATCAAGATTTTCGAAGATGGCATCGCGCGATATGGTGAGCGTGAACTGTCCCCGAACATCATCAGGCGGCTAGAGGACGCGACCGGACTGGAGATCCAAGCGCCAGGGTTCCCAACCGAGATGCTGGACGACGAGCCAGAAGAACCGGGTTATGAGGTGATCCCGCAGAATCGGTAGATCGATTAATCGGCAAGCATTGCGGCTGTCTGGCGACCTGGTTGGACAAAATTCTGGTGCTATTCTAAATAGGTCGACAGGAGTCCGACACCGGCACAGGCAAGAGAACAACTTATGACGAATGAGACCTTTCTCATCGTAACAACGATGAAAAACGAAGGGCCTTTCATGATCGATTGGGTGGCCTACAACCACGCAATCGGTTTTGATGACATTCTGATTTATACCAATGATTGCGCTGATGGTACCGATGCCATGGGCGAACGGTTGCAAGTGCTTGGCTGGGCTCACCACGAACGAAACAGGCTGGGTCCGCGCGCCGCGCCGCAGGTTCGTGCATTTTCGCTTGCGCGGAATCACCCAAGCTATCTGTCATCGGATTGGATACTCAGTTTGGATGTGGACGAGTATATCAATATCCGTTTGCCCAATAGTGATATAAGAAGCCTCGTTGAGGCCAGCGGCGTGGCGGACGCGATCTCGATCTGCTGGCGCATGTTCGGAAACGCAGGTCAGAACGATTTCGTTGATCGACCTGTACCTGAGACTTTCTTTCTGGCCGCCACGGAAGACGGCTATCCGCATCACCGGACCAAAGGGTTCAAAACGCTGTTCCGCAACAATGGGAAATTCAGCCGTTTTCGCGCCCATCGTCCCAGGATCAATCCAGAAGATGCACCGAACCCTGACGCGCCATACGAAGGGGTGTTGTGGCGGGATTCGGGCGGGAACCTCTACCCAGCAGACCAAGTGAAATGGAAAGCATGGCGTGGTTTCAGCCATGAATTCGCGCGCATTCATCATTATGCTGTGCGCAGCACTGATAGCTTTTTGGTCAAGCGCGACCGTGGGCGCACCAATCATGTGGGGCAGGATCAAGGGCTCAAATACTGGCTCATGATGAACCACAATGATGTTGAGGATCGCTCAATTCTGGAACACATGCCGGCTATGCACGACATCAAATCTGAGATGATGGCAGATCCGCAATTGGCAGACCTCCATCACCAAGCATGTGAGTGGCACAGGTCGAAAGCCGAAGAATTGAGAGCCAGACCGGATTGGGTTGATCTGGTTGAAGCGTTGCAAAATTCCTCAACCGGAGAAGACGTCTATGGGTGAAGCTGTATCTGCTGAGGATCGCCGCAAGAAGCAAGCTGAGCAGCGCGAACGGAAGGATTCCCTGCGGCGCGAAATGCTCAAGACCATGCCGCATGGACGGTTGAGCGTTGAAATTGGCGTTTGGAAGGGCGAATTTTCGCGGATTCTGCTGGAAGAGCTGCAACCCTCGAAATTGTGCCTCATCGATCCCTGGCAAGTACAGCAAGACCCGGATGGCGGTGCTTCGCTTGCCGGAGCGCGCACGCAAAAGGATATGGATCGGATCTACGATGCAGTAACGGGTAAATACAGCACCGAGATCGCCAAGGGGCAAGTTTCGATCATTCGCGACTATTCGCAACCGGCGCTGCGTTTGTTTGAAGATCAAAGCATCGGGTTTGCCTATTTGGACGGCGACCATTCCTACGAGGGCGTAAAAACGGATCTGGATGCTTTGCTGCCCAAGATGATCGAAGGCGGCGTAATCATGCTTGACGATTATCACAGGCGAGGGTGGTGGAAAGATGACGTGATGCGTGCGTTCCACGAATTCCTCGGGGCACATTCTGCGGGGCTGCGGCTCAAGGCCATCATGGGGGCGCAGGTGGCCGTCGAGAAACTTTGAGCCGAGATCATTTTTCTGATTATAGATTCGTGCGACGTAACCCAGGCTGGCTAGTGTCTTCCAGCGTCAACAGTGTTAAGCAACAAGTTCAGCGATGACGGATAGGGTTGTTGTCTAAGTCCGATCATTTTTGAATAGCGGCACTTTCCCAGGCAGACAGGAACTTTCTGCGCTTCAGCGTATCGAGGAACGTCAACAGCGCAGGGTCCAGCGCAATCGCTGCGCTTTCGGTCGTGGAGTCCTGCGTGTCCAGAAGTGGCAGTGCTGCCATTGATTCCGGATTCAGCGTGGTCAGGTGCCGGACAAAGGTTTCCGCTTCCTCCGGCAAGCGGCTTTTGCCTGTTACCATGGCGGTTCGCATCATCGTCGTCTGAAAATCCGAAGGCAGAATGATCTGAAGGGCATCCTTTCCTTCTGTTCGTACCGCCGCATAACTGCCAAGCACGTTGTAGGCCACCGCGATCGTACCATCCGCCAGGTCGTTAATCATGTCGCCCGAACAACAATACAGCCGCACGTCCAGGCCGCCCAAAACCTCCATCAAGCGCCAATAGGTTTCCGAGGCGCGGGCGTCCTGCGTGGCGAACAAATAGCCCAATCCCGACTGGCGCACGTCATAAGTGCCGACTTTGCCCCGAAAATCATCCGGGCGGGCGCGCAGCGCTTCAATCAGTTCCTGCCGCGTTTGCGGCATTGGTTGTCCTTCGAACGCGGTGCGGTTGACAACGATGGTTGCGGGTTCCGAAGTGAAGGCGAACAGGCTTTGATGCCATTGCGCCCAAGGGGGGTGCGGAAGATCGTTAAGCGCCAGCGCATATCCGTCATTCGCGAGCTTCAGTTGCAGGTCCATCGCGCTGGAAACGACAACGTCGAACGCTTCTGGCGTGGCTCGGACGCGTCGGTCGATATCGGCCGTGCCGGTCACCAGATATTCGACCGATATCGCTGGATTCTGGGCGACGAAATCCTCGATCAGCGGCGCAAACAGGGCGGTATCGGTGCTGGAAATGACCCGCAGTCGGGGGCCGTCGGCATTTTCGTTGAATATTTGTCGGTCTTCCCAATCCTGAGCCCCTGCGCCGCTGGCGAACAGGCACAGGATCAGAGTGACAAGATAACGCATGCGCCGCCCTCCGCTTTGTTTGACAGTACCAGCGTGCCGCCATGGGCGACCGCGACGTCCTGGGCAATGGTTAGCCCGAGGCCCGATCCGATGGTTCCCGCCGCGTTCTGACCACGTTCGAAACGTCTTGTGAGCGTTTCGATTTCATCTGGCGGAAAGCCTGGCCCCTGGTCACTGACCGTGATCCGGGCTGTGGGTGACCCTGCGACATCGATGACTACGGTACTGTCCGCTGGCGCATATTTAAGCGCATTGTCTACCATGTTCCGCACCGCATTTTGGATGAGGATGGGGTCGCCCGAATACATGACCTGCGGATCGCCGCTCAAAGCAAGCGAAAGGTCTTTCATTTCAGCGATGGGCGTCAAGCGCTGGACAAGCTCACGGATCAGAGTCACCAGATCGATATCCTCGCGCTCCAGATGGTCGGCGCGGAATGTGATCATGGCGTGATCCAGTAGTTGCCCCGCAGCCCTAGAGCTTTCGTCGATGGCGCGCATCATTGATCGTAACGCCTCGCGGTTGTCTTCTCTCTCGACCCGTTGCAGCGTCGCCTCGGCATAAGACCTGACCGTTGCCAGCGGGGTGCGGACCCTATGGGCGGCCTCGGCGATAAAGTCCTCGGATTGGCTGAGAGACTGGTCCAGGCGTCCCATCAGCGAATTCAGCGATGACACCAAAGGCGCCATTTCACGCGGTACTGGTTTTTTGAATGGGCTGAGATCTTGCGGTCCCCGACGGGTGACGGATGTCGTTAATCTGTCGAGCTGGCCGATGGTGGCCGAACTCACCCAGAAGGACAATACAGCCGCAAGCACAAAGAACCCCAATCCCAAAAGGCCGGCATTGCGTGAGATTTGATCCAGCGTCTCCGACAGCGCATCTTGGGTCTGTCCCAAGGCCACTTCGATTTCTGTCTGATTTCCCAGCCCAACCAGTGTGCGGCTGGCACTGACCTGACGAACGTTTTCACCGCGCACCTCACCGAAGCGAAAGGTCCACTTTCCATCAGCGGGTCCTTGAGTTGGGGTCAGGTCTTCGTAGCCGGACAGGAACTCGCCATCCTGAAAGATCGCATAAAACACTCGGTCGTCCGACGGCGTGCTCAGCATTGAAAAGGCGGCATAGGGGATATCGACTTCAAGCTCGCCTCCACGCAGCGCCGCGGCATCGAGGATCGAGGTGACTGAGGCACCCAGAATGTTGTCCTGACCTTGCTGGGCAACCTGAACTGCATAGTCGCGGACAGCAAAGAACAGCACGAGGGCCAGAATCGCGGCACCGCCGATTAGCGTTAGCGCAAGACGGTTTCGCAGTGATCCGGAAACATTTGGATTAATTGCCATGATCCAGCCTGTAGCCCAAACCGCGCAACGTTGTGATCCTGAGGTCCGATTTTTCCAGATGCTTACGCAGTCGTCCAACATACACCTCGATGGCATTGTCCGAAACATTGTCGTCGTAGGAGAACAACCGGTCCGCCAGCTTCTGCTTAGAAAACACCTGACCGGGGGCGTTGATCAGCAGTTCCAACAAGCGCAGTTCGCGGTTGCGAAGCGAGACGATGTCGTCGCCCACCGTCAAATGACCCGCAACCGGATCAAAGACGACGCCGCCAATTTCAATCGTCGTTTTGGTCTTGCCGGATTTGCGTCTCAGCACTGCGCGGCAGCGCGCCTCAAGTTCGGCATGGTCGAAGGGCTTGGTGACATAATCGTCCGCCCCAAGATCGAGTGAGCCGATTCGATCCGACACTTGACTGCGGGCGGTCAGAACGATGACAGGTGTGTCCAGATGGCTGGCGCGATGCCGTTTGAGGAAATCGCGCCCGTCCCCGTCGGGAAGCATGATGTCCAGCAGGATCAGGTCATACTCATCGATTTCAACAAAGGCCACAGCATCTTCTATTTTCTCTGCGTGATCAACCACATGCCCGTCAAGCCGCATGCGCGAGCTTATGGCATTGGCGAGGTCCAGATTGTCTTCGACCAAGAGGAATTTCATCGGGATCCAATAGTAATTTCACCCATGACAGGTTGATGTCAGGTTGATGTGTTTAGGTTTCGAATAATCTGAGCCGCACTGCGGCCGGTTGTCAAACGGGAGGAATTCATGACGACAATCAAACTGGGCCGTCGCGCCCTGATCGCGGCTGTGACCGCTATTGGTCTGGCTGGACCGACTTTCGCTGAAGAGGTCGTAGATAGCATCCACTTTCTGATCCCCGGTGGCGCAGGGGGCGGCTGGGACGGCACTGCCCGTGGCACAGGTGAGGCGCTGACGAATGCGGGTCTCGTGGGAACTGCATCCTACGAAAACATGTCGGGCGGCGGCGGTGGTAAAGCCATTGGATATCTGATCGAAAACGCCGACAGCAACCACGGCACGCTTATGGTCAACTCGACCCCGATCGTGATCCGCTCTCTGACCGGAGTGTTCCCGCACAATTTCCGCGACCTGACACTGGTCTCGGGCACGATCGGCGATTACGCGGCGATTGTTGTGGGCAAAGACAGCCCCATCAATTCAATGGCGGACCTGCTAGCCGCGTATGACGCCGATCCAAGTACAACGGCCATCGGCGGCGGTTCTGTGCCGGGTGGGATGGACCATCTGGTCGCGGCGATGGTTATGGAAGCGGCAGGCAAGGACGCTTTGGGCGTGAAGTACATCCCCTATGATGCAGGTGGCAAAGCGATGGCCGCGCTCCTGTCCGGTGAGATCGCCGCGCTATCGACCGGTTTCTCGGAGGCTGTCGATCTGGCGAATGCGGGTGAGGTGAAGATCATTGGCGTCACCGCGGAAGAGCGCGTGGATGCAGCCCCTGATGCGCAGACCATGAAAGAGCAGGGCATCGACACAACTTTCGTGAACTGGCGTGGGTTCTTTGCTGCTCCTGGTCTGCCCGAGGACAAGCTGGTCGCTTATCAAGAAGCCATCGCCAAGATGTATGACACACCTGAATGGGAAGAGGTCCGCGCCCGTAACGGTTGGGTGAACATCCACAACTCGGGTGCTGATTTCCAATCGTTCCTGGAACAGCAGGAAAAGCAGATCGGCGATCTGATGAAAAAGTTGGGTTTCCTGTAGGGATACCTCGGGCAGAGCGGGCAACCGCTCTGCCTCAACCAACAATAAATCAAAGGAGGGGGAAACATGGCGCTGGATCGCTGGATCGCGCTCGTTTTGCTGGGCATATGCCTGACATATGGCTACACCGCCTGGTTCACGATGGATGGCAGTCTGCCCCCCTTCATGCAGCGCAACCCCATTTGGCCGAGCACCTTTCCCAAGGTGCTGTCGATTTTGGGGATAATTGCCACAACGATTATTCTGCTGGGCTTTGAAAAGGCTGAGCCCAAAGAGGCTGATATCGATTATAGGAGGCTGGGCGAATATCACCTGGGCCAGGCTTTGCTGTTGCTGGCTTTGATGGTTGCCTATGCGCTGTGCCTACGTCCGGTTGGATTTCTGATCTCGACATCCGGGTTCCTGATCCTCGGTTCTTTCATTCTGGGCGAACGCAAATGGCACGTCATGCTGCCGGTTGCCGTAATCGCTACAGGTTCAGTCTGGTACCTCGTGCAAGAGGTTCTTGGCATCTACATGCGACCCTTGCCGGGCGTTTTCGGAGGCTGACATGCTTGAAGGATTGTTGATCGGCCTACAAACGGCATTCTCCATCCAAAACTTGTTGATGGTCATAGCGGGCTGTCTGATTGGTACATTCATCGGCATGCTGCCCGGTCTTGGGCCGATGTCGATCATCGCCATTATGATTCCGGTCGCCATTTCGATGGGCGATCCGTCCGCCGCATTGATCCTGCTTGCCGGTGTCTATTACGGCGCGATCTTTGGTGGCTCGACATCTTCCATTCTTCTGAACGCGCCGGGGGTCGCGGGAACCGTGGCCTCAAGCTTCGACGGCTATCCGATGGCTCGTCAGGGCAAAGCCGGGAAGGCGCTCACAGTTGCCGCTATCGCCAGTTTCGCCGGGGGTACGATAGGCGCGCTGCTGCTGATGGTCTTTGCGCCTGCATTATCCTCGGTCGCACTGCTGTTCCACTCGGCTGAGTACTTTGCCTTGATGGTAGTGGGTCTGTCCGCCATCGCCGCTTTTGCGGGAACCGGGCAGGTGGCCAAGGCAATTGTCATGACCATTCTCGGGCTGATCATGGCCACCGTCGGCGAGGGCGCGCTGTTCAACTTGCCGCGTTTCACGATGGGGATCATGGATCTGCAGTCCGGCTTTGGTTTCATCACGCTTGCAATGGCGATGTTTGCCCTGCCCGAAGCGCTGTTTCTGGTTCTCAAACCCAAGGACCTGCAAGGCGACGAAGGCGAAATCAAGGACCTGCGCATCACAGGATCCGAGGCAAAGGCCATCGCTCCGGTGGTTGGTCGCCAATCTGTGCAGGGTTTCTTTATCGGTGTGCTTCCGGGGGCAGGGGCAACGATTGCCAGTTTCCTTGGCTATGCGGTTGAACGCAATATTGCCCCGAAAGAAGAGCAGGAAGAGTTCGGCAAAGGCTCGATCAAAGGTCTGGCAGCACCCGAGACAGCTAACAATGCTGCCTGTACCGGTTCCTTTGTTCCGTTGCTGACGCTCGGCATTCCAGGTTCCGGAACTACGGCCATTTTGTTGGGCGCCCTGATCGCGCTGAATGTGACACCGGGTCCGCGCCTGATGATCGACGAGCCACAGGTATTCTGGGCTGTCATCATGTCGATGTTCATTGGCAATCTGGTGCTGCTGATCCTGAACCTGCCGTTGATCCCCTATATCGCCAAGGTGCTTGCAGTACCGCGCAACTATCTGATCCCGTTCATTTTGTTCTTCACCCTCATGGGGGCCTATATCGGGCAGAACAATGCCACGGAACTGCTG
Organism: Ruegeria sp. D6; assembly: GCF_056534365.1. Lineage (NCBI taxonomy): Bacteria > Pseudomonadati > Pseudomonadota > Alphaproteobacteria > Rhodobacterales > Roseobacteraceae > Ruegeria > Ruegeria sp. D6. The sequence goes on along the minus strand of NZ_JBQFPH010000002.1, from coordinate 37,934 downwards.
ATATTGGTCGGCTTCGGCGTCTGCGCCACAGCACTGAAATTTGCCGATTACCCTCTGGCACCACTGCTGATCGGTTTCATCCTTGGTGGCATGATGGAGGATAACTTTGCCCGTTCCATGCAGCTGTATGACGGCATCGCCTTTATCTGGGAACGTCCGATGACGCTGGGCCTGTTGGTGATTGCCCTCCTTCTGGTGCTGTTGCCCAGTTACCGCGCACGTCGCGCCAAGGCGCGAGCGGCAGGCGTGGCCGATGGCGACTGAGCCACTTTCAGGCATCCGGGTTCTTGACCTGACTAATGTCCTGGCCGGGCCGTATTGTTGCTACCAACTGGCCCTGATGGGGGCCGAAGTGATCAAGGTCGAACGGCCCGGCAGCGGAGATCTGGCCCGTGTGCTGGGGGCGGATCCTGATCGGAACAAGGCCGGCATGGGCATCAGCTTTCTGGCGCAGAATGCAGACAAGAAATCCGTGACCCTGGATATGAAGGCTGATCGGGGAAAGGCTCTGCTCAAGCGGCTGGTCAAGACTGCCGATGTGCTGGTCGAGAACTTCCGGCCCGGCGTGATGGACCGGCTTGGGCTGGGGTATCAGGTTCTGCGCGCCGAGAACCCCAGACTGATTTATTGTGCCATCAGCGGGTTTGGTCAGGATGGACCACGCCGGGATGACCCGGCCTATGACCAGATCGTGCAGGGGATCAGCGGTGTCATGTCAATCACAGGTGCGTCGGATACCGCGCCTTACCGGGTCGGCTATCCTCTGGCAGATACCGTCGGCGGGATGACGGCGGCCTTTGCCATAAGCGCGGCCTTGAATGCCAACCCGCGCGGGGCATTCCTTGATGTCGCAATGAGCGAGGCGGTGGTTTCGACCATGGGGTGGGTGGTGTCCAACTATCTGGTCGGTGGTGTGACTCCTGCGCCGCATGGGAACGAAAACACAACCTCGGCCCCGTCCGGAACTTTTGCCACATCCGACAACCCTATTAATATCGCCGCCAATCGCGACGAACAATGGCATGCGCTCGCCCAACATCTGGGCCGCGCCGACCTTTTGACGCATCCGGACTACCTAACCCGCGAGGATCGCAAGACCAACCGGCATGAATTGCGCCAAGAACTGGAACGCACTCTTTCTACCCGTCCAGCCAGTGATTGGGTCCAAGAGTTGAATGCGTTGGGTGTACCGGCCGGGCCGGTGATGACGGTGCCGCAGGCTTTGTCCGACGACCAACTCTCAGGTCGCGGGCTGATTGGAACTCTGTCGGCGCACGGAGAGAGTTTACGCCTTGCGGGCAGCCCAGTGGTCATTGATGGCGCACGCTGCATGCCACGATCCGCACCACCGGATCTTGGGGCCGACAACCTCTCGATTTGGGCCGAGCTTGGACTGTCGGACGCAGAGATCGAAACGTTGCGACATGAGAGGGTGATATGAGCGATGTTGCCGATTGGTGGCGCACCGCCATCATCGATATGGAGCCCGGACGCATTGAACTGCGTGGCCAGCCGATTCAAGACCTGATCGGCAATCTGGGTTTCGCTGAAATAATCTGGTTGATGGTGCGGGGTGACAGACCGACACCTGCGCAGGCTCGATTGTTCGAGGCCGCTTTGGTCGCCGCCGTGGATCACGGCCCGCAAGCCCCCTCGATCGCGGCTGCACGAATGGCGGTGACCTGCGGGCTGTCTCTAAACAACGCGATGGCGAGTGCTGTTAACATGCTGGGTGACATCCATGGTGGTGCCGGCGAGCAGGCGATGGAGCTTTATCACTTTGTAGACGCCCATGCCGAAGGCCCAGAACAGGCATTAGACGACTGGATCGCCGAACGCGGGAAGATACTGCCGGGTTTCGGGCATCGGTTCCATACACCGACGGACCCGCGCGCACCCCGGCTGATGGCCCTGGTCGCTGATGCGGTCGAACAGGACGCCTGCGAGGGTCGGTTCATGAAAGTCGGGCAAGCCGTGGAAACCGACCTGATGCGCCGGAAAGGCAAGCCGGTGCCGATGAATATCGATGGTGTCACGGCAGTGATCTATGCAGAGCTAGGCTTTGCCCCTCCATTGGCACGAGGTTTGTTTTGCCTTTCGCGGTCGGTCGGTATTCTGGCCCATGCCTGGGAGCAAACCCAGCAAGGCGGACGCAACAAAGGTCCTACGCCGCCCCACTATCGCTGGACATATCTACGCAATGGAAGTTGAGTTATGCCGCCTGTCGTTCCTCATGGCTTCGGATTCCTTTTATCCAGATTCTGAAACACAGCGACATAGTTTGTCACCAGCGCCTTCGCTTTTCAGCCAACACCGTCTAGAACTGCGTAGTACAGGAGCTGGATAATTTGGGAGAAATGACGTCGCAGCTGACACAGGTAGGACCGGCATAGCGTGTTGTCGTTTTCCAGGAAAATGCGCACAAGGCGGAAAACGTAATCGCCCTAAGTCAACGATCTAGAGTGAATTGGAGGCGAGTACCGGAATCGAACCGGTGTACACGGATTTGCAAGTCGTCTCGCTATTATTGAAAAACAATAGGTTAGGTGTAAAATGATATCAGGACAATGCGGGAACATCTTGTGAACCTGATACTGCGACCAGTTTTGCGGGAGGTGCGACATGAGCGACATGAGCGACATGAGCGAGCTTCGCCCCTTCCGAGAAAATGCCCAACTTTGGAAGCCAACCAGGGCGGGCGCAATAGCGCGCAACGAAGCAGTTAGAGCCTGCAAATATCTCGGGCGAGCATTGTGGCGAAAATTGACCGGATATCACCGAAGAAGCCGCGCTGAGACAAAGATGAACTGCGTCAAACTGCTTGGCCAACACCTCATGGTCCGCGACTTCGATCGGCAAGTCGCTGAGCTCTATGTTCGGATCACAGTGCTCAACCGTTACACCGCTCTTGGCATACCTCTCACAATGCTCGAAGGATAACTCCGTCCGGGGAAAGGGGCAGTCCGTTCACACCCGGATTTGTGCAACAAAGCCCATGTGATTCGATATTCATCGTCTCTATGTGGTTAAGAAAAATTGAAAAAGAGGGGTATTTATCATATTTAATTCAGCAACTTAGGCGCCAACGCCTTGTAAAACCTCCAACAAAAATATTGACGAAAGGAGTTCTTGCTTCGTACCGTCAGATCAGTTCAAGCGATCCTTTAGTAACCGCAAAGGTGAAATCTGAGGGTTGAGAAAGGGGGCCTCCTACAGAGACTTCTCTATGGTGCGTTTTTTCGCGCACAATATAGAACCGTAGAAATGTCTATCAGAATTTTGAACGATTTTTCTAGTTTTTTGATTGTACGCGGAAATTTAGACAATGCTTTTTTGTGGAGGAATTGTTGAAGGACGAGTTGCTGAATAATGAAGAATTTATTGAAGAAGGTCAGATTGCATCTTGGACCAACTGGTGCAAAATTTCCCGCCGTACGTTTCTGGGTTCTAGCCTTGCGATAACTGCTGCTCCGGCTTTGGCTGCGAGAGGCGATGCTCTTGATGACATCGGACTATTCTTTGAGCGATCTGACGACCGGCGTTTTGTCCGGGTCTATGCCGAACTTGGCAATCTCGAAGCCAAACGACAAGCGGATGCCAAAGATGAGCTTCTAAAGACGGCAACCAAGGATAAGGCCGTCGAACTACGCCACGAAAAGCAAAGGTTCCTGAATGAGTTTACCGGGTCGAGAGAGAGAGAGTTTCTGTGGGAGCTTGACTCCCTTCGATATGGTCCGGAAGCCTTTTTCCAACTCGATGCCGTTTCTGCAGATAGCATAGATGATGGCCGGGAGCATCTTCTCAGTGTCAGGAACGTCAGGTTTGCGCGTGATTTTAATCGGTTTGTGCAGTTCAGATTCAAACGGGAACGTATCGGCGGTCGACTGTGCTGGCGCGTTCGTGCCCTGACAGACTTCTGGTCAACGGGGCGAACCGGAAGCCAGTTTGGCTTGAATGCGTTAACAACCGGCGGTTTCGTGGACCTGCGGTCTTTTGCACGCCGCAGCGTGAAGCTGATTCAAGATGTCAGTAGGACGCGCATCAACGGAACGATGCGCCGCGTATTCAACAGGCTAGTTTCGTCACGTGCGTCCTTGCATGTTGGCCTCTGGGCCGATGGCGATTGGTCCCTTGAAGAGCGGCAGCTTGGGACAGCTCCCCTTGCTGCCGGTCACTCTGATATGCGATTTTCTACGTTGCAAATGGGTTGGGCTCTGCCTTCGACAAGTGTCACGCGGCCAACAACGAATGACCCGCTCCCAACATCTGATTTGCGGCGGTTGGAGGCCAGTCTTGATGGTGTGCCTGGCGGCTCAGTGTTGGCGCTTGGCAAATTCTCAGAGCCGGAGCGAAAGGTGGGCGAGACACGTAAGCTCACGTTTGGCTCAGGTGCTTTGCCAAAGATCGGACTCACGTACCAAATCGATCCAAAGAATCAAATCGACCCGAAGTCACGCGACGCCGGCCAACCATACGACGAGATTGTTTTGCGAGCAGATGAACGCGATGGCGAAACCGTTCAATCCAGAATGCCGCGCGAAGCCACGCTTTATGTCTTGGGGGACTGGACGACTAATTTGTCGATAGGAGTGGACGCCGTGGGTCCGCTGCCTGGCCTGTCCGGCGCGTTGCGACGGATCTCTCGACTTCGGAGCAGCGACCGTCCGACCCGCGATCCCGTCCTGTTCCGCAATGATATTACGTTCGGTGCCACGCATAGTGCGCGCAGAGCCCGTAGACTTGAAACGCCGCTCGGTTCGCTGATCGTTGACACTCCACCCGCAAGTGACGCCCCCTCCGAGGGTCCCGCTTACGGATCAATTTTCCGGGATCGCGCAGGCCTGCCGGTGCGATATTCAATGCTTGCGACTGGGTCGGGCACAACTTCCAGCGTCACTCTGGAATGGGCTGAGATTGCGCTGGAACTGATAGAAGCCGGTTTTGCGCTCAAGGACGCGCAGTACAGTCGACTTACATTTGAACATGCTGCTTTCCAACTTCTGTACCACCGCAGCGGGTTTTCCGAGCCGATTGGTGGCAGCTACTACGTTCTCGACCGGGGCGCGACGGCCGACGGCGCGTGGTGCCGGATCGATTTGAGCTTGGCGAAGCTGAAGGCCGCCCGGGCCTGGGACCTCTTGAACCTGAACTTTCGGTTTGCGGGGCTTGCGCTCGAGTTCGTCGGAGACGCGCATGAGATCGTGGGGCTCACCAACGAGTGCATGGTGATTGCACGACCGGGAGAGAATGCGAGATCCCCCGACATTCTCGACAATCGTCCGACGTTGGTTGTCGAGTTTCCGCCTCAACACCTGCTGGAGCAAGCCTTCTTCCATCCAAAGGATCCAGATCCCCCGGACGTCGCTCGCGAAGACCCTGTCAGTGAAGCAGAAAAGGAGGCAGAGCTTCTCCAGCTTATCCCGGACGGGGACGCTTGGGATTGGTCCGCATACACGCCCGCTTGCTCAAGTCTTGACGGCTGCAAGGAAATCGATCCGTTCGTCACAGACGACGTTTTGCTGGCACTGTCGCGTCTTCGTATCAACAAACGCATCAGCTTCCGAAGGGAGGTGCTCAAACGCAAGATTGCGAAAGACAAGCATGGCGAAATGGAGGTTTTCGCCGAACGTTTTCGCACAACCGCCCAGGCTTTCAACGACGGGGCAACCGTCGATCTCGGGTTCAAGACTGTCCTGACAAAGCGCCAAATGCCGGAGGATCAACTGACCTACATCGGCGATCTCGCGATGGACCCGCAGGCCTCTGCCATCGCGCGCGAAGTGGCGAGGACGATCAAGAACGCTGATGTAAATGCCGCGCTCCAGAAACTGTTGCACGAAGCGCGTGTCGCGGCCAATCGCATTTTGTCATTCCAAAAGACCCGCGAAACCCAAGCGTTCAGCACCGATTTTGACGCGGCCATGGCGCTGGAACGGCAGATTGCATCTGCCGTGCCGCGTTACGCGCTGGTTCGCGAGTTGTGGCGTGAGGAGGCGATCAAGGAGCTTGAGCAAACCGCCGCACTGCCTCTGGAAACGCAAAACATTGAGTTCGCGCTCGATTTCAGTTTTGTCGACCTGAGCGTAAAGCCCACGCCAAGCGCCGTTCCAAGTCGCGCATGGGCCAAGGATATTTCCGGGCATCTTTTGAATGCCGATGCCACGCTAATAGGGCGCATTGCCGCCCGTTTGGCCGGTTCAATGTCTCCGGGCGGTCTTGCCGAAGCGCGTGTCTCCGAGCCGTCGCGACTGGCGTTCAAGATCACCTGTCGTGACAGCGTCGCCGTTGAGCGTGTGACGCATTCTCGCCTCGACCAACCCGTCGATGAGGAGAACCAACTCGGCAAGTCGCGGATGGATTTCTCCCTGTCTGCACTGACGAACTGGGCGTCCATGGAGCTTGCAGTGACCCGCCGTGCGGCAACCGTTTGGAAGCCCGGAACCGGCGGTCGCCTTGGTCCGCGAAGCGATCGAACGGAGGACTTGTCCGCTGGTGCGAAGCTGGACGCGCTTGGGTTCCGAGTAAACGTCAATTCGCTTGACCGGCTTGAAGATGTCCGCGGTGTCATGCGCGCACCTCAGGCGCTTGAGACGAGCATTGAACTTCCCACCCGATTGATCTTGTCGCCATCTGATCGGGCGGTCTTCCTGTCACGGAAGCGTGTCTTCAACTCGGTCTATTCCGAGGTTCCGGTTTCAGCGAACGACATCGCGCGCGTTGATCCGAATTGTGATTCGCGTCCGCTGTTCAGCGCGCGCCTTTTCGCGGGCGGTATTGATCCAGGCATCCGAGCTGTGGCATCGCCGGACTTTCGGTCGAGTTTCCTTTGGACCGGTGCTGCCGACGATGCCGGTAGAAACCTCAATGTTCCTTACGCGCGATTGCCGGGATATGGCCCGCCTCCAGCCGGCAATATTGCCCCCTGGATGTTGACGCGTCCGGAAACCCATGCCGAAGGTATTGGCCCGAGACGTTTGATGGAGCGTGCACGAGTTATCAATCCAGACGAGTTCAAAGAACTCGAAATCGACCCCAGAAAAACGACGAAGATAGAACCTGGTGATTACGCCAGCGACGAAACCTATTGCGCCGCTGTTCTTGCTGCCTCGGCGGAGGAAAAGCCTGCGGTGTTGCCCGACATCGTCCGACGCATGTGCGTCCGCCTCGGGCTGACGGTCGATCAGGAGAAGCAGATCCTCAAACGTGCACGCGCTTTCCGTGCGGCACTGTCCGCGAATGACCGGCACCAACTCGTCGTGCTGAGCTCGGCCTTCGGTCTCCCTGTAACCGGACGACGAAAGGCGACGGGTGAGCTTGTTGCGAATTCTGGTCAAAGCGAACCGGACCCTCGCCACGTCCTGGGCGACCTTTTGCCAGGTTCCGCGATTTACATCCCGCCTACACTCAATGTCACCGAACTGGCGCTGACAAGCCTTGGCGGGTCCTTGCGCGCCGACACCTCTTTCGTTCCGCCGGTCTCTGCGAGACGGTTGGACGGTGGCGCACTGTTCGATGCCCTCACGGTGGAAAAGTGGACACAATGGACCGCTCTAGGGAGGGATGTCTCGACTGAAGTGGTCTACAAAGGATTTCTGTTCCCGCTTGGTCACAGAGCCGCTCTCGTCAAGGTAACCGAGCGGACCTTCTATCGAGATCGGCTGCAACCGGAACAAATTCGCGCCTATCTTCGGCAGCGTATGTTCGTACGGTGCACGAAGCCGGAAAAGGTCTACCCAGCGGTGGGGCAGGCGAATGATGGAAGAGCCTTCCCTGCCGATCAAGTCACGCTTCTGACCACCGTCACCCCTGATATTGCCGACCCGTATGAAGGCGGCGGGCGTGTTGATATCGGACCTCGGCCTGGACTCGCCTTCTGGCCCAGCTTGACGGCGCTTCCGGGAACTGAGGTGCGGTTTGAAATGAATATCGGCGGGCAGTTTGCCGATCTGCCGCTGATCTTCGTCGATAATACAGCCGCAAACGACGAAGCCGCACTGGAAATTCTGGTTCGACGTTACAATGAGATTGAAACACCGGACGTGAAGTTGAAACCGACCGACGTTACCCCGGCTGATGGTGACGTTCCGACGCGCTCCGATGTCATAAATCCGATCAAACATATGCGAACTTTGCGGTTTGGCGGCGCAAAAATGCGGTACGCGCCGGAGCTTGAGAGTGGCTCCGCAAGTATCGAGACAAATGCCTGGACGCTGATGGCCGAAGGTCGTGAGCGGTCCGTGCCGCGTGAGCGTAAGGGCGACGACGCGAACGCCGATATTAGGAACGTGGACTTCCGCAACACCAGTTTCCGGTTCACGCCTGTCTTGCAGGGTGTAGACCAGCCTCCGTTCTATCCGGCGATTGATACATGTCACATCCGTCTGCGCCAGAACGAACGCCTCACAGGACGCGTCCCCGACACCTCGGTTATCGCCAGTTTCGACGGCCGCTACATCAAGAACGGCTTGCCACTCTATCGCCCCGGTGAGGAAGGTACAGAGAATAGCGAAGCGCTGGCAGCCATTGCCGAGGCGGCCAAAGAAGTCGGAAACGGAATGCAGCTTTTCTTACGCGTTCTGACACCACAAGCGCAAAGCATGGGGGACAAAGGGGATAACTCTGGCGCTGTGTTCCGCCCGGACGGGCATATCGTGGCACTCTCGAGGTCGAAAGGGGCAGTCACGAACTTCGACGGTGATGAAAATGACTGGGTGATAATCCCAACCCCGACGCCCGGCGCCGACAACGTGTCTGTCCAACGCCCAAGCCTTGCCGCGGAATACAACGTCCCACCGAAAGCCGAGATTGCGGCCAAACCGGTTGCAGCGGTACCGGCAGTTCCGGGGGCTAACCAAAACCCTGAAGACGATGTCACGGAAGCACTCCGAAAGGCGCGGGAGCTTTATGAGAACCTGTTTTCAAGCGACGCGAAAATACTGGGTCTCGTCAGTATCAAGGACCTCTTCAAATTCATCACAGAGGAGTTTCTCGAAGACCCGTCGACCGGTGCACCGGAACTTGCGGAAATGATCCAGTACGGGGCAGGGCAGGTGGCCGGCGCAGCCGCAGATGCAGAAGAAGCGGCTCAGAACGCGCAGGAGTTCGTTAAAGACAAGGTGCTTCGCCCTCTGAAAGGTGCGCTTGACACGGTTCAGGAACATTGGGCCGGACTCGATACAGGGCTTTCTCAGTTGCAATCCGCCAGCGGGACGCTCATTCCCTCAGTGACGCTTCAAGAGGTCTTTCCCGAGCTTTGGCGCGGGCTTCAATCACTCCGCGCCGCAATCGACAAGGCTATTGGGACCGAGGACCCGCTGGAGTTCACCTTTGCCTGTTCGGAGGTCTACGAGGCGGGCCAGCGTTTCCTGAATGCGATAAGGGTTACAGCTGCTAACCCGGTTCAGAAATTCGCGGATACGCTGATCAGCCGTGTCGACCTGATCAGTGGCGCGAACCTAGATATCTCCAAAGTCATCTCGGATGGCGTCGCGGAGATTCTGGGACCCTTCGATCCGTCCAACCTGCCGCAGGAACTCGCCCTGCTGATCGTCGGTCCAGGTGGCGCCAACGACCCGTTCCTCTGGTTTGCCATCCCGTTCCCGGACAGCATTACCGGCGTCGACGACGCAGTTTTGCAGCGTATTCGCCAAGCACTAATGCTGCGCAAACGGACCGTCCAAGACGCCGTCCGCGAGTTCATCGAGAATGTGCTTGCAAAGCTCTTGCCTCCCGCTGCACCACCGACACCGAAGAAGATTGAAGACGTCTTCAAGGAAGAGTTCGCCATACTCGCCAAGAAACTAGGTGAAGCGCTCAAACGGCGGATCGACACAGCCATCGTAGTCGCGAAGGCGGAATTCGCCGGCACGTTGCCGAATGACCTTGCCCGTCAGCTGGCCTCGCTGAAGGCGATGTACGGTTTGCAGGATCAAGGCCGGTCCTTCCTCGCGCGCTTGTTCATCAACGCTGACCTGCCGCCTGCCATGACCGAGATGTGGCGCACCGAGTTTGAGCGCTTGAAGAACGCATACACTGCGGCGCAGGCGCTTAAGAAGACTATAGAGGATGAACCCGAGCGGCTCGATGTTGTGGCCAACCGATTGATAGCCTTTATTGAAGTCTTTACCGGCCGTCTGGATTTCAATGTTGAGGAGTATTGTACATTCACCGGGTGGACGACGCTCCTCGACAAAATCGGCAAATCTCTCGACCTCAAGAAGCTCGCATACTGCCGGATCGAAGAGCTGACGCTTGACCCCGAAGTGGATAATCTCTGCGTCTACGAGAGCGGACAGATCTCGATCACGCCACCAGCAGGCGGTGATCCCGACCTTTGCAAGACGATCCACGAGGCCCACGGCAATATTGCCGAGACATTGGAGAAACTGGAAGACGTCGACATTGCCGACATCGCCGAGAAGGTGAACGACAAGGCCGAGAACTTCGTTCCAAGTGGCAAGCAAGAAGTTGCGGACTGTGTGAAGAGCTTCGTCGATTTTGCAAACGTCCTGAAGAGGGAACTCACAGAGACACGCGATGCGGCGGGAGAGGCGTTTTGCGATCTCTATAACGATGCGCTTGCGGTCCACGCTTTGGACGCAAGTGTGCAGCAGGCTCTTGGGCAGCTTGGCGACTTCTGTAAGATCGGCGTGCTTCTGAAAGAGAACAAGCTTGCACCGGCGACCCGGCAAATCGACAGCTTCATGAAAGGGCGGCAGGAACTCCTCAAAACGCTGGTGGTTCACTTCAAGTCGATTGTCGATGCCATCGGGAATTTCTTGAAGGAAGACCATATCGACAAGGTTCTGGCACTTGCCGGAATTGTCCAAGGTCTCAACGTCCTGATCCAGCTTGACAAGGATGATGGCGGCAATCGCGTGGAGACCATCGTCAACGAGTTCAAGGACCTGACGGAGGAGTTCGAGCAAATTGCCGAGGACGCCGCCACAAGGCTCGTCGGGCTTCTGAATCCGATTGTCGCTCAGTTGGCGAAGACTGCCGCCGAAGTCGAGACAGCCTTGAACGTGGCCATTGCTGAGATCGAGGCACTCCGTCCACCGCCAAACGATAACGGACAAGAGGCCGTCATCAAGCGGCAATTGCTGGCCGAGACAATCGACAAGATCGATTTCACCAAACTGAAAGGCGATGCCGAGGATAGCAGAAAGGCGCTGGAAGCCCTTTCGATGGAACTCGACAAATATCCCAAAGGCAAGACCGGCTTCGAGGCAGTCAAGGAGCTGCAGAAGATATTTGAAGACATTGATACTGAACTCGCCCAGTCGGCTGAGCGGACCGCATTGCCCGCCGTCGCGCGCGAGGAGGTCGTCGCCGCCGCAACACAATGGATCAACGATCAAGCCGACGCGTTCATCAAGCTCGAAGAAGAGGGAATCGAAGCCGCCGTGAAATCTCTTGCCAGTATCGGCGAAGATATCCTCGGCTATGCGGTCGGCGAAATTTACGCGCGTGCCGATGATTTTACCCGAGCTTCGATCGGTGGCATTTTGCCGAACTCTATTACGGCAAATTCGCTTGGGTTGGACCCGTCTGACCCCTTGCCGGAACGCCTCACGCCAGCCGCAGACATGCCGAACCTCGGTAGTGTTCTTGGTACGGCTCCGGGTGCCAAAGAGCAACCGCGTGGCCTTGTCCACGAAGTCTACGTTGGACTCGTAGCGCTCCGCCAAATCATTCTCGACGCGATCAAGGACGAACAAGGCCTTCTTCAGGATCTGAGCGACAAACTGCAACCGCAAGTCGTGGTCGGCGGTATTTCAACTGACAGGTTGACCTGGGCAACCAACGGACTGGCGACGGCTTTCGAACCAACTGCCAAACCCATCTCTGATCCCGCCAATCGAGAGTTCCTTCGCGCGTTCATTCAAGGCTGGGTTGATGGGGAAGCTGCGCCAGTTGCGATCTTCACAGGGCTTGCCGAAGTCCTCGGCCAGCTTCTCAAGGGCCAGCTTCTGGACGAGATTGCGCTCGACGTCGTCCGTGACCAGATCGAGGAACACATTCTGGAACTCGTGCCATCGAAAATCGAGATGAGTTACGGCTTTGGCACCGAGCTGTCCGAGAATATGAAAAAGGCCACAGCGGGCATCTTCGAACCACGAAACAAGTCCAAGTTCCGAGTCGACGCCACCATCGTCATCGACTTCTCCAACACAATCTCAGGTGTATCGGACGGCATCGGCAACGGCGGCCACCAATTCGCGCCGCCGTCTGTTTCGGCAAAGGCGGTAGGATCGCTTGGTCCATTCGACATCAATCTCGTGGGCGACTTCAAAGCCGTGAAACTGATATTCGCGGGCGCGAGGTTTATCACGGAGGATGGGCGGGACCCAGTATTCAAAGTCGACTTCGTGGATTTTGAGATCGGCAAGGAGCTTGAATTCGTTCAGCAGCTTGCCTCCTACTTCACGCTCTCAAGCGACAGCGGCTTCTTCATCGAGCCGACAATCTCACCTTTGGGTTTGAAGGCAGGATACGCTCTGCCTTCGACGACGATATCTATCGGCACGGCGTCGTTCTTTAATGTTGCGATAACCGCCAGCGCCCGGTTGCCTTTCGATGGGGCGGACGCGCGGTTTGGGGCCTCGCTCTCCCGCAGGCGCTCACCTTTCACCGTGTCGATCGCGCCGTATGGTGGCTCCGGGTTCTTCGCAATCGAGGCCAATACAAAAGGCATCGTTGGCTTCGAGGCATCGTTTGAATTCGGTGGCGCCGGGGCCTTTGCCTTCGGTCCGCTCACCGGTCAGGGACGAATCATGGCAGGCATCTATGTCCGCCAGACATCTTTGCCGGATGTTGGAAAGGTCACTGAAATATCAGGCACTTTCTTTGCGGGCGGAAGTGCAAATATTTGGATATTTAGCTTTTCATCCTCCCTATATGTCCGGCTTGGCATGGTTAACGGGGACATGTCGGGTGAGGCGGTGTTCACCTTCTCATTCTCGATGGGGATCAAGGACTTCGAGTTCTCTGTTCAGGTCTGGAAAAAGGAAGGAAAGGGATTCCAACCGACGCAGCAGGCAAGCCTGCACCCATCGCTTCGGACCCTACGGCGCGCACTCCATGATGGTGTGCAGCTTGCTTCGCTCCAAAGCGAAAATGAGTTCGTCGAAGTTGTCACAGTTCGGGACCCGGTCATCAAGGTGCAGGTCGATCCGCCCAACGGCAACTGGCGGGATCACCGCAAATATTATGACATGACGATGGAGTGTGAGGATTTGTTCTGATGGCGCGTGATTTTGCAACTAATATTGTAAAAGAAGTCGACACAACCCCAATCTACGCGCGCCCTTACGCGCGGGTTGTCCCCAACGGAATTGTTCGTTCCCGAGGCAGAAGGTTCCTTCGCGCCACGGTGCTTCTGACACCCGAACTGTCCGGAGAAAGCGGGGATATTCCCACGGGTTACACGCTCCAAAGCTGGCCAAAGAATGTATTTGAGAAACTTGCGGGAAGCGATTTCAAGATTCCACTGGCCATTTTCGGGATCGATTCCGGGAATGTGCCAATCGATATCAGTAAGTGTGGGACATCTTGTCAGGTACAAGCAGACGCCTGGCGCGCTGCCGGCACATTCAGCGCGACGGAGTTGGAAGAGCTGCGCCGGATCTGGCTTCGAAATTTGTTCGAGGGGGATGAAACCGAATGGCTCGCGCTTGCCAAACAGATCGACGCTTCCTTGGGCGGCTCTGCGGCGAATCCGACTGCTCTGGACCAAACGACAGCAGCCGCTGCGCCGTTGAACGCTGAAGAGCAGACCAAAAAGGACGAACGTCTTTACGGGAACGACGGGCAACTCAAAATCAAGATTGAGCCCAACGCAGAACGTGCCGTGCAAGCGATGGCTGCCGTGCCACATTCGGACCTTTCGGTTTCCATCGAATTCCAAAGGGTCGAAGAGCTTCTGATCTCCTATGCGGAAGCGGAGCAAGGTGGGGACGTGCGTTGCGCTGCGGAACTAGCCCGTTTGAAGCGTCTCGCCGAAACGCTCACTGAAACGCATGTGCCGCCCACGGACGAGATTGTTCCTGAAAAAATCGTCAAAACCAAGCGCCGGGACGCAGCCATCGCGAAACATAAGGCCTTGCGGGAAAAAGTCGTCGGCGCGTCCAAATCTGTGACCAAAACGCTAAAGTCTGCCGCCGACGCGGCAGAAGATCAGAAATGTGTCCGCTCTGCACGTCCATCTGGGGTCGAGTTGCCGAAAGCGTTTGTTGCCGGCGATGACGCCGAGAGCACGTTCGAGAGGGCGGAGGAAATCGCGGCATACGCCAGTTGGTCGGAATATGCTGATACGGCCCCAGGAGAAGCGCCAAAACGGGTTCATGAAGAGGCAAACCCGGTCCTTGCCGCCGCTGAGCGCGCATTCTTCACCTTGCAGTCGACACCTGCACTTGCACGGCTGTTCGGCCTCGCTATCGATGTTCGTATCGATCTTGATGAGATTGAAGGCAAAACTCCTGCGGTCAACGACGGCTTCGTCCTTGTGTCCTGTCCCGATCCTTCTTGCGGAGACGAGGAGCGCAGTTTTCGCGCGCTGCCGCTAACCCTTGCAAAGCTAGAACGCGCAAGAAGTTGGTTTTACCCAGCCTCAGAAACAGAATGGGAGTGCGAGGAGACGTCGCCAGAACGTGACGGACATTTTCGCATGGGGGTGCCGGTTGACCCTGAAGCACCGGATCGGTTGCGCTATGACCTCACCAGTCTCGACATCAGAACAGCAACTGAACTTGAGTGTCAGCGCCGCCAACTTAGGCGCGCAAACATGCTGGCAGTCTCCGCCGAGGATAGAAAGACCAAAGATGGTGACAAGGACAACGAGAAATGGGCGAAAGCCGGTCTTTGGGAAGACCTGTGCGAGGCGTCCAGTCTTCAGACATCCGGCCTCGCCCTGCTAGACCGCGGTGTTCTCCAGCAATCCACGCTCAATCTTGCAGCGAGTATTGCTAAGTCCGAGGTGAACTTTCCGGCCGGCAGTGATCTTGCCAGGCTGGCCGGTGCATCGATCAAATCAAATCTCGCCGTTTGCGGGGCACAAAAGCAATTGGTCCTAGACGCTGCTGATCTAACTGTCGGTGCACGGTTAGATGTAGGTGTGCCGGTCAAGAATAGGGATGGCAGCTCTGATATCGTGACAGAATGGCGGTCGTTAACAGGACGCGTCGTCGATTACGGGACTTCTGGCGATCCAAATACCCGGCGTTTTGTGAATCGGAAGCTGCCAAGGATCGCGGGCCGGTTCAAAAGTGAACTGCGCGTGAGCCTTGACAGTGCCATGCAGACCGTTCCGGCACGGTTGATCGCGACAGACGAGATGGACGGCGAGAACAAACAGCCCGTGGACGTGGTGATGGAAGAGGCCATCGCACAATGGAACGGCGATCCGATGGGGGCCGATAGCGCATCGCGACCGGGATACGTTTCCGAAGCCGGCTTACGATTCGGACGGACGATCAGCCTGCCGAATTCTGACGATTTTAACGATACGTTGTTGCCGCCGCCCCTCCGCTATGGCTGCGCCTATCGCTTCAAGATGCGGCAGGTGTTTTCCGGCGGTGCGGCCGTTCCTGTCAATGCGCTGGCTGACGATCAGTTGGATACGCCCTACCCGCCCAACCAGAATGACGCACGGCCATATTTTCGCTTTCTTCGTCAGTCGCGACTGGACGTACCGACTGTTTTGATGCTGCGGGGCGACGCCCAAAAGCTGAACCTGCCAATGGGACCGGAGCACTCACTCAACATGTTGGTCAGGTCGATCGATCTCACTCGGGACGAACGAAGGGTTCCAGCCTTGAAAGAATTGCTCAACCGGGAAAGACCAAGGTCGGCCCGGCGCATTCTGTTGCCGCCGCAGGTAAGTTTCGAAGAAGCCACACGGCATGGCGTGTTCGATCAGCTACAATTTTCGCGAAAACCGCAGGGTTTGATCCCGCGCGCGTCAAAGACGGATGAGGGGGGGTTCCCGACGGTTGGAAGCGCAATAATGCGTGGCTTCAACAGCGAAGCCTATCTGGTCAATCGGCGGTATCCGTATGATCCTAACGACGCCGATAGTGACGGTGCGGGCGACGCAGTTCTGGATGTCACCGTTACCGAAGCAGACGGACGCTACTACCCCGATCCCATGGCTTCGCAGCTTGTGTTTGCCCTGCGCCATCCTGCGGAGGGTACCTATGTCGGCGACCCTGTTCCGGTCGCAGTCGAACCTCAGGCTGGGTATCCACGCATGTTGCCGGTTGTCGTTGACTTGCTGCGGGCGACCACACCTGCAACCGGACAAGCCCATATTCGCCTTTTCTTGGCCGGTCGGAAAGTCCGTGTCGAGACGGGCGGTGTCGACCGCCTGCTGTCGCGCATCGTGGTGTCCTTGCCGCCCGGCGAAGACTACGAACTGGATTGCTGGGCCGTTCCGAGTGCGGAGGACCTTTGCCGGAATTTTTCATTGATCCAGTCGCTCGCGATCTACGCTGATCGTATCGTAGGCGACAAGACTGGGGATGAGTGCCTGAGGGAGGCTAGGGAAAAGCTCGGGATGGCGTGCAACGCCGCAGTTATCGCCGAAGCTTTGTCCAGTCTTGCTTGCGGCGGGTCAACCCCTGACCCAGATACCAGTTTTTTCGGACCGGGCGGAGAGATCACGCCCCCCAAGGTGGCGCTTCAGGCACTCGCCCAGGAACTTCATCAGATGATGTTAAGGCGCCCGCTGCCGGAACTTGCCTCCGTTCGCTCGATCCGGGTGACACATGCCGTAAACCGACCGATCCGAACGCCAACTATACCAAGCATTCCAGCAGGCGGGGATGAACCTAGGTTCGAAGAGAAAGTTGCAGAGATTGATACGGCGCGGATGCGTGTGCTGCGACCGGTACGTAGTCGGTTGGAAACCGACGGGAAATTGATCGGAAAGGACGCCATTGATCACCTCGCGACTGAATTCGCGCTCGATGGTCAGATCAGTTTTCGGCTCGATCAGGTCGACGGGTTTGAACTGATAGGACAGGCGATCCTGCCGGGCGCGTCAGCCTTCGATGATCCGAAACGCGGTAGGAGCGTTCCCAAGAAACGCGACGGGGACTGGCCGAATTTCGAATTGGACGACGGACGTGTCTTCTACCGAACTGGCAAGGATATTTTCGGTTTTGCAATCAATGACAAGGGTGTCACAAAGCATGACGAGGTTACCTTCCCGCTCTTGCGCGTCGAAAACCTGTCGCGTGAGATAAAGAAGACAGTGGGCGGGGATGCAACGCTCCCGCTTCGACCGTTCTTTCTCGCTGACCAACAAACGACAGACGAATGGCGTGTCGTTCGCAAGCATGTCTTCCCCGACGACAAGGCGCGGAAACTCCTGATCAAACCGCGCGTCTTCGGGCGAACAGCGGCTTTTCTCGATACGGCGAATTATGTTCGCGGCGGTGCTTTCAGAACGTCGGAGACACTGCCGCAGGCCGTGACGTACAAGGATGGGGATTGGACCGAAGTCATTCTTCCGGCCACCAAACGTCCTGCCAAATGCGACCCGCCCACGCCCGAACCGGTTTTTGCTTGGCATGGGCGTATCGAGGAGAGGGGAAAAAACAAAGGCTTGCTTCAGTCCCGTCGGATTGTCACGCGTATCAGGCTCTCGCGGGAATGGTTCTCTTCCGGCGAGGATGAACAGTTGGGCATTGTGCTTTGGCCACCCAATCTTGACGAAACTAACCCAGCACCCTTCTGCGACGATGGTGTTCCCATCCCAGACCCCATGACAGGCAAATTGGGGCCAAAGGCGGACCTACCGCATTTCATTGATGATGATCTTGGGCCAGGTGGGCGCTTTGTGTCCCGAATGGGACTCGATCCGATTGCAGGTCAGGACGACGAGCAGTTGTTGCAGGGGCTCGCCTGTGAGGTGCCGTTAGAGAAATTCGGAGTAGAGTTCCGAGCAGGGCAGGTGCGCCGAGCGAACCGCCCTGGTCTTTTCATTGGACCAGATGCATTTCATCGCGACCTTGAGCGCGAAGACGGTGATCCACGCAAAGCGACGTATTTGGCGAATGCATTGATGCCAACTGTGGAACAGGCGCGCGAGGTCGGTGCATTGGTTCCAGGCAAATCATTGGCCGTCGGTCTCATGTGTTATCGACCATTGTTCGATCCCGAGACGGAGGAATGGTATGTCGATGTCGATCTGGATATTGGCGTCCTGTCTGAGGCGATGGTCCGCTTCGGCCTCGTCCGATATCAGCCCAATACAAAAGAAGACCTGCGAGTCTCGGAACCGGTTACGCAATGGGCGCACGTCATGGCAAGCCGTCATTTGATCGTGGTTCAGAACGATTCTGGCGGGCTCACGCTGAGCTTGTTCGGGGCGGCTGCACTGAGCCGCAAGTCGGCTTTCGACCCGTCAGAGGATCAAGGCGAAGAGATCCGAGATGCGTATCGGTCTGTTTTGGATGCCAAGGAGGAAGGAGCGGCCGACGCTTTGTTCGCGCATGAAAGACTGCATGACCGTCCCCGTTTGCACTATGAGGTTTTCCGAGAACGCCAAGGGCCAGGCGGTATTCTCTTGAGGACGCCAGTTCGCTTGGATCAATCCGACACTGATCCTCTGGGTCGCCCGAATGCAGGATACCTTGTGCCAAATGACAGCCCGGCTGGCTGGATCAGCCTTTGGACACGGGAAATGAGTCTTCTTGAAACGCCGGTACCGGGTGAGACTTTCGTGCTTTACGTCGAAGAGCGGCCATGGTTTCGGCCTGCCAGTTATCCGATCGAGCCGGCTCCCACAGGCGTAGCGCTGTCACCAGATACTGACATTTTCCGGCCTGCCGGTCCCCGCTACGCAGCGCGCCTTGATTTGGGGCGCTTGCTTGGTGGCGTGAGCAAAGACGTCAATTGCGAAACTGTTGCGGATGAATATCCAAACGGGAGGAAATGATGAGATTTTTTGAAACCGCATTTTGCGTTGCCTTGATCTGTGCGGGGGCAGCTCAGGCTTCCTGCAATTCCGGTCCTGACTGGTGCACCGACGATCCGCGTATTCCTGCAACGCTAAAAGAGAAGAAAGAGCGGCTATTAAAGGAGTACCCAAACTATCTGGTGGCGCTTTTGGACCTGGGCGTTCAGTGCGTCGCACGGATCAACCAGTCGCCCGATGCTTTTACTATAATCGAGGTGTTTTCAAACGGTGATTGGCAGACCATTCCATGGGATGCGGATGCCGAACGTATCTCAAAGACGCGATTGTCCGACGGCACGATTTCGCATTTCTGGATGGTGAATGCACGGCGTGCCTTCGCTTGTGACGGACAACCCAAATACGATGAGAGGTCCGACTATATAGCGGGCGAAGATGTAAACGCCGACCTCGCGACAAGGTGCAATGACCCGAACTGCTAAGGGCGGAAAGAGTTTGGGTTCCTTGCGCACGCCATATGATCGAGAGGAGCGCTGGTTATGCGACTTCTGATTGCTGTGGTCCTGGTGTTCTCCGCCCTTGGCTTGACCCCAGTTCATTCGAACACCGTGATTCAGAAAAGGATCGCCGAAGACAATCCCTGTCGCGCATTGAAATTCGATGCAGGCCTGTTCTCAATAGGCATCGACCGACTTCAGAGCGTCAGCGTCGAGGAGGCGGCGGTCTTGCTCATAGGTGATGTCGTTGACGCAACGTTCACAGGTCGATTGGCGTGCGAAACGTCTTCTGCGGCATTCGTGCGGGCCGACGCCTCGGTTCGCATATCAGCAGCTGCGACCGTGCATCTCGATACCTGCAATGTTCCAACAGTCTCCGTGACGCTAAGCGATTTTGGTGGCTCGAAAGCCGGCGTGCTTCGGGCTTTCTCCGCAGATATCGAAGAAGCGTTGAAGGCGGAGATTGTGGAAGGCCTGCATGAAGCCTGCGTGGCCTTTAACATCGACTGATGGGCAGGAGCCTGAAGTGACGCAAGAACATCTTCGCAAGCTTTGGAGCGTTCTGGGTGCGCTTCTCGCCTTCTATGCCGCGAACGCCTGGATTGTCAGTCAGGGTGGAAGCCCGATCTTTGATGTCGATTTGATTGAGGATGGGCCGGGCGTCGGATCCCTCGTGGCCCTACCGATCTGCGCCGTGCTGACCATTTTGCTCAGCCGCATCGGGACAGCCTACGCGCGACAAAGCGGCGCTGATGCGTGGCACGCAAAGCTGCCGGTGGTATGGCTGGAAGGTCTCGACACGTCCACATCGGGCGGGCGCTGGCATCAGCGCTTTTTTCTGACGGCCTTCATCATCATGCCATCGCTATCACTTGTACATTTTGCCCGGAAGGTCCTGGATGCACCTGTTTGGCTCCGTTCGCAGACAGGGTCGCCCGGTTCCGCACTCGATACCGTTCCGTTCTCAGAAATCTTCTCGAAACCCCACAAGATCGGCGGATTCATCGACGAGAAGGGTAAGCTCCAAGGGTCGGTTGATTGGTATCCGGCTGTCGAACCGCTTATTCTGGCGGCGCTTGCCCTGACGGCCTGGATTTCCGTCCTGGTCTTCCTCTACGACCTGTTTTTCGCCCAAAGCGAGAGTCCTGGGGATGCTTAGAGCTATCCTAGATTAACCGGGGAGGAGCAGTCAAAAGCCTAGAACTTCGGTTCGTGTTAAGAGTTTGATTTAATACAGAATAAATAATGATCGCCCAATCCTTGGCTTTTGGGTTTTACCATGTCACCAGAAGCCAGCCAGACGAACATCTCGTAGGTCTTTCGCCAGTTGACTTTGAAGCGGAACAAAAGAAAATGAATAAGGCAAACGTATTAGAGACTGGGGGCACCTCAACGAGATGGCGCATTATCGCGAACGGCATCTTTGTCCTCCTGTAATTCATAACAGACGATCCTGAACTAAGCTAACCTGAGGAGTCTTGAACAATGAGGTTCACAGCCTTATTTTCCTGCATCATTTTGATCCCAACCGTTTCGCTGTCAGATATTTCTGATAGTCAAATCCCGTGCTCTGCTGCGCAACAAAACATCGTTGAACAAGCGATAAAGACAGCACAAGATGGGATTGCGAAGTCGATTGATGCAATGTCACTCTCTAATGTGGCAGACGAGCAGCGTTTTGCCAGATGGTTTGGAACGAATGCTGAAAACGCTGTGCTGGAGGTAAAGAGGACTTTTGAGTTCGCACAGACATTCTCCAGTATCTCTAATGTTTGGTGCCCGATTGCGAATTCACCTGAGCTCGAGTTCAGTTTGAATGAGCTTGCTGCATATTTTCCAGATGGGTCTGGAAATATCTACTTAGCCCCGGAGTTTTTTGAACAAAGTGCGACGGGCAAAGATTCATTCGCTGGTGTGATTTTACATGAGATTACTCATATTGAGGCGGTGGCACCTACAGTGGATCATGAATATGGGGTTGCTGACGCTCAAGCCTTAGCGACTTCTGATCCTGGAAAAGCTCGTAGAAACGCGGATAACTATCAGTACTACATGGAGGATCTATTGTTTGGGATAAACTAGAATAGCGTCTTAGAAAGGGTATAAACGTGCCTACATTAATCTACGATATCGTGGACTCTAACCAGAGACTAAAAAGGATCGAAGTTCGCGAAGGGCCAGGAAACTGGGAAACGACATATGGCTCGGGTGAGTTGTGCGTTGATGACGGAACCTTCGATGATCGGGACGGTAATCTAAAGCTCCTGGGTGTGCTGCGTGGTGCTCCGCGAACTGTCATTGTGCTCAAGAATACTGGGTTCGACGGGTCTGAGGGTGATCGCGGTACAGCGAATTGCGAGTGTTGCGGAGGTGGCTGCGACCCAATTCCAATATGGAAGCTTGTGGGAGTCGAGTAATTGGGCGATCCAAGCGTCTTCAGGTGACTCTTGCTGCCAGATGGGTACCTGGTTAGGCATCTGATGCACTATTAACATAAGTTAGAGTGCGCGTTATGTCTGTATTTCTGATATAATTAATGGTGGAATCGTCCCTCCCCCGCAAACTCAGGTTCCGTCCACTACCGAAGTTTAGCTCCGCAAGGGCACTGAGCGTTTCGAAATTTGGTGTCTACACGCTCAATGCCATTGACACCGTCGCGCAAGAATGTTGACCGAAGGCACACGGTGGATGTTTTCACCGAAGTGAGCCTCGGTCACTACAACCTATCTGACACCTAACCCGCGCATCTAAATTGGACATGTCTGAGATCGGAGAATCTCGGGCTATGTCCCAATCTTATCTCAAGTTGCCCAATCTAAGTCAGACGATTGGTTTTGCGCTGAACTACGTCGAATGCCCAAGCCGCGACACCGGAGCATAAACATGCAAGAAATGACAGTAGGCTTGCCAATTGGCCTCCGATGCCGGAGACAAATATGATCGCCCAAACCAATAGGAGCAACGTGCTATAATACCTGAATGTTTCCAACTTTTTGCGGATAGGTAGGGTCTTCTGCGCCATGATAAGTCTAGAAGCATCTTCAGGAGGGTAGAGACTGACGTCGATTTCTGCTTGCTCGATTGAAGAGTGAAAAGAGTTCTTCCGTTCTTTCCCACATTTAGGATAGCTTTGGCATCTTCTTCGTTGATGCTGCTGCTTTGGTTAAGACTTAGTTTGATCAAGAGCATCAGGTATTCAGCTTTCTGTTTAGCGTTTCGAGGTTGCGAACGTTCCAGCAATTGCTCTCCGGTGACCAATGAAGCTTGCAAAAAATCAAATGCGGCTTGGTCTAAAGTGTCTCGTTCACCTGTCAGCACCCAGCTAGAGAGAAGACTCTGTCTGACACGCGCGGGACAGCGGCGACAAGATTGCTGAATGCCGATCTGTCTTTGCGCCAAATTGCAGTTCTGATGGGGTGGTCGGTTCGCTACGCGGCGCAGGTTATCGAGCATTATGCGCAGGTTAGCCCGGACGAAAGCGATGCAGTTTTGCGCAAGCTCAATCGAGCAAAATCACTGTCTCAAGACGCAAAAATGTAAACGCCCCTGTAAACGCGGGGCCTCAAACACGGCAAGGAGTGATCTAAGTGATTGTTTTTAAATGGAGGCGAGTACCGGAATCGAACCGGTGTACACGGATTTGCAATCCGCTGCGTCACCACTCCGCCAACTCGCCTTTTTAAGCAATATCAATAACTTGCCGTGGTGTGGGGGGCGTTCTATCAGCTTTCAGGATGAACGTCCATAGCCTTGAGGGCGATTATTTCTGTCTTGTTTGGAAATTTGACAATACCCCAATGGTACGTTTTTGCCGCGCCCGGAAATGCAATCTGGCCCGTTGCTGCAGGCAGGCGGATGTGGCAAAAGCCAGATAACAGTCTGATAAGGAATGAGCGATCACATGACAGATTTCGCAGCCCGGCGCCTTACGATGGTTGATACTCAGGTCAGGCCCTCGGATGTGACCAAGTTCCCTATCATTGATGCGATGCTGAGCGTTGCGCGCGAAAATTTCGTGCCGGATGCGCAACGTGAGGCAGCCTATGTTGGTGATCTGGTCGAGTTGGGTGATGGACGTTGTCTGCTTGAGCCCAGGACGCTGGCTAAGATGTTGGACGCAGTCAACATTTCCAATGATGAAGTGGTGCTGGATATCGCTCCGGGGCTGGGTTACTCAACCGCAATTGCCGCGCGAATGGCAGAGTTGGTTGTGGCAGTAGAATCCGACCCGGCATTGGCGGCCGAAGCTCAGACGCTTCTGATGGAAGCTGACGTAGACAACGCTATTGTTCATGAAGGACCGCTTGAACAAGGCGCGGTTGAGCATGGACCCTACGATGTGATCATGATTCAGGGTGGGGTCGAGCAGCTTTCAGACACTTTGCTGGATCAACTCAAGGATGGGGGCCGGATCATTTGCCTGTTCATGGAGGGTGATCTTGGCACGGTTCGTATGGGTCTCAAGTCCTCAGGCCGTGTCTCGTGGCGATTTGCATTCAATGCTAGCGCACCGATTTTGCCCGCATTTTGCGCTGAGTGTGCATTTTCGCTATAGTTGGAATTAGAAGTATTTTGATGCCTTGATTACTTGAAAACACCGGCGCAAACTGCGCTGGTGGTTGCGTAATTTCGATTTGAGAGGACTTAGTTATGCGCGGGACGACGACAGGAAAGCTGGTCAAAGGCCTGACTTTGGCTGCTGGTGTTGCATTAAGTGTGATGCCCGGAAGGTCGGTTTGGGCAGATAATCTGACCGATGCATTCATCGGCGCGTATAACACCAGCGGCCTGCTTGAGCAAAACCGTGCCTTGTTACGCGCAGCGGATGAAGATGTCGCCATTGCGCTCTCGGCGCTGCGTCCGATCATCAACTGGACCGTGCGGGTGAGCCGGGATTACACGCGCACCAATACGAGCAGCTTGATCACGACGCGCGAGCCTTCGAGCTTTTTTTCCGGTCTCACGCTGAGCCAGTTGATCTATGACGGTGGCGCTTCCATCCTTGGCAAGCAATCGGCGCAGGAAACTGTGCTATCAACCCGTCAGTCTCTTATTGATATTGAACAACAAATCCTGATCAGAGCCGCGAACGCCTATCTAGGTGTTCTGCTGCAGGAAGAAACGGTTGCGATCCGCCAGAACAACGTGGAAGTGTCGGCGGAAGAACTGCGCGCATCACAGGATCGCTTTGAAGTAGGTGAGGTTACACGTACCGACGTTGCCCTGTCCGAGGCACAATTGGCCAGCTCTCAGGCTGATTTGGCGGTCGCACGTGGTAACCTGAGCATTGCTCAGGCTGAATACGTAAACGCCGTTGGCAAGACACCTGGGCGGACGGCTGGTCAGCCAAGGCTGCCCAACCTGCCGCGTTCAGAGGCGGATGCGGTGAATTTGGCTCAGCGGAACCACCCTGCGATTCTTTCCGCACAGCATCAGGTGCGTGCGCTGGACCTGATCGTGCAGCAGCAGCGTGCAAATCTGGGTCCGAATGTCAGCCTGAATGCGGATGCGGGCATTACCGAGAGCTACGACAATGACGATTACATCAACGATGCGACGATCTCACTGAACTTCAATCAGCCGATCTATTCCGGTGGCGGTCTGGCGGCAGCGGTGCGTCGTGCGATGGCAACTCGTGATGCGTCGCGTGCCAACCTTCTGAACGTTCAGAAAGACATCACACAAGGTGTTGCCGATCGCTATGCTGCGTTTCAGGCGGCAACTGCAAGCCTGCGGGCGTCAACGGAACGGGTTCGTGCTTCGCAGGTGGCGTTTGACGGTATTCGTGAAGAAGCAACGTTGGGTGCACGGACGACCTTGGACGTCCTGAATGCCCAGCAGGATTTGCTGGACGCGCAATTGGCCGAGGTAGCATCCCGAACCGAGCGGTCGCGGGCGGCATATGAACTGCTGCAAGCCCAGGGGCTGTTGACGGCAGAGCGTTTGGGTCTTGCAGTGCAGATCTATGATCCGACCCTGTATTACAACCTCGTGAAAAAGGCGCCGTCGCAGGTCAGTAAGCAAAGCCGCGATCTGGATCGAGTGCTCAAGGCATTGCGCCGCGACTAAAGGGCATCGCTACCTGTTGTGGCGCTGGCTCAGATTGGCTACAATCGGGCCTAGGTTAGAGCGGTAGAAAATAATGTCAGATCGTGTTGTAAGCGCCAATATTCAGGACGTTCTTTCGTCGGTTAAGCGAATGGTCGACGAGGACGCGCATGACGAATCAGAATTCATCTTTGTTCCGACGGCCCCGGCTGCCAAGCCGGGCCGGTTGGTTTTAACGGATGCGCTGCGCGTCAGCGATGAACCGCTGATCGCCAAGAAGGCCGCGCCCTTGAAACTGATGCCCCAGCATAGCGCGGGTGACAGTACCCCAAAGCAGGCCGCAAATGCGCCAAGCAACCCTGCCGAACCGATGCGGCTGCAACCCAGCGATATTGTGCGCGCTGGTGATGTCGACGCCAAGGCAGACGCACCAAAGCGCGACCTAGCGGGAAGCCTCAGCGCCAAGATTGAAGCTTTGGAAGCTGCTATCGCGCGCACCGAGGATCAGTGGGAGCCTGATGGCGAGAGCGATGACGACTACTCTGGCACCAAGACGCAGGCTGTTGAATGGCCGGCAGACAGAGCTTTTGCGCAGTCTCAGGCTGCTGAACCAAAATCCGAAGCCACATTTATTCGCGACCCGGAGGTGGTGGAAGATATGGCACAGAAGCCGACCGATGTGACAATCGGAGAAGAGGAATTGCGCGAACTCGTCGCCCAGATCGTCCGGGAAGAGCTGCAGGGCGCGCTGGGCGAACGGATCACGAAAAACCTGCGCAAGATGGTTCGGCGTGAGATCGCGCGGGCGATCGCCGCAACGGATATTGACTGAGGCTTAACTGGTGCGTGGCGTCTGCGCCATCGCGAGAAGCAGATCCAGATCCATATGCTGTTCCAGATGGTCGGCAAGGTCGTCCAGCACTTGTTCGACGCCGTCTTCGTAAGCTGTTTCCGATGTCACGCCAAGTTCTGCCAGATAGCTGGCGCGAAACGTGTCCGAGGTGAAAATCCCATGCAGATAGCTGCCGCGTATGCGCCCATTGGCGCTGGCGGCACCTTCCGGGCGACCTTCGATCTGCAGCCAGGCCCGAGCGCAATCCGGGCCATCAGTACGGCCCATGTGGATCTCATATCCGCTGACGGGTTCATGACCGGGCAGGGCGGTTGCTGAGCGCAGGATAACCTGCTTTTCTCCGGCCATTGTCGTGCTGACATCCAGCAATCCCAGCCCTTCGACCCGACCGGGGCGTCCATCGACGCCATCGGGGTCCGAGATAGTTTTGCCCAGCATCTGATAACCCCCGCACAGGCCCAGAACATGACCCCCGCGGCGGACATGGGCATAAAGGTCGATATCCCAACCCTGCGCCCGGAAATAGGCCAGATCGCCGACTGTAGACTTACTGCCCGGCAACAGCACCAGATCGGCATCTCCGGGCAGGGGGCGGCCTGCTGGGATGATCTCGACCGTAACGCCTGGTTCGGCGGAAAGCGGGTCGAGATCGTCGAAATTGGCCATCCGCTCAAGCTGAGGCACAGCGATCTTGCATGCCCCCCCGGTATGAGAGCGGATGTCCATCATGTCTTCTGCCGGCAGCTTCCATGCATCATGGAACCAGGGCACCACGCCCAGGCAGGGCCAGCCGGTCCGGGATGCGATATCGTCGCGCCCTTCATCGAACAGGGAGACATCGCCCTTGAAGCGGTTAATCGCAAAGCCCCGGATCATCGCAAGGTCCCCGGCCTCCAAGACGGCTTGCGTCCCCATGATCTGAGCGATCACGCCACCCCGATGAATGTCGCCCACCAGAACCACCGGAACCTGTGCGGCACAAGCAAATCCCATATTGGCGATGTCACCCTTGCGCAGGTTAGTTTCTGCCGGACTACCCGCGCCTTCGATCAACACCAGATCAGCGTCGCTGCAAAGCCTTTCAAAGCTTTCCAGAGCCGCACCCAGCAGCTTGGACTTGTCCTTGCGATAATCGCCCGCCTTCATTGTACCTGCGCGCTGGCCCTGAAGAATGATCTGCGCGCCGGTATCAGTTTCGGGTTTGAGCAGGATTGGGTTCATATCCGTATGCGTCGGTCGTTTGGCCGCCCGCGCCTGCAGGGCTTGCGCGCGCCCGATTTCGCCGCCGTTTTCCGTAACAGCGGCGTTGTTCGACATGTTCTGCGGCTTGAACGGAGCCACGCGCAACCCGCGTCGCGTATAGGCGCGGGCCAACCCGGCCACCAAAACCGATTTGCCGACATTGCTGCCGGTGCCTTGAATCATGATGGACCGCGCCATGGCCTGTCTCCTATGCTCGGGCGCAGATGACCTGATTTAAGGCCAAAGGAAAAGCCCCATATGAATACGCCTGCGCATCTTTTGATCGGTGCTGCTGTTTTTGCGCGCCCGGCCCGGGGCGCGACGCTATGGGCAGCTCTGTTTGGGTCCTTGTTGCCGGATTTGTCGCTATACCTGATGGCCGGCGTTTCGCTGCACATTCTGAACATCCCGGCACAGGTGGTGTTTGATCAGCTTTACTTTTCACCCGCGTGGCAAACCGTATTCGCCATCGATAACTCGTTCATTTTGTGGGGAGTGGCACTTGCACTCGGGCTGTGGCGCCGCTGGCACCTGGTGACTATTGGCGCATCCGCAGGGATACTTCATTTGGTGATGGATTTCTTATTGCACGCAGGCGATGGCCGACCACAGTTCTGGCCGATCAGTTCATGGGTCTTTCACAGTCCGATCAGCTATTGGGACAGCACACATCATGCGGCTTGGATCGCGCCGATCTCAGTGACGATTTGCATTGCCGCCTATGTGGTGCTTTGGCAGCGCGGCCTGTCGGTTTCGGCAAAACTGTTCTTTGCGCTGTTACTGGCGGCCGAGCTTTGGGTGGCGTGGCAATGGATCATGTTTTTTTGATCTGACCAATCAGCCCAAAGAAAAACGCGCCCCGATGTCAGGGCGCGTTTTTTCAATCGGATGCGAGCGTCAATCAGGCCGCTTCGGCCTGCTGAGCCGCATTCCGGCGCTCGCTTTCTTCGCGGGACAGCGCGACAGACGTCCGTACGCCGCGACCAACAAATTCCATCAGCCCGCCAACAACCCGCTCATTGGGGTCGATGCCGGCGCACGATAGTACTTCGCGCCCATCGCGCGAACGTGCCCAACGGGCAATTTGTTCCGGTCCGTTGCCATACTTCTTGTCGTCGGCGATGGCATCATCCAGAGCAGCCAGTACAACGGCTGCGAAAAGTTTGCGTGCACGATTGCCTTGTTCGTTGTTAAAGGCAGTGCCGTCAACGAAATCTCTCATCTCGTCTTTCCTGTTTTTCTTGCTCTTGCAATTTTCGGCGTGACGGTCCTTATGACCTATTACATGCGATTCGGATACACCTAAAATGCATAGTTGCGTTGCGTCATTTGCATGGCTCGCTGCAGGTGCAGCACTAGGTTTCGTTGTCTTGTCAGGTGTGGTCACGCCAGATATAGGGACGAGAACTGACGCATCAACCGTTTGTGAAGGATTTAAGTCATGCCCAAGATAAATGGGAACGAAATTCGCCCCGGCAATGTGCTTGAGCATAATGACGGACTGTGGGCGGCGGTCAAAGTGGATCACGTAAAGCCCGGCAAAGGCGGAGCTTTTGCCCAGGTCGAGCTGCGCAACCTGCGCAATGGCTCAAAGCTGAACGAACGCTTCCGTTCGGCCGACAAAGTCGAACGCGTGCGCCTTGAGCAGAAGGATCAGCAGTTCCTGTACGAATCCGATGGCATGCTGGTGTTCATGGATTCCGAGACCTACGAGCAGATCGAACTACCTTCGGAACTGCTGGGTGAGCGCCGCCCGTTTCTGCAGGACGGCATGACTATCGTTGTGGAGTTTTACGAAAGCGAGGCGCTGAACGCCACGCTGCCCCAAAAAGTGACCTGCAAGATCGTCGAGACCGAGCCGGTTGTGAAGGGTCAGACTGCGGCGAACTCGTTTAAGCCAGCGGTTCTGGACAATGGCGTCAAGGTCATGGTGCCGCCTTTTATCGGGCAGGATGAGATGATCGTAGTGAATACCGAGACCATGGAGTATTCCGAACGCGCGTAAGCGGACGATAGTTCGGTGCAAAAGGGTCGCTCTGCGGCCCTTTTTTAGGTCCGAATGCGATAGCGCTCGGGATGATCTCCAAACAGCTCCAGCATCAGTTCGTACTTGATGCGATTGGCGCTGACCTGACGGTAGAACGCGATCAAGAAAGCGGTCGGGCCTTGAATGCGTCCGAGACCGCTTATCGCGGCCACGACGGTGCCGACATCGGTTTTACCCTGCAACACCAGCCAGCCGCCCAGCATCAGAATCCCAACAGTCCCTGCGCCATTGATGACACTCAGCAGGAACTTGGCCGAGAGTTTCCAGATGAACATCTTGCGGCGGGTCTCGAATATCTCGTCGAACTGTTTCTCAATCGCTCGCGATGCCGCCTCGATATCCTCGTGCGTCAAGCGGTCGGTCGCGCTGCGCAGGATTCGAACACGCTCGGCCACGAAGATGTTCACTTTTCGCTGAGAGGCCAGAACGATAATGATCTGCGGAACGATCATGGAAAGTGCGATCAAGCCCAGCCCCGGTTGGGTTGAAGAGATGTAGCCGATCACGCTGATCAATGTGCCGATTTGCACCACAGGATCGGAAAACGCACCGCCTGCGAACTTGCCCAGCTCTTCCGCCTCAGCAGATACGGCCGTTGTCATCGTGCCCGAACGAAGGTCTTGCCCCTCTTCGCTGAGATCGATTGATCGGGCAAGCAACCGTCCCCGGATCAGTCGGATGATGTCCTCGCCCAGCGTTCCAGAGCGATACCCGAGCACCCATTTCAACGTGAGGCTCAACAGGATGACGCCCATCATCCCGGTGCCCAGCAACAGCAGGCGATCCACTTCGATGCTATCAGATGTCAGGTGATTGACGATGTCGCGCTGGAACTCAAGCGGAGCAGCCGCCAGCGCAGCCACCGCCAATGACAGCAGAATAAGGATGATTTGCCGTCCGGCGCTGACACGCCATATCGCGGTATAGAGGCGAAACATGCACGTATCCCGTTAGGCCAATTGCAGTCAGTGATACCGCGCGGCCCGGCAGCGTCAAATACGCAAACGGTTTCAAAAAAATGGGCGTGCCGGTTCAGCAACAAAATCAACCTGGCAGTTTTAGCGTCGCGCCACCCGCCTGCATGTCGTCCCCCGCGCGATCCAGCCGAAGGTATGCGATCGCCTTTCCGCCAGACTGTGTAAACAACACCCCGGCGGGTTTACCACTGGAGTGAATCTCGGTCCCGACCGGAGCGGTGCCCGCGATCTCGACAACGCGCAGACCTTTGCGCAACTCAGTCTTGTGCTTCATGCGCGCGGTGACCTCTTGTCCGACATAGCAGCCCTTCTTGAAGTCCAAGCCATTCAGCGCCTCGAACCCGGACTCAAGAATATAGCTGTCTGGCGTCAGTTCGATGCTGGTTTCGGGGATACAGTGACGGACGCGGATAGCATCCCAGTCCGTACCGTCATCACCTTCCGGAGCGGTAGAATAAGCGCGCCATCCCAGATCAGGATGCCGTGGGTCGGGTAGGGCGCCCTCGGGCGCGGGGCCGGTGCCGCGTTGTACGTTCAGGTCGGTCTGGTCGATGGTCACATCTGCACGCAGCTTGTACATCGTCAGTCGTTTGGCAAGCCCGTCGGCCAGCACATCGGCCACATCCAGCAGCACCGACTCACCGTCTCGTTTGAGAAAGAAGTCAGCCAGGTACTTGCCCTGCGGGGTCAGAAGGGCGGCGTAGACCAGCCCGTCGTCCAGCCGCTGCACGTCATTTGTGATCAGCCCCTGCAGAAAGCTATCAGTATCGTTGCCGGTCAGGCGCAGAATGCGGCGATTGGACATGGGTTGATCCTCGTCAATTCGTCTGGCTTCGTGATATAGGAAATCGCGCCGCCATGACCAGAGGGTTTCAGACGTGTCCGCCCCGATCAGCATTGTGATTCCAACCCTTAACGCGGGGCATTCCCTGCCGGGAACGCTACAGGCTTTGATGGAAGGGCTTCATTCAGGCCTGATCCGAGAGTTAATCGTGACCGATGGCGGCTCAGAGGATCCAACACTTGAGATGGCGGATGAAGCCGGAGCCATGATCGTAACAGGCCCGGCGTCAAGGGGAGGGCAGTTGCAAAGGGGGTGTGCCAAAGCATCTGGCGACTGGCTGCTGATCCTGCATGCCGACACCGAGTTGCAGTCAGGCTGGAGCGCCATCGTGGCAGAGCATCTGCGTTCGCACAGGCCAGCAGCCTTCCGATTGCGGTTTCGCGTCAGCGGGATTGGTGCCCGCTGGGTCGCTGGTTGGGCCAACCTGCGTAGCAGAGTGTTTGGTTTGCCCTACGGCGATCAGGGGCTGTTGGTACGCCGCAGGGATTATGACTCTGTCGGAGGATTCCCAGATCAGCCACTGATGGAAGATGTCGCCTTGATCCGCGTGTTGCCGCGCCCGGTGCTGTTGAAAGCGGACGCGGTTACGAGTGCGGAACGCTATATCCGTCAGGGTTGGTTTCGGCGGGGCGCGCGGAACCTTTGGACTCTGGCGCGGTACTTTCTGGGGGCTGATCCGCATCTGCTGGCGCAGTCGTATCGGCGTTGAAAGCTGTGCGTAGCTCAACGATGGATTTGCCCAGACGGAACGGTGCAGCAAAGCTTACCAGACATAGGGCAATGATCTGCAGTACCAAAATATGCGCATTCGCCTGCAGATATTCCCATTCATCCTTGAGCTTGCCGACCTGTTCGATCAGATCGTCATAGCTTTGGGCCAGGATCAGATAATCACCGGCAATCGCAGGCACCTTGCGCCGCATGTTGTCAATTGCGGTTTGTGTTTCATCGTCCAGAGATGTGAAGACGAGAAATTGATCGATGCTGAAGGCATCCGCTTTCGCGGCCATCTCGCGGGCCTCATCCATGTCATCACTCGACGTGCGGCCGAATAGAAAATGCAGGCCTTGAAGCGGGGCTACTTCGTTCGTAACCGCGATGAACAACGGTAAATCGGCATTGCTTGCGGTTGAGGCGGACAGAAACTCTACCTTTTCGCACAAAACAGCTGTATCCGGGTCGTAAGCGGGGTCACAGAACCTCAGCCGAAACCGCGCGGCATCACGGTCGAATGCAAGCGTGGCGGCATAAGCAACGTCGATCTGCCGGTCCAGCCGCGAACTGTCCGAGGTGTAAAGCCCGGCCAACACGGCGACCAGTGCACCGATCCCACCCAATACGACCCAGACCAGATCCGCCAGTTTCCATGCCCGATGCCCTGCAGGTTTGCGGAAAAGAAATCCTGTGCCAAACAGGCCGATCATAAAGGCCAGTATCAGCAGAGGTAATTGGTTTTCAGCGATGAATGTCATACGCCGGAGTGTACGGTCTGCGCAGCGTCTGACAACAGGGCTCACGCGCAGTTGTACCTTATGAAACGTCGCTACCTGACGTCAGGACCCCGAGCTTTGGCCGAACTTGCGAAACAGCTTCGTCCGGTCAAAGGCCTGCTCTAACTCGTCCGTGCGCTGCTTGACACTGTCCCAGAGACGTTCCTGCATTTCGGCAATGGCGCATTCCAATAGCACCACTAGCGAAGTCATGGAATCCCAGGCCGAAGGCACTGCGATCCTTACCGCAAAGGTGTGTTTCGCCAGCCGGTGGATGGGGGATCGCCATTGATCCGTCAGCAGGACAACCTCGGCCCCGCGCTCATGGCAAAGCTGCCCGATCAACAAAGTAGTGTTCTCATAACGCCGCACATCCAAGGCCACCAGCACATCGCCTTCGCGCACTTCGAGCAGATCGTGAGTCCACGACGCTGCATCTGACAGCAGCTTCACATCAGGACGGATCATCTGCAGGTGGAGGTAGAGATATTGCGCCAGGGTCCCGGTTATGCGTCCGCCGGTTATGAAAACACGCCGTTTGGGATCGCAAAGCATACGGCAGAAACTGTCAAACTCATCCGGGTCGACCTCATCAATCGAACGCCGCTGGTTCTCAAGCGCTTGGCGGGAGTAGCGGTTGAGAATGTGTTCTTCAGGCAAGTCATTCTGCCAGACATCCCGTTTGGCGACGGGCCCCGAGATCATCTCTTTCACTTCGCTGCGTATCGCGGACTGAAACTGCGGATAGCCATCAAAGCCGGTTTTCTGAAGCATCCGCGCAACCGTGGCGGTGGAAACCGAGGCGATACTGGCCAGCTCGGTTATGCTGCCAAGCCCTGCCATGGGGTAATCATCCAGCAGCACGTTGACCAACTGCCGCTCGGTCGGTGTCATCATTTCGCGATGCGCAAGGAGCCTTTCTGTCACTCGCACGGAATACTCCTTTCCCTTTCTACCCATGTTTATGTGGAAAATTTGACAATGCAATCTGACTTGGGGAATTTTATACAGGAAATTTATTGACAGGTTAAGAACCTCTGTGGAATTTTTTCCAAATGGAATCACGTAGCGCCACTCTCACCTCTGCTCAGCTTGATTTCGGTCCTGTCGTTCACATCGACGACGCGCCGGAAGAGCCTTCGGTTGTGGTGGTGTGCGAACACGCCTCGCATCGTATCCCGGACGGACTGGGGGATATGGGGCTAAGTGCCGAGGCACTGCGCAGCCATATCGCGTGGGACCCGGGCGCGCTGCCGGTTGCACAGGCACTGGCCCAGCAGTTGAACGGCGTGCTGGTGCATGGCGGGGTGTCGAGGCTGGTTTATGACTGCAACCGCCCTCCCGAAGCCCCCGATGCTATGCCGGAATGCAGTGAAGACACACCGATCCCGGCGAACCTTGAACTGAGCGCCAATGCGCGTCAGCAGCGGATCGAAGGCGTATATGTACCGTTTTGCCAAGGGCTAGAGGATGTTCTGATCCGTCATCACCGCACGCTAAAACTCATGGTGACGGTTCATAGTTTCACGCCGATATACCGCGGAACACCGCGCGATGTTGAGCTTGGTTTGCTGCATGGCCAGGACGCCCGCTTTGCCAAGGCGATGTTGGCCAGCGCCGCGCACGAGCTGCCCCTGGTTACTCGATTGAACGAACCCTATTCGGCGGCAGACGGGGTGGCGCACACTTTGGATCTTCACGCAGCGCCCAACGGATTGTTGAACGTCATGATCGAGATCCGGAATGATCTGATTCAGACAGCCGAGCAGCAGCGGGTCATGGCCGATTGTCTGGCCCCGTGGATCAATCGTACCATTGCTCCGTTCTGTAGCGGGGTGGGCGAATGATCAAGGCAATGTCAGCATATGTGCGTGTAGTCGATGCGGTGAACTACCGGATCGGGCGGGTCATGATGTGGGGCCTGTTCGTGATGATGGGCATCCTGCTGTGGTCCTCGATCTCGAAGACCTTCTTTCTGCCTTCGCTCTGGACGCTAGAAATGGCGCAGTTTGCGATGGTGACTTATTACATCATGGGGGGGCCATATTCGATCCAACTGGGTTCGAACGTTCGGATGGATCTGTTTTACCATAATTGGAGCCATCGCCGGAAAGCCTGGTTCGATGCCTTCACGGTGCTGCTGCTGATCCTTTATCTGGGTGTACTGTTCTACGGTGGGCTTGGATCCACGGCGTACAGCCTGGGCTATTGGGGTGATGAGCCTGTCACCTATTTCACAGGCCTTCTGACCGGCAGCGAAGAGGTCGGACGGCTAGAACGATCCTCCACCGCGTGGCGGCCATACATCTGGCCGGTCAAGGCGATCATGGTCTTCGGCTTCTTCCTGATGCTGCTGCAGGCGATATCAGAATTTTTCAAGGACATTGCGCGGATCAACGGGCAAGAGATCGGGGCAGCGCGGGCATGAGCCAGGAATTTATCGCAATCTTCATGTTCGCTTCGATGATGCTGATGCTGTTTACAGGGCAGCGCGTCTTTGGTGCCATTGGTGCCGTCGCAGCCATTGCGGCACTGGCGCTCTGGGGGACAGGCGGGCAGGACATTCCGTTTTCGGCGGCGATGAAGCTGATGAAATGGTACCCACTGCTGACCCTGCCGATGTTCATCTTCATGGGCTATGTCCTGAGCGAAAGTCGTCTGGCCGATGACCTCTATCGCATGTTCCACGTCTGGATGGGTCCGGTGAACGGTGGGCTTGCCATCGGCACCATCGGCCTGATGGTGCTGGTCTCGGCGATGAACGGGCTCAGCGTGGCAGGTATGGCCATCGGGGCGACGATTGCACTGCCTGAACTGCTGCGGCGCGGATACGACAAGACCATGGTGACGGGGGTCATTCAGGCCGGGTCGAGCTTGGGCATCCTTGTGCCGCCCTCGGTAGTTCTGGTGCTTTATGCCATGATCGCGCGGCAACCCGTCGGTCAACTTTGGCTGGCAGGCATTGTGCCGGGGCTGCTGATGGCGTCTTTGTTCATCCTCTACATCTGGATTCGTTGCCGGCTTCAACCGCATCTGGGACCAGCGATGGAAGACGCGCACGAGGTCCCGAGGTCCGAGAAACTCCGTCTGCTCTGGGCCGGGGCACTGCCATTGATGATTTTCGCTGCGATGATGCTGCCGTTCGTGAACGGTTGGACCTCATTGGTAGAAAGTTCGGCCATCGGAGCGTTGGCGGCGCTTGTGGCGTCAGTCCTCAAGCGTCGGATGACGTGGAAGATTTTCGAGGATTGTACCAAGCAAACACTGGCTATCTCGTGCATGTTCATGTGGATCATCCTTGCGGCGCTGGGCTTCGGCGCGGTGTTTGACGGGCTGGGCGCGGTCAAGGCCATCGAGAACCTGTTCACCGAGCAGTTGGGGCTGTCACCGTGGCTGATCCTGATCCTGATGCAGCTCAGCTTTATCATCATGGGCACGTTCCTGGACGACACCGCAATGCTCGTCATCGTGGCGCCGCTCTATGTGCCGCTCGTGGGGGCGCTTGGTTTCGATCTGATCTGGTACGGTGTACTTTACACCATCACCACCCAGATCGCGTATATGACGCCGCCTTTCGGCTACAACCTGTTCCTGATGCGCGCAATGGCTCCACCAGAAATCAGCCTGCGGGACATTTACCGCTCAATCGTGCCCTTTGTCGGGGTGATGATCCTGGCGCT
The DNA here is from genome assembly GCF_056534365.1 of Ruegeria sp. D6. Taxonomy (NCBI): domain Bacteria; kingdom Pseudomonadati; phylum Pseudomonadota; class Alphaproteobacteria; order Rhodobacterales; family Roseobacteraceae; genus Ruegeria; species Ruegeria sp. D6. The sequence continues at coordinate 1,334 of NZ_JBQFPH010000002.1, read as the reverse complement.
CGCAATAATCATGATATTTCCCGAGATCGCCTTGTGGCTGCCCGGGTATGTTTACGGAAATTAACCAGAAGGCCCGACACGCGGGCACCCAAACTTAAACGGAGAGGAAATTGACATGACGACAAGACGTAAGTTTCTGAAAACTGCGGGGGTAGGGGTTGCGGCGGCACCTTTGGCAACGCCTGCACTGGCGCAAAGCACGATCACATGGCGGATGCAGACATATGCCGGTCCTGCACTGGCCGAGCATGTGATCGACCCGGCTATCAAGATGTTCAACCAGATCGCCGGTGACCGTATGCAGATCGAGCTGTTCTACGCCGATCAACTGGTCCCGACCGGAGAGCTGTTCCGCGCTATGCAGAAGGGAACCATCGACGCAGTTCAATCGGATGATGACTCGATGGCCTCGCCCACCGAAGTCACTGTTTTCGGCGGCTACTTCCCGTTCGCTTCGCGCTATTCGCTGGACGTACCGGTGCTGTTCAACCAGTGGGGCCTGAACGAGATCTGGGATGAGGAATATTCCAAGGTCGGCGTCAAACACATCAGCGCCGGCGCATGGGATCCGTGCCATTTTGCCACCAAGGACCCGATCAACTCACTGGAGGACATGAAGGGCAAGCGCATCTTTACCTTCCCGACAGCGGGCCGGTTCCTGTCGCAGTTCGGCGTGGTTCCTGTGACCCTGCCTTGGGAGGATATCGAGGTCGCTGTCCAAACCGGCGAGTTGGACGGTATTGCCTGGTCGGGCATCACCGAAGACTACACCGTGGGTTGGGCGGATGTGACTAACTACTTCCTAACCAACAATATTTCGGGGGCCTGGGCCGGCCACTTCTTTGCCAATATGGATCGCTGGAACGAGCTGCCGGAAGATCTGCAGACGCTGTTCAAAGTATGCTGCGATCAGTCGCATTATTATCGCCAATGGTGGTATTGGGGCGGCGAGGCCAACCTGCGGGTTAACGGCACCAAGATGCAATTGACGACGATCCCGGACGAAGAATGGGCAACGGTGGAAGAGGCTGCGGTGAAATTCTGGGATGAAATTGCTGCGGAATCCGAGACCAAGGCAAAGGTCGTGGATATCTTCAAGCGCTACAACGCCGAAATGCTCAAGGCCGGGCGGCCCTATCGTTACGGATAAAATACTTGACCGGCCCGTTCTTTCGCGGGCCGGTCGTTACAGGGACAAAGAATTTTCGTCGAAAATTCTCGCATATCGCAGAGGTATTGCATGCTGACATTTGAGCATTTGAAGGCTGAGGTTTCGTCTGGCGAGATTGATACGGTATTGGTTTGTCTGGTTGACATGCAGGGCCGTTTGATGG